>NZ_JAUIZJ010000021.1:0-1823 GCF_030435535.1 Bradyrhizobium sp. WYCCWR 13022
GTTGGACTTGGTGGAATAACCGACGGTGGTCTGGAGCGCCTGGTTGGCGATCGACTTGGCGCTGTCGATCAGCTTCTGCAGCGAGGTGATGCCGGTGTTGGCAGCCTGCAGCACCTGCACGCCGTTGGCGATGCCATCGAGCAGGTTGTTGATGTCGCTGGCGCGGTTGTCGAGCGACTGTGCGGTGAAGAAGTTGGTCGGATTGTCCAGGGCCGAGTTCACGCTCTTGCCCGTCGACAGACGGCTCTGCGTGGTGGCGAGAAGATCAGCGGTGGACTGGAGGGAGAGCAGGTTCTGACGAACCGAGGACGAGAGAACAATACCGGACATTGAGTGTTACCCTTCTGGTACGCAACGCAACAAACTTCGATTAGGATTAATCGATGCCGGGACGGTGAACGCAGACGGCTAACAAAGCATGAAGCGTGTTGCGCGAGTCCTTGCGCGGATTCACCATATGCGCGATCGGCGCCGGATCGAGCCATCTCGTATCGTCATGATCAAATGATGCTTTTCGGTGCAGCAACCGGGCGTTTGCCACTTGTCAACCATAACTCAGAGTGGGCAATTCGCTGCGCTCGCACCCATCGCTTCCACCTGCTGAAGGGCACCTTGATGCCGACGCAAAAAGAAAGCGGCGGGGCAAAAGCCCCGCCGCCTGATCTTGCTTGCGATGTCGTCCGCTTGTTAGCGAAGCAGCTGCAGCACGCTCTGCTGCGACTGGTTGGCCAGCGACAGCGCGGAGACCGCGATCGACTGGCGGGTCGACAGCGCCTGGCTGTTGGCCGCTTCGACGTTGGTGTCGGCCAGGGTCAGGTTCGACGAACCGGTCTGCAGCACGTTGATCAGGTTCTTGTTGAAGTCCTGACGAACCTGCACGACCGAGAGGTTCGAACCGAGGCTCGAGGCTTCCGAACGCAGCGTGCTCGACGCCGAGTTCAGGTTGGTCAGCACCTTGTTGGTCGCGGCGTTGTCGATGAAGTCGACACCGTTGGTCAGCGCGGCGAGGCCCAGACCCTTCGAGTTGTACGTCACACCCGTGATGTTCAGGCTCGACTTGCCGGTCTCGTCGAACGTCAGCTTGAGCTGGTCGCCGTTCAACAGGTTGACGCCGTTGAACGAGGAGTCCTGCGAGGTCGAGTCGATCTGGCTCAGGATGTTGTTGTACTGAGACACCAGGTTGGCGCGGGCCGTCTGGGCAACCGTATCCTGGACGGGGCTTGAAGCCGTCGAGAAGGTCAGTGCCGTGGTCAGCGTGCCGCCGATCGAACCACCTGCGCTGCTCGAACCGATGGTCGAGGACGCGTAGTCGTTGGTGGTCGAGACCGTCAGCAGGCCGTTGGCGTCGATCGTGGCGGTCAGGTTGTTGGCCTGCAGCGCCGAGTTGAGCTGATCGAGCGTCTTGACCGTGCCGTTGGTGCCGTCGCCGAAGGTGACGTTGACCGCCGTGCCGCCGTTGAAGGAGGAGAAGGTCAAGGTCTTGCCGGTGATGCCGCCGATGCCGGAGGTACGAGCCGCGGTGAACGCCGTCGCCGTGCCGGTGTTGCCGGCGAGGCCGAGCACGTTCAGCGCGTTACCGGTGCCGGTGACCGACAGGTCGGCATTGACGCCGGTGGACAGCTTGAGCTGGCCGGAGGCGTTGATCGACGAGTTGATCTGACCGGTGGCGGTGGTCAGCGTCGCCGCGCCTGCGCTGATCGAAGCGGTCTGCACGCCGGTGGCAAGGTCGATCGCCTTCAGCACGTCGTTGATCGTGCCGCCCTGGAGATAGACGGTCGAGTTGCCGGCGCCGTCGGTCTGGACGTTACCGCTGACACCGAAGC
>NZ_JAUIZJ010000022.1:0-33209 GCF_030435535.1 Bradyrhizobium sp. WYCCWR 13022
AGCGTCACCAGGTTGGCGACGTTGTTCAGGCTGATGCCTTCGCTGATGTCGCTCGGGCTGTCCACCGAACTCTGATGCACCGAGCGGAACTCGGTCAGCGTCACCACGCCGGTGCCGCCCACCGACACCGTGAACACGAGGTCGCCGCCGATCGCGGTGCGGCCCTCGACCACGCCGCTGCCGTTCACCGTCAGCAGCACGCTCTGCCCGCTCAGCGAGTCGGTCAGACCCGAGTTCGCGCCCGGCGCGGACACGCCCAGCGTATAGGCGATCGTCGCACCGTCGGCGCCCTGCACCGAGGTGAACGCGCCGGCAAAATTGCCCGTCGCGGACGTCAGCGCCGCGTTCGGCGTCGAGCCGTTCGGCAGGAAGCTCTCGTCGACCGCAACCACAGGCTCGACCGAGTTGTTGACCACGATGCTCGGACCGTCATCCAGGAACGTCACTTGCTTGCCGAGGTCGATGCCCGTGCTCGCCGTGTCGCCGTCATTATCGGTGATCGTCGCCGTCAGCGTCACCGCACCGCTGGCGATGCTGATGCCTTCGTTGAGATCCGGATTTGTGCCGTCGGGCTCCTTCACGGCACGGTCATCCGTGAAGGTCACGAAACCATTGCTGTCGACCGACAGCGTGAACACCAGAAGGTTGCTCGACGCGGTGTGGCCTTCCACCGTCGTGCCGTTCATCACCAGCACGACATTTTCGCCGGTCTGCGAGTCCACCAGGCCGGTCGACTTGGAGGCATCGATCGACAGCGCATAGCTGATCGGATGCTGCGGATCCGCCACGCCGTCCGCGCCAGTCACCGCCTGGAAAATGCCGCCGAACCACGCGGTCGCCGTGTTGTTGCCGTTGTGGATCGATCCGTCGATGCCGTTGGTCAGAGCCGTCAGGTTGCTCTCGTCGACGGTCAAGTTCGGAATAAACCGCTCCTCACCGTCCAGGACGACCTGGATCGACGGACCATCGTCCTGCAACGTCAGATGCGGGCCGACGTCAGCACTCGCACTCGAGCTCTGGTTGCTGTTGTCCGTCACCGTGGCCGTCAGCGAGATGAGGCCGGCGGGCACATGGGTGCCCTCGCTCACGTCGCCGTTCTCGCCCGTACCTTCATGTACCGAGCGCAGATCCGTCAGCGTCAGCTTGCCGCTGCCATCGACGGACACCGTGAAATCCTGCAGGCCACTGGCCGCCGCAGCCGCATCCTTGCCTTCACGGCCGACCACGACTCCGTTCTCCACGAACAAGTACACGTGATTTCCGGTCTGCGAATCGATCAGCCCGGTGTCCACGCCGGGCGCACTGATCGACAGCGCGAAGGCCAGGGACTGCTGCCCGCCGGGCACGTTGAGCGTGACGGGCAACAATCCTGAAGCTACCGTCGTCCCTGCAGGACCAGTCCCAGAGCCGTCAATGCCGTTCGTCGCAGCCGTCAGGAAGCTCTCATCGACCACCAGTTCCGGCAGGGTTCCGAGCGAGATCGTGGGCGCGGGAGGGGTCGTCGGCTGCAACACAAAGCCGGTTGGGAAATCAACCTGGAACGTCGGCAACTCCTCCTGAGGAGCCAGGGTGTTGGTGGGTACCGGCGGCAGGGGGTCGACCGTAAACGGGCTGAAGTTCGCGCCGCTGGCCTGCGCGTTGTTTTGCCCAAGCGCATCGCCGGCCGCGGGGAGAACGGCCGAAGCCGCGGAGGGATCGTTGATGATCGGGAACGCGCTCGCAAACTCGGCGACCGTCAGATCGCGGCCTGGCGCGACCTCGATGGTGAGATTGCCGAGCTGGTCGTGCCGGGAGTCGAAGAACGGCTCGACCGTCACGGTGGAGTGATTGTCGAAAAGGATGATCAGCTTCTCGCCAATATGGACGAGGGTGATCTTTTCATTCGAAATAGCCGAAAAGTCGACTTGAACCTTCTGGTCGTATCCGAGATTCAACACCACCGCCTGGTCGGCGAATGGCTTGGTCAGCTTGAAGATGCGCGGCGGAGATGCGTTGTTCGAATTTCCCGCACCAGTAGCCTGGGCAACCCGAAACTGCTCGTTCATGAAATCTCTCCGCGAAAAGAACGTGAAGTGAAAATTGCAGGTAAATTTACGTCGAAGTGTATCTTTAAGCTATTGTTAACCCCCGCGGGGGTCAAGAAAACTATTTGGTTAATCAATACTTTCGATCAGGATGTGGTAAAGGGCCGCGCGGCGCGCGACATGTCGCAAAACGGGGCGAAATCGCTCGCCGTTTTTGCAATGTCGTTCCAGTCCTAGGGCGGCAGCTGGAGCAAAAGATGAGGAAGTTACTCGTAACAGCCGTGCTGGCGGGACTTTTCGGGTTGCAGAGCGCGGCTGCTCAAAATCCGCCGGCGCCAGATCTGCAGACGGTTGAACGCACGATCAAGGCACTACCGAACAAGGACACTCAGATCGGGCTTTACATTAACGTCAGGCCCGATTGCACCTCCGGCCCGCTTCCGACCATCCGATTGGCAACCTCTCCGACCTCGGGAAAGGTCGTCGTAAAGTCCGGCAAGGTGAAGGCGACCAACTACAAGGCCTGCCTGGCACTGGAAGTGCCGGCATACATTGCGTTCTACAAATCCCCTCCGGATTTTACAGGCAACGATCAGCTGACCATCGAGGTCAAATATGCTGGCGGTCGAACCGAGATCCAAAAGATAACGGTCAGTGTCGTGGGACCTGGCGGTCAGAAGATCTAGCGGCAGTCCAGACCCGGGACCAAAGGCAATATCGACAGACCGTCCATCGACCCGGGCTTAAAGCTATTGCACCCGGGTGACCTCACATTCGCTGCGAGCGTTAGGTCCAACCACGCCGATATTGACGTTCTTGAACTCGTAGCTCGCATGCGCGGCGACAGGCTGGTTGGCCCACACCAAAACTGTCGTGGCGCGGTCTCGATCCCCATCCATCCAGCAAGTCAGCTCAACGCTGTCGATCTTGTTGTCTGTGCCGTTGGAAAGCACAAAACTGGCAATTCCATAATTGTCAGCTCGCCGCGTCGCCTGGAATGAGTCGATCTTGACGAGCTCACTCAAGGCGGAGTGCGCCGCGGGCGGCTGCGCGCCCTGGGCCGCCGCGGCGCCGACCAAGGCATACAGCCCTGCAAAGCAAACGATCTCGGCCAACGACCTCATCACGCGCCTCATCCCCGTAACACGGGGATATTTCCGCGCTTTCGAGACCGACGCAAGTGCCCGTCGCCATTTCGGCGCGACAACTCGCGCCAGATGGCACAGTGGCGTCAGTGAGAGAGCGTCTTCGCAGAAGAAACCTGCGCCGTGTCTGTTCCGCAATCACCGATCCGATGCGCCACCACCAGTTCGACCCTTGGCACCTGTCCTTCGCTGAGCTCATTCTGCTCAGTGTAGGACTCGTCACTATGAACTGTGATCACCGTGCTGACGGGTCCCATGACATCGCAACGGTTTGCGAACGTGTATTGATTGTTCTTCTTTTCGGGCCGCGCGGAGACGCAGCTGCCGACCGAGGGAGACGAGAACGTCGCCTTCATCGAGACGGTCGGATCGACGCAGGCCGTCAACTCCCGCTCGAGCAAGCGTTGCTTCGACTTGCGATGGGCGATCATGTCGAGCGTACGAACGAAGTGCCACAGACCCTTGCGGAAGGTCGGCCCCGCAAATTCATCTGCCCTGGCTACAGTCGTGATCGAGGTCATGAGAAACGCCACGGCGGCGCAACGAATGAAAGGGGCTGCAAGAATTGAACGGCGGCCTGTGCTCATTGTCTCCATACCTGCTCGCTTGGTCCCCGGCGGAATAGCCGCACAGTCGAAATCATTGCCGCAGGTTCACGCACCGCCGTAAAGCAAACATTAACAATACGGCCGCCCCGTTAAATTACGGCAAACTCGCATGCCCTGATCGGCAGTGCCTCGAATCGCGTGTGACCACCCCTGCTCCCCACGCGACTTCTTGTCACGGGCGCAGACGGCCGGTCAACCACGCGCCACTACGGAGGGACCGTCCGAGCACTTAAAGGGAACTTATGTGCCATTAATTCTGCCGACCGCGGCATTTCAGTCACAGTGGCCGAAGAGATCATGAGGCCCTTTAAACGCCCAAACAGACCTGCCGCGAGGCGGCGGTACTTCGATAAATGTAAGGCGATTCCCGAACAGGCCTTCGCGATCGCGATGATCGATGTCGTGGGCGCAACTAAAGCTTTTTTGCGGGCAATTTCCGAGGAGCTAAATCGAGTTTATCCTGAGATTCTCGCACGAGCCTTGGCGAGTTCTCAGGTTTCCGGCGTCCGCTGGTTCCAAAGGGTCTCGTGGACCAATGGTCGATGCCCAGCCCCGCGCAAATTGTCGTGACGCGCCGATTTGCCCCCATGCCTGGTTCGGCGCGTTGCAAAACGAAGCGCTGCTGATTGACCTTTGACGCCATTTTTGCTCTTTTGGTCGGATATTTCTCGCCATTGGGGGCCGCGATGCAGAGCAGATTCAAGGGGTTTCTTGGGGCAGCGATCTTTTTAGGTCTGGCGGTCGGTACGAGCGCCGCCAGCGCCGCCGATTTGGGCCTGGTGACATCGGGCCCCGTTGGAAGCTGCAGCGACCTGGTGTTTGTCTGTGAGAACGGCAGACAGTACCCGCTTTGCCCAATCGCAGTCTCGGTTGCCGGCGAGGTCGTTACCGCAACTCTGCACACCGGCGGACATGGCGGTGCGCATGTTCGGATGGTGCCGATGGGCGTCGGCTACCGTTATGCCGGACGGGGCGTCTGGCTCGACGGCTTCCGCGAAAATGCTCTGCTAAACTTCGGAACGCACACCCAAATCGCCTGCACTCTCGCCCATTGAGACGAGAGTTCTACGGCGCGTTGGCTATCCCTTGGTGCGCAGCACGACGCCCTGCGACCTCGGATACATATACGCCTTGGGCTGGACGTAGACCGGGCAGTAATTATTCCATTGATACTGCTGCCAATTCCACTTCCAGCAGGCGGCGTCAATCTGCGGTTCGGAACCGAAATCGAGACGATACGGTTCGTCTCCGAAGGGATAGGGGCCGCAATGCGCGGCGCTTGAAACGAACATCACAGTCAGGGAAGTGGCGGCCGCGGCCAGCAATTTTGGCATGTTGCCCTCGATCTTCACGAGCTAATGCGCGACAGTGCCAAAGCAGGCGATTTCAATCAAGGCCCTAATCGCCGAATAGTCGAGCGCCGTTCAGTCGTCTGCTCGTTGCATCTCGTTTGACGTCCAGCTTGATCATCGTGGTCGCCGTGCAAGCCAATCTTGCCATTCTTGTTGCACTTGCCAGTCGTCCGAACGGACGGATCACGTTCGCCGAGCTCGACCGGCAGCTCGAAGCGAGCGAGGATGGACAACTCGACGAGCAGGTCGAGCAGCAGGTCTCAGCGGGAAGCGAGCTGATCGAGGCCGGCCTCGCCGTCGTGGATGGCGATAGTCTGGAAATCACCGAGGCCGGCCGCTCAGTCGTCGAGGGCCTCCCCGATCGCTCGTTTGCCCAAGCGAATTCGTTGGAGATCATCGACCACCTGGTCGGCGCTGACATACGCTCGAGAATATTCAACCTCGACCTCCGCCAAGAGGTCGAACCCGACGCCTCCAAAGCCTCCGAAGCTGCCGCGACCGACGACGAGGACGACGCATCTCGAGCTTCGGCCGAGCCGATCCCACCGGACCTGGCTGCGGCGACGGCTGCTCCGCAGGCGGTCGTTCCGCCGCCGACAAGGGCTCCACCATCGGCGATGGCCCGGCAGCAGTTCATTTCACGCGAAC
This sequence comes from Bradyrhizobium sp. WYCCWR 13022, assembly GCF_030435535.1. Taxonomy (NCBI): domain Bacteria; kingdom Pseudomonadati; phylum Pseudomonadota; class Alphaproteobacteria; order Hyphomicrobiales; family Nitrobacteraceae; genus Bradyrhizobium; species Bradyrhizobium sp. WYCCWR 13022. The sequence goes on from NZ_JAUIZJ010000022.1 coordinate 5,778, forward strand.
CCGATCCAGCGCGAAACAATCCCGATTGGCGGGCCCGGACGTTCGGCGCAGTTGCGCGGCAGTTCCATCGCATGGGGGCGCTCTGGCGGCGGCACATCGAGGACGATCTGCCGAAAACACGGACGATCAGCCAGGGAGCCAACGTCAACGGAATCGTTATCGCGCTCGTGAGCCTGCTGGTCGTGATCATCTGCGCCGGCGCTGTAATCGCCTTGAGACAGATCCGGTCCCTGGAGACAGAAATCTCCACTCTGCAGCGCGAGCTATCGCCGCTGAAGGACAAGCTTTCACGCTTTGATCTGGCAGAGAAAACCAGGCAGGCCGAAGAAAAGGCGCGGGAAGAACGGAGCAAGCGGACAGCAGACAATCCGCCCCCACAAGCCCCGCTCTCGCTGTCACGCGAAGAAATCCAACTCGTTCGCGAATATATCAAGCCCGCGCCAGGCATCGGCTCCGCCGCGGCACCGGCTGTTGGCGATCCGATCGTCGGGACGACGATACCCTTTCCTTCCCCGGTTACAGAGAAGGTGCCGAAATTGCTTGGCGCGAAATTCGCGATCCGCAATGGGGCGATCCTCATCGTCAGACGGGACAGCCGTCAGGTCGACGCCGTCCTTGGGCCGAACTGACCTCACCGGCCACCGTTTCAGCGCAAGCTAGAGCTGACAAGCGGTTCGGTATTCGCGTTCGGCTCTGGCTGGACGCCAAAGATCCTTCGTCATCGAAACCTTAGAACGATTGCTTCAAGCGGCAGCAGGCACCATCCCTTTTCGAAAGCAATCTCGACCCGTCAAAGTGCAAGCGAGTAAGGGAATTGTCTCGTGAGATCGAGATTGAGATAGCCGCTGTCGTCAATCCATTGATGGGGACAATAAGCGAGCGTACTCGGATCAACCAGCAAACCGTCTCGAACAATAGCTTCGCGGGTCCCTATTCGGCCCGTTGCGATATTTTCGCCTTCACGCGGATCGAAGCGTAACGCATCAAATACAGCGGTATCGTTCGTCACTTGGGAGCCCCAAAAGTGCTGAAATAGACGTCATTAAAGTGTCAAAGACTATCGATCCGACCAACCAAGGCAAGCGTTATCGTTTTTGCAACTGCTAACGCGCCAGCAATGTTCACGCCGGGATGTTGGACTGCAAACATCACAGTCGACATCAAGCCTACGGGCAGATCCCACGAAACCTTGTACCCAGGCGCTGAACGCGCGGCCAAAGACAACAGCGCCCAATTGCGCTTTGGCCGACACGGATTCCACGAAGTCAAGCCACTCGCGTTTTCAAGGTTTCTCCGGACGCGCTCCTATCCGCTTCCGTCGTCGTGGAAGAGCAGCTAGATTTAACTTTCCCCTACTCCTTTTTCTTGACGTCTGACCTGAGAGGAGAAATGCGATGCAAGGTACTTCACGCATATTGGCGGTTGCCGCGCTTCTTGGCCTCGGCACCATCGTGACAACCGGATCCGCCCTCGCGGGCGGAAGTCGGAACGGAACGGGCGGGCTTCCGACCGTCGACAACGTGTGGGGACTGGGATACGGCTGGGGCTCGTCGACCTATTGGCCGAACAGTCCCGTTGCAGAAGACGGCGGTACCTTCCGCTACGAATATCCTGCTTCTGCTGGCCACGACGTGCGAGCGATCGCCGTCGAGCTTTCCCGCTCAGGCTTTCGCCATCGGCGTGTGGCAGGACCGGGAATTATCTATTACCACGGCGAACTTCCCCGGCCGTATCGCATGAATCAATACTGGTGAACTGACACGACCGTTACGGTTTTGGGGCGCGGCGGCATCGCGATGGATCTGACGGCCGCTTCCGTCAGCCGCCTCCCCTTCCGCTTGCAATTCAACGGTCGGAAGGATCGAGGGGTTTTTTCGATTTGGATCGGCGCTTCCCGACCAATCCTCTGATCGCATCGTAGGCTTCGATAAACGGGGGCGTCAGCGAGAAGAATACATCGAGCGCTATTGCGATAATGGCGTGCCGGAGAGAAACGCTTTCGGCGTGCGTTTCCGACGGCCCAGCGGTCATCCCCGCGATAACACCCCGACGACGCGACTTGTGCGGCGGAATCATCACGACGACGAAGAGAACGTTAATAAGAAGCCAAATGGCAAGAATGATCAGCAGCGTTCTCATTTATAAAATTCCGAAGGTTAGTCCAGAGCAGAAATTCGATCGGCACAGAACATAAATTCCAATATACGCAGCCTAAAATATGCCCAGCGGCTTTTTAAGCTTGCCCAGACTTTCCCTTGATGCAAGCCTAAATCTTGGTCGGCAAAGATTAAATCTTGCCATCGACCGAACCGACGACCAGCGCGGGAGCCGCAGAGGTCAGGCTCAACCTGGCTGCCTATGGTCGACCTGGGCAGCCTCCAGTTGGGGTCCGAGAAGCGCGCGTGCAGACCTGACCGTGAACTAGCAGCCTTAATCCAGGAATTCCACGCCGATGCGATTCTCGCTCGACCAGACGACACGACAAGCCCTGATGATGCGATCCTTCTCCAGCATCAGGCTAAAACGAGGTCGGATAAAAGTTCTATCCGGCACTTCGATAGCGGCGCCCTGACTCGACAGGCTGACCACGCGGCATCGCATGCTGGACCCGTCGCCGGCGATGTAGGCTACCTCGTCAACTGTCGCGCGGGGCTGTTTACGACGTTCCTCCACGGACGATTCACACCTTGCTCGAATTCTTGCCGTGCAGGAAGTGCACGCCAATATGGTCACCATTGATCCATGCCAGCTCGCAGCGACGGAAGGCGGCACCGGTCGTCGACAGGAGCAGGAAGAACTCCTTCAGTGCAAGACCTTCGATCGAGCCGTCGACCTTGAGCTTCGCTCCGGAATCGGCCACGTCGGTCATCTGACATTGACGGCTCCATGTCCCGTCGATGGCCACCATGTGCACATCGATACCGCGCGAGAACTCGACCCGTGCCGCACCACGTTTTTCGGTTGGTAAAGAACCAGACATACCGGATCAAAACCCGTATCTGAAATTTTCGTTTCGGGTACGGCCTGCCGGCACAAAAAAGTTGCGCCAGCCGACGCGAACAAGCTCTGATAAATCCCGGACCGCGCCCGTCTCGAAACAGAGCGCCGCTAAACTGCGCGTCCACGCGATGATGCGAGATAAAGATTCAAAAAAGACTAATGACCCTGCCGGTTTCCGGCAACGACGAGCAAGAGTCGTTGTCGCGACGCTCAACGGCGTTACGGCTGCCGACCTCTCGCTGCACCGGAGTTGGGAGCCGCTAGACAGTCGAATAGACCGCATTGGTTGCAAGAGTGAAAGCAGTCTCGCAACAGTAATAAAAACGTAAATTCCAGTAAATGCACGGCGTAAAATCACGCAAATCCGCTGTTTAACAGCATCACCTTTGTGTGGCGCAGGGTTCACGCACGACCGTCTCGGGCAGCCGAGTTGCTGTTCCGGTATTACTGCGGATTTCCGGCAGGGTTCCACGGTGCTACGGTTCCATCGCGCGCGGGGGTCGCCTTGCCAGCCCCGGGGGCCCGCCGCCGCATAGTGCCCTTAGCCCGCCTCCATTGCGCCTTTTGCCGGAGGCGGGCGACCTTTCGACGGCCAAACTCCAACTGAAAGGGGCCGCTCAAAGAGCGGCCCCTTGCCGGTTGAAATTCTTGTCGGTCATGAAATGCCAGCCCCGGCATCAGTACCCTACCGGTACTTAAGTGCCATGTGGATTCCGTTCTATTACGGTGAACCATGCTGCCGTAATTTCACGGCGTCCCCCCGCCGACGTACCCGCCCCCGAAGCGGGACTAGCGAGGACGGCGAGGGTTTCGGCTTACCGGCAGCCGCCTTAGGTTTCGGCGACAAGGGCATGCGGTTCGGCGTGGCGGAAGCTGTCGTCCGCGGCGACAGCGTGACTTTCCTGCGCGCCGCATCGGCTCCAGACGAATCAGTTGGTTGGCGTTCACTTGTTCGGAAAGTCTGGCAACGGTGGGGCTGAATTGATTCTGGTTGGCCTGAGCTGCTCGCCGATAGTCGCGCTATCTCTGCTCAAGCTGCTCGATCTATCCTCTCAGGCTTGCGAGATCGCGCGATATCGACTGCGGCAATGGGTTCAACTCGAGCGGCGACCAGCTCGATCCCCGCAAGCCCAAACACGCCCCAGAGACGCAGCGAAGTCCGATTCTGCGAAACCGGCGAGAGAGCGCATTCACGCCCAGCGTCTGCCCGTTGGACCGAAGGCTCGCAGGTCCAGCTTCGACGGCTGTCCCGCTACCGCCGTACTGTAGTGCTCCGGAGAGCTGCCTAAGCTGATGCAATCTCCTATCGTGAACCAGGGGGTTCATTGGGGATGGCTCCGCAGGTTGCGGGAGCCATCTACTTTGATGTCAGCTTCTGCTTGCTCCCTTTGTGAAGTCGGACACCAACCCCTCCGCCGTTTTCGTCGATGAAATCAACGCCGGCAGCTTTCAAAGTTCGTTCAATGAGTTCGAGCGTTTTCGGATCACCTGCGTAGCGTCCCACCTCAATGTTGTTGATCGTGTTTCGATGAAGACCAGTCGCTTCTGCGAGGTCTCGAACAGTCCAATCCAACGCCGCTCGCGCCATTCTAACTTGTGCACTTGTCACAGGCATCAAATTGTGCTTTTATCACATGTGGCAGAATCACAGGTCACGCTAACACAGCAATAAGGATGAAGCCGATGAAGCGGAAGAGAAATTCACATAGTATCGCCGTACATGTTGATCGCCGCGGGTTCATTGGCGGTTCGGATGCCCGCATCATCATGGGCAAAGACCAAGCCGCCCTGTTTCGGCTCTGGAGAGAAAAACGCGGCGACGTCGAGCCACCGGATCTGACGGGGGAGCTGCTGGTCCAATTAGGCAATGCGACCGAGGATCTAAACCGGCGCTGGTACGAGAAGAACACCGGCGAAATAGTCGTGGATGTGCAGCGACGGATGTTTCATCCGATCCACCGGTGGATGGCAGCAACGCTCGATGGGCGGATCGAGGCCACCAGCGCCGTGTTCGAAGCCAAATTCATGTTGCCCTGGTCGTTTTCCGAGGAGGCGGCCGCAGAAAAGCACATGGCTCAATTGCAGCACAATATGTGGGTGACGGCGTCGCGCAAGGCGGTGTTGTCCATAATCACTGGAGGCGGCAAGTGGGTAGAAATGACCGTTTCGGCCGATCCGCTTTACCAGCACCTGCTGCTGTCGGCTGAAAAGAAGTTCTGGCGCTGTGTCGAGACCGGTGAACCACCCCATCTGTTCGGCATCGAACCACCGCGGCCGCGCCTTGAAGCAGTCCGCGTGGTCGACATGAGCAACTCAAACTCCTGGGCCGACTTCGCGGCCGTCTATCGGCAGACCCGTGAAGCCGCCGGGGAGCACGAACGGGCGAAAACAGAATTGAAGGCGCTTGTCCCGGAGGATGCCAAGGAGGCGACTGGCCACGGCTTGCGGGCTAAGCGCTCCAAATCCGGAGCAATCACTTTTGACCTGATCGCGGTCGGTTAAGCCCTTCTGCGCTGTCTAACCCCAATTAAAGAGCATCGCACGTCCGACCGGAGAAAGCTTATGCAGCGATCAAGTGAGACCATGAGCCAAATTGCCGGAGCGCTTGCCAAAGCGCAGGCCGAGCTTGAAAACCCTGAAAAGGCGCTGACAGCCTCCATCGTCTCGCCTTTTCCCCGCGAGGAGCCGCGCACCTTCCGCTATGCCTCGCTCGCCAGTGGGCTTGAAATCGTCCGTAAATGCCTCACAAAGCACGAAATCGCGACAGTGCAAGCCACCGCGATTGAGCTCGAGACGGGTCTAATTAAACTGACGACTACTCTCCTCCACGCTTCCGGCGAATGGATCGCCTCCGACTGGCCGGTGTGCCCGGTCACCGAAACAGCCGCCCCGCACCGGATGGGCGCAGCGCTGACGTATGCGCGCCGCTACGGCCTGTTCACTTTGGTGGGTATTGCCGGGGAGGATGATCTCGATGCACCGGATCTTGCGATCCCAGCGTCGCGCTCAAGCAGTCCGAATGGCGCGAGCCCAACCGATGGGGATTCAGAAGACCGAAGACCCGCTCCGCCCCCCAAACTGAACGGAAGCGCTTTTCAAAGGCCTGCGCCCAAAGCGAACGCGGCGCGCATATTGACCAAGCCGTTGTCTGCCAAAGCCTCGTTAGAGCTGGAGGGCCAGATGATGGTCGAACTGGAATCACTGACGACCCTGGACGAACTCGACAAGTGGGCATTCCGGTCGTGGTCCGCAGTAAATACGCTTCGCTTGCAAGATGCCGAGCGGCTCCGCGAAGCTTTTGACGCGCGATTGACTGCATTGCGGATGCCCACGTCGGCGTCAGGCTCCTCTGAAGCTGATATAGTAACCAATCCAGACCAAAACGCGGACGCTGCCTCAAGTGCGTTCGCAATTTCAAAACCCTTGCGACAGCGTGATCGCCACCACTTAAGGTTCGTCGCCCAGCAAGCCTGCCTGGTATGCGGCCGCGAGCCGAGCGACCCGCATCACCTCAAGTTCGCGCAGGATCACGGAATTGGACAAAAAGTTAGTGATGAGTTCACGGTGCCGCTATGCCGAGCACATCATCGCGAGCTGCATCGCGCCGGCAAGGAGACGGACTGGTGGATGAGGCGCGGAATCGAGCCGCTCGCGGTTGCGCGATCCCTCTGGCTGGATAGTCGCCCTGACGGCGGTCTACGACGTTCGGCCGAAATCCAACGGCAAGCCGCGTCCGCGCGGCTCTCCGGCTCGTAATGTCAAGGGGGCCGCGAGCGAACAAGTACGTTGATGCAAACTAATCGTCCGTAAGAACGTCGCGCTCAGACTTCGAAGGGTTGAAGCGCCGCCAGAAGAAGCGGCGGAAAATTTTGGCCGGACAGCGCTCGACTTCGAACTCTTAGTTTGCGCCCGCGATGAGAAGCAGATTGTTGATCACGGGGGTGGCGAGGAACGCGACTACGAGTGCGACGTTGTAGACGTTCTTGGCGCGCCAAAGAAGGGCTGCGACAACTCCCGTGGCTGCCAGTTTGGGTATCAACCACCACTGGCCCAGCAAGGTCTGACTCCACTCCATGATCGGATTTGCCTCGTGAAGCCCGAGTTCTAGAAACCTGTTTGTCGTGGCGAGGTCAGCACAGCCCAGCAGCAGGACCGAAAGTATCAAGATTGGTTTAATGCGGTTCATTTCAGCCTCACTGGCCTACCAATGAACCCAGGTTACTGTGGTTCCCTTAAGAAAAAGTGAGCCCTACAGTGGAAACGACCCTGCGGGAAGCCAGTCGTCGCAGCCTCGGCATAACTTCCTATGACGCTCCATTGTGCGGCAGCGGAAGTTCGACTTTCTTACCGAAGCGTGCCTCGAAGCAAGGCCAGCCTATGCTGGAATTTTCTCAAGTTAGCCTCATGTCGGCGGGAGCGCCGACGACCATTCGACAACGAAATCGGCGCCTTTTGCCGATCGTGCCATCGGCGCCGGACCTCATGTGATCTGTCCACCGATCCTTCAATTTCTGCCGGGCGTCCGCAACGTTCACCCGGGAACATCTCGACGACACCGGTACCGCCGAAGTATCAATGACTCAGAGCACAGAAGCTTGCCGCTTTTTGTCTGGCCATCCATCCACCGCGTCGCTGGCCGCTTACCGCGAAGATTGGCCTTGCTCCCGCGCGTGACCGGGCGGACATCTTCAAGCCAGAACGTTTTACGGTAGCAAATGAAGAATTGCTACGATCGCCAGTTGCCGCTTGCGGTCCCCTTGGGCATCATACTCTCTAGACTGGCTTCGCCTGTCTAGAATCAGATCGCTGTCCGGAGAAGTTTGTGAGATGCAGGTTTGGATCTATACAGACACGAGCAAGGAGGTTGGCGATCCACAACATCTGAGGGTCTTCGCCACAAAGCTAGACGCACAAATGTGGTTTCAGCAGAACGCCCTCGAAGGAGTCGCTTTCGCTTATCAGACCATCGTGGCGCCACGCAAAAAGTCGTCTTCGGCTCCGAAGGTCGAGGCAAATCTGATCAAGACGCTCTTGGTTCTTTCCGTCCTGTTTCTGGGGATCGCCGACCTCTTTACCACAAACGTGATCCTGAATCTCGGCCTGCACGAACTAAACCCGTTTATGCATATTGCTCAAACGTGGCTTGGAGTGTGGTGGCTGATCCCTAAACTAACTCTGACCTATTTCATGATGTGGTTGCTTTGGCGAAGCAACAACCCCTACAACATCGCGATCGTCGTGGCGTTCTGCAGTACGCCGGTATTGAACAACTTGGTAATTATCGCGGGTGCGCGCTGAGGCTAACGATGTCCTTTAGTCGCCTGGGCAACTAAGCGTCTTAAATCACGCAACATAACTTGCGCTCTCTCAAGGTATAGGGAACTATTAAACTTTGATTATGCAGACGGCAAATTGCATCCCGGTCTTTGGTCCGGCTTATCAATAAAGTTAGCCTTCCGTGAGCGTCTAAAGCTCACTCTAGAGATTGAACACCGCCTTGAATGGACGAGTCGTTAGTGATGTCGAGTGAGGTCACGCGTACCGCTTTCTACTTGGCTCTGCTCTTGGGAGCCATCTACGGCAGTAGGTGGATTGAGAACAGATGGCCTATCGCGGACGTTCCCAATTCCGAGTTCCGGGATGACTGGCTTGCGGCCATCGTGAGCGTCGGATTGTCCAGCCTACTCGCTCCGATCGCGGCAAGTATTGCAGGTACCATTGCGAGTTATACCGGACTTGGCTGGATACACTTACCGACGGAAGGCTATTGGTGGTACGCCTCTCTGGCGTGCGTCGTGGTTGCGCTCGATCTCTATAAATACACATTCCATCGTCTCCAGCACGCCATCCCGTTCCTTTGGGCTATGCATTCATTCCATCACAGCGCGAACGCGGTTACGTTCATTACCGGCGCCCGACATTATTGGCTTGAGAGAGTGCTGGCTGACGCATTTCTTCCAATTCTGGCGATCTTGTTTCGGATCCCGCCAGATATGGCCATCGCCACGGGCTTTATCTTCTTCATTCCCGACGCTTGTGCGCACCTAAACGTGCGCATCCCGCTCGGTCGATTTGTGACATGGATCAACAACCCGCAATGGCATCGCATCCATCACTCGGTTCTCATGGAGCATCGGGACAAGAATTTTGCCGCCTTCTTTCCCTTCTGGGACTTTTTGTTCGGCACGGCGTGCGTTCCAAAACCCGACGAGTATCCAGCGACGGGCCTTGTGCCAGCCGAACGGGTGGACATCATCAATAGCGTGATCTGGCCAATTCGACATCTACGGCATCGAGAGGCCAAGAACGAATGTGATTAGAGGCTTCTTTTGAGAGGCAATCGGCCTACGGCTGATTGTTCGGAGGCCGCTCAATGAATCTCCGGCTGCCGTTGAGGAGCTCGAGATTGTTGACGATGACTGGATTTTCCGGGTCGAGGGAATAGGCCTTCTCGAACTTGCGACGCGCCGCGCTCAGATTGCCACGCAGCATGTAGGAATAACCCTGATCGTTCAGGATCTGCACGGTCTCGCCGCCGAGGCGAATCGCCTGTGCGTAAGCCTGGTCAGCCAGGTCGAAGCGGTGCAAGCGATCGTAGCTCGCGGCCAGGCCGGTCCACGCGGTCAGGTCCTTCGGCGCCTTCTCGACGCCGTCCCGGAAATAGCGATTGGCGATGCCGTAATTGCCGCGGTTGAACTGCTCCAGCCCGAGCCGCACCGGCTCGTCAGACGGGTAATATTTGACGTCGGTCGGCTCCTGCACCGGATCGCCACCCGGCGGATCGACAGGCGCCACGATCGCGGCCTCCCTCACCGTGTAGTCGCACCCGGCAAGGCCGATCCCCAACCAGCAACAGGTCAGCATCATGATGAGACGCCGCATCGATCCTTGTCCCCCGCCGGCTTCCCGAAAGCTAAGCCAGCCCGCAGCCAAATTCTGCAAAACAACCCCATGCACAGTAGCTAATCGTCCAAAGAGTTCATTTTTTTACCTACCCGCACCCGCTCCGCCCACCGGGACCGAGACACCGGCGGACGCACCCGCTCCCAATCCTTGCACGTCGATTGTCTGGGTCGGTGTGGGCCGTACCCCCATTTGCTTCGTCGCATCGCTGATATCGGGAAGCTGATCCACCGGCTGCTTGATATTGCCATAGCGGGTGACGGCAGCGCCGGCGCGACGCGCGTCGGTGGCGATCCTGGTGTCGCCGACATAGCGCGGCCAGGGCGTGATGGTGTGGGTGACGGCGTTGACCTGCTTGGCGTCGCCGGCGCTCATCGTGATGGTGTCGGAGCGCTGGAAATAGCGGTCCACCTCGTCATGCCCCGCGAGCCCGTAACATCCTCCGAGCAGCAAGGGCGCGCACAGAGCCAGATACCTGATGGTCATCTCCCGCGTCCTTCAGTTGAGGGTTTTCACGACGGGCTGGTCGGCAGCCGCGGCGGGGGGCGGAACGGGCGTCCGAATCTCGGGCGCGATGATGTGGCCGTAAGGCCCCTTCACCTCACCGCCGGAATTGACGTAGTCGTCGTAGCGCTTGCGGACTTCCATCTGGCCGTTGAGGAAGAAATCGACGTCGTTGGCCGGCAGACGTGAATCCAGCGGCGAGGCCAGTCGCTGCCCCGGCGCCGCCGGCGCAACCAGACGCGGCGTGACGATGATGACGAGATCGGTTTCTTCCTGCTGGTAGGACTTGCTGCTGAACAACGTACCGAGAACCGGCACCGAGCCGATCCAAGGCAATTGCGAGACGTCCTGGCGGTTGCGGGTCTGGAGCAAGCCGGCGATGGCAAAGCTCTGGCCGTCGCGCAGCTCAACCGTGGTGCGTGCGTCGCGGCGCGTGAGCGCCGGAATCGTCGTTCCTTGAATTGTCACTGCGTTGGAGAAATCAAGCTCGCTCACCGACGGCTCGACCCGCAGGTTGATCACGCCACGCGAGAGGACGGTCGGAACGAAAGCGAGTTCGACACCGAACTTCTTGTATTCGATGGTGACCGTCGGAAAGCCGTTCGTCGTCGTGTTGGGGATTGGAACCGGAAATTCGCCGCCCGCCAGGAAGCGAGCGGAATCCCCGGAAAGCGTGGTCAAGTTCGGTTCCGCCAACCGGCGAACAAGCCCCTTCGTTTCCAGCGCTGAAATGAGCAAGTCGACCGAGCTGCCGTTGCTGGTTCGTAGGATGCTGGTCAGCAGGCTTCCGAACGGTGTTGGGGCGACACCGCCCGCGGCCCCGATGAGCGTCCCCGCCGTTCCAAGCAACGGAATCGTGCCGGCTGGAGGAGTGACGTTCGGCATCGCGACCCGGCCGCTGTTCGTATTGATCGAATTCGGCCCCCCAAGCCCGGAGTTCGCAATATTCGACCCGTTGGCATTGGCCGCATAAAGGTTCATGCCGAGTTCGCGACCGGCATTGCGGCTCGCTTCCAGGAAACGCACCTCCAGCATCACCTGCTGCGGCGCTGCGACGCTCATCGCGTTGACGACCGTGCCCCCCTTGGCGACCGTGCCGGTGGCGATCGCCATCGCCCGCTCGGCGGCGACGGCATCGACCACCGTCCCGCTCAGCACCACCTGCCCCTCCGACGAGGAGACGCGAATACCCTGCGAGCCGGTGCTGGCGCGGATGTTCTGCTGCAAACTGTTGGTGTCGATCGAAACCTCTACATCGAGGATGCCGATCTGCTTCATCGCGGAATCGAACAGAATGACGTTGGTGGTGCCGGTCTGCTTGCCCTGGATGTAGATCAGGTGGTCGCTCAACGACTTGACGTCAGCGATGTCGGACGAGCCAGCCACGATGGTGGCAAAGGCCTGCTCAACCCGGAAGGTCCTGGACTTGTTGACGATCACCTTGATGCGCTGGACGTCGTTCATCTCGCTGACGAACACGCCACCGCCGGACACCCGCCGGTCGGCTGCGCTGGCGTGATCCGCGGAACCTGCCAAGGCAAATCCTGCGCTCAGAGCCAAAACGCTCAGGGCGAAACGCCTACCACCGGGCCCCATGAAAACGCGACCGCCACCCATCTCGAAACCCCTTGCCGCATTCTGCGGCTGCCCCAAAAATGTATTCCCGGGCGCCTTAGCAACACTCCTTCGCACGCAACGCCACAGAGCTTACAATTCGTTCCACTACAAACCGTTACCGGTCATTTTCTTTTCGGCAGTTGCGCCGCAGATTGATCGTCCCCTCGCGGGATTAAAGTCACCGGCCGCGCAACGCGCCAGCGAAGATCATCATCAATCATGCGCCGAATTGGCAAGGCGGGACCTCGACTGCAGTGCGTAAACACCGCAGAAAACTGTTAAATGTTGCCCGGGGGCACCACTTTTCCTTGCGCCTTTAGAGCATGCCGCCGGCCGCGATTGCCCCTGCGCCAGGTGCTATTGCACCGCCAACGATCCACCGGGAGCCTCGATTACAACTAGAACGGGATCTTGGTGGAGGCGCTTGGCGCGTTCAGGGCCGAGCCCCACACCGGCACCAGCATAGTGAAGCCCGACTGTGACGCCGTAACGGTCAGCGCAGACGCAGACGCGGTGGTGCTCACGGTCGGCGCAAGACCGCCATTGTACAGGAAGGGAACAATGGCCTGCTTGTCCGAGTCCGACAGATAGTCAGCAGTACAAGCGGATGGCGATGTGCCCGCTATGACCGCGGGCGTGTAGCAATTTACGATGTTCGCCCGCGCCCCGGCGCTGGCAAGCATGCGCAACGATTGCAGCGTGATCGCATATCGTCCGAAATCGAAGATGGCGAACATCAGGACGAACAGGGATCCGCCGACGAGGCAAAACTCGAAGGCGGCAACCCCGCGCCGGTCGAGCTTTCTCATCACTGCACCAGACGCACGGTTTGGATATTCGGCTCTGCAGCCGACCCGCTACCCGCAGAGCCAACACATCCAGAGTTGTCCAGCGTCGTGCTGCCGGTGAATGACACAGCGTAGGCTATGACTTGGTAACAACCGGAACTGGGGGCACCCGACGAGTTGCCTCCATACGTGACAGGCGTCTTAGGCACATAAACTGTGCCATTGAAATAGCTCGTGGAGGTGCCACTGATGTTGACGCCTTGCTTCGTATAGGCCTCGTCATCATAGATGAGAAGCTTGGTCATCAGAGCCTTCACCGTTGCGGACAGTGTCGATGGCCCGGTGGGCGACGTCATCGCCGTCAGTTGAATGGTCGGGGTTCCGGTAACGGTGAAAGATGCCCCTCCGAAAAAAATCAAGGTCGCCGTCCCTGTTATGGTTGGACTGCCATTAAGCTTGACGTTCCCCGTAAAATAGTAGGTGCCGCTCATTTTAGACGGGAACGTCGGATTGCCGGAGTTGTAACAAGCACCGGCTTCATACGAGACGGCGGTGGAGCCGCTGCAAGCTTTGTTCGGGAAATCATTCGTACTTAGCGCAGCCATCGCCGTGGCCACCGCGCTGAGCGGATCCGGAATCGGTTGCTGATACGTTTTCACGCCAGTGCACTGGCTCCCGCCGGTCTGAGAACAGCTGCCGACCGTGTAGCTTGGCGCATTCACCGAGATGCCCGCATTGCCAATGAAGCCGATCGCGTTCGCCGCTGTACTGTTCGACGAAATGCCGCACGTTGGTGAGGATACGTTAGCGCTGCCCTGAAACGTAACAGGGTCTTTCAGAGCCAGCACACATGGAGGCTTCGCCAAACTATCAACGCCGGCAACCGCGCTCGCAACCACATTGATCGTCGATAAGCCAAGCAACTGAGCCAGGTATGCCGGCTGCTGCTGGCTGATGGTGGCCTGCACGTAATTTCCTGCAGTTCCGTTCCACGACCCCAGCGTGGTGATCTGCACCGACTTCGAGACCCCTTGCGGAAGGCTGGTGGAACACGTGGCGCCCGGATAGGACGTGTCACCCGAATTGCAGAACGAGTTCTGAGCTGCAACCTGCTTTCCGCGATAGTCGACTGACTGCGTATTGCTGCAAGTTACGCCAGGTTGCGGAGCCTTGTCGCACGCCAACCGCAGGGCGCCCGAATAGGCGGCCGCATCGGCGGCGCCCTGAGCGCGTTGCTTGGTCACGTACCAGGATGCGGCCTCGCCCCCCAACGCCATAGCCCCGATCAACGGCACCAATGCGATCACAGTCGCGAACGCAGCAGACCCTCGACGGCAACTAAGCACGTTACGCATGGGACACCTATTGAAATCGCTCTGAGTAAGTCAGCGTGAACGAACAGGCATTGCCAGTGGTGCTCGTGCACAACACCGACGACAATACCATCGGGCTCAACGTTATCGTTGTCGAGTACACGTACCACTTTGCCAACGACGGATCAGAGTTTCCGGAAGCACAAACAGCATTGCTGTCGCCGCAAATGAGCTTAATGCTGGAGATCGGATAGTTGCTATCGGCCTTGGCAAGTGCGGTCGACGACCAACTAGACGCGTTCGTGACGTCGGGTGGCGGCGAATACAGAATCGACTGACCAAACGCGCGCAATGCCGCGAACGCCGAGATGTACTTGTAGCCGGCCACGGCGAGATCAGCGAGCGGCAGAAAGATCACCATCATCAAAAAAAGGTAGACGAACGGCATCTCGAACGCGACGGCGCCGCGTTGATCCGTGATAAAGGAACCTCTGCCGCTCTTGTGCCTCATCCGACCAGTCATCTTCCCTCACCAGACGTATGGTATCAATCTCCAGCGCGAGGCCTCGTAGGTCGCGTATTCGGGGCAATTGCGCCGAAGCAGATCCTCTTCGTAGTAGATGCGGCTCACCTGCACGCCGATATGCAACACGAACAAAGCCAGCGTCAGCGGCGAAAGCACCTTGAGGACCACGCCGAATACCGCGATCTCCTCCACCAGATAGAGCGGATGCTTGATCCATCGGTACGGGCCGGTCTGCACCACCGAGCGCGCCTGCGGCACGATGCTGAACGATCGGCCAAGATGCCTGATCGTGAACAGCATCATGGCCATGCCGATCAAAACGCAAGCGGTAGACGCAATATTCGGCAGCGCCTTGTCAGTCTCGGCGAAGAATCCGATCGTCCACGGCATATAGGTGCCGACGAATGCGGCGACCCTCGGCATCAGGCCATCCGCATGCGCCTTTGCCGGCGGCCGTGTCATGACCAGGAGCCCGAGCAAGACGTAGAAATTGGCGAGACAGAAACTCGACACGACGATCGACCAGGAATCGGAAAACGATCCAACCTTGATCGCGTAGATGAGCGCCAGCAGCATGAACCACATGCCGCCGAGCAATTGCATGATCCGCTCGTAACTCGATCTATTCGAAACAGTAATGCTGCTCATAAATGACCTACTTGAACGCACGAGCGAGGTGCAAAAATGGGCTTCCGCCCAGGATGACGAACATGGCCGGAAGCATGAACAGCACCATCGGAATCGTCAGCTTGGCGCCGAGCTTATGCGCCCGCTCCTCCAGCTTGGTGATGCGCTCCCTTCGAAGGTCGGCGGCAATACCGCGCAGAGCCTGCCCGAGCGGCGTTCCGTACTGCAGGCTTTGAGCGATGACTGTTCCAAAGCGGCGAAGCCCCTCCGACTTGGCGCCCAACTTCTCGAATGCTTCGGTGCGGTTTGGCAACATCCGAAGATCGTCGAGTAGTCCGCGCAAGACCTGGGCCATTTCCGGATTGGTTTCCTTCATCTCCTCGGCGACCCGCTCAAGCCCGCCTTCGAGGCCCATTCCCGCCTCGCTGCAGACGACGAGCAGATCTATGGTATCCGGGGTCCCGAGCCGGATGGCCGCATCAAAGCGCCGCTTCAACACAAAGAGCACCAAGCGAGGCCCCATAATTCCGACCACCACTCCGAACAGCGTGAAGATCATCACGTCCGGGAACGGTTTGCCGAGAAGCTGCGTTGCGAAGAACGCCGCGAGCGGAAACAGAAACATGCTAACCGCTTTGGCGCCAATCCAGATCGGCAGAGTTCGATAATGGTTGAAGCCCGCCGAGCGAATGATCATCCGGAGTTCTTCCAGATTCTCCTCCGCATAGAAACGTTTGTAACGGCCGCCTATCGACGAAAGCCAGCCCAATAGGCCCTGCGCGGAGCTCGAGCGGTGAGGGATGCCCAGCACCGCACTCGAAACGCGCGCGTCCAGCGCGCGGATATGCACCTCGCGAATGATCAGGATGAACATCGCAGCCGCGACCATCGTAGCAAGAGCCGCAAAACCGAAGACGGCAGTCATAGGGCCGTCTCCCTTCTGATCATCCAGCGTATCACGAAGTGCCCGACAATGACCGATCCCGCCGCATAGGCCAGCAGCATGTTTCCGGTCGGATCATAGAACAACAGATCGATCGATTGCGGATTGATGGCGTAGAGCAATCCGCCGATGATGACCGGCGATAGTGAGAGCGCACGCGACGAGAAGATGACCTCTCCGGCGAGGGCCTTCGCGCGTGCGGCCAACGCAACCCGTTGGCTTACGGTCTCGGCCAGCGTCTGCAGTGTTTCAGCCAGACTGCCGCCCGCCTTGAGCTGGACCGCAAGCGTCACCGCAAACATGGCGTATTCGGGAATCAAGGTTCGCCGATAGATCCCTTCGACGGCCTCTTCCGGTGGCTTACCAAGATTCAGCTCGCTACAAACTGTCGCGAACTCGCGGGCTGTCGGTTGTGGCATCTCTCGCGCGATGGTGCGAAAGGCCTCGTTGACGGGCAATCCCGACCGAACGGTGCTGGTGACCAACTGTATTGCATCGGGAAGCTGGCGGAAAAGCAGGTTGATGAAACGGCTTCGCTGCCATCCGAACACGCCTCGCACCACCAGGAGGGCGACGGCACCGGCAGCGATCGACACCACAGGCGTGGATAACTGCAGCAAGCGATGGTTGCCATAAAGGACCATCCCGGCGGCCACCGCGCCAACCAGAAACACCAGGGACGGATGCACGGCATAAACGATGTCAACCTGGTAATTGACGAGCCGATAGAGCAAGTCCCAACGCGACGCCTTTGTCGCGCGACGGATGGACACCCAGGTTTCTGCCTCGGACGTCGGCAGAGCAATCTCGACGCGGCGCTCCATCCGCCTCTGTCGCGCGTCGAGCCACAGGGTATTGACCGTCGCGCACAGCAGCAGCACCAGGACGATGATCAACGGCGTCGACATCAGATCTGCCTCATCGCATCGGCCCAGGCCCGGTCAAGCCCATAATAGACGAGACGGCTCTTGAATTTCGGAACTGCGTTCGTGGACCGATACGTGCCCGATATCCGGCCGTGCACGTCCTCCTCCTTGTACTCGAACAGCGCGATGTCATTGGTGGTGATCACCTCTCCCTCCAGACCAATCACCTCAGTGATCTGAACGATCCTGCGCTGGCCGTCCCGCATGCGCTCGACCTGCACAATCAGATCCAGAGCGGCCACGATTTGTGCGCGTATCGCGCGCGAAGGTAGATTGACCTGCCCCATCTGAACCATGTTCTCGACACGAGTTAGGGCATCGCGTGTACTGTTGGCATGCACGGTCGAAATCGAGCCATCGTGGCCCGTGTTCATGGCCTGCAGCATGTCGAAGGCTTCGGCACCGCGCACCTCGCCTACGACAATGCGATCCGGACGCATGCGAAGGGCGTTCCACAATAGATCGCGTTGCGTAACCTGTCCCGTACCCTCGAGGCTGGGCGGTCGGGTTTCTAGACTGATGACATGGGGTTGCTGCAGTTGGAGCTCCGCCGCGTCCTCGATCGTGACGATACGCTCGCTGTGGTCAATGAACTGGCTAAGAGCATTGAGCATTGTCGTCTTGCCCGAGCCCGTGCCTCCGGAAACCAGAACGTTCAGGCGGCAGCGGGAGGCAATCTCCAATAGCTGTCCGAGCGCGAGAGTCATGGATCCGTTCGCGATCATTCCGGCAATGTTCAAGCGCCGGCTTGGAAACTTTCGGATCGAGATGCAGGGGCTGTGGATCGCGAGCGGCGGCAGGATGATGTTGACGCGACTGCCGTCCGGGAGACGGCAGTCAACCATCGGACTGGATTCATCCACACGTCGGCCAACCTGCGCTGCAATCTTCTGCGCGATCGCGGCAATGTGGTCGTTGTCGCGGAACCGTACCGCGACCCGCTCCAGCTTGCCGCTCCGTTCCACGTAGACGTTGCTCGGCCCGTTGATCATGATGTCGTTGATGGTCTCATCGAGCAGAAGCGAACGAAGCGGCCCGTAGCCGGTCATGTCGTCCGCGATTTCCTCCGCCAGCAGCAGTTGCTCGCGGCCGGAGAGTTCAAGCCGGTCCTGATTGGCGATGCCGTGAATGATTTCCTCGATCTGTCGCCGAAGGACCTCACGCGAAACCGACGCGGCCGCCGCCGGTTCGATCTGCTCGATGACCCGCTCGCGCAACGAAGCCGGCATGACCGGGCGCCCCGTCGCAGGCTCCTCGCGCTTCTGCGTCGACACGGACAGTGCCAGCGGCTCTCCGTTCGGCGCAAATGACATCACGGTTGGCACAATTGGCGGCGGGGCCGGCAACACAGGCGCGTCCGTCTCCTCTGCCGGCGCGCCTGCCATGCGCGCCGGCAAAATTATCGGCATCTCGTCCGGGCGCCTGCCGAACTTCCTCATAGCCCCAGCCACTTTTTCCACCGCCTCTTTTCCTTGGAGCCGACGCCGGTGATCTCCCGTACGATCGGAGCCAAGTGACGCCGCAGCCCGGATACGTGCTTCAAAGCCGGAACGCCAAGATTGACGGCCTGGGTCATTCCCTTGCCAAGGTCCGGAATCACCATGTCCGGCTCCGCGCCCAGCGCCTTGACGATGGTCGCCCTGGGCAGACCGCCGGGTCGGTTCGCTCGGTTGAGCAAGGTGAAGACCCGATCCTTGCCGGCGATGTTGGTGACGGCGTTGCGTAGAGCATGGGCATTGCGCAGGCCCGTCACCTCGGCCTCCAGCAGTACCAGCACATGACGGGACACTTGGATGACCGGATACATGGAAGCCTGGAACGGCACCGGAACGTCCACCACGATGTAGTTGAAGCGCTGGCGGAGCAAGCCCAGCACGTGCCGCACGCCCGCCTCGGTGATGTCGAGCTTAGCATCGAGCTCTTCGTCGCCGGAGATCAGGCAGACCCGATCGTTCACTTCGATTGCAGCACGCTCCAGAAACAGGGTGTCGGCCCGCATCGGGTTCTCGAGAGCAATACGGAGGCCGGGTCCCGGACGAACGCCCAGCATGACCGCGGTTTCACCGCCCTGCAGATGAAGGTCGAGCAACGCGACCTTGGCCTTGGTGGTCTCAGCCAGCTGCAGCGCAAGATTGATCGCGATACTCGTTGCACCGGCGCCGCCCTGCGCACCACAAATCGAGACCACATGCCCGCCGCGATCGGCCGGAGCATGCGACACGTCACCCAGCAGCTTCGGGCGCAGCTGGTCCAAGACGATATCCCGCGTGAGCGGCTTCGGAAGATATTCCGTGAGGCCGAGATCGATCAGCGCACGGTAGAAGGTGATTTCCCTGTTGTCGCCGACCAGAGCCACCCGGACATCCGGCGGGCAGACACTGGCCAGGCGCTCGAGCTCGGGAAAGGGATCATCGATGCCGCTGATATCGGTCACCAGGGCGAACAGGTCGGTGTCCGTCTCCAGCATCTTGATGGCGCTGCGGATCGTGCCGTGCTTGATCGAGAGGTTGCTGCCTTCGAGGCCCTTGCCGAGAGCGCCGGCGCTGACCTCGTCATTGACGAAGCAGACGATCCGGTTGCGCGTGACGACGGATGTCGTTTCTTGGGACGGAGTGATCACGGCCATGTTCATCACTGCTTCTCCGGCAGCCTGGCGCCATAGGCCATCGCGCTTGCGGTGCGCTCCGCAGCCTCCGATCCTTCGCAGCTCACGGCCGCGTCAACGCTTTCGGCGTCCTGCTTCCTGACCGTGTATTGCCTAACCTCGCCGCCGGAATGAACGACCACGGACGTTCTCTGGCCGGCGATCGCATTTTGGCGCGCGAGTTCCGGCGACACGTCGCAGCTCGAGATCGCGCCGGCGTCTGCCTTGTCCCACTGGTCGATGGCGGCCCGCACCGCCAAGGACAGCGTTCCGAGCTGCTTTGCGACGGTGACCTTCTTGACCTGCTCCTGTGTCAGTTCCAGCGACACGGTCTGCGGCATCTTGCCGGCGACGGCGGCGATTCCGCGGCCGCCCTGGACGATCTCCTGATCAATCGCGATCACCCGAACATTGCGCAGAACGGTTTCGCTCATCGCGCGCCGAGCAGGATCAGCCTTCTCGAACACCTGGGTCAGCACGACATCGACACGATCGCCCGGCCTGACGAGGCCGGAGACGCCGGACTCCTCGTCGACTTTGATGCTGATGGCACGGCTGTCCGGAGCCAGCACGCTGGCGAGGAAGCCGCGATCGCGCGGGCGCAGAATGTCCTGCAACGTGATGGGGCTGCCGGCCTCGACGAACTTGCGAACCAGCGACCCGGGAAGTCCTATCTTGGTATCAGGCGTTTCGAGGATCGCGCCTGCGGGGACACGATCCGGTGCCACCTGACGTACCGCGAAATCCTCATCGCGTGCCAGCGTTCCCCTGGAGAGAGGACGAGTCGCAACAAAATATCCAACGGTCGCAGGTGCGGTCGGTAGCTTTTCCGCGACTGCGTCCGCGACGACCGGTCCTTTCGTCTGATTCACATTATACGCAATCAGCCCGAGCGCGACAGCTGCGAGCAACAGCACCATGATGACAGAGACACGCAGAGCGGACGACATGTCAAATTCCTTTGCTCAAAATTGTCCAGATGCCGCCGCATGCGATGGCGACACCGTAGGGCAGCGGTGCATGTCGCAAGTGGCGCCAGCGCTCGACGGCATAGACCCGGCGCATAAGCGAGGATCCCGCAGGCGCCAGCTTCGGATGCGGCAAGTAGCGCATCATAATATGCATTGCGGCCAACACGCCGCCCGCGAGTGCGGTTACGGTCAACAGCTCAACCACGCCGGTCAACGGAAGACCGACTGCGAGAGCAACCAGCAACTTGACATCGCCGCCGCCGATCATTCCACGCTGATATATGACGAAGAGCACCAAGAACAGCATCGCGGCGACAAATAACGATTGGCTAAGCTGCATCGGACTGGCTAATTCGCCGACAATTCCGAGGAGCGCTAACGCCAAACAAATTTCGTTTCGGATCAATCGTGTTGCGATATCGATGGTTGCGACATACAACAACAATGCGATTTCCAGACACGCGGTCGTGGACGCAATCCAGTTCATGAAATTCTGCCTCAGACCAAGCGAGGGGCGGAATACACCCCTCGCTATCCGCGTCAGGCGGTGGCGGTAGTCACAGCCGCGGTGATCTTGCCGATCGCAGTCGTGAGCGCCTGACCGATTGCACCGGTACCGTCCGTTCCGAACGCAGCAGCAACGGCACCGACAACGCAGGCGGCGACGATCACGTACTCGAAAGACACAACTCCTTCCTTGTCCGCGCGCAGCAGGCTCAGGGCTTCTTTGGCTTTGAAATAATGCTTCAGCATAGGCGTAATCCCTTATCCATACTAATGAACGTGAAACGGCGCGTCGTTGGCAGAAATGCCGCCAACGACATCAGGTAGCAGGCCAGCCTGAACTCGCCTGGCGCCTCCAACTGCCCTTAGGCAGTAGCCGTCGTGATCGCGGCCGTGATCTTGCCGATTGCGGTGGTGAGGGCACTGGCAATGCCACCACCAGCGCCAGTGCCGAAAGCAGCGGCGACCGCACCGACGATGCAGGCTGCAACGATCACGTACTCGAACGACACCACGCCGCGCGCGTCCGCACGCAGCTGCTTCAGGGCTTCGGTGGTCTTGATGTAATATTTCAGCATAGTGGAATATCCCTCGTTACTAAGATTAACTGCTCGTTAGCGTTGGTGATAAAATTCAGCCAACTGCTAAAACTCTAATATTTCTCCTGAAAGTTGTCACCTGCTAATCGTTTTTTAACCTTACTCGGGGCGCCCGGAAGATTACGGCCGGGAACCCGAACCGCTCAGGCAGTTAAAGAGGCAAAGTCCCGTTAAATTGCGGGTTAATTGCACCTGCCATAGGCAAACCAACCGCCCACACGGCCGAGGGTGAGCGGCAAACAGCACAAGCC
This sequence comes from Bradyrhizobium sp. WYCCWR 13022, assembly GCF_030435535.1. Classification (NCBI taxonomy): domain Bacteria; kingdom Pseudomonadati; phylum Pseudomonadota; class Alphaproteobacteria; order Hyphomicrobiales; family Nitrobacteraceae; genus Bradyrhizobium; species Bradyrhizobium sp. WYCCWR 13022. The sequence goes on from NZ_JAUIZJ010000022.1 coordinate 27,894, forward strand.
TCATGATTACCCCGGAGCTTGGTCGGAGTTGCCGTGGCTCCGCAAAACGGAAATTCCGAAGACCAACGGGTCGCAGGCGTCAACGGCTATGCGCCCTGCGCCGCGGCGGGCTCTGCCAGGCCATCTGTCACGGAGACTCTTTCGCCGGCGTGGCGCTGCTGCCCTCGCTCCGCTGCTGCTGCCGCTGCTGCTGGGCCTCCGGCGTCGCCCCGTAAGGCAGCGGCTTGGCATCGGGGTCGGCGCGGCCGCAGGAGAGACTGGTGCAGAAAAAGCCGACATAATCCTTCACTTCGGCCCGGTAGATCTTCACCAGCCCCTGGGTCTGGTCCACGATGACGTTGGCGCGGTGGACGACCTGACCGTCGGCCGCATAGGCCGTCATCATCACCCGACCGGCCTTCAGGCCCCGGATCGTGAAGACGCGGTCGGTTTCCGGAATGACCTGCGCGATGTCTTCGACGGACAGGGAGAATTTGTTCACCGGCTGATCCAGCGTGAAGGTGCGGGCCTGCTCAGCCCGAAGCTCGATCGTCTCGGTCGCGACGATCTCCTGCATGTGCTGCGCGCTTGCGGTGCCGCCGACGAGGGTAAAGAGCGACATCAGCACGGCCGGTAAAATGAATGGCTTCATGAAAATTCCTCCCGGGAAACAGGAAGCTTAAAACCGCAAATGGCGCGCGGCCGGCGAAGACTAGCATAAATCCGCGGCCGACGTCTGTTTCGTGTTGATGCCGGGAGGCCGCGACCTTGCGTTTTCAGCAAGCTTGGGGGAAGCTGAATCGCCGGGGCGGCTGGGGACAGGCATGCGATTTTACTTCGGTTTATCCGTTTTTATGGTCTGCTGTTGGATGTCTGCCGGAGATGCGCACGCGCAGGCTCCGTACCTCATGGACGAGAGGCCCTGTCCCGACCGCGACCCCCGCATGCGGCAGCCACGCGACAACGAGTGGTGCGACTATGTCACCAAGATCAGGCGCTGCAACGGCGACCTGGCCGAGCGCCTGTTTCAGCAGAGCCGGGCCCCGGCGTATCTCATTTCCGAGCTCGGCACCGAGCATCCTCGCCGGCTGATCTGCCATCCGGACGAATGAGCCGGGCAGCCCGACAGCGCTCCATTTATCGGCGCTGCAGGTATGTTGACACCTGCAATATGGGGTAATGCAGACTGCCGCAAGCGGCACTGGGCATCCGCGCGCCGATGACGATCCCGCAGGGTCGAACCTGCGGTGGTCGCTCGCTTCCGTATCCTCACCCTGGTCGACACCTTCACCCAGGAATGTCTCGGCCTGGTCGCAGACACCTCGCTTACTGCTCTGCTGGGATCTGTCACTCGACAAGGAGATGCTGCAGGACGTGATCCGCCGAAAGCTGTGAAGCCTGGCCGGAAGCGCAAGCTCGTCGATGAGGCTTGCGGCGAGTAGCAGGTGTCGATCCGCAAGGCCTGTGCGGCCCTCGAGTTCGACCGATCGACCTACCACTACAAATCTCGTCGCTCCGGCCAGGCGACCCTCGAAGCTCGGATCAAGGAGATCTGCCATGTGCGCGTTCGCTACGGCTATCGCCGTGTCCACGTGTTGCTACGCCGCGAGGGATGGCGTCACGGGCAGAACAAGACCCGTCGCATCTATCGCGAACTGGGCCTGCAATTGCGCAACAAATCGCCCAAGCGCCGGGTCAAGGCCAAGCTGCGCGACGACCGACGGCCCGCGACGCGGGTCAACGAGATCTGGGCGATGGACTTCGTTCATGACCAGCTGGCCACCGGCGGCAAGCTCCGGGTGCTCACGATCGTCGATATCTTCTCACGCTTCTCGCCCGCACTGGAGCCGCGGCTCACCTTCCGCGGCACCGACCTCGTGGAGGTGCTGGAAAGGGTTTGCAATGTAGAGTCGCGCATTGCGAACGGTGACTTTTCGCAGTTGTCTCCCCTCGCCCAAGAGCTTGACGCGTTGAACCCTCGGATATTCGTCGGTGCGGCCCAAGCGGTTGCCACTTTGCGTAGACTGCGGCCTGACGCGCCATTGGTATTTACCGCCATAGCCGTTGACCCGATCGCCGTCGGCTTGGCCAAAAGTTATGCGAAGCCAGGCGGGACGGCCACCGGCAACCGTGATGAACGCAGTCGGCGGGGAGGAGAGCCTGACAACAAAGCGCCTTGGCTTTTTCAGGGACTTGGTTCCGCGCATCCGGCACCTTGGGATGATCGGAGTTGCGGACTACGGGGTAGCGCGTCTCGAAACTTCTGAAGAAGAAGCGTTGCGTAAGATCACAGCGCAATTGGGGATCGGCTTCAACAATTATGAAATTAATTCCGATCTCGACGATCTCGACGCGGTCCTTTCAAAAGCGTTGAGCGACGGTGTTGAAGCCTTTTACATTTCTGGCGATCCGGCACTGACGTTCAGGATATCCGTCGTGATGCCCCGACTTCTGATGACGGGTAAGCCTACGTTTGGCCCTTATCCCGATTGGGCGCATGCCGGTATGCTGCTGACCTATTCCAGCGATGCGGTCGATGGTTTTCGACGTGCAGGCGTCTATGTGGCCAAAATCATCCGGGGTGCAAATCCCGGTGATCTGCCGATCGAACAGGCCAGCAAATTCTGGTTGGTGATCAACCTCAACACTGCAAGACAGCTCGGAATCAAGGTTCCCGCGCGCCTGCTGGCGCTGGCTGATGAAGTGATCGGGTACTCCGCGCGATGTTGCCTATTGGGCCCTTAGCTGACCTCCCTCAACGTTCGGACCGACGTCTGGAAGTGACCCATCGCCGACGGAGGTGGAGTTCGCAGGACGTTTTGCAGCGCGGAAAGATTGAGCTGCGTCAGATTGCCATCCCGCAAAAGTGCCATTTTCCGCGCATGGCTCATTTCGTTTTCAAATGTCCGGACACGTCATCCAATGTCCAGCATTGGACCGACGACGACGATGCGCCCGACGATAGTTATGAGGCGGTCACCTGCCCCGCCTGCGCCAAGCTGCATTTGATCAATCGAAAGACCGGAAAGCTGTTGGGTGAAAAGTAAGGCCACCTCAGTTGGCGGCCTCGCTTGTTCGGGTCATCAGCAAATGGCCGCGTCTGGCCCGTCGCGACGACGAAATAATTGGTTTCCCCTGGGGGAAAGCGGAAGTCGGATGCTGGCCGTAATCGGCGGGATCTGTCGTAACTCTAGGCCGACTGGCGCGAGAGCATGGCCGCTCAGGACGTCCGACGATGCTTACTCTGACTGACCGTTCTCAAGTCGCTCGTCCATCTTCCTATCAGAGACGGTCTCGGCCTTAACGGCTTGACGTACTTCCTCCCGGACGCAGGCACGGCATTTCCAGCGGCTTCTCTTGGAAGGGCTATGACCAAAGTACTGTCTACTTTGTGCGTAGGTCCGTCCGCAGTATGGGCAGCTTCTCGTCATCCCTCATGATCGGCGCGCGTCAGAACTTGCGTTTGATTTAGGTCAAGGGGCTCCGTCTCTAAAGGCAAATGACGGCTGCTGGCCCGGAGCCGTCTGTGAGGGCAGCGCAGAGAGAGTCTGCTCTGCCCCCGAAATTAGAGGTCAACTTGTTCTGCTATCGCGAGGGCGTCGTCGACCTCGATGCCGAGATATCGAACGGTGCTCTCGATTTTGGTGTGCCCCAGAACGAGCTGTACGGCTCGCAGGTTGCCAGTTCGGCGATAGATCAAGGTAGCCTTGGTGCGGCGAGGGAATGCGTCCCAATAGGTGCGGGTCCAATCCGATGTTGGTGAGCCAGCGGGATAGGAGGCGGGCATACTGGCGGGTCGTCATATGTCCAATCAGCCGCCGGCCAGTGAACAGATATTCTCCGGACTTCTTACCCGTAACCCGCAGGTAATCGTCGATTGCCTGCCGGGTCGTTTCCGTCAGTTCAAATTTGACTGGCCGGCCGGTCTTCTTCTGTCGGACGGTCGCGCGGTCGGCCGAATATCCACCCGGCGCAAGGTCATCAACTCTCAAGGCTACGACGTCGCAGCCGCGCAGCCTGCTATCGATGGCGACGTTGAAGAGTACCAGATCGCGCATTCGGCCTTCGACCTGCAGCTTGCTCCGGATTGACCAGACATGCTTTGGACGGAGCGGCGGCTTTGCGCCGACGATCTTGCCCTTGTTCCAAGGGACGTGCTTCGAGACAGCAGAGACGGTGGTTGGGCTATCGGTCATGTTGACCTCCTCAGCTAGTGAGGCTGGTCATTTTCGGTCCGGAGCACTTCCAATCCCACGTCCGCTTTCAGACGATTAGAGACGTAATTGCTACCAACCAGAGCGACGGCAGGACCGATTTTGCCCTGAAGCCGACCTATGGCATCTTTGCGGGAGCGCCCGAAATGGTAAGTTAAAAATCAGGGCGGCGGTAGTTTTTTTAATTGTTTGATGTTTGGGAGCCAGACGATGGATTATCCCGCAATTCTCGAAACACTCTCGACGGAGGCCGAGCTAGAAAACGCAATTGGCAAGCCCAGTGAAATGGTGCTTGCCAATTCGTAAACGCCTTGGACGACATTTGCCGCTCGTTCATTGCGCGATCCCCGTTTGTTATCGTGGCATCCTCCGATGCTGCCGGAAACATCGATGTTTCCCCAAAGGGAGACCCGGCAGGCTTCGTACACGTGCTAGACGACCGCACGATCGCGATTCCAGAGCGCCCGGGAAATCGGCGCGCTGATACCTTTCGAAATGTGCTGCAGAATCCCAAGGTGGGATTGATTTTCGTGGTGCCCGACAAGGGTGAGACGTTGAGAATCAGCCGAAGTGCTCGGATCGTGCGCGACGCATGGTTGCGTGACAGTTTGAAAATGGGAGACCGGGTGCCAAAGCTCGCACTCGTAGTGACCGTGGAATAAGCGTTCCTTCATTGTACGAAATGCATGGTCCGTTCAAAGATGTGGAAGCCGGAGTCTTGGAATTCCAAAGGGCTCGCCTCTATCGGGGAGGCTATGGTCGTTCACGGAAACCTAGATCTCTCGGTACCTGAGATGCTGGCTATTGCCGAAAAAGATGAGAAAACGCGTTTGTATTGAAGTTCGACTGGTTCTATCCACGGTGAGCCGCAGACTGCTTCCAGGCGCTTGCGGTGACGCAGAGACCAAGCGCAGAGCGCTTGAGAATGGAGCAGAAGCTTTGCTGACCAAACCGATCGATTTCGGCGCGCTGCGCAGTAAAATAGATCGAACACATTGCATAGGCCATTGGAGGTCAACGATTTGCGGCGGTGCATAAGCCTCCTTGTGACCCGAATGTATGGTCCGGCCGCGCGTCGCAAGAAGATTTCGTCGAATTGGCGGTGAGCGGTCTTGCATCAATG
>NZ_JAUIZJ010000023.1:0-602820 GCF_030435535.1 Bradyrhizobium sp. WYCCWR 13022
CATCCGAGGAATGCGCCAACTACCTGAAAAACTCAGGCTATCGAACTTAATACCATCACGCTTTAGGCGCGCGCCGTTCTGGACGACGCTACGCGTTGCCAGAAGCTGCGCTTGTCCGGGACGACAGTTGAGGATGTTGCGACGGCTGCGACACCAAGCTTACGCGTGCCCGGCCTCGTTCGACAGCATGCCGGGATCGATGCCGATCTTGCGCAGCGCGCGGCCGTATTTCTCGTCGACGTCGTCGCCGAAGATCAGATCCGCGTCCGCATCGCAATGCAGCCAGCCATTGCTCTGGATTTCGGTTTCGAGCTGGCCGGGCGCCCAGCCGGCATAGCCGAGAGCAAGAATGGCGTGCTTGGGGCCGGAGCCGTTGGCGATCGCGCGCAGGATGTCGACGGTCGCGGTGAGGCAGACGCCGTCGTCGATCCGCAGCGTCGCGTGCTCGATGTAGAAATCGCTGGAATGCAGCACGAAGCCGCGGCCGGTATCGACCGGGCCGCCGGCCAGCACTTTCATGCTTTCGGCATTTTGCGGCAGCTTGATGTGCTCGCCCTTCTTGATGATGCCGAGCTGCTCGAGCAGCTCCGGGAAATCGATGCTGCCGGCCGGGTGATTGACGATGATGCCCATCGCGCCCTCGGCGGAGTGGGCGCAGAGATAGATCACCGAGCGCTCGAAGCGGGAGTCGCCCATGACAGGCATCGCGATAAGGAGCCGGCCGTCGAGATAACCGGCCGAACTGGGGAGCGCAGGGCCTGCGCCGCGGGTGCTTTCGCCCGTCCGTTTGCCTGTGGGAGCCATCGGTAAAGCACTCCGGTTTCAATTCCTATCCTGATGTCGGGCCGGTCCGCTGTCAAATCAAGGCTTGCCGAGACTTGATTCGAGTGCATCCATCACAAGCAATTCAATGGTTTGCCGAGATGCGACCCTGTAAAGACGTGCCATGCTGACAAGAGTTCCCCTGCGTGCGGCGATTGGCGTCGCGACAACCTTGCTTGCGTCGTCGCTGGCGATGGGCGCCCATGCCGACGACGCGTCACAATGGCAGCGCGACGGCCATTCCGCGGTACGGCTGCTCGCGGGATCGCGCAGCGGCGCGGTGCTACTCGGCGGTATCGCGTTCCAGCTCCAGCCCGGCTGGAAGACCTATTGGCGCATGCCGGGCGACTCGGGCGTTCCGCCGCGGTTCGACTTCTCCAGGTCGGAGAATGTCGAGGCGGTGACCGTGATGTGGCCGGCGCCGCTGAAATTCGACGACGGCGCTGGCGGCCATTCGATCGGCTATCACGACCAGATCGTGCTGCCCTTGCGCATCGTCGCCAAGGCCGCCGACAAGCCGGTGACGCTGCGCGCCGAGATCAACTACGCGGTCTGCGAAAAGCTCTGCATCCCCGTCGAGGCCAATATCGAGCTCGGCTTCAACAACGTCGCCTCCACCGAAGACGCCAATTTGCGCTCGGCGCTGGACACGGTGCCGAAGCCCGCAAATGTCGGCGATCCCAATCCGCTGACCATCCGCGACATCAAGCGCGACGGGCCCAAGAACGTGGTGGTCGACGTCGTCGCCCCCGAGAACAGCAAGGTCAATCTGTTCGTGGAGGGGCCGACGCCCGAATGGTCGCTGCCGATTCCAGATCCGGTCGAGCACAGCCCGCCCGGCGTGAAGCGATTTTCCTTCGAACTCGACGGATTGCCGCCGGGTGCCAAGCCCGACGGCGCAGCGCTGAAATTCACGCTGGTCGGGCCGGAGAAATCGTACGAGTTCAATACGAATCTGGAGTGAGCGTTGTCTTGAAGTGAGCGTTGGCTTGGACAACGCGAGTGAGTTGCCCTTCTGGCGGCAAGTTCAGCAGTCATCCCGGACAAGCGTAGCGAAGCGGAGCGCCGATCCGGGATCCATAACCACAGGGAGTGGATTGGCGAAGATTCGGAGTTACCGGCTGCGCGCGACAACTTCTCCCTGGGGGTATGGGTCCCCGCCTTCGCGGGAACGACAGGTGAGGATGAGACAATAGAGCCCCACCCAACCGAATCTTAACGAATGGTTGCTAAGCCCCAAGCGTGCCGCAACAAGCCCGCCGCAACATGCGGGACGCGTGGGGATCCCGACTTGGCCGTGATGGATGCAGAACCCGCAACGACCGGACCGGCCGGGCTGATCGCACGGCTGCGTGCGAAGCTGACGGGCGGCTCGAGCGAGGCGTCACTGACACGGCGGCTGGCCGGCACCATCTTCATCATCCGCGTCATCAGCGCGGGCCTCGCCTATTTTTCACAGGTGTTGCTGGCCCGCTGGATGGGCACGTCCGACTACGGCATCTATGTCTACGTCTGGACCTGGGTGCTGCTGCTCGGCAGCATGATGGATTTCGGCATCTCGGCCTCCGCGCAGAAGATCATTCCGGAGTATCGCGCCAGCGGTGACCATGCGTTGCTGCGCGGCTTCCTCTCCGGCAGCCGCTGGCTGGTCCTTGCTGTCTCCATGCTGGTCTCACTCGCGCTTGCCGGCATCGTCAAGCTGCTGTCGCCGTGGATCGATCCGGCCGAAGAGCTGCCGCTCTATATCGGTTGCATGACCCTGCCCGCCTTCGTCGTCGCCAACACCCAGGACGGCATCGCGCGCTCGCATGACTGGATGCAACTCGGCCTGATGCCGCAATTCATCATCCGCCAGGCCCTGATCATCGGCATCACGGCTTCCGCCTTCCTGCTCGGCTATCATCTCGGCGCGGTCGCCGCGATGGTCGCAAGCGCCGGTGCCGTGTGGATCGCAATGACCGGGCAGATGGTGGTGCTGAACCGCAGGCTCGCCGATCACATCGCGCCCGGCCCCAAGGCTTACGACATCGGCGGCTGGCTCGCGGTCTCGCTGCCGATCCTGCTGGTCGAGAGTTTCTATCTGCTGCTGTCCTACACCGACGTGCTGGTGCTTCAGCAATTCCGTCCCTCCGACGAGGTCGGCGTCTACTTCGCCGTTGTGAAGACACTGGCACTGGTGTCCTTCATCCACTACGCGATGTCGGCGACGACGGCGCATCGTTTCGCCGAATACAACGCCAGCGGCGACAAGGCGCGGCTTTCGGCCTACGTCGCGCATGCCATCGTCTGGACGTTCTGGCCCTCGCTCGCCGCGACCGCCGTGCTGCTCGCGCTCGGCAAGCCGCTGCTCTGGCTGTTCGGACCGCAATTCGTGATCGGCTACGACATCATGTTCGTTGCTGCAATCGGTCTCGTTGTGCGCGCCGCGATCGGTCCGGTCGAGCGGCTCCTCAACATGCTCGGCCAGCAGAAGATCTGCGCCCTCGCATACGCGCTCGCATTCGTCATGAACGTCGTGCTTTGCATCGCGCTGGTGCCGCACTTCGGCGGGCACGGCGCTGCGGCCGCGACCTCGCTCTCGCTGACCTTCGAGACCGTACTGCTGTTCTGGATCGTGCGGCAGCGGCTAGGTCTGCACGTGCTGGCGTTTGGTAAATAGGTCCGACGCATCTGTCCTTGGTCGCCCACGCGGGGGAGGACTGTTTCGCGATCCGCCCGAGAACAAGGCGAAACACCTCTCGTTCCCCGCACCGTAGTACGATTTTCTTATTTCGGCCAAACTGTTGCACTCCGGGGAAAGTTTATTCTACGTCATATTGCCCAACTGACGAGATGAACCTAGATTCCCCCTGACATGATTGATCCACTCTACGTCGCCTCGGGATTTGCCGTCGGCCTGCTTGTCGGGTTGACCGGCGTGGGAGGCGGCTCGTTGATGACGCCGCTCCTGATCCTGCTGTTCGGCATCCATCCGACCACCGCCGTCGGCACCGACCTGCTCTATGCCGCCGCCACCAAGACCGGCGGCAGCGTGGTGCATGGCTGGTCGCGGAGCGTGCACTGGCCCGCGGTGCTGCGGCTGGCCTGCGGCAGCATTCCGGCAAGCGCGCTGACGCTGCTAGTGTTGTGGAAGCTCGATCTCCGGGGCGATACCGAGCGCGATCTGGTCAATCTGGTGCTGTGCTTTGCGCTGCTCCTGACCGCGACCTCGCTGATCTTCCGCAAGTCGATCATGGAGCGCTATCGCCGCCGCATGAAGCAGGTCAGCGAGCGCACCACGGTGGTTGCGACCGTCGTGACCGGAATTGTCCTCGGCGTGCTTGTCTCGATTTCGTCGGTCGGCGCCGGCGCGGTCGGCGTGACCGTGCTGCTGCTGCTCTACCCGCGCCTGCCGATGGCAACCATCGTCGGCTCCGACATCGCGCACGCCGTGCCGCTGACGCTGGTGGCCGGCATCGGCCACTGGATGCTCGGCTCGGTCGACTGGAGTTTGATGGGCGTGCTGCTGCTGGGCTCGCTGCCCGGCATCATCATCGGCAGCTACAGCGCGACGCGCGTGCCGGAAACGGTGCTGCGCGTGGCGCTCGCCAGCGTTCTGGTCGTGGTCGCCAGCAAGATCATGTTCGCGGAGCTCAACCTGCAATCCGCGATCGTGACGGCGCTGGCCTGGAGCCATTGAACGGCAAGCTGCCACCTCGGTTTCGGTGGCATCGCCCGCGAAAGCGGGCGATCCAGTGTTCGGAGACAGCTGTAGTTGAGCCGAGAGCCTCGGCGCACTGGATGCCCCGCTTTCGCGGGGCATTATAGCAGCCAAATAAGTCGGCGCCGTTACTCCGCGGTCCAGCCGCCGTCGATCGACAGGTTGGTGCCGGTGATCTGCGCAGCATCGTCGCTGCACAGGAACAGCGCGAGCGCTGCGACCTGCTCCGAGGTCACGAACTCCTTGGTCGGCTGCGCGTCGAGCAGCACGTCGTTGATGACCTGCTCGCGCGTGAGGTTACGTGCCTTCATCGTATCGGGGATCTGCTTCTCGACCAGCGGCGTCCAGACATAGCCGGGGCTGATGCAGTTGCAGGTAATCTTGCTGGTCGCAACTTCCAGCGCGACGGTCTTGGTCAGGCCGGCGATGCCGTGCTTGGCCGATACGTAGGCCGACTTGAACGGGGAGGCGACCAACGAGTGCGCCGAGGCGGTGTTGATGATACGGCCCCAGCCCTTCTTCTTCATGCCGGGGACAGCGGCGCGAATGGCGTGGAAGGCCGAGGACAAGTTGATCGCGATGATCTGGTCCCACTTTTCCGGCGGGAATTCCTCGATCGGCGAGACGAACTGGATGCCGGCATTGTTGACGAGGATGTCGACCGAGCCGAACGACTTCTCGCCGAGCGCGATCATCCCGGCGATCTCGGCCGGCTTGGTCATGTCGGCGGGCGAGTAAACCGCCTTCACGCCGAAATCGGACTCGATCTTCGTGCGCTCCTTCTCGATGTCCTCGGGCGCACCGAAACCGTTGATGACGACATTGGCGCCCGCGGCGGCAAAGGCGCGCGCATAAGCAAGGCCGATGCCGCTGGTCGAGCCGGTTACGACGGCGTTCTTGCCTGATAGACTACCCATCTTGTTCGCTCCTTTTTGGCGGGGGCGCGGTGACGTCCCCCGTGAGATCGTAGGTCACCATGGTCTCGCCGGACTGCGGCTTCTCGAGCCAATCCTTGTGACGCATCGACAGATGCACGTCGCGCACGCCGCTTTCCCAATGCTCGACCATGGCGACATGCGAGAAGTCATAGTCCTTGGACGAGGATTCGTAGTTCTTGCTGCGATAGATCAAGTGCACCACGGTAACGGTGCTTTCGCGCGATACCTTTGCGAGGAATTCGACCGACGGGTCGTTCTTCAGATAGTCAGGCAGCTTGCCGATCAGGTCGCGCACGGCCCTGCGGGCGTTGTGCAGCTGCTTGTTCTTGTCGGTGTTCATCCGCGTGCGGCTGGAGAAGCGGATGTCCTTCTCGCGCTCGGTGGCCTCGAGCAGCGAGTTCGGCAGATCGCCGCGCGCACTGAACAGATCGACCTGGAAGATCAGCATGTCGCGATCGGTTTCGGCATCGAGCACGAAGTCGAGCGGCGTGTTGGAGGCGATGCCACCGTCCCAGTAATGTTCGCCGTCGATCACGACCGACGGAAAACCCGGCGGCAGTGCGCCGGAAGCCATGACGTGCTCGGGGCCGATTTTCTTGCCGAGTTTCTTGAACTCGTAATTGTCGAAATACTTGAAATTGCCGGAGGTCACGCCGACGGCGCCGACCGACAGGCGGGTCTTGAGGTCGTTGATACGATCGAAGTCGACGAGCCGCTCCAGCGTCTTCTTCAGCGGCGCCGTGTCGTAATAGCTCTCTGCTTGCGGGCTGCCCGGCGGCCAGAGCGGCGCGGGCGGGAGGCGCGGCGTGAAGAAGCCGGGCACGCCGAAGGTCGCGATCAGCGCGGCGCTGGTGGAATTGAACAGCTCGCGGCTGTGATCGCTCTTGCCGATCGGTTTCCACGGCACCGGAGCGGACACCATCTCCCAGAATTCCTTGAGCCGCTTGACGCGGGTCGGGCCCTCATTGCCGGCGATGATGGCGGCATTGACCGCGCCGATCGAGATACCGGCAACCCATTCCGGCTCGAAGTCGAAATGGCACAGCGCCTGGTAAGCGCCCGCCTGGTACGAGCCGAGCGCACCACCGCCCTGGAGAACCAGGACGCGCTGCGCCTTCGCGGGGACTGTTGCGACTTCCGGGCTGTGGTCGGTCATGCGGGGGACATCAACAAATAATCGCAAAAGGCGAGCCACCGTGGCGACAGTCTGCCGCGGCGTCAATGCATCCCGGGATCAAGTCTGGCTTATCGGGGGTCGGTCGACGCCAGAATCATGGTCCAGAACACCTTGTACTTGGTGCCCGGAGCATAGCTCGCCGCTATGCCCAATTTTGTGACACCGCTCTTGAGCATGTTGGCGCGGTGCGGAGGCGAGTCGCGCCAGCCGGAAAACGCTTCCGCCAGCGTATGATAGCCGGCCGAGATGTTCTCGACCGCCACGGTCGCGGGATAGCCGCCGGCGGCCAGGCGTTTGCCCAGCGGCGCGCGGACGTCGTGGTCCATCTTGTTGGCAGCAGCCATGGCGTTGGACTGGGATTCGGCAAGCCGCATCAACTCGGGGTCGACCTCGACGGTGCCGAGCCCGTTGTTCTGGCGGTATTGCGAGATCATGATCGCGGCGGCAGGCGCATCGAGCTTGGCGCCCGGGACCGACATGTCGGCATACATCGACGGCTGCTGGACCGGCGCTTCATTGCCGGCGCAGCCGACGAGAAGCAAAGTGAGAAGGATCGCGGCCGCAGCGCGCATGTAGGGGCCCCCAAATGAGGGGCCGTTGTTGCATACCAACCGTGGCTGAAAGGTGAATTTTGAGGAAAATCGTGCCTCTCATTCCGGGGCGCGCACTTGCGCGAACCCGGAATCTCGAGATTCCGGGTCTGGTCCTTCGGACCATCCCGGAATGACGGTGCCTTAACTGGCAAACATGCGGTGCGGCGGGGCTGGAAGCCGGTCATGTCGCCCAGTACCCAGTTCCCTGTCGCGAGGGATATTGGCCTCAAGGCTTGGCGCGACTGCGCTAGGAAGTCTTCATCGTGTGGATGCCGCATTCCGTCTTGGCGCGGCCACGCCAGCGACCTGCGCGCTCATCCTCGCCCTCGGCCGTTCTGCTGGTGCAAGGCATACACCCAACCGAGCGAAAACCGGATGCGGCAAGGGGATGACGCGGCAGTTTGGCACCAACGAAGATAGCCTCGAGTTCCTCGCGTGAGACATTGGCGAAGGGATTGAACTTCAGCCGCACACCGTCGTCCTCGACGACTGGAATGTCGGCGCGGGCGTTACCCTGGAAGCGCTTGCGGCCGTTGAGCCAGGCATCGAATGGCTTCAGTGCACGCGCCAGCGGCTCGACCTTGCGAATACGGCAGCAGGCATCGGGATCGGAGAACCAGAGCTCACGGTCGGGATCCTCGCGCGACAGCGTCTCCTCGGCCGGCTTGATGGAGCGGACGTCCTCCAGGCCCAGCGTCGCGATCAGCGTGTCGCGATAGGCCAGCGTCTCCTCGAACAGCCAGCCGGTGTCGAGGAAGATCACCGGAATCGCCGGATCGACATCCGCCATTACCTTGAGCAGCGTTGCCGATTCCGTTCCGAACGACGACACCAGGGCGAGCTTCTCGCGCCCGACCGCCTTCAGCGCCGCGGCGACGACTTCTGCAGGTGAGGCATCGCGCAACGCACGATCGAGCTCCGCTGCCGACGGCAGCGCAGAGACGGACGAGACCTGGGGCAGAACCGCGTTCACGTGCCGACACCCTCGGAATGACGCAGCTGCATACGCCGGTGCAGCGCCGTGATCCGGCCGTCGCCGGTCGGCTGATAGAACACCGAATAGCGTTTCGCCGTCTGCATGAAGGCTTCTGCGTCAGCCTGCTTCTTCACCTCGAAGGAGTCGAAGCCGGCGCGCAGCATGAACACGAACTGATCGCGAAGGATCTGGCCGGTCGCGCGCAATTCGCCGCGATAATTGTAACGCTCGCGCAGCAGGCGCGCCTGGCTGTAGGCGCGGCCGTCACGGAAGGTCGGGAACACCAGCGCGACGGCGACGATCCTGCCGAGATAGGGCACGAGCTCGTCGATGTCGCGGTTGTTCGGCCAGATCACGCCGACCTTGCCGGTGCGCTTGAGCAGCGCATCCGCCTCGGCGATGAAACGCTCAGCCGGCACCAGGACGTCGCCGCTCTCGGGCAGCGGCGTGTCGACGGCCAGCTTGACGAAACTATCGTCGGCGATTTTTCCGCCGTTAACGAGTGGCATAGACGCGCTCCTTGAAGGGTTCGACACCGAGCCGCTTCACCGTGTCGATGAACAGCTCTTCGGGCCGCTCGCGCAGCGCAAGATAGGCTTCCACGACGTCTTCGATGACGTCGGCGACCTCGTCGAACTTGACGCCGGGGCCGATCAGATTGCCCAGCGCCGCGCCCTCGTCGGCACGGCCGCCGATGGTGATCTGGTAGACCTCCTCGCCGTTCTTCTCGACGCCGAGAATGCCAATGTGGCCGACATGGTGGTGACCGCAGGCATTGATGCAGCCGGAGATGTTGATGTGGAGCCGGCCGATCAGGTTCGCGAGCTCGTGGTTGGCGAAGCGCCGCGTCAGTTCCTGCGCGATCGGGATCGAGCGCGCGTTCGCCAACGAGCAGTAGTCGAGACCGGGACAAGCGATGATGTCCGTGATCAGATTGACGTTGGGCGTCGCCAGCCCGAGCTTGTCGAGCGCCTTCCACAGCGCCGGCAGGTCCCGCTTGGCGACGTGCGGCAGTGCCAGGTTCTGCTCGTGGCCGACGCGGATCTCGCCAAAGGAATATTTGTCGGCGAGATCGGCCAGCGCGTCCATCTGATCCGCCGTGGCGTCGCCCGGAGGTGCGCCGATCGGCTTCAGCGAGATGGTGACGATGGAATAGCCCTGCACCTTGTGAGGGGCGACCGAGTTCTTGCGCCACACCTCGAAGTCGGCATCGGCCGCGGCCTGACGCAGCTCGTCCGGCATATGCGGCAGCTTTTCGTAAGCGGGATAGGTGAAGCGCGAGCGGATGTCCTCGATCACCTCGTCGTCGATCTGGAGCGAGGAGTTGCGGATGTGTTGCCACTCCTCCTCGACCTCGCGCGAGAATTTCTCGATGCCGAGCTCGTGCACCAGTATCTTGATGCGTGCCTTGTAGATGTTGTCGCGGCGGCCGTACTGGTTGTAGACGCGCAGGATAGCCTCGATGTAGCTGAGGATATCGCGGCCGTGCACGAAGTGCTTGATGGTCTTGCCGATGAACGGCGTGCGGCCGAGGCCGCCGCCGACGAGCACCTCGAAGCCGGTCTCGCCCTTCTCGTTCTTGATCAGCTTCAGCCCGATGTCGTGGATCTTGATCGCGGCGCGGTCGTGGTCCGACGCGGTGATCGCGATCTTGAACTTGCGCGGCAGGAACGAGAACTCAGGATGCAGCGTGGTGTGCTGGCGGATCAGCTCCGACCAGATGCGCGGATCCTCGATCTCGCCGGGCGCGACGCCGGCCCACTGGTCCGAGGTGACGTTGCGCATGTTGTTGCCGGAGGTCTGCATCGCATGGATGCCGACCCTGGCGAGATCTTCCAGGGCGTCCGGCAACTCGGCGAGCTTGATCCAGTTGAACTGGATGTTCTGCCGGGTGGTGAAGTGGCCGTAGCCGCGGTCGTACTTGCGTGCGACATGGGCCAGCGCCCGCAGTTGGTTCGTCGCCAGCGTTCCGTAAGGAATCGCGACGCGGAACATGTAGGCGTGCAATTGCAGATAGACGCCGTTCTGCAGGCGCAGGATCTTGAACTCGTCCTCGGTGAGCTCGCCGGAGAGGCGGCGCTTCACCTGGTCGCGGAACTCCGAGACGCGCTCGTTGACGAGCGTGCGGTCGATTTCGTCGTAAGCGTACATAAGCGAATGCCTTAAGCCTGGGCCGACTGACCGATGGTCACGCCGGTGCGGCGGATCTGTTCGCGCAGATTGCCCGGTTCGATCTTGCCGTCCGCGCCGACCTGCACCGGGGCGATATAGGGACCAATCGCGCCGACGTCATCGGCGACCGACTCTGCAAGCAAGGCCTTGGCGTCGTCCGAGTTGCGCACGATCGCGGCTTCCGAGAGGTCCGCGGACCAGCTCCTGGCAGCGGTGCGGTACACCACGATGCCGTCCCAGGTACGGTTGGCGGTCACAACCGAGGGGCCGGCGATTTTGATCTTCTTCTGTTCAAGCGGGGAGGTCATTCGGCTGCATCCAATAGGTCAGAGATGATTTGAGCTGGGTTTTTCTTGGAGGGTTGGCGGAGAAGCGAACCGGCATGCCGGACCACGTCGCCGATGACGAGGATGGCGGGACCGCCATCGGTCTGCCGTACGAACTCCGGCAGGTCGCGCAGCGTGCCGATCGCGCCTTGCGCGTCGGGACGCGTCACGCGGGCAAACACGCCGACGGGTGTCTCCGGCGAGCGGCCGGCGGCGAACAGCCCGGCACGGATCGCGGGCGCAGCGGTCATGCCCATGTAGACCACGACAGTCATCTTGGTGTCGGTCAGCGTCGACCAATCCACGGCCTCAGCATCGCGTGCCTTGTGCGCGGTGAGGAAGGTGATGCGGGTCGCTTCATGGCGATAGGTGAGCGGCACTTCGAACTCGGCGGCACCGCCGAGTCCGGCGGTGATGCCGGGAATGATCGAATAGGCGACGCCGGCAGCGCGAAGCGCTTCCACCTCTTCGCCGCCGCGGCCGAACACGAAGGGATCGCCGCCCTTCAGCCGCACCACGCGCTGGCCGGCTTGCGCGGCCTCGATCATACGCTTGTTGATGGCGTCCTGGCCGATGCCCGGCTTGCCGACGCGGCGCCCCACTGCCACGCGCGTCGTATCGCGGCGGATGCGATCAAGGATCTCTGGTGAAACCAGCTCGTCGTGGAAAACGATGTCGGCATCCTGGAGCGCGCGCAGGGCCTTGATGGTGAGGAGGTCGGGATCGCCGGGACCGGCGCCGACCAGCGCAACGGAGCCGTCCGGCTTGTCGGCTCGTGCGAAACCGGACGGATCGGCAATCGCCTTGAGCGCGGCATCCGCGTCGGCCTTGCGGCCCGCGAGCACGGACGCTCCGATCGGACCGTCGATGACGCGCTCCCAGAAGCGGCGGCGCAGCGGAAACTCGGCAATGCGCACGTTGATGGACTTGCGGAAGCCGCCGATGAACTCGGCGAGTTCGCCGATGCGCGCCGGCAGCAGCGCCTCGATCTTCTCGCGCACGCGCCGCGCCACCACCGGCGAGGTGCCGCCGGTGCCGACCGCGACCACGACGTCGCCGCGATCGACGATGGCAGGGAAGATGAAGCTGGAATGTTCGAGATCGTCCATGACGTTGACGGGCAGGCCGAGCGATTTCGCGCGCGCCGACATCGCCACACCAACATCGCCCGCGCCCGCGCAGACGATCGCAATGACGCCCGAGAGATCGGCGGTGAGCGGATCGGCGGTGGCGGTCTCGATACGCGCCGCGTCGTCGGAGTTCAGACCCAGTTCGTGATTACCATCGATCGCATGCACGCGGATGCGCGCACCGGCGGCGGCAAGCACGCGCAATTTTGCGCGCAAAAGCTCACCCGCGCCGATGAGGACCACCGGACCGGCCTTGAGATCGAGGAACACCGGCAAGAACCGCATGCGATACTCGCTTCCCCCACATCCGGGGTTGACTGGAATTATTTTCTATATATGTGTCGTTTCTAGCGCGCAAAGAGAAAATTTTTTCTTCTCTCTTGCACCGCAACTATAGAAAATTCGCCTCCAAACGCAAAGTGGCAGAGATGCATCTTCTCAGGACCGATTCCGGCGCAGATGGGCTGGGTTTCGCAGCTTCCGTTTCAGAGCAAAACGCGATCGAGCAGACCGCGCCCAGCATGGACCATCTCGACCAGCTCGAGGCCCAGAGCATCTACATTTTCCGCGAGGCCTTTGCCCGCCTGAAGAAGATCGCCCTGCTGTGGTCGCTCGGCAAGGACTCCAACGTCATGATCTGGCTGGCGCGGAAAGCGTTCTTCGGCCGCGTGCCGTTCCCAGCCCTCCATGTCGACACCGGCAAGAAGTTTCCGGAGATGTACCGTTTTCGCGATCACTACGGGAAGGAATGGGAGCTCGACCTGCGCGTCGAGCCCTGCCCGCCCATCGATGCCGTCGACCCAACGCTGCCGCCGGCCGCCCGTTCCGCCGCGCGCAAGACCGAAGGTCTCAAGATGGCGCTGGCGAAATACGGCTTTGACGGCCTGATCGCCGGTATTCGTCGCGACGAGGAAGCCACCCGCGCCAAGGAGCGCGTGTTTTCGCCGCGCGGCCTGGAGGGCAATTGGGACGTGCGCGACCAGCCGCCCGAGTTCTGGGACCATTTCAACGCATCGCCGCCGCAGGGCGCGCATTTGCGTATCCACCCGATCCTGCATTGGACCGAGGCCGACATCTGGGCCTACACCAAGCGCGAGAACATCCCGATCATCCCGCTCTATCTCGCCAGGGACGGCAAGCGCTATCGCTCGCTGGGCGATCAGGACATCACCAATCCCGTCGCCTCGACCGCGTCGAACATCGACGAGATCCTGGCCGAGCTCGAGCAGACCAAGGTGCCGGAGCGTGCCGGCCGCGCACTCGACCACGAGACCGAGGACGCTTTCGAGCGTCTGCGCGTCGCCGGCTATCTCTGATTCAAGGACGCATCGCGGTCATGAACATGCTCGTCACTCCTACGTCGCCCGCCACGCCGAACGGCACCACGCGTCCCCAAGTGCGCATCGTCATCGTCGGCCATGTCGACCACGGCAAGTCGACGCTGGTCGGTCGCCTCCTGCACGAGACCGGCAGCCTGCCCGATGGCAAGCTCGAAATGCTCAAAGCCGTCAGCGCGCGGCGCGGCATGCCGTTCGAATGGTCGTTCCTGCTCGACGCGCTCCAGACTGAGCGCGACCAAGGCATCACCATCGACACCACGCAGATCCGCTTCCGCACCAATTCGCGCGACATCGTGCTGATCGACGCGCCCGGCCACGCCGAATTTTTGCGCAACATGATCACCGGCGCCTCGCAGGCTGACGGCGCGGTGTTGATCATCGACGCGCTCGAAGGCGTGCGCGACCAGACCCGCCGCCACGGCTATCTGCTGCATCTGCTCGGCGTGAAGCAGGTCGCCGTGGTCGTCAACAAGATGGACCGCGTCGACTTCTCCGCCGGCCGTTTCAAGGACATCAGCGACGAGATCTCGGCGCATCTCAACGGCCTCGGCGTGAAGCCGACCGCGGTGATCCCGATTTCCGCCCGCGACGGCGACGGCGTCGCCGAGCGCACCGGCCGCATTGGCTGGTACAAGGGCCCGACCGTGGTCGAGGCACTCGATCGGCTCGAACCGGCCCGGCCGCTGGAAGCGCTGGCGCTGCGGCTGCCGGTGCAGGCAATCTACAAGTTCGACGACCGTCGCATCGTGGCCGGCCGCATCGAATCCGGGAGCCTGATTGCCGGCGACGAGATCGTGATCATGCCCGCGGGCAAGATCGCCAGGATCAAGACGGTCGAGAGCAGGCCGGTGACGCCGGTCGCTGGCCGTCAGGGTGCCGGCCGCTCGGTCGGCATCACGCTCGACCGCGAATTGTTCATCGAGCGCGGCGACATCATCGCGCATGCGAGCACCGCTCCGCGCGAGACGCGCCGACTGCGCGCGCGCATCTTCTGGCTACACGACAAGCCGCTCGCCAAGGGCGACCAACTGCTGGTCCGCTGCGGACCGAAGGAAAGCCGCGCCACCGTCGTCGCCATCGAGAAGGCGGTCGACCCCGGCGAGCTATCGAGCAGCGAGAACAAGGCGATCGGCCGCAACCATGTCGGCGAGATCGACATCTCCCTGTCCAATCCGATCGCAACCGATCCCTACACGGAGAATCCCCGCACCGGCCGCCTCGTGATCGAGGTCTCCGGACGTATCGCCGGCGGCGGTCTCGTGCTGTCGGTCGATGCCGGCCAGCGCGCCGTGCCCGTCGACATCGTGCCGGTGGAATCGGCGCTGCGCGCCGACGAGCGCTCGGCGCGCTATCGCCACAACGGTGCCGTGGTCTGGCTCACCGGCCTGCCCGCCTCCGGCAAGTCGACGCTGGCGAAGGCACTGGAGCGGCGTCTCTTCACCAACGGCGGCTCGCCAATCCTGCTCGACGGCGACACGCTGCGCGCCGGACTCAACGGCGATCTCGGCTTCTCCGCCACCGACCGCAGCGAGAACATCCGCAGGCTGGCCGAGGTTGCGACGCATCTGGCGCGCAACGGCCATATCGCCATCGTCGCCGCCGTCTCGCCTGCCCGCGAGGACCGCGCCAGCGCCCGCCGCATCGCCGACACCGCGTTCCGCGAAATCCATGTCGCGACGCCGGCCGATGTCTGCGAGGAGCGCGACCCCAAGGGTCACTACAAGAAGGCCCGCGCCGGCGCGCTGGCCTCGTTCACCGGCATCGGCAACGACTACGAGCGGCCGGAGGCGGCTGAGCTTGTGATCGACACCTCGACGCGGACGGTTGCCGAGGCGGCGGATGAGATCGAGCAGATGCTGAAGACATCAGGCGTGCTGTTCGACGAACTCGTGGACCTCGCCGCGAATATTTGAGGCGGACGTCCGCGTGGTGCGCACACTGCCGCCACGCAGGCAGTGCGTTCCCTCCCCCCTTGTGGGGGAGGGTTAAGGAGAGGGGTCCACACGGGGACTCTCTCAAGCGAGAACTGATACGCCTTTTCCTGGGCTACCCCTCTCCCCCGCCCTCCCCGCAAGGGGGGGAGGGAGCGCATTTGCGCATGCGGCGTCGAGCCGGACTCAAGCCTGTAAAACGAGCAGCCCTAGACACCTCGTCTTGACATTTTGACAAGCCCCTTGGGGTCTTCTCACCGCACCGATTTTGGGGCTAATAGGTCCTGAAAGCCGCCCCTTGTGGGCGCATTTTGCTGCTCGCGGGTCAAAGGCAGCCAAAAACAGCCATTTCCAACAAGAAAGACCATCATGAAACGCGTCGACGCCCACGGATTGAAGATCGCCCCCGTCCTTTTCGATTTCATCGCCAAGGAAGCCGCCCCGAAAACCGGGATCGCGCCGGATGCGTTCTGGGCCGGGGTGGCGGCCATCATCAAGGAGCTGGGGCCGAAGAACCGCTCGCTGCTCGCCTTCCGTGATCAGCTCCAGGCCAGGATCGACGACTGGCACCGTGCCCACAAGGGCAAGGCGTTCGACCTCGACGCCTACACGGCTTTCCTGAAGGAGATCGGCTATCTCGTGCCGGAGCCGGCGACGCAGAAAGTCGAGACCGCCAATGTCGACGAGGAAATCGGCAAGATCTGCGGCCCGCAGCTGGTCGTGCCGCTCACCAATGCGCGCTATGCGCTGAACGCGGCAAATGCGCGCTGGGGTTCGCTGTATGACGCCTTCTACGGCACCGACGCGATCCCGCACGATCCCACGGAGAGCGGCAAGGGTTACAACAAGGCGCGCGGCGACAAGGTGATCGCCAAGGCCAAGGCGTTCCTCGACGCCGCCGTGCCGCTGGCGACCGGCAGCCACACCGACGTCACCGCCTATAGCGTCGTCGCGGGCCAACTCGCCGTGAAGCTGAAGAGCGGCAACGCCACAGCGCTGAAGAACTCGGCTCAGTTCGCCGGCTTCCAGGGCGATGCAGCCGCACCGTCAGCGGTGCTGCTGGTCAACAACGGCCTGCATGTCGAAGTGACGATCAACCGCAACAGCGCGATCGGCAAGGACGATCCGGCCGGCGTCGCCGACATGGTGATGGAAGCCGCGGTCTCGACCATTCTCGACATGGAAGACTCGGTCGCCGCCGTCGATGCCGAAGACAAGGTGCTGGTCTATCGCAACACGCTCGGGCTGATGAACGGTACGCTGTCGGCGGACTTCGAAAAGGGCGGCAAGACGCTGACCCGTTCGCTCAACGCCGACCGTTCCTACAAGACGCCTGACGGCAAGGGCGAGGGGAAGCTGCACGGCCGCAGCCTGCTGCTGATGCGCAATTGCGGTCACCACATGTTCACCGACGCGGTGCTGGACGAGGCCGGCGAGGAAGTGCCGGAAGGCCTGCTCGACGCAGCGGTCTCGGGCCTGCTTGCCATTCACGACCTCAAGGGCAACTCCAAGACCAAGAACAGCCGCACGGGCTCGGCCTATATCGTCAAGCCGAAGATGCACGGCCCCGACGAGGTCTCGTTCACCTGCGAGATCTTCGACCGCGTCGAGAAGATGCTGGGCCTGACTGAGAACACGCTCAAGGTCGGCATCATGGACGAGGAACGGCGCACCACCGTCAACCTCAAAGCCTGCATCCAGCGCGCCTCCAAGCGCATCATGTTCATCAACACCGGCTTCCTCGACCGCACCGGCGACGAGATCCACACCTCGATGGAAGCGGGTCCGATGATCCGCAAGAACGAGATGAAGGCGCAGGCCTGGATCAAGGCCTATGAGGACTGGAACGTCGACATGGGCCTGATCGACGGCCTGCCCGGCCATGCCCAAATTGGCAAGGGCATGTGGGCCGCGCCCGACAAGATGGCGGACATGCTGCAACAGAAGCTCGCGCATCCGCAGGCCGGCGCCACCACGGCCTGGGTGCCCTCGCCGACCGCCGCGACGCTGCACGCCCTGCACTATCACCAGGTCAACGTCATCGCGCGTCAGCAGGAGCTGGCCAAGGGCGGGCCCCGCGCGAAGCTCTCCGACATCCTCACCATTCCGGTGTCGAAGTCGAACTGGGCGCCCGACGACGTCAAGCAGGAGATCGACAACAACTGCCAGGGCATTCTGGGTTACGTCGTGCGCTGGATCGACCAGGGCGTCGGCTGCTCCAAGGTGCCTGACATCCACGATGTCGGCCTGATGGAAGACCGCGCGACACTGCGCATCTCCAGCCAGCATCTCGCCAACTGGCTGCACCAGGGCGTGATCAGCGAAGCGCAGGTGATGGAATCGCTCAAGCGCATGGCCGTCGTCGTCGACAAGCAGAACGAAGGCGACGCGATCTACAAGCCGATGGCGCCCGGCTTCGACGGCGTCGCCTTCAAGGCCGCCTGCGACCTCATCTTCAAAGGCCGCGAGCAGCCGAACGGCTACACCGAATACATCCTCACCGCGCGCCGCCGCGAGGCGAAGGCAGCGAGCTGATAGGATCGCTTGTTTGGACATCAAAAGCCCCGACTCGTGTCGGGGCTTTTTTGTTGGGCAGTTGCGTCGTGCGCCAGTCTAGAAAACCGCGAGATATTTCAGAAGCGAGACAATGCCGATGATGATGACGATGACGCGCGCGATCTGCTTGGCGCGGCCGTCCATCGGCAGCATGTTGATGAGGTAGAGCACGAGAATGATGACGAGAAAGGTGACGAGTACGCCGACCAGCATTGCAGGGCCCCCTTCAGGCAATTGCTAACGAGGTCCTAACGTCTGTCTCGCGCGCCGGTTCCATCGACGCAACCCCTTACAAATTATGAGAAATGAGCAATTCTACCGGCAGAGCCGCCAGCTGACCTCCTACTCGCAGATGCTTTTGACGCAAAGCCGCCAGCTCGGCGATCAGGGCAGCGATTTCCTGGGCAAGATCCGAGCGGCGTAAGGCCGCGGGAAGGCGATCGCCACATCTCGATGTCATCCTGGCGAAAGCCAGGATGACACCAGGCGAAGCACGTCCTACTCTTTTGCCACCACCGGCACCTGGCGGAATTTCGCGCGAATCTTGTCCGGTAATGGCGAGAAGTTCATCGCGACACCGCGGCGATCATTGGCGTTGCGGCTGGCGACGACGAGGCCGTCGCTCCCTGCCACGATATCGCCCTTGCGCAGGGTCGGGTCGTCCTCGATCTTGACCTGCGCCAGCCCGACCGGATCCTTGCCGTTACAGGTACAGCCCGCGACGATCTCGTTACGGTAGCGGAAGGCGTTGGGCAGGTCCGAATAGGATTTGCCCTTGTCCGTCGTGGCATCGTCGATATCGTTGCCATAGACCAGTGAGGTCTCTGACGCCGGACAAAAGCTCTTGCAGGACTGCGCCTTGCTCTCTGCATCCGCCCCTTGCGCCGGGAAGTAGCGGCCATCGCAGCCGCGCACGCAAAAGGCTGTGCCGCCGCCATAGGACGCACGCTGGCGCGGTGCGTCATAGCGCGGCATGTCGTCGTTCGGGAACGGCACGCGGATTTCCGGCGGCGGCCGCATGCGGAAGCCGCCGAACAGCGCCGAGAAAAAATCCTCCGCATGCGCCGACGGCGTCAGCGCAAGGCCGACGGAAGCGACCGCGACGAACGCAGCCGTTCCGCCGACGAGCTTTCTGATCGAACGTCTCATCATGTAACCTCGTTAAACTCCTAATCCACCGACGACGCAGAAATGTTCAGCGCCTGGCGCCCCGAATGCAGCGTCGTCACCACCGGCCGCTTGCGCACGGGATCGCCGCCGCGCGCCATCAGCGGTGCGTTCTTCGGCAGCACCACGACCTTGGCGCCGACGCTGACGCGGCTGAACAGGTCGGTCACGTCCTCGTTGGTGAGACGGATGCAGCCGGAGGAGACGAACTTGCCGATCGTGGTGGGATCGTTGGTACCGTGAATGCGGTACTCGCTGGAGCCGAGATACATCGCGCGCGCCCCCAGGGGATTGCCGGGGCCACCGGCGACGAATCGCGGCAGATAGGGCTGGCGCGCGATCATCTCTGCAGGCGGATGCCAATCCGGCCATTCTGCCTTGCGGCTGACGCTCTGCACGCCCGACCAGGTGAATCCCTCGCGGCCGACGCCGACGCCGTAGCGCAAGGCGCGTCCGTTACCGAGCACGTAGTAGAGATAGGTGTTGGCAGTATCGATCACGATGGTGCCCGCCGGCTCGTTGCGGTCGAAGCTGACGATCTGCCGGCGCAGGCGATCCGGCAACACCGCATCCTCGTCGGCGGCTTGCGGCGCTTCGCTCGCATAACCCTGCGAATAGGCCTGATCCTGCGGATAGAACTGCGGCTGCATCGCCGCGTAGCCGAGCGTTTGCGCCTGGGCCGCGATCGGCATCGTCAGCAAAGCTGTCGCAAATGCACAGGCGGTGACGACGCGCGGCGAAAAGCTGCGACGGACTAACGAGAACTTTGTCATGTGCTGCCCCGTTGGATGTGCATCTGGGTGATGCTGCTGTCCCGTAAACGCCGCAGCGCCGACTCAAGTTCCGGCGCTTCGTGCGGTCGCCGAGTCACAGTCAAGCGAGTGCGACTTCACGAAGCCGCGATGGAACCCCGCCGGCCGCAGCGCGTTGTCGCTCCATCAATGCGCGCTCGGAGGCTTTCCGTGCGGGGAGAGATATTGTGCGCGTCCTTCCCAGTGAACGACTGATTTCCGGCGACAACGAAGGCACCCCGCTTCCCGACAGCCATAGCGAGCTGCCGCCGGTGATCCGGCGCACCGAGTTCGTCGCCTTTGCCTTGGCCGGCCTGCTCCTGATCGGCGTTGTCGCCGTGCTCTACGTCGCCAAGGCGTTTTTCCTGCCAGTGGTGATGGCCATCGTTGCCGGCACCATGCTGTCGCCGGCCGCGACCTTTCTGGAAAAGCGGCGGGTGCCGCGAGCCGTCGGCGCCGTCCTCATCGTCATCGCCGTAACCGCGATGGTCGCCTTCGTGTTCGCGCTGATTGCAGCACCCGCCATGGAGTGGAGCTCGCGCCTGCCGGAGCTCGGCGCGCAGCTCAAGGAGAAGATGCATGTCTTCGACCGGCCGCTGGCGTTGTGGCGGGAGCTTCAAGGCATGGTCGGCGGCTCCGAGGGGCTGCCGAGCTTCCAGCTTCCCAAGTTCGAATGGGTGCAGCCGACGCTGGAATTCCTGTCGCCGACCTTCGCCGAATTCCTGCTGTTCTTCGCGACCCTGATTTTGTTCGTCGCAAGCTGGCGCGATTTGCGGCGCGCATTGATCATGACGTTCGGCGAGCGCGACGCACGGCTGCGCACGCTGCGGATCCTGAACGAGATCGAGGTCCATCTCGGCAACTATCTGCTGACGGTGACCATCATCAATATCGGTGTGGGCATCGCGACCGGCATCGTTTGCGCGCTCACCGGCATGCCGAATCCGGCCGGCCTCGGCGCCCTTGCCGCGGCCCTCAACTTCATCCCCATCATCGGACCGGTCGCGATGTTCGTCGTTCTGGTCGTGGTCGGGCTCGTCGCCTTTCCGACCCTCGGCGGCGGGTTGATGGCCGCGCTCGCGTTCGGCGGTGTCACCTTCATGGAAGGGCACTTCGTCACGCCGACCATCATCGGCCGCAGGCTCGCGCTGAATGCGCTCGCCGTGTTCATCGCGCTCGCTTTCTGGACCTGGCTGTGGGGCCCGATGGGCGCGTTCCTGTCGTCACCCCTGCTGATCGTCGGGTTGATCCTGAAGGAGCACCTGATGCCGGAGAATTCGCCGCAGCTTCCGCAGGCGTGAGGCCCGCCGCGAAACGGAACTTCCCCGAAGACAAGGCGTTTTCCGGCTATCAGCGCCGCCGACAGTTTTGGAGCCCCTTGATGTCAATGAGCAATGGCGAAACCGGGATGAGAGACTGGACCGACAAAGCCACCGCAGAACGCCTCGAGAAGGATGTAGCAGCCGTGAAAAGCGATATCGCCGCCCTCACCGATCAGATCACCGACGCCCTCAACACGTTCGCCAACGCCACGGGCAAGCAGGCCCGGCGCGGTTACAAGCAGGCGCGCGACAACATGGATTCGACGTTCGACGATTTCTCCGAGCGCGGCAGCGCGATGATGGGCGCGGCGCAGGACGCCTACGGCTCGATCGAGGAGACGCTGGAAGATGCGATCACGCAACGGCCGCTCGCGACCGTGGGCGTCGCACTCGGCATCGGCTTCCTGGTCGGTTTTGCGTGGCGCCGCTAGACGCCCGATAGATCTTGCGGTCACGACGGCCTATGCCGACGTGACCGGCTGGTGACGAATTGGCTTGTGGGGATCCGAGGAGCAAGACCGTGTTTCAACGCATCATCGACGGCATCAGCGCATCGACGGGTACGACCGTGCGGCTGACCTCGCTGGCGGCCGGTGCGGCGTTCGCGCTGTTCGTCACCACATGCTTCCTCTGCGCGGCAGCCTTCATCGCGGTGCTGGAAAAGTACGGCCCGGTGCAGGCCTGCCTCGCTGGCGCCGGTATCTTCTTCCTGCTGACGCTGGCAGCCGCCGGGACCTATTGGGGTTACAAACGGCAGATGCGGACGCGCGCGCGCATTGCCGCCGAACGCGCTGCGAAGGCGGCCCCGAGCATGCTCGCCGATCCCATGTTGATTGCGACGGGCTTGCAGGTCGCCCGCGCCATCGGCGTGAAGCGGCTCTTGCCGATCCTGGCCATCGGCGGCGTTGCACTCGGAATCATGGCGAGCCGTGCCGGCGCTGCGGACGAGGCTTCGGCCGAGCCGGCCGAGTAAGGCGAGACCGCACTAAGAAAGTTGCGCCGACGGCCGGACGAACAAGCCGATCGAAATTCAACAGCCCATTTCCGCGCAATCTTTCATCACGCGCGGTCATCCCCTGCTGGCTTCACGCAATCGCTACTCGGATAGGCAGGCGGTTGCCGCTAAAAGCATCGCCCTGATTCCAAATGAAATCTTTAGCATGAAGCCGTCTGTCAGGGCGAACCTCGCCGCATTCCATCACGACGCCAGGCTCTATTTGACGCTCGGGATCGCCAATTGGTCGGTGTTCGTCGACCACATCCCGAACAACGTCGTCAACCTCCTGACGCTGCGCAATTTCGGCTTCAGCGGCGCGGCAGACCTGTTCGTGTTCGTCGTGGGCTTCGGCGTTGCCATCATCCATGGCAAGATGGCGGTCGAGCGCGGCTATGTCGTCGCCGCGACGCGCATCTTCCGCCGCGTCTGGCGGCTCTATGCCGCCTACGTCGTGCTGTTCGTGATCTACATCGACGCCATCGCCTATGTCGCGTCGCAGTCGATGGCGCCGGAGATCATCAGCGACTACAACATCTCGGGTATTCTCGAGCACCCGCTGCGCATCCTGGTCCAGGGATTGGTGCTCCAGGAAGAACCGCTCAACCTCGACCTGCTGCAGCTGATGATTCCGCTGATGGCCTTCTTCCCATTCGCATTGTGGGGCCTGCTGCGACGTCCGAACCTGACTCTGGCCGCATCTGTCGCCCTGTATCTCGCTGCGCGCCGGTTCGGCTGGACCTTTCATGCCTATCCCGACCTGGAATGGACCTTCAATCCGTTCTGCTGGCAGATGTTGATGGTACTGGGCGGCTGGTTCGCGGTGACCGGCGCGTCAGGTCACGGCCTGCGCCGCCTGCCCTGGCTCCGGGAGCTCGCGGGTGCCTATCTCGTCGCGGCGATGGCGATCACCCTGATGCGGCACTCGCCGACGCTGTCCGCCTATTTGCCTGACATCGCGCTCGACGGCATTTCGTCGACCGACAAGGAAAGCCTCGCGCCCTATCGCGTGATCCATTTCCTCGCGCTGGCCTTCAT
The DNA here is from genome assembly GCF_030435535.1 of Bradyrhizobium sp. WYCCWR 13022. Classification (NCBI taxonomy): domain Bacteria; kingdom Pseudomonadati; phylum Pseudomonadota; class Alphaproteobacteria; order Hyphomicrobiales; family Nitrobacteraceae; genus Bradyrhizobium; species Bradyrhizobium sp. WYCCWR 13022. The sequence continues at coordinate 22,974 of NZ_JAUIZJ010000023.1, forward strand.
CGCAACCCATCTCATTCCGGCCGACCATCCGGGGCTGCAATGGAAGCCGCTGCAGATGGTGATCAAATGCGGCGAGGAATGGCTCGCCGTGTTCTGCGTCGGCGTGTTCCTGTCCTTCGCCGGGCACCTGATCCTGATCACCGGCGCCAATCTGGTCGTCATGCAGATCGGGGTGAGCCTCGTCGGTTTCGCCGCGATGACGGCTGTGGCCTACTATATCTCCTGGTCGAAGCGGCAGGACGCGCCCGCGGCCTTTCGGCAGCGCGCCTAGCCGGGACATCAGCGCGATTCCGCTAGGACCGGCGCCGCGCCTGCGCTATGCGGGACGAGGCGGCCTGCGGCGGCGCCTCTGTGCAGGGAGACCGGCTTGGTCATAGCGAAAGGCACCTCCGATACGGTCACGAGTGCGCCCCGGCGCGGCCGGCCGCGCTCGATCGAGACCACCAATGCCATCCTCGAAAGCGCCTACTCCCTGATGGCCGCGACCGGCCTTGCCGCGACCACGATCGACGCGGTGGCGCGCCATTCCAACGTCTCCAAGATGACGATCTACAAATGGTGGCCGTCGCGGGAGGCACTGCTGATCGACGCCTTTCTCCATCACGCCGCCCAAATGCTGCCGCTGCCGCCGGTGAGCGCGGGTACGCCCGCGGTGCGCGCGCGCCGCCATGCCGCGGCCTATGCCGAGGCCCTGCAAGGCGAGTTCGGCAAGGTGCAACTGGCCGTCATCTCCGAATGCATCTCCAAGACAGGCTCGGCGGAGCTGTTCTATGCCCGCTATCTCCAGTTCCGCCGCGACGCGCTGGTTGAGATGATCGCAACAGGCCAACGCGACGGCAGCATTTTGGCCGAAGCGCCGGCCCAGGATCTCTACGACGCGATCTATGGCAGCCTGTTCTACCGCTACATCTTCGGGATAGCGCCGATCACGCCGGCCTATGCGCGATCTCTGGTCGATCTGGTGTTGCGGCCGAAAGGCTAGACTTGGCGCCGGATCCGACAAAATCTCACCCTATTCGACAGGAGCATTGTTCTCATCATGATCAGGCGCATCTTGCCATACGAAGGGCTGCTCCACGAAGTGGTCGAGCATGCGGGCGTGCTTTACATCGGCGGGATCGTCCCCGAGGACACGAGCCTCGACATGTCCGGTCAGGCAACCGACGTGCTCGGTCAGCTGTCGCGGCTGTTGGAGACGCTCGGGTCCGACGTAGCCAACGTCTTGCAGGTGACCATCTTCATGACCGATCTGAGCGAGAAGGCCGCGTTCAATGCGGCCTGGAAGGCGCACTTTGCGGAAGCTCATTTGCCCGCGCGTGCCGCCGTCGGCGTGGCCGATCTCGGCCCGGGCGTGAAACTCGAGATGACCGCCATCGCGGCTCGCATGAATTCGACCTGAAGCTACCGCACCGCCTTCACCGGCTGCGACAGCTTTTCCGTTCGATCACGCTCGGTCATATCGACGACCGTCTCCATCGGCGCAGTCAGCTCATAGACGTAGGAGACGTCGGTGAAGTAGCGCTTGGCGGTGCCGCCGAGCGCTTCGGGCGCGACACGGTCGAGCAGGATCAGGCCGAAATCCGAATCCGGCCTGCGCGTCGCCTCGCTGGTGTTGAACTCCTCCCAGCGGAAGTGAAACACCGTCTCGGGCTCCTCGCCCGTCACCGTCCAGTTCGCGGTGATGTGCGGATGCTTGCCGACCAGCGACAGGCCTTCGTCCGAATGCGAGGCCAGCTCGAAGAACAGGAGCGAGAGGCTTTGCGCGGCGCGCGCGCTGACCGCGATGTCCGGACCGCTGACCGCGATCCGATCGGCATGCGGAATGGCGCGCGCTTCGAACAGGCCCTTCAGCTTGACGCCCTGCCACTGGCTCTCGCTGAGCAGCGAGACCACGTTGGACATCGCGTGGATGCGGCCGATCAACAGCTCGCGCGCGACGTCGATGTCCGAACCATGGCGCAGGGTTCGCGTTACGATCGACTGGATCACGGCAAGGATGTTCTTCACGCGATGATTCAGCTCGTCGATGACAGCCGTCAGCCGCCGCTCGAATCCGATCCGCACCTGGATCTCGCGGCTGAGCCTCAGGTTGTTGTAGGCGACGTAGCCGAACAGGCCGCACACCATCGCGGTGATGGCGAAGCCGATCGCCGCCACGATGATCGCGGTCTGCTCGGCACGCCGCGCCGAATTGGTCTTGGCGTAATAGCCGAGCTGCCAGTCGCGGCCTCCAAAGCTGATGGTGCGCGTTGCCGACGGGGCCGGGCCGTCCGGCGACGTCATCCGGGTGGAGACGACGCCCTGGTCGTTGGCAATCAGTTCACTGCCCTCCTTGCGCGGGTCCTTCAGCGCGACCGAGAACAACGAAAGATCGTCATTGGTCAGCATCAGCGAGGCGAGCTCGTAGGAGAACGTGATGAACCCAACCGGCTCGGTGGCGCCCTCGGGGATGACGGGAGCGGCGACGATGACGCCGATCGGACCGTTCCCGCGCAAGAGGGGTACCGGGTCGGAGGCGACCGACCGCTTCTCGACCCTGGCCCGCGTCAACATCGCGCTGCGAACCGGATCGTCATCGTAACTGCGGCCCGGGAGTGCCTTCGTCTCGTCGCTGCGCGGCTCGAGGTCCATCAGCACGTCGATCGGATGGGTGAGGCTGGCGGGGTCGATCGGCTTGTCGCTGTAGTCGCGAATCTGGGGCTTCGGGAAGCCGGCGGTCGCGATCGCGGTCTGTGCCGCAGCGAGTTCGCTCGGCTGGAGCCGGGCGATCCAGCCGGCCACCACGAAGTCGGTCTTGAAGGCGTAGATCGCCGATCGCAGCGGCTCCAGCATATTGGGTTTCAGCACCGACGGCGCGCGGAACAGGCCTGAGGCGACACGCGCCAGTAGCTCACGCTCGGTCGACCTGTCCTGGACTAGGCTCGCATGAACGTCGATCGCGCGCGCCAGCGCAATGCGATCCAGCGCCAGCTCCTGGTCGTGGACACGATAGGCCGCAAGCCCCGAGAGCAAAGCTCCGAGCAGAGCGATGAAACCGATGATGAAACCCAGCCGGACCACGCGACTACTCAGGCGAAGTCGGGAGGTCGGCAATAAACACGGAGCATATGAACGCCGCTCGAACGGCCATGTGCCGAAACAGGGTGGAGCCCAGTGGCAGGGATAATGACGGAGGAGGCATCTGTACGCAACTTGGGTCGCCCAAAAAGCTTAATCCGCCCGGCCGAACGTCTGGCCAGGAACGGCTTTGCCGGGGCACAGGAGGTAGATAATCGCCGTGTCCGAAATTTGTTCCGCAAACGCGGATCTGCCCCAGACGTTAACGGCGGAAATGCCTGCGCCATCTCGCCGCGGCCGATCAGCCCGCTCGTTTCAGCCCACCTTTGGTCTCGATGAAGCCGACGATGCGGTCGAGGCCTTCGCTCTTCTTCAAATTGGTCATGACGAAGGGACGCTCGCCGCGCATGCGCTTGGCGTCGGTATCCATCTTCTCGAGGGACGCACCGACATGGGGCGCGAGATCGATCTTGTTGATGACCAGAAGGTCCGAGCGGGTGATGCCGGGGCCGCCCTTGGACGGGATCTTGTCGCCGGCGGCAACGTCGATGACATAGATGGTCAAATCGGCCAGCTCCGGGGAAAAAGTGGCGGCGAGATTGTCGCCGCCGGACTCGATCAGCACGAGATCGAGCCCGGGGAATTTGGCGCGCATGTCCGCCACCGCAGCGAGATTCATCGAGGCGTCCTCGCGGATCGCGGTGTGCGGGCAGCCGCCGGTCTCGACGCCGGCGATGCGGTCCGGCGTCAGCGAGCCGGAGCGCACAAGGAATTCCGCATCCCATTTGGTGTAGATGTCGTTGGTGATCGCGGCGATGTCGTAACGCTCGCGCATGGTCTTGCAGAGCAGGTCCATCAACGCGGTCTTGCCCGATCCGACGGGGCCGCCGACGCCGACACGCAAAGGGCCGTGAGAAGTTGCCATCGAGATTGTTTCCTATCGTCGTCCTGGCAAAAGCCAGGACCCATTACCACCGAACTTTGTCGTCGTGGCAAGCCGAGGCCGCACGGGTGCACGCGCAGTAGCGGCTATGGGTCCTGGCTTTCGCCAGGACGACGACGGAGTGCACAGCCCGACCGTCATGACCGAAACAGCCGCGTATATTGCGTCTCGTGCCGCAGGCTGGCGAGATCGGCGCGGAAGGTGGCGCTGCCGAGATCGTCCAATGTCGCGTTCAGCGCCCGATTTGCGGTCACCGCGACGGCGGTTTCCAGCGTGACCAGCACACGCTGGCTGTCGGTCTGGCCGAGCGGAACGAGCCGGCTCGCCGCAGAAATCCAGTTCGAGACCAGCGCATGCAGCAAGGCGTGCAGTGTCGGGGCCAGCGGCACGCCATGCATCGCGGCAACGACGCCGACAGCGACGGGATAGACCAGCGGCGTCCGGCACGCCGCGACCATGGCATCCAGGCCCACGGCATCCCACGCCGCGCGGGAGATTTCGATGAAGGCTCGGCCCTGCGAAGTGGTCTCGAGCTGCCGCTCGCGCGAGGGCACGAACGCGGCCGCGAGTTCCGCAATATCGCACAGAGTGTTGTCGTCGCCGGCTTCGGCAGCGCGATAGGCATGAACCAGGAAGGTCGCATCGCAAAAGCCGGAGCCATCACTGAGCATCGCGTCGAGCCAATCGGCGAGCGTTGCGATGTCGGCGATATCGCCGGCTTCGACCGCCCATTCGATGCCGCTGGAATAGGAGAATCCGCCGACCGGAAACGCCGGCGACAGCCACGTCATCAGCCGGTACAGCGCCGCAGCCTCGCGGTCGGCGAGGTCGCCCGCGCTGACAGGCTCATTTGTGGTCATGAGCATGTTTGTGGCCGTGGTGATGGTCGGGATGGTCGCAGTGTTCGTCGTGGTGGTGGTGATGATCATGATCATGCGCGGCATGATCGTGCTGATGGTCATGGCCGCGATGATCATGTTGATGATGGCCATGATCATGGTGGCCGTGACCATGATGACCATGCTCGTGATGTGCATGGTCATCGTGTCCGTGCGCATGGCCGGTATCGGCATAGGCACCGCCTTCGGGATCGAACGGCGCCTCGATCTCGATCACCTTCGCGCCAAGTCCCTGCACCATCGCCTCGATGACGTGGTCGCGGCGGATGCGCAGGCTCTTGGCCATGAGTTGCGTCGGCAGATGGCGATTGCCAAGATGCCAGGCGACGCGGATCAGATGGTGCGGGTCGCGGCCGCGGATCTCGAGCAGCGGCTCGGGTGCCGCGACCACTTCGACCAGACGGCCGTCCTCCAGCACGAGCGCATCGCCGCCGCGCAGTGCCACCGCATTCTCCAGGTCGAGCAGGAATTCCAGGCCCCGCGTCCCCGTCATCGCCATGCGGCGACGGTGCCGATCGTCGAAATCGAGCACGACCGTATCCGCCGGCATTTCCGTGAAGCGGTGCTGTCCCTTAACCTGCGTCGCCCGGATCATGCGCTGTTACCTCGTCTCGACCTTCTCGGGCGTGATGACTTCGATCTTCGGGGGCGCGGTGAAGCACTTCACCGCGACACGGCCGAACGTCTTCATGTGCTCCTGGCCGCGATGCGGCACGAGCGCCTCGGCATTTTCCCACTGCTCGACGAACACCATCTTGGTGGGGTCGGTGACGCTTTCGTGCAGATCGTAGGCGATATTGCCGGGCTCCTTCCGCGTCTCCCTGATGCAGGCGGTGGCGGCTGCAATGAATTCGGCGCGGGTTTCGGGCTTGATGGTCAAGGTGGCAACGACGTAGATCACGAGAAATCCTCCCGGCTTTTCTTCTGAAGGGTTAGATACCGGCCGGGACATTAGACCAGCCGGGATCGAACGCAAAACCGGAAAAGCCGCCCCAGGACATGCAATCGGCATGCGCCGGGGACATGCGTCGAGGCGCTATTTCAGTACATGAAATATCGCTGCGCCATCGGTAGCACCTCGGCAGGCGGACAGGTCAGCAGTTCGCCGTCGGCGCGCACCTCATAGGTCTCCGGATCGACCTCGATATTTGGCGTGGCGTCGTTATGGATCATGCTCTTCTTCGAGATCTTGCTGCGGGTATTCTGGACCGCATAGAGCTTCTTCTCGATGCCAAGCTTTCGCGCAAGGCCGCCCGTGATGGCAGCCTTCGAGGTGAAGACGACGGAGGATGCCGTGCGCGCCCTGCCGAAGGCGCCGAACATCGGCTGGTAGTGCACCGGCTGCGGCGTCGGGATCGAGGCGTTGGGATCGCCCATGGGCGCCGCGACGATTGAGCCGCCCTTGACGATGCAGTCGGGCTTGACACCGAAGAAGGCCGGGGACCACAGCACCAGATCGGCCAGCTTGCCCTTCTCCACCGAGCCGATCAGCTTCGACACGCCATGCGCGATCGCCGGATTGATCGTGTACTTGGCAATGTAGCGCTTGACGCGGAAATTGTCGTTGTCCTTGCCCTTGTCCTGCGGCAGCGAGCCGCGCTGCTTCTTCATCTTGTCCGCGGTCTGCCAGGTCCGGATGATGACTTCGCCGAGGCGGCCCATCGCCTGCGAGTCCGACGACATCATCGAGAGCGCCCCGAGATCGTGCAGGATATCCTCGGCCGCGATGGTCTCCTTGCGAATGCGGCTTTCCGCGAACGCCAGATCTTCCGCAATCGACGGATCGAGGTGGTGACACACCATCAGCATGTCGAGATGCTCGTCGATGGTGTTGCGCGTGAAGGGCCGCGTCGGGTTGGTCGAGGACGGCAGCACGTTCTTGAGCCCTGCGACCTTGATGATGTCAGGCGCATGGCCGCCGCCGGCGCCTTCGGTGTGGAAGGCGTGAATGGTACGGCCCTTGAAGGCCTTGATGGTGTCCTCGACGAAGCCGGACTCGTTCAACGTGTCGGAGTGCAGCATGACCTGGATGTCGTAATCGTCGGCGACCGACAGGCAGTTGTCGATCGCGGCCGGCGTGGTGCCCCAATCCTCGTGCAGCTTCAGCGCACATGCGCCGGCCTTGATCATCTCGACCAGGGCTGCGGGCCGCGAGGCGTTGCCCTTGCCGGAAATGCCGAGATTGACCGGGAAGGCATCGAACGACTGGATCATCCGCCCCATGTGCCAGGGTCCCGGCGTGCATGTCGTGGCGAAGGTACCGTGCGAGGGCCCGGTGCCGCCGCCGAGCATCGAGGTGACGCCTGACATCAGCGCATGCTCGATCTGCTGCGGACAGATGAAATGGATGTGGCTGTCGAAGCCGCCGGCGGTGAGGATTTTTCCCTCGCCCGCGATCACATCGGTGCCGGGGCCGATGATGATGGTGACGCCCGGCTGGATATCGGGATTGCCGGCCTTGCCGATCGCCGAGATCATGCCGTCCTTGATGGCGACGTCGGCCTTCACGATGCCCCAGTGATCGACGATCAACGCGTTGGTGATGACCGTATCGGCCGCGCCCTGCTTGTTGGTGACCTGCGACTGGCCCATGCCGTCGCGGATCACCTTGCCGCCGCCGAACTTCACCTCCTCGCCATAGGTCGTGAAATCCTTCTCGACCTCGATGATGAGATCGGTGTCGGCCAGCCGCACCTTGTCACCAGTGGTCGGGCCGAACATGTCGGCGTAGACGGAACGCTTCATCTTGACGGACATCACAAGCCCCGTTTGCGTTTGAATTCCAGTTCAGTGCTCACAGCGAGGCCCTCGCTTTTCGCACCATGTCGTCGAATCTCGCGTCGAGCCAGGCGTTACCGCCACGGCAGCCGGCGACGACCTGCTCGGCCCAGCCGGCATAATCGGCGAGATCGTCGCGCTCGTCCGCAGTCGGATCGGAATGAATACGCGCGCCGATATTGCTGACCTTGTCGGCGATCTTGATCAGCTTTGCGCTGGCCGATTTCTTCGGCGCCTCGACGACCTGCAGGCGCCGCCGCTCGGCCTTCGACAGACTCATGTCGTCGGTGCATTCGACGACGAGGGAGGCAACCCGGTCGGAGAATACCTGCGCCAGCTCGTCGCGCGTGGTGTCGGTATCCTCGATCACATCGTGCAGCCAGCCAGCCGCAACGAGCTCGGCATCAGCGCCGTCAGTCGCCGTTGCCACCAGGTTCGCGACCTCGGCGAGATGGTTGATGTAAGGCTCGTTCCCCCGCCCCTTGCGCGCCATGCCATTGTGCCGGCGCGCGGCCAGCTCAGCAGCTTCCGAAATGAGGCGAACGGCGGGAAGCATGAATCACAGCTTCCCCATCACGTCACCGCGGAAGCCGTAGATCGTCTTCTTCCCCGCGAGCGCGACGAGCTGGACGTTGCGGGTCTGGCCGGGCTCGAAGCGGACGGCGGTGCCGGCGGCGATGTCGAGGCGCATGCCGCGGGCTTTCTTGCGATCGAACTTCAGCGCCGGATTGGTCTCGAAGAAATGGTAGTGCGAGCCGACCTGTATCGGTCGGTCGCCGGTGTTGGCGACCGTGAGCGTCACAGTCTTGCGGCCGGCATTGAGCTCGATCTCGCCGTCCTGGATGAAGAGTTCGCCGGGGATCATGCTTCTCGCTCCTACCTGATCGGTTCGTGCACGGTGACGAGCTTGGTGCCGTCAGGGAACGTCGCCTCGACCTGGATGTCGTGGATCATCTCGGGGATTCCAAGCATCACCTGGTCGCGGGTGAGCACCTGTGCGCCCGATTGCATCAGCTCGGCGACCGTGCGGCCGTCGCGCGCGCCTTCGAGGATGAAATCGGAGATGATCGCGATCGCCTCGGGATGGTTGAGCTTGACGCCGCGATCCAGTCTGCGACGCGCCACGATCGCCGCCATCGAGATCAGAAGCTTGTCCTTTTCGCGGGGAGACAGGTTCATGAAGAATCTCTTCCGTTCAAATCGTCAATTCAGCCAGAGCCGCGGCAAGGCCGCACCCGTGCACGCCAGCACGGCCATCATGTCGGCACGCAAACGCGCCGCATCTTGGGCACAGAACCGCGCCATTGCAAAGCCATTCCAGGCGGATATTCCGACCTCGCCGGCAAAAGAGCCCGAGGCTTCGCGAATGCGTTCGACCAGCGCCTCGTCGCCGGGCACCATCAGCGCCGTACCGATCGCAGCACCTGCCTTGGCGACCACCGACCGCGCCAGCTTTTCACCGATCTGGCCGTCGAGCCTGATGGTCTCGGCAAAAATCAGTTTGCCGCCACGGCGCAGCCGCCAGCGGTCGACGAATTCGCCCTGTTCCAGGCGCTCGCCCATGGCGGTGCGGCCGAATACGACAATCTCGCAAAGCAGTAGCGAAGCGGCGTTATCGAGTTCGATGTCGAAGCGGCGATGCACCCGTGCGCGGTCGAAGAGGATCGTCTCCTGGGGCAGCCAGCCGAGGTGCGCGTCGGCACCAACCTTCAAGGAAATGTTGAGCTGCGCCACCGCCCCCGGCGCGCGATAGATCTTTTCAGCGGCCGCCGTCGTCAGCGTCAAACGCGAGCTATCTGCGGCCGAGATCTCGATGTCGAACCGATCGCCGCCGGCAACGCCTCCGGCCGTGTTCACGAACACCCCCGACAGGCCGTCGTCCTCCGGCGAGGGAAAGCGCACACGGAGCGAGCCGGATTCATGCAGGGCGCCCCGCCGCGTCACGCCGTCACGGGCGTGCACGTCGAAGCGCACCGCGCCTCGAGCACGATTGGCTTCAAACACCGAAGATATCGCTAAAGCGTCGCTGCGCATCCGTCTCCCCAGCCGGCCGCGGCAGAAATCTGGAATTACAGCGCCATCTGGCGGCTGATTTCGGCCGGGTCGAGATTGGAGCGGTCGCAGGTGAACTTCACCGCACCGCGATCCATCACCGCAAAACTGTCGCCGAGTTCGCAGGCAAAGTCGAGATATTGTTCGACCAGTACGATGGCGATGTTGCCGAGGTTGCGCAAGTAGGAGATGGCGCGGCCGATGTCCTTGATGATCGAGGGCTGGATGCCTTCGGTCGGCTCGTCCAGCAGCAGCAGCTTCGGCCGCATCACCAGCGCGCGCCCGATCGCGAGCTGCTGCTGCTGGCCGCCGGAGAGATCGCCGCCGCGCCGGCCGAGCATGGATTGCAGCACCGGAAACAGCGAGAACACGTCGTCCGGAATGTTCTTGTCCTGGCGCTTGAGCGGACCGAAGCCGGTCTTGAGATTTTCCTCGACCGTCAGCAGCGGAAAGATCTCACGGCCCTGCGGCACGAAGCCGATGCCTTTGCGCGCCCGCTCATAGGGCTTGAGGCCGGTAATGTCGCTGCCATCGAACACGATTGCGCCCGAGGAGATCGGATATTGCCCGACCATGGCGCGCAGCAACGACGTCTTGCCGACGCCGTTGCGCCCGAGCACGCAGGTCACTTTGCCCGGCTCGGCCGCGATCGAGACGCCGCGGAGCGCCTGCGCCGCGCCGTAGAACAGGTTGATGTCCTTGACCTCAAGCATCGCTCAGCGTCCCAGATAGACTTCGATGACCCGCTCGTTCGACGAGACCTGGTCGATGGTTCCTTCGGCGAGCACGGTGCCTTCATGCAGGCAGGTGACCTTGACCCCGAGCTCGCGCACGAACGTCATGTCGTGCTCGACCACCATGACGGTGTGGGTCTTGTTGATTTCCTTGAGCAGCTCGGCGGTGAGATGCGTCTCGACGTCGGTCATGCCGGCAACGGGCTCGTCGACGAGGAGCAGTTTCGGATCCTGCGCCAACAGCATGCCGATCTCGAGCCACTGCTTCTGGCCGTGGCTGAGGCTGCCGGCGAGGCGGTTGCGGGCGTCGGTGAGACGGATCGTCTCCAGCACCTTGTCGATGCGCTCGGACTCGGCCTTGCTGCCGCGCCAGAACAGCGTGCCCTTGACGCTGTGGTCGACATTGAGCGCCAGCAGCAGGTTGTCCTGCACGGTCTGGCTCTCGAACACGGTCGGCTTCTGGAATTTGCGGCCGATGCCGAGCTCGGCGATGCGGGTCTCGTCCAGCCGCGTCAAATCGGTGACGCCGTCGAACAGCACCGTCCCCTCGTCAGGCTTGGTCTTGCCGGTGATGATGTCCATCATCGTGGTCTTGCCGGCGCCGTTCGGGCCGATGATGGCCCGCATCTCGCCCGGCTCGAGCGTCAGCGACAGATTGTTGATGGCATGGAAGCCGTCGAACGAGACGTGTACGCCGTCGAGATAGAGCATCGCGGATGTCGCGCGGGTATCCATGACGTTCATGACAGCTACTCCGCCATCTTGGGTTCGGTGATGGCGTCTTCGGCCGCCGCACTTGCAGTGGCCGACGCAGAGCGCTTCTCTTTCGACTGATCGCGCCAGGCATTGAAAGTGCCGACAATGCCCTTCGGCAGCAGCAGCGTCACCAGGATGAACAGCGCACCCAGCATGAACAGCCAGTACGGCGCCAGCACGCCCGAGGTGAAGAAGGTCTTGGCGTAGTTGACCACGATGGCGCCCAGCGCCGCGCCGATCAGCGTGCCGCGCCCGCCGACTGCGACCCAGATCACCGCCTCGATCGAATTGCCCGGTGCGAATTCGGATGGATTGATGATGCCGACCTGCGGCACATAGAGCGCGCCCGCGACGCCCGCCATGCAGGCCGACAGCGTGAATACGAACAGCTTGTAGGACTCGACGCGGTAGCCGAGGAAGCGGCTGCGGGATTCCGCGTCGCGGATCGCGATCAGCACCTTGCCGAGCTTGGAGGACACGACCGAGCGGCAGATCAGGAAGCTGAAGATCAGCGCCAGACAGCTCAGCGCGAACAGCGCCGCGCGCGTGCCCTCGGCCTGAACGTTGAAGCCCAGGATGTCCTTGAAGTCGGTCAGTCCGTTATTGCCGCCGAAGCCGAAATCGTTACGGAAGAAGGCGAGCAGCAGCGCATAGGTCATCGCCTGCGTGATGATCGACAGATACACGCCAGTGACGCGGGAGCGGAAGGCGAGCCAGCCGAAGCAGAAAGCGAGCAGGCCAGGTACGAGCAAGACCATCAGCGCGGCGAACCAGAACATGTCGAAGCCGTACCAGGTCCAGGGCAGCTTCGAGTAATTCAGGAACACCATGAAGTCGGGCAAGACAGGATTGCCGTAGACGCCACGGGCGCCGATCTGCCGCATCAGATACATGCCCATGGCGTAGCCGCCGAGCGCGAAGAAGGCGCCGTGGCCTAGCGAGAGGATGCCGCAATAGCCCCAGATCAGGTCGATCGAGAGTGCGAGGATCGCGTAGCAGACATACTTGCCCCAGAGCGCGACAAGATAGGTCGGCACCTGCAGGAACGAATCCGACGGCAGCAGCAGGTTGGAGAGCGGGATGAGGATGCCGCAGGCCGCGACGACGGCGAGGAAGATCGCCGCGCCGCGGTCCAGCGATCGCGTCAGCATGTGAGGGGTCATGCTTCCACCGCACGGCCCTTGAGCGCGAACAGGCCGCGCGGCCGCTTTTGAATGAACAGGATGATCAGGACCAGAATCGCGATCTTGCCGAGCACGGCGCCTGCGACCGGCTCCAGGAACTTGTTGGCGATGCCGAGCGTGAAGGCGCCGACCAGCGTACCCCAGAGATTGCCGACTCCGCCGAACACCACGACCATGAAGCTGTCGATGATGTAGCTCTGGCCGAGATTGGGGCTGACATTATCGATCTGCGACAGCGCCACGCCGGCAATGCCGGCAATGCCCGAGCCGAGCCCGAAGGTCAGCGCGTCGACACGCGAGGTGGCGATGCCCATCGAGGCCGCCATGCGGCGGTTCTGCGTCACCGCGCGCATCTCCAGGCCGAGCGCGGTGTAGCGCAGCATGGCGAGCAGGATCGCGAATACCGCAAGCGTGAAGACGAGAATCCAGAGCCGGTTGTAGGTGATGGTGATCTGGCCGAGATCGAACGCGCCGCTCATCCAGGAGGGGTTGCCGACCTCGCGGTTGGTCGGGCCGAACATGGTGCGCACCGCCTGCTGCAACACCAGCGACAGGCCCCAGGTCGCGAGCAGCGTCTCCAGCGGCCGGCCATAGAGGAAGCGGATGATACTGCGCTCGATCAGCACGCCAATGGCGCCGGCGACGAGGAAGGCGAGCGGCACGGCAATCAGCAGCGAATAGTCGAACAGTGCGGGATAGCGGGTGCGGATCACCTCTTGCACCACGAAAGTGGTGTAGGCCCCGATCATCACCATCTCGCCATGGGCCATGTTGATGACGCCCATCACGCCGAAGGTGATGGCGAGCCCGATCGCCGCCAGCAGCAGTACCGAGCCGAGCGACAGGCCGTACCAGGCATTCTGCACCGTCGACCAGATCGCGAGCGAGTTCTGGATCGAGCCGATCGCGCTCGTCGCGGCCTTCGATACGGAGGCCGGCTGGTCGGAGCCGATGTCGGCCAGCAGCGCCAGCGCTTCCTGATCGCCGCGCGCCCTGATGGTGGCGACCGCTTCGAGCTTCTGCACTTCGGTGGCGTCGGACTTGAACAGCAGGATCGCCGCGCGCGCTTCGCCGAGCGCAGTCTTGACCGCTTTGTTGGTTTCCTTGGCAAGTGCGCTCTCGACGGGATCGAGCGCCGTCTCTTCGTGCGACTTGAAGACGGATTGAGCGGCCTGGAGCCGCGTATCGAGATCGGGCGACTGCAGCGTCAGGCTGCCGAGCGCGGCATCGACGCTGCGGCGCAGGCGATTATTGAGGCGAACAGCGCTGGCGCTGTCGGGTACGCTGGCAACGGCCTCACCGGTCGCGGCGTCGATCGACTTGCCGTCGGTACCCGTGACGTAAACCTTCTTGCTGTCGGGATCGGCCATGAGACGACCGTCCTGGAGCGCGCTGATGATCGGAAAGGCGAGCTTGTTGCCGCTGCTTGCGACTACGCCGATCGCGTCATCGGTGTCGGAAAAATCGTCGTTGGCGAATTTGGCGACCGCATCCTCGAACGGACCGGCAAAGGCCGGCAGCGCGAACGCGATCAGGAACAGCGAAAGGACAAGGGTCGAGAGACGAGCAGATAGTTTGGTTGGCACTGGATCACCCCGGCAGAAGTGGGGAGAAGGCGGCGGAATAGCCGCCTTCTCCCGTCGTGCAGTCGAATGTCAGATCCGGATCAGGAGCCGGAGCCGAGGCACTTGTTGGTCTTGGTGTTGAAGTTGCCGCACTTCTTGCCGACCCAGTCGCCGATCAGGTCCTTGGAGCCGTCGAGCTCCTTCGACCATGCGTCGCCGGGGACGAGGCTCGGGGTCTTCCAGACCACGTCGAACTGGCCGTTGCCCTTGATCTCGCCGATGAACACCGGCTTGGTGATGTGGTGGTTCGGAAGCATCTTGGCGATGCCGCCGGTCAGGTTCGGCGTCTCGATGCCGGGAAGCGCGTCGATCACCTTGTCCGGATCGGTCGACTTCACCTTCTCGACCGCCTTCACCCACATGTTGAAGCCGATCACGTGGGCTTCCATCGGGTCGTTGGTCGTACGCTTCGGGTTCTTGGTGTAGGCCTGCCAGTCCTTGATGAACTTCTCGTTCGCCGGGGTCTTGATCGACTCGAAGTAGTTCCAGGCGGCGAGATGGCCGACCAGCGGCTTGGTGTCGATGCCGGCGAGTTCCTCTTCACCCACCGAGAACGCGACCACCGGGATGTCCTTCGCCTTGATGCCCTGGTTGCCGAGCTCCTTGTAGAAGGGGACGTTGGCGTCGCCGTTGATGGTCGAGACCACCGCCGTCTTCTTGCCGGCCGAGCCGAACTTCTTGATGTCGGCCACGATCGTCTGCCAGTCGGAGTGACCGAACGGCGTATAGTTGATCATGATGTCTTCCTGGGCGACACCCTTCGACTTCAGATAGGCTTCCAGGATCTTGTTGGTGGTGCGCGGATAGACGTAGTCGGTGCCCGCGAGCACCCAGCGCTTCACCTTTTCTTCCTTCATCAGGTAGTCGACGGCGGGGATCGCCTGCTGGTTCGGAGCAGCACCGGTGTAGAACACGTTGCGCTCGGACTCTTCACCCTCGTACTGCACGGGGTAGAACAGGATGTTGTTGAGCTCCTTGAACACCGGGAGCACCGACTTGCGCGACACCGAGGTCCAGCAGCCGAACACGACCGAGACCTTGTCCTTGGTAATCAGCTCGCGCGCCTTTTCGGCAAACAGCGGCCAGTTCGAAGCGGGGTCGACAACGACGGCCTCGAGCTTCTTGCCGAGCAAGCCGCCCTTCTTGTTCTGCTCGTCGATCAGGAAAAGGATGGTGTCCTTCAGCGTGGTTTCGCTGATGGCCATGGTGCCGGAGAGGGAGTGCAGGACGCCAACCTTGATGGTGTCGTCCGCGGCCTTCGCGCCGGAAATGGACGCCAGACCGAGCATCAGTCCAGCGGTCGCGGCGAGCACGCCGCGGCGGCTAAATGACGCCGCTATATCGTGAATGGATTTGGTAGGCATGGATGTATCATCTCCCTGACGCAGACGTGAAAAACGCTGCGAAACGGCCCCACGGCCGCCTGCGATTAACGGAATCGCAAGAACCATGCCATGGCCTGGGCACCTGCCAAGTGATTGGTCAGTCTCAATAATTTCGCCGCAATCAAACTTTAGCCGCGATCCGACTGCTCAAAACTTGAGCGAATAAAATGTATGCTTACGCGGCAGTCAGTTCATTTTTTGAGCAAATCAGTGTCGCTGGCTAAAATTCCGGCATAACTATTTTTGCACTGCAATCGACGTCAGCCGACGATCCGCCTTGAATGCGCCCCGTCAATGTTCCATATGAGGGGGGAGATCGCTTGCGAATCGAGCGATCGTAGCGAGCCGCGTGTTCTTAAGCCCTTACGGGCCTCTGGCTTGCCCCATATCCTCCAAGCCATCCGACACCCCAAACACGCAGGTGTCTTCTCGACACCCTTTTGCGCGCGCCCCGCTGATTGCGTCGGGCCGATCGCATTTGACATGGAAAGAACCCATCTTTTGACTTCGTTTCAGGACTTCGGCCTCGCCGAACCGATCGCACGTGCTCTCGCCGAAGAGAATTACGTCACCCCGACCCCCATCCAGGCCCAGACGATTCCCACGGCCCTGACCGGCCGCGACGTCGTCGGCATCGCCCAGACCGGCACCGGCAAGACGGCGTCCTTCGCGCTGCCGATCCTGCACCGCCTGCTCGAAAACCGCATCAAGCCGCAGCCGAAGACCGCCCGCGTCCTGGTGCTGTCGCCGACCCGCGAACTGTCCGGCCAGATCCTCGACAGCTTCAACGCCTATGGCCGCCATATCCGCCTGTCCTCGACGCTGGCTATCGGCGGCGTGCCGATGGGCCGCCAGGTCCGTGCCCTCATGCAGGGCGTTGACGTGCTGGTCGCGACCCCCGGCCGCCTGCTCGACCTCGTGCAGAGCAACGGGCTGAAGCTCGGCAGCGTCGAGTTCCTCGTGCTCGACGAGGCAGACCGCATGCTCGACATGGGCTTCATCAACGACATCCGCAAAATCGTCGCCAAGCTGCCGATCAAGCGGCAGACGCTGTTCTTCTCGGCCACCATGCCGAAGGACATTGCCGAGCTCGCCGACGCCATGCTGCGCGATCCTGCCCGCGTCGCGGTGACCCCGGTCTCCTCGACCGCCGAGCGCATCAACCAGCGCATCATCCAGGTCGACTTCGCGTCCAAGCCTGCCTTCCTGACCAAGCTCCTGAAGGACGAACCGATCAACCGAGCCCTGGTGTTTACCCGCACCAAGCACGGCGCCGACAAGGTGGTGAAGACGCTCGAGCGAGCCGGTATCCCCGCGAGCGCCATCCACGGCAACAAGTCGCAGAACCATCGCGAGCGGACGCTGGCGCAGTTCCGCTCCGGTGAGATCCGCACCCTCGTCGCCACCGACATCGCCGCCCGCGGCATCGACGTCGACGGCATTACCCACGTCATCAATTTCGACCTTCCCAACGTCCCCGAGACCTATGTGCACCGCATCGGCCGCACCGCGCGTGCAGGTGCCGACGGCACCGCGATCTCGCTGGTCGCCGGCGGCGAGGAGCTCAGCTATCTGCGCGACATCGAGCGGCTGATCCGCGTGGCGCTGCCGCGCGAGGATCTGCGTACCGATGCGGGCCGCCGCGACCCGGGCGCGCCGGCGCCGCAGCAGCGACAGGGGCGGCCGGGCGGCCGCCCGGGCCAGCGTCCGCAAGGCGCACGCCACGGCGACGCACGGCGCAGCGAGGAACGGCATGGCGACGGTCGCCACCACAGCTCCGGCAAGCCGGGCGACGGACGGCCCGGTGAGGGCCGCCACGGCGAGGCACGGCACGCCGACGGCAGGCATGTGGACGCACGGTCCGGCAATGGCTCGAAGGGCTCTCGCCGCCGCCGCTCCGGTGGTAAGATGCACTCATCGTCAAACGACCGCCCGGAACAGCGTTCCGCGCATAGCGCGGGGGCGCCTGATGGGATACAAGGCGTGGCCTTTTTGCGCCGTGAGAGTCGGCCGAACGGCCACCCGAACCGCAAACCCCATTCGCACTAGCCGTCCACGACCTGGAGAAATTCATGGCTAAGGAAGAGCTGATCCAGTTCGAAGGACTGGTCACCGAAATCCTCCCCGACGCGCGCTACCGTGTGCAGCTCGACGCCGGGCACGAGATCGTCGCCTACACCGCCGGCAAGATGAAGAAGAACCGCATCAAAACGCTGGCGGGAGACCGCGTGACGGTGGAGATGTCGCCCTACGACCTCGAAAAGGGCCGGCTGATTTTCCGCCACAAGGACGAACGTCCGAGCGGAGTGGGTGGACCTCCCCGTCCTGGACAGCGCGGCGGCCAGTTCCGTCGCCGTTAATGGGCTCCCGCGCGTGAGCGCGGCATTAAAATGCCGACCAATATGCTGATCCGCCGGGGGACATCACGGCGGATCAAAAAATCGTGCACGTCCGGATTGTTTTGCCGCCTTGTTTCCAATAAAATCCAGCCATCGATTTTCGGCCGGACGACATTAGCATCCACCGGTACAGCCGGTTCAGACACGCTGACGACCCTTCCAGAAATTCGATCTAACCGGCCTGCGCAAGCGGGCTCTGACATTGTGTATCTGAGAAGGAACTACCCCCGTGAGCATGGGAACCGTGAAGTGGTTTAACGCAACCAAGGGCTTTGGCTTCATCCAGCCCGACGATGGCGGCAAGGACGTGTTCGTTCACATCAGCGCCGTCGAGCGCGCCGGTCTCGGCTCGCTGCGCGAAGGCCAGAAGATCTCCTACGAGATCGTCGCTGATCGCCGCTCCGGCAAGTCGGCTGCCGACAATCTCCGCGACGCAGGCTGATTCCCCCCGCGCGCCTTAGGGCGCACGGACGGGTCAGCGCGAGCGCACTGAACAAAGGAAAAGGCCGTGCGAATGCACGGCCTTTTTCATGTCGGGCGAGCGGATGCGCTCAATAGGTCGTGCAGGCCGTGGCCGGGCTGTAATACACGCAGGACGATTGGCGCGGGCGGGTATAGGCGACGTCGCTGAGCGTGATCGAGTTCTTGAGCACGTAGCCGACCGAGGGCGTGTAGTTGTAGCTGACTTCGCTGAAGATCAGATAGGTGCCGGCGATCGCGAGCGTCGTGGGAATCGAGACCGTCGACTTCTGGGTCCGCGGCGCCGACCCCTTGCTCCACTGAACATGCGCCGTCTGTGTCGAATCCACGTAGAGCTCGGTGATCGTCGCCAGCACCGGCGTCGCGGAATACGGCGTCATGATCGCGGTCGAGGCCGCGAAGAAATTGGTCATGTCGGCATCGGCGACCGACGTCGACTGCGAGGTCAGGTCCGACAGCGTGCGGGCCATCAGCGTCACCTTGCGATCGATTGCCACGGCCGACGAGAATTCGACCGTGCCGAAGAACATCACCAGCATCAGCGGCACGATCACCGCGAATTCGGTGGCCGCAAGACCCCTGCCATCGGCCAGGAACTCATACGCGGAGAAACGGGCCGCCCGCCAGAATTTCGCAATCATCCGCATCGCTCTACCCGGTCCGTTGGTCTCAATAAGGCTCGTTCTTGAATGCGGCCGTGGCCACCAGCAGCCGCTTGCTGGTGCTGCCGCAGCCGATGTTGTAGCCGAGCCCGGTGACGAACAGTGGCCACTGATAGAACAGCCGGACCACCACGATGTCGCCGGCATTGCCCGCGCTGTAGTTCATGTTGGTGTCGAAGTTGCAGGCCGCATCGAGATGGGTAGGCAGCGTCACGGCCGAGAAGGACGAGAAGCTGGTGACGTCGACGTACAGGCTGTTGCAATCGAACAGCGCAGGGATCTGGCTGCAGACGTAGCTCTTGAACGTCGCTTGCGTGCAGGCCGTGGCGACGCCGCCCACCGCGCAGGCGCTCACTGAACCCGACTGCGCCTGGCCGGTCAGCACCACGCGCGCGGAATTCTGCGTGATGGTCTCGAGCACCTGGCCCGAGAAGAACACCAGCGCCGTCTCGATGATGGCAAACAGCAGTGCGAAGAAGATCGGTGCGATCAGCGCGAATTCGACCGCCGCTGATCCGCGGCGATTGCTGCGAAATCTGCGCATTGCAGTCCGGAGCGTGAACCTCGAAGGTGCAGGCGATGGCATCGCGTCAAATTCCCCAGCGGCGGCGATCATTGCCCTGACCAGTACCGGAAACTGATTGTTTAAGTGTTTCAGGCAATCCGCACCGGCCGGGCCGCGTCGTTAAGAGCGGGTTAACCACGCCGCCGCCATCGCAAGGTGGGACCCAGGCAGCAGTGACGGCGCGAGACCGGAGGTCCCGCCGGTCGCCGGTCCAGACGCCTTTGTTTTGCTAGTTCGTCTTCGCAGCCGGCGCGGCCGCGGTGCCGCTGGCGTTGCTGTTCAGCGAACCGGCCTGGCTCATCGTGTTGTTGAAGTATTGATCGCTGTCGCCGAGCGTGACGCGACGCTGGCAGAGCGGCATGCAACTGTAGGACTCCCGCTCGATCCCGCGATAGACGGTGACAAGCTGGTCGCTCGGGCCTTCGACCTGGATCTGCCGGTCGACCAGGATCTCGCCGCCGCGATCGAGCGCGATGAAGTTGGTGGCGCCGTAGCCTTTGCCTGTTACGACGATCATTCCGCCTGGCTGAAGCGTGACGTCGGCGATCAAGGGATTGCCGACCACGATCGTCGCCACCTTGCCGGGCAGCCGAACCAGCTTGGCCTGGTCGACATTCACGGCGATGGTATCGACGGTGGGCTCGGCAAGGCCGATGGCCGGCGAAGCCAGCACGGCAGCCGTGGCCAGAAGACAGATGCGCGCACGACGGCGCAGGAACTCTTTACACATACTCTTACCCCGGGACGTCACAAACCGGCATGATCGATCAGAAAGCGGAGCCGGCGCCCGACCCGGTTAACCTGCCTGTAATTCGTGAACGTTCCGCAAATTCGCCGACTATTGTTCTAACGGACTGCCGCTTTGTCAGCGCCGAGAGCGCCTAGTGCCGGAACGGATAGGCAAGCTGACCGGGGAATTCCTTCGGCATGGTCGCTTCGTCCTTGCCATAGTCCTGCGGCAGTTCGCCCTTCGGCATACGGAAGGTCCCGAACAGCACGTCCCAGATCGGGAAGGTGCCGGCGAAATTGGTGTCACCGCCCTCTTCAAGCGGGGTGTGGTGCCAGCGGTGGAACACCGGCGTCGCCAGCACATAACGGAACGGCCCGAAGGTCCAGTTCAAGTTGGCGTGCACGAAGGCCGAATGGAAGGTCGTGAACGGACCGACCCAGATCATCACGTTCGGCGAAATGCCGGCCATCAGCAGCACCACGTCGACACCGATCGTGCCGAGCATCAGGTTCACCGGATGGAAGCGGGCCGCCGAGATCCAGCTGATCTCCTCCGAGGAGTGATGGATCGCATGGTATTTCCAGAACTCGCCGCCGTGAAACAGCCTGTGCAGCCAGTACAGCATGAAGTCGGCCAGGACCAGGAACAGCACGCCCTGCAACCAGAGCGGCAGTTGCGACAGCGGGCCGTGGCCGTTGTCGTAGAAGGCGATCAGTTCGTCGGCATCGTGGATGTTGAAGACGAAGCCGGCGGTGACGATCAACAGTCCAATCCGCATGGTGCGAGCGAACACCGGAACGAAGAACCAGTAGCAGACATCGGTCACGATCTCCCGCTTGCGCCACCACGATGGACCGGGATTGCAGGCCCAGAAGTGCTCGAGCACCGTGAACACGGCCGCGAGCATGAAAGTGACGGGGATCACCTTCTCGATCGTCTCACCCAGCATCAGGGCGACTTGCATGGGCAGGCTCGACATCAATCGCTTCTCTTCCAGGCTGCTGATCCGTCTTACGCCTACTCCGTGAAATTTAAGGGAGGGTGAAGTTGACGCGAAGTTCGGAACTGGACCGAATTGCGACAGCCCCCTTAAGGCGAAATTCACTGTGGCCAAAAGCATCGCGCAAGAGGCGTGTTTGACCGATCGAATTAACCCCGCCGAAAGAGCTCGGCTCACATGGTCGGTGCGTCAAGACAGCGCCGAACGGCGACCTCAACCAGATGGAGTTAGTTCATGAAGAACCTGATTGCGCGTTTCGCCAAGGATGAATCCGGCGCCACCGCCATCGAATACGGTCTGATCGCCGCCGGCATCGCGCTGGCCATCATCACCGTCGTCAACAACCTCGGCACCACGCTGAACACCAAGTTCGGCTCGATCAGCTCCTCGCTGAAGTAAGCCGACCAACGAACGACGGCAAAAGCCCCGGACCTCCGGGGCCTTTGTTTTTCTGGCGTAGGCGAGTTCCAGTGGTGTTGCGTAAGCACAGGACCGATGCCGCGGTTGCGGCGAACGAGGCGGACACGGCGCGCACCGACGCGTCGGCCTATTGGGTCTGCCTTGCGCTGCTGCTCGCCATGGTCACGCTCGCGATGCGCATCGCCACTATGTGGTGAGATCGCCGGCGTCCGGCTACCGGCCATGAGGCCGCTGCGGCCGTTGTCGGTTTGTTTAACACTGCCCAATAGCATGCGCCGACGCCCGATCCGGCAACAGACTGAAGGCCTCAAGACGCAGCCATGATCCTCGACCTCGCGCGCCTTCTGCTCTTCCCGGCCCTGATGGCGTTCGCAGCCGCCAGCGATCTCTTCACCATGACGATCTCGAACCGCGTCTCGCTGGCGCTGGTCGCAGGCTTCTTCGTGCTCGCCTTTGCCGGTGGCATGGCACCTTACGACGTGCTGAGCCATGTCGGCGCCGGCGCGCTGCTGCTCGTCGTGGCCTTCACCTGCTTTGCGATGGGCTGGATGGGCGGCGGCGACGCCAAGGTCGCGGCATCCGTTGCGCTCTGGTTCGGCTTCTCCCAATTGATGGACTTCCTGCTCTACGCCTCGCTGTTCGGCGGAGCATTGACGCTGCTGTTGCTCCAGTTCCGGCAATGGCCGTTGCCTTACGGGCTTGCCGGCCAGGCCTGGCTCGCACGGCTGCACGACAAGCAAACCGGCATTCCCTACGGCATCGCGCTCGCGCTAGGCGCATTGCTGGTCTACCCCGAGACCGAATGGGTGAAGGCGATCGACCTCGCTCACCTCGCACTGGGCTGAAACGCCTCGGATAAACCCGGCGTTAAGGCGATTTAGATACGCCTCATTAACCATGCTTTGACGAATAGCTGGTCAACTGCCGATTACGGCGGCGGCAGCGTCGCGGCGTTCTGTGGAAAGTGAAGCGTATGAATAGGGCACGCATAGTCGTCCTGACGGTCGCCATCTGCGCCGGCGGTATCGCCGCGTACCTGGCGAGCAGTTCGGACTCTGCGCCGCCGCCAACGGCTCCGGTCGCGCAGCTCCCCACCACCGACGTTCTGGTCGCCAAGAACGACATCGGCCTCGGCCAGACCGTGAAGCCGGAAGACGTGCAGTGGCAGACCTGGCCGACCGCGACCGCCAGCTCCACTTTCATCCGCCGCAGCGAGCGCCCCGATGGCGCCACCCAGGTCACCGGCTCGATTGCGCGCGCTCCCTTCATCCAGGGTGAACCGATCCGCGACCAGAAGCTGGTCAAGGCCGATGGTTCCGGCTTCATGGCTGCGATCCTGCCGACCGGCATGCGGGCCATCTCCACCGAAATCTCGCCGGAGACCGGCGCCGGCGGCTTCATCCTGCCGAACGACCGCGTCGACGTGATTCTCACGCGGCGCCTCAAGAACCCGGATCAAAGCTCCGGCGCCCCCGACATCATCAAGTCCGAGATCCTCCTGGCGAATGTCCGCGTGCTGGCCATCGACCAGGCTCCGAAGGAGAAGGACGGCCAGAACTCGGTGATCGGCAAGACCGTGACTCTTGAGCTCAATCCCGCACAGACCCAGGCGCTTTCTTCGGGCCGCCAGGCCGGAACGCTGTCGCTGGCGCTGCGCAGCATTGCCGACGTCAAGATGAGCGAGATCACGCTCGACGACTCCGCGCAGAAGCGCGAAGGCGTTTCGATCATTCGTTACGGCGTTCAAAGCCAGGCGTCGAAGGCACCATGAGGACAGTCGACATGAAGTGCAGGGCAGATCTTACGACGCTGCGGACCTCGATGGTCCGAGCCCTGTCGTTCTCGGCCGCTCTCGCGCTGACGCTCAATCCCGCGCTGACGCCCGTGATCGCCGCGGATTACCGTCCCACCGCACCGGTTGCGACCGACGGCCAGATGAACGCCCGCTTCCTCTCGCTCGGCATCGGCAAGTCGATCGTGATCGACCTGCCGCGCGACATCAAGGACGTGCTCGTCGCCGATCCCAAGATCGCCAATGCCGTGGTCCGCTCGTCCCAGCGCGCCTACATCATCGGCGCCTCGGTCGGCCAGACCAACATCGTGTTCTTCGATTCCGCCGGCCAGCAGATCGCCGCCTATGACATCGCGGTCAAGCGCGACCTCAACGGCGTGCGCGCGGCGCTCAAGCAGATCCTGCCCAATTCCGACATCCAGATCGACGGTATCGGCGACGGCGTCGTGCTGAGCGGCACCGCGGCCAGCCCGGTCGAAGCGCAGCAGGCCAACGATCTCGCGGTGCGCCTTGCCGGCGGCGCCGACAAGGTCGTGAACTCGATCGTGGTCCGCGGCCGCGATCAGGTCATGCTGAAGGTGACGGTTGCGGAAGTCGCGCGCAACATCGTCAAGCAGCTCGGTATCGACCTTTCTGCGAACCTCAATTACGGCACCTCGGTGGTGAGCTTCACCAACTCGAACCCCTTCACCGCCTACGGCCGCAACCTCGTCGACGGCAACAATCTGACCACCAAGTTCGGCGCGACGCCGTCGGTGCAGGCGACCCTGCGCGCGATGGAGACCGCGGGCGTGGTGCGCACGCTGGCCGAGCCGAACCTGACCGCGATCTCCGGCGAATCCGCGACATTCATCGCCGGCGGCGAATTCCCGGTGCCGGCGGGCTATGCCTGCGATCCCACAACTCACGTCTGTACCACGCAGATCAGCTTCAAGAAGTTCGGTATCTCGCTGAATTTCACGCCGGTCGTGCTGACCGAAGGCAAGATCAGCCTGCGGGTGATGACCGAGGTGTCGGAGCTCTCCAACGACAACGCGATCACGCTGTCGCAGGCGGTGACCTCGAGCTCGGTCAACTCGCTGACCGTGCCCTCGATCAAGACCCGCCGCGCCGAGACCTCGCTGGAAATTCCCTCCGGCGGCGCGATGGCGATGGCCGGCCTGATCCAGGAGCAGACCAAACAGGCGATCAGTGGATTGCCGGGCCTGATGCAGCTCCCGATTCTCGGCACGCTGTTCCGCAGCCGCGACTTCGTCAACAACACGACCGAGCTGGTCGTGATCGTGACGCCTTACATCGTGCGCGCAGCGGCGCCGAAGGACCTGTCGCGGCCGGATGACGGCTTTGCGGCGCCTGCGGACCCGCAGGCCCAGCTGATCGGCAACGTCAACCGCATCTATGGCGTGCCGGGCCGGGCCGAACCGGCAAGGAACTACCGCGGCACCTACGGCTTCATCACCGACTGACGCGGAACGGGGACATAGTCATGATTACAACACGACCCCAGACCCGCTACCGCGCCGCCGCCCTCGGTGGCGCGCTCGTCGGTATCGCGCTCGCGCTCGGCGGCTGCCAGCACGACGAGGTGGCCACGGCTTCCATTCCCGACGACTACAAGCAGCGTCATCCGATCGCGATCGAGGAACAGAACCGCTCGATCGTCGTGTTCGTCGGCCACGCCCGCGGCGGCCTGACCGCAGCCCAGCGCGCCGACGTGATGGGCCTTGCCTCGACCTGGATGCATGAAGGCACCGGCGCCATCCATATCGACGTGCCCGCGGGAACGCCCAATGCGCGTCCGGTTGCGGAATCCTTGCGCGAGATTCAGGCGATGCTGGCGGCGGCGGGCGTGCCCCCGCGCGGCATCATCTCGCGCCCCTACCAGCCGGAAGACAAGCGCTTCCTGCCGCCGATCCGGCTGACATATTCGAAGATCGCCGCGGTTGCGGGCCCCTGCGGCCTGTGGCCCGAGGACCTCGGCCCATCGATCAAGAACAAGAGCTGGTTCGAGAACAAGGAATATTACAACTTCGGCTGCTCTTATCAGCGCAACATGGCGGCCATGGTCGACAATCCGTCGGACCTCGAGCAGCCCAGGCCTGAAACTCCCGCCTACACGGCGCGGCGCATCACCGCCTTCGAGAAATATCGCAAGGGGACGCCGACGACGACCACCTATCCCGAGGCCGAAAAGGCCAAACTCAGCGACACCGGCAAATGATCAGCTACGCGCGTCAGACCCAGGAAGAGCAGCCGGAGGCCCCGCCGCCGGCCGAGGAGCATATTGCGCCCGCGCCGCGTGTCTCGGTCCAGGCCTTCTGCGAAACCGTGGAGACAGCCGCAGCTGTGCAATCGGCCGGCGAGGACCGCCGCCTCGGCAAGGCTCATCTCAAGATCCAGATGGGCGGCATGGCGGCTGCGATCGAAGCCTATCGTTCGGCGCCCACGCCGAACGTGATCGTGCTCGAGAGCGACGCTCGCAGCGATCTGCTGACCGGGCTCGACCAGCTTGCCACCGTTTGCGACGCCGGCACTCGCGTGGTCGTGATCGGCCGCATCAACGACGTCATGCTCTATCGCGAGCTGGTGCGCCGTGGCGTCAGCGACTACGTGCTCGCGCCGGTCGGCCCGATCGACGTCGTGCGCTCGATCTGCAATCTGTTCTCGGCGCCGGAAGCCAAGGCAGTCGGCCGCATCATCGCGGTGGTCGGCGCCAAGGGCGGCGTCGGCGCTTCCACCATCTCCCACAACGTCGCCTGGGCGATCGCGCGGGACCTCGCGATGGACGCCGTGGTCGCCGATCTCGACCTCGCCTTCGGCACCGCCGGGCTCGACTACAACCAGGACCCGCCGCAAGGTATCGCGGACGCGGTATTCTCGCCCGACCGGGTCGACACCGCCTTCATCGATCGCCTGCTGTCAAAATGCACGGACCATCTCAGCCTGCTGGCGGCGCCGGCGACGCTCGACCGGGTCTATGATTTCGGCACCGACGCCTTCGACGCCGTGTTCGACACGCTGCGCTCGACCATGCCGTGCATCGTGCTCGACATTCCGCATCAATGGTCGGGCTGGACCAAGCGCGCCTTGATCGGCGCGGACGACATCCTGATCGTTGCAGCCCCGGATCTGGCCAATCTGCGCAATACCAAGAACCTGTTTGATCTCCTGAAGGCCTCGCGCCCCAACGACCGTCCCCCGCTGTACTGCCTGAACCAGGTCGGCGTTCCCAAGCGGCCGGAGATCGCCGCCACCGAATTCGCCAAGGCGATCGAGAGCCAGCCGGTCGTCTCGATCCCGTTCGAGCCGCAGATCTTCGGCGCGGCCGCCAACAACGGCCAGATGATCGCGGAGATCTCCGCCAACCACAAGTCGATCGAGATGTTCCTCCAGATCGCCCAGCGCCTGACCGGGCGCAGCGAGACGAAGAAACAAAAGTCGTCCTTGCTTTCACCGCTGATTGAGAAGTTGCGGGGAAAATAGGCCGCCGCATGGAGTTGTTAAGTGTTCGGTAAGCGTAGCGGAACAGACACCGACCTTCGGGCTCCCAAGCCCGGCGCCGTGTCGCCAGAGCCTGCCCCGGCTCCGGCGCCGACGGTGTCGCGCGCGCCGCCCCCGCCGACCGTCGCCTCCCCGCCGCTTGCCCCCTCCCGGCCGCCCCCGGCCATGGAAACCCGCCGCTCGGACAATTATTACGAGGTCAAGGCAACCATCTTCGGCGCGCTGATCGAGGCCATCGACCTCGCCCAGCTCGCCAAGCTCGATTCCGAGTCCGCGCGCGAGGAAATCCGCGACATCGTCAACGAGATCATCGCGATCAAGAACATCGTGATGTCGATCGCCGAGCAGGAAGAGCTGCTCGACGACATCTGCAACGACGTGCTCGGCTATGGCCCGCTCGAGCCGCTTCTGGCCCGCGACGACATCGCCGACATCATGGTGAACGGCGCCGGCACGGTCTTCATCGAAGTCAGCGGCAAGATCCAGCGTACCGGTATCCGCTTCCGCGACAATCAGCAGCTGCTCAACATCTGCCAGCGCATCGTCAGCCAGGTCGGCCGGCGCGTCGACGAATCCTCGCCGATCTGCGACGCGCGCCTCGCCGACGGCTCCCGCGTCAACGCCATCGTGCCGCCGCTGGCGATCGACGGCCCGGCGCTCACCATTCGTAAGTTCAAGAAGGACAAGCTGACGCTGGATCAGCTGGTCAAGTTCGGCGCGATCTCGCCTGAGGGCGCCGAGATCCTCCAGATCATCGGTCGCGTTCGCTGCAACGTACTGATCTCCGGCGGTACCGGTTCGGGCAAGACCACCCTGCTCAACTGTCTGACCAACTATATCGAGCACGACGAGCGCGTCATCACCTGCGAGGACGCCGCCGAGCTTCAGCTCCAGCAGCCCCACGTGGTGCGACTCGAAACCCGCCCGCCGAACATCGAGGGTGAAGGCCAGGTCACCATGCGCGAACTGGTGCGCAACTGCCTGCGTATGCGCCCGGAACGCATCATCGTCGGCGAAGTCCGCGGCCCGGAGGCCTTCGACCTCCTCCAGGCCATGAACACCGGCCACGACGGCTCGATGGGAACGCTGCACGCCAACAATCCCCGCGAAGCGCTGTCGCGCTGCGAATCCATGATCACGATGGGCGGCTTCTCCCTGCCCTCGCGCACCATTCGCGAAATGATCTGCGCCTCGATCGACGTCATCGTGCAGGCCGCGCGCCTGCGCGACGGTTCGCGCCGCATCACCCACATCACCGAGGTGATGGGCATGGAAGGCGACACCATCATCACCCAGGACATCTTCCTCTACGACCTCGTCGGCGAGGACGCCAACGGCAAGATCATCGGCAAGCACCGCTCGACCGGCATCGGCCGCCCGAAATTCTGGGAACGCGCCCGCTATTACGGCGAAGAGAAACGACTTGCCGCGGCCCTCGACGCCGCGGAAACGGGACCGAAGACGTGAGCAGGTCGGCGCAATCATGAACATTCAGGTCCTTGCCCTCGCCTTCCTCGCCACCGCTGCCGTCGGCGGCTTGGCCTGGGTCTTCCTCTATCCGATGCTGTCCGGCGAACGGAAGGCCGAGAGCCGCCGCGCCTCGATCGCGCGCGCCGAAGCGCCGACCGCCCGCCAGGCCGAGAAAACCCAGCGGTCGCGCCGCGAGCAGGTCGAGAGCTCGCTCAAGGACCTCGAGGCCAGACGCACGCAGGAGAAGAGCGTCCCGCTCAACATCCGCCTGTCGCAGGCCGGGCTCGACTGGACCACGCAGAAATTCTGGATCGTGTCCGGCGTCGTGGCGGGCGTGTTCTTCTTTGGCGCGTTGTTCGGCGGCGGCGGCCTGCTCGGCGCGGCCGGTCTCGCCTTCGCCGGCGGCTTCGGCCTGCCGCGCTGGGCGCTGGGCTTCCTGAAGAAGCGCCGCGAGAACCAATTCCTGAAGGCACTGCCCGACGCCGTCGACGTCATCGTCCGCGGCATCAAGGCCGGCCTGCCGCTGTTCGAATCCATCAAGGTCGTCGCGGCCGACGCACCGGAGCCGCTGCGCAGCGAGTTCCTGGCCATCATCGAGACGCAGGCGATCGGCATGCCGCTCGGCGAGGCCTGCTCGCGTCTTTACGAGCGGATGCCGCTGCCGGAAGCCAATTTCTTCGGCATCGTGGTGTCGATCCAGCAGAAATCGGGCGGCAACCTCTCCGAAGCGCTGGGCAACCTCTCCAAGGTGCTGCGCGACCGCAAGAAGATGAAGGAAAAGATCCAGGCGATGTCGATGGAAGCCAAGGCCTCGGCCGGCATCATCGGCTCGCTGCCGCCGATCGTGATGTTCCTCGTCTATCTCACGACGCCCGGCTACATCTCCCTGCTGTGGACCCATCCCACCGGACAGCTCATGCTGGTCGGCTGCGTCGCCTGGATGTCGATCGGCATCATGGTGATGAAGAAGATGATCAACTTCGATTTCTGACGGTGCCATATGGTCGAGTTCCTCGTTACGAAACTGCATGACGCCCACTTCATGACCATGCTGCTGGCGGCCATCGCCGCCAGTGCCACCGTCTACACGCTGGTCATGCCGCTGTTCGCCGGCGAGGGCCTCGCCAAGCGGATGAAGGCGGTGGCGAGCGAGCGCGAGCGGATCCGGCAGCGCGAGCGCGACCGCCTCAACAAGAGCGAGAAGGTGTCGCTGCGCCAGACGCCCAAGCAACTCGTCTCCAAGGTCGTCGAGGACTTCAACCTCACCAAATGGCTGGCGCAGGAGGCTGCGCGCGACAAGCTGATCATGGCCGGCTACCGCGGCCAGGCACCCTACGTCACCTTCCTGTTCGCCCGCATGGTGGCGCCGCTCGTGCTGTTCGTCGGCTCGGTCGTCTACGTGTTCCTGATCGCCCATATGGACCGCCCGATGCCGATCAAGATCGGCATCTGCGTCGGTGCGGCCTATCTCGGCCTGCAGGCGCCGATGCTGTTCCTGAAGAATGCGATCTCCAAGCGCCAGCTCTCGATCAAGCGCGCCTTCCCCGACGCGCTCGACCTGCTGCTGATCTGTATCGAATCCGGCATGTCGGTGGAAATGGCGTTCCGCAAGGTCGCGACCGAGATCGTCGGCCAGTCGATCGCGCTGTCGGAGGAGTTCACGCTGACCACCGCCGAGCTGTCCTACTTGCAGGACCGCAAGGTGGCGTATGAAAACCTGGCGAAGCGCACCGGGCTCGAGGGCGTCAAATCGGTCTGTCTGGCGCTCCAGCAGGCCGAACGCTACGGCACCCCGCTCGGCCAGTCCCTGCGCGTGATGGCGCAGGAAAACCGCGACATGCGCATGAACGAAGCCGAGAAGAAGGCCGCCGCACTGCCGCCGAAGCTGACGGTGCCGATGATCCTGTTCTTCCTGCCGGTGCTGTTCGTCGTCATTCTCGGACCGACCGGCATCAAGATCTCCGAGTTGCACTGACGCGGAACAAAAACGCGAAAACAACCCCATGCACAGTAGCCGGCCGGCGCCGGCTCGGTGCCACCTGGATCGCGGCAAACCTTCGAACTGTCAGGCGAAATTCGCCTCGTCCCGCCAAAGGCAGCGGAATCAGCCGGATCGGCTGAGCGAGGCGACAGGCGTCCGCTTCGGCGCGCCGCGCGCGCCATCGTTGCGGTTCAGCATGTCCTTGAGATAGGCGACATTGGCCGCGGCCTCGTCCGGCGGCAGGTCCGCCTTCACGATGGACTCGGCTTCCGCGAAGCGGCCCTGGAGGCCGACCACCAGGCCGAGATTCTGCCGCACGCGCGAGCTCGCACGCGGCGAAGCGTAGGCCTGCCGCAGCGTCTCTTCCGCCTTGGGCAGATCGCGCGACAGCATGTAGGACAGGCCGAGATTGGACAGCACGCCGGGATCGCCCGGCGCGATCTTCAGCGCGCTCGCGTAATAGGCGCGCGCCTCGTCGTGACGGCCCATCTGGTCGAGGCAGGTGCCCTGCACCGAGAGCAGGCGCCAGTCCGGATTGTCGGGCGAGTGCGCCTTCGACAGCACGTCGAAAGCCTGCTGGAAATTGCCGTTGTCGGCGAGCGCGCGCCCGTATTGGGCAAGCAGCGGCTTGTTGCCGACGTTGGCGATGGTCGCCTGTTCGAGCACGGCCGCCGCCTGGGCGTTCTGGCCGTTGGCGCGCAGGGCCTGGCCATAGGCCAGTGCCGCGTCGGGATCCTTGGGATTGGCGCGATAGCGCGCGCCATAGGCCTCGACCGCGCGTACCGGGTCGACCGGCGCGGCTTCCGCCTTCGTCCCGATCGAGCCGGTGACGTCGGAGAGCTTTGACATTGCCGTGCAGCCGCCGAGGCTGGCGGCCACCAATGCGATCAGCGAGGCGGAGGCAAGAAGCCGGGCAGGACGGAACCGTTGACGCATGACGCTTTGACTCTCGGGCCAATTGATCGAGCCGAACGCGTCAGCAATAGACTGTTAACCCTAATGGCCGGTTAACGCAGCTCACCGCGGCCTTGCGACGACATCGGCCCACCCAGCCCAAGGTCGAGGCCGAGCCGCTTCACCTGATCGTCCAGGTCCCGCAGCCGCTGTAACCGCTGGTGCCCCCTCCCCGTGACGTCCACGGCCGCGCGCGGCAGCATCGGCCACCGGCGCGACAGGTCGTCACGATTGACCAGGCGGTCGGCGCGGAGCTCGTCGAGCGTGGCGCTGTCGATGCCGAGCATGTCGGCCGATTGCCCGATCAGCTGGCGCAGCAGCGCCCTCACCTCCGCCAGCACCGCGACATCGGCCATCGACGCCGACCTTGCGAACCTGCCCTCGAGATCGGCGAAGGTGTGGGACGTGACGAGATAGGTATAGAGACCGTCCGTCCAGCTCTGTTCGCTGTCATCGTAGAACGCCGGCCGCGACAGCAACCGGCGGACGAGCTGCAAGACCTGGTCCCGCTTCAGCGACGTGCATGAGGCGATCTCGATCGCCGACTGGATGGCGGGATCGCGGGACAGATCCCGCCCGACTGGAAGGCTGATGCTCCCGCCAGGCAGATTCGAATCGAGCGGCCTGAAGCCACCATCGTTGCGCGGCCGCGAATAGCGGGCGATCGTGAATCGATGCTCTAGCCGGCGGGCCTCGGATGCCGGGCCGAAATGGATGATGTTGAATCCGGCATCGTCGCCGCCCTGCCCGGTGGAGGATGGGCAGGACAGCACATAGATCGTGCGCCAGAACTCCTCGCCGCTGCTGCGGGACGCACGTGGATCGGGAATCGAGTAGCGGGTGAGCCCCTCGACATGGCGATGTCCGTGCAGGACCATGGTGACGTTGAGCGAAGTGGCCGCTTCGAGAAAGGTCGCGGGTGCGGCGAGATACATCAGTGGCTCGTCCGGGACGCCGAGAAAGCGTTTGCCCTCGCCGGTCGCCTGCGGCAGCGGATGATGATGCAGCGCCAGCACGCGCACCAGATTGTCCATGGGCTCGAAATAATCGGCGCGTCCGGTCGAACCGGTGGTCCCCGCGAGCTCGACGCTCAGCCGGGCGGACCGCGCGACCATCGCATGGTAGGCCCGCTCATCGAAGGTACCGTCGGCGAGCGTCGTCAGGCTTGCGCCGTTGGAATCGAGCAGCACCAGATCGAGACCGGCCTGGCGGTAATAGACGCTCTTCGAAGTCCGCGGCAGATGCAGATAGTCATAGACATCGTACCGGCCGTTGCGCTGGCCCGGACGCTTGACGTCGTGATTGCCGGCGACCGCCTGGATGTCGGTGAACAGGCCGGTCTGCCGGAGGGAGGCGATGACCGCGAGCGCCTCGTCGAGCGCACGCGGCGTCGGCTCGTTCACGAGATCTCCCGTGATCAGCAGGATGCGGTCGGCCACGTCAGCGAAGGCCGCCATCCGCTCGCGCAAGGCCGCGGTGAGGGTCTCGATCGTCGCAAGCAGCCGGCCGGACCCGTCCAGATGCAGGTCGGAGATCTGCGCAATGACAAACGATCTATCCATTTTGCGCCGCTCATTGCGAATGCTGCGTCGCCCAAACGATTGAGAGAAATGCCTTCGACGAAGAGTTCAGGCAGGTGACAACCCGGATCGCCATCGTCAGGGATTCAGCGGCGCCCTTGCGCTCGACTGGTGCAGGGACGCGCGGAACAACCTAGAAATATTGGTCAATAATGCCACAACCGAAGCGCTAGTAAAGTCCCGCGGCTGCGCAGCCGCGAACGGGAGTTCTCAAATGACGCACGAGCGCCGTCCCGCGGACGGTTTTCGCGGAGATCAATCAATATTCGACGGCGAGACGTTTGCGGATTTCGTCGATACGCTTGTCGAGCGCGTCGAACCGCGCATGGATCGAACGGTCATGGAGATAGAAGACGTAGCCGCCGGCGAGAAACGCAAAAACCCAGTGATGATGCTCGACATAGCCAAGGACCGCCTCGACGGCCTGGCCGAGGAATGTGAATATGCTCCACACAAATTCCATTTGCGTTTCCTCCCAGCACGCTTCGTCTCCGGTCGCCGGCGTTCTCTGCGCACGTGACAACCCGCCCGGCAACCGCTGCCGGAACCTAGCATGGCTCCTGGCCTGCGAGTAGCTGCTCAGCCGGCGGTGACCGCAAAGCCGATTGCAGCAACGGCCAAACTCTGCAAAGTCTCCTCCAACCGAATGACCTTGCGGACCCGCCAATGCCTTCCGTCTTCGAGACGTCCTCGACAGCCACCCCGATCACCTTCGTCACCAAATCGAGCTGGGAGGGCGTACGCGAGACACTTCCGCCGGCACAACGCCAGTTCGCCACAGCGAGCGCCTTCACCGCCAAGCCGGGCGGCTATCTCGCGCTGCCCGCCGCCGACGGTACGATCGCGCAGGTGCTGTTCGGCCTCGAGGATGAGGGCGCCAGATCGCGTGATCCATTCCGGCCGGGCGCCCTGCCCGGCTTGCTGCCGCCGGGGACCTATCGCTTTGCCAATGCACCGCACGACACACGGCTGGCGGCGCTCGCCTTTGCATTGGGATGCTACCGCTTCGCCCGCTACCGCAAGGCTGACAAGCCCGACGTCCGCCTGGTGCCGCCTGAAGGCGTCGACGCCGCCGAGATCGACCGGATGGCCGATGCCGCGATGCTGGCACGCGATCTCATCAACACTCCGTCCAACGACATGGGACCGGAGGAACTGGCCGCCGCCGCGCAAGCGCTCGCAACCGAGTTCGGCGCGAGCTACGTCTGCACCATCGGCGAGGAGCTGGAGACGAACTTCCCGCTGATCCATGCGGTGGGCATGGCCTCCAGCCGCGCGCCGCGGCTGATCGACATCGGCTGGGGCGACCCTGATCATCCCAAGGTGACGCTGGTCGGCAAGGGCGTCTGCTTCGACACCGGCGGGCTCGACCTGAAGCCGTCGAGCGGCATGCTGATCATGAAGAAGGACATGGGCGGCGCCGCCAACGTGCTGGCGCTGGCGCGCATGGTGATGGATGCGAAGCTGAAGGTGCGGCTGCGCGTGCTGATTCCGGCCGTTGAGAACGCGGTTGCCGGCAATGCCTTCCGCCCGCTCGACATCTTCACCTCGCGCAAGGGCATCACGGTCGAGATCGGAAATACCGATGCGGAGGGGCGGCTGGTGCTCGCCGACGCGCTGGCGCTGGCCGACGAGGAGAAACCCGAGCTGCTGATCGATCTGGGCACGCTGACCGGCGCTGCGCGCGTCGCGCTGGGGCCGGATTTACCGCCCTTTTACACCAATGATGAGACGCTGGCCGCCGACGTCGCGCGTTGCGCCGTGAAGGAGAACGATCCGTTGTGGCGCATGCCGCTGTGGCCGCCTTACGATGCCTGGCTGGACTCCAAGACGGCCACCATCACCAACGCACCGTCCGGCGGCTTTGCCGGCTCGATCACTTGCGCGCTGTTCCTGCAACGCTTCGTCGAGCAGGCCAGGAGCTGGCTGCATGTCGACATCTATGGCTGGACGCCAGCGGCGAAGCCGGCGCGGCCCGAGGGCGGCGAATGCCAGGCCGCCCGCGCCATCTACAAGGTGCTGAGCGAGCGCTATGCATGATATCAGGCTGACACCGGCACGCGGCGACCTCGCCGCCAAATATCTCGAAGGCAAGGTGCAGGCCGATCGCTTCGTCACCGGCGAGGAATTCGAGGTGATCGCGCCGATTGCGCCGGTTCGCGAGCAGCCGTCCTCGAACACGATGCTGATGACGGAAGCGCTGCGCGGCGAGCGCGTGACGATCTACGACCGCAACGGCGAAGGCTGGGCCTGGGGCCAACTCGGCGGCGACGGCTATGTCGGCTGGCTGCCCGAGGCCGCACTGATGAAGCCGGCGGCGGCACCGACGCACAAGGTCAGCGCGCTTCGCACGCTCGTCTTCCCCGGGCCTTCGATCAAGCTGCCGCCCGATAACACACTGGTGCTGGGATCGAAGCTGACGATCGCGCGCGAGGACGGCCCTTTCGCCATCACGCGCGAGGGCACGTTCGTGCCGAACGTCCATCTTTCGCCGCTCGACCATCGCGAGCCTGATTTCGTCGCGGTCGCCGAGCGCTTCGTCGGCACGCCCTATCTCTGGGGCGGCAAGAGCAGCCTCGGCATCGATTGCTCCGGCCTCGTCCAGGTCTCGCTGACCGCGGCGGGCATTGGCTGCCCGCGCGACAGCGACATGCAGCAGGCCGGCCTCGGCCGCGCGCTGGAGCCGCACGAGCGCAGCAGCTTGCTGCGCGGCGACCTGATCTTCTGGAAGGGCCATGTCGCCATCGTCCGCGACGGCAACACCATGGTTCACGCCAACGCGCATCACATGGCAACGGTGATCGAGCCGATCGCGCCGGCGATCGCGCGGATCAAGGTCACCGGCAGCGAGATCGTCGCGATCAAGCGGCTCTAGCTCGCCTCGCCGACAAGGCATCGCACGTCAGTGCGGCCGAGGTGACGAGTGGTGATGCCCGATTTTCCAAACCCCCTCACGTTTGAACAGCGCGAAGGTGTATCGGGCGGGGATCGACGTCGTCTGCCCATCCTTGGGCACCGAAAACTCGTAAAAGCCGGCAATCGCGACCGCATCGGGTGACAGTTCGATTGCCGACCAGTC
Organism: Bradyrhizobium sp. WYCCWR 13022; assembly: GCF_030435535.1. NCBI lineage: Bacteria > Pseudomonadati > Pseudomonadota > Alphaproteobacteria > Hyphomicrobiales > Nitrobacteraceae > Bradyrhizobium > Bradyrhizobium sp. WYCCWR 13022. Next base: position 59,000 of record NZ_JAUIZJ010000023.1, read on the forward strand.
CTGAAGCTTCACTTGCGCCTTGCTCGCAGCAACAGCCTTGAAATAGCCGGTGATCGCCGAGGCACCTGTCGTCAGTTGTTTCCCGAACGTTCCGATGACGATTGCATCCGGTGCGTAATTCGAAGCCGTCTGCTCCGCATCGAGAGCGTTGAAGTCAGACGACCATTTCTCGACGATCGCGTAGGCGTCTTCTTTTGGGCCAGCAAGAACCGGCGTTGCAACCAATAGGGCAAGCCCACTCATCACCCGAAACGCGATATCGCGCATCATTCCCCCCTCGAACTTGAATGGAAGGGACAGCCTGTCGCGCAAAACGTCTGCGATCTCGAAACAGTCAAAGGCGCACTCGAAAAGAGCGCGCCAAGCCGCTGACCAGGTTACGCTAGATCTCGATTTCGAACGCCGTATTGGCGCGCACCCATTCCGCTTGACCTGCCTTCAGCCGTTTGGCTTGCCATTCCATGGTTGCCGGATCGGCTGCGATTGCGGACATGCAACGCCCATAGGTCTCGAAGCTCTCGAACCGAACGACAAAAACGAGATTTCCAATCTCACCGCCCACCACGGACCAGTAGCTCACTTCAGCTCCATGCTTTCTCCAAAGAGCTGCTGCTTCCTTGGATATTTGCATGATGGTCTCGAGACTGCTGCCGGGCCTTGGCTTTGAAACATACTGGACGACGACTGCAGGCATGTATCCCTCCTGAAAAAAATATCAGAATACGATCCACTTCCTCGGAGCCACCAAAGACAAGGCGCAAACGTGCTCGTGATTTAGCTGGCGGCAGTCCGGCACCTGATTGTTTTTATAGTACCAGACTTTGTTATCGGGAATAATCGGTAACTGAGTTTGACGCATTCAGCCGGGGTAGGGCCTCTTATACGCTGTATGCGTATTGGGGGTTCTGGTTGTCCCGCGCGACAGCGACAGGCACTTCGGGCCGCCATAGGCAGAAGCTCGCATGCGCGCTGCGTGATCAGATCGTCGAACGGCCAGCGACTTCTCCCCGGGCCTCTTGGTGCGACGTAACGTCACGCACTTTGATGTTTGAAACTTGAAGGACTAAAATCTAAGTTTTTCCTATTACCAAATGCCCGCCGCACTCAATTCCGTGCGGGCTGGACTCGCAAGCGGAAAACACATTAGCGTGTTGCTATTGCTTGCGGTGGCGAACTGCGCGCGACCTGATGCGTCGTGGATGGTGCCGAACTTTCAGATTGGCCGCGAATTGCGGCTCCCGCCTCACACTAAGATTTTCGCAATGCGCATCGGCAATCGATCCGCAAGGTCAGAGCATCGCCTCATGTCATCAACAACAGCAAGCAGCATGGCTCTGTTTATCGACGGCGAAAATCTCTTCGCGACTGCAAAAGCGCTCGGCTTCGATGTCGATTACAAGCGACTTCTGGAGGAATTTCGGAGCCGCGGGGCGCTCCTACGTGCGTATTATTACACCACCATCATCGATGATCAGGATCAGTTCTCGTCAATGCGCCCGCTGATCGACTGGTTGGACTACAATGGCTACACGGTCGTCACCAAGCCGGCCAGGCAATTCATCGACGCCAACGAACGTCGTAAAATCAAAGGCAGCATGGACATCGAACTTGCCGTGCATGCGATGGAGCTTGCCGAGCGTCTCGACCAAATGGTGCTATTTTCCGGTAACGGGACTTTCCGTCCGCTGGTCGAGGCAGTGCAGCGATGCGGGATCCACGTCACTGTGGTGTCCACGATCGCCAGCCAGCCGCCGATGATTGCCGATGAGCTTCGCCGGCAGGCCGATGTCTTCATTGACCTAGCCGAACTGCGGCCCAGCATAGCCCGAGAGCTTCGTCGATCGTCAACCACCTGAGATGCGCCCCCGGACATGGGCGGGTTAACTGGGCCGGATCTTGCCGCTCCGCTGCGACGCGACAAATATCCGCTGCGCGCGCCTTGGCAGAGCGCACGCGCTGGGCCAAACGATTGCTAGATGCTCCGCGAGAGAACCTTTTCGCGCAATCGATGACAAAAATCCTCAAGCACCGTCTGCAAATTCTCACAGCTCACGAGCAACCGCTCCGCCTGTTCGCGCTCCGTGGTGCCGAAGGCGTGACCGTTGCGTTGGTCCCTGATGCGATGCAACCGGTCACGGCATTCTGCTGCCCTTGTCTCGGCAAACTCCAGGTGCTCCAGATCATGCGTGAGCTTATCCAGCTCAGCGATCAGCAACTTCGTGATATTCGTTCGTTTATCAGCCGTCAGATCGCTGTCGTTCAGAAGGCCGATAAAATGATCCACGTTGGCTTTCGCGATAAATCGGTGCACCGGACACCCCGAATCCACGCTCGGCAGCAGTTTGGAAGATGACAGTGCACAACGGTCGCCCGGCCGGTCGGCGGACCGTGGCTTCAAATTGTCCCGCTGAACTCTCGTTGCCCAATGATCGGCAATAGTAGGGAGGCTCGGAAAACGCTGAATTTGATCTGGATCAAGGAATTTGGTCCCGGACCACAGGCCCCGAGCCCGGCACCGCCGCTCTCAGCCCGAGCGAGCTTCCCCCGGTCGATCTCAAGTGGTTGCGGCCGATCGAAACTTGCCGATAGTTTGATCTCCACCCGGCAAGAGCAACTGCTCAGGAGGAGCGTCATGACATTCAGGATCATCCTTCCTGTCGCTTGCCTACTGATAGCGGCTCCCGCGACCGCCTCTGCTCAAGACAAGCCCGAGGCTCCCCCCACCGCCGAGATGCAGAAGCGCTTCTCTGAAGCCTATAACCACGGCGATGTCGATGCCATGGCAGCCGCTTTCACCGATAATGCCGTGCGGGTAACACCCTCTGGAATTTTCGAGGGACGCGACGCCATTCGAGGTAGCTTCCAGGAAGCGTTGAAGCTTGGTCTGCATGACCATTCAGCCAAGATTCTCGTTTCGCGTTCGGAAGGAGCCTTCCTCTTCAACGCCGGGACCTGGCAGGCGAAGCTCGGCGACCAGCCTTTCCACGGATACTACAGCGCAATCATCGTGCAGCAGGATGGTCAGCCCAGAATACTGGAAGAGACTGTTACGGTCGCAGCCCCTTGAGCAGCTCCAGGCTTTCCTCCGATAACATCGGTTCGTGGAAGAGCAGCGGCGTCTCGTGGAGCCGCAAGCGACAACTAAAGTATGAAAGCGTGCCCCTCGCTTCCGGTCCTCCGGACGGTCATCTTCAGACCGGTCCGCCACGTCGCAAGAGAACCACAACCCGGCTCATGCACCGCAGCAGAAGGCCTCATCGTCCAGAGCGGAAGTGAGCCATGCTGATATGGAAGTGTCGCTGGCAGGAGGGAGCCGTGCCCCGATCTTCAACACGTCGCACCTTTCTTACGATGTCCTTTTCGGCTGCTATTGCCGCCGCGACAAATGCCGATCCATCGCGGCCATGGCGCGTCGGACTGGTCACCTCGGGGAAAGGCGATCGGGTTCTCGGATGGTTCAGAGAAGCTTTCAAAGCCAAGGGATATCAGGAGGGAAAGGACCTGATCATAGAATTCCGCGAGGCGAATGGCAGCTACTCACTGCTGCCGAATCTCGTGGCGGAAGTCGTTGCGCTCGAGCCAGACGTCATCATTGCTGAAGCGACGCCTGCAATTGCGGCGGCGCAGCGAGCGACCTCGACGATTCCGATCATCATGTCGCCGTCCACCGATCCCGTCGGCTCCGGCTTCGTCAAGAGCTTCGCCAAGCCGGGCGGCAATATCACGGGAATAGCGAACATGTTCGCTGATCTCACGGCGAAGATGCTGGACGTCATTCGCCTTCTCTTCCCCAAAGTGCGGAAAATCGGTGTGCTCGCTTCAAACAATCCGACACACGTGGCGGCGTTTGAAACGGCGGCCAGGGCGGCGGATTCCATCGGCGTTTCGGCCCAACGATTCGTTGCGCCCAACCCGGAGGATCTCGACAAGACATTCGCCAGCATGCAAGCGGCGGATTGCGAAGTCGTCTACGTGCTTGCAGACCCGATCCGCCCGGCATTGCCGTCGATCGCGCTCAAATACGGGATGCCCACGGTCTATCAGATCACCAGCTACCCGGACCGCGGAGGGTTGATGGCCTATGGGCCGGAGATCAAGGCTTTATTCGTGCTGGCGGCTGACTACGTGGATCGGATCTTGAAAGGCGCAAATCCAGCGGACTTGCCGGTTGAACAGCCGACGAAATTCGAGCTCGTGATCAATCTCCAAACGGCCAAAGCGCTGCATTTGGCCGTTCCGGAACGAGTGCTCTTGTTGGCGGACAGGGTGATCGGGTAGAGATCGTTTCGGGACGGCCGAAAGTCCTCGCGCTTCGTCGGACAAGTCGCCGACCCCGAATGACCGGAAAAGCTACGTCGCCACCGCGCCGTTGCCCGCCGTCTCCAGCCGGAACGCCGCAGCGAACAGCGCGCGGGTGTAATCCGTCTTCGGGTTCTTGAAGAGCTCGGCGGCCTGGCCTTCCTCGACGACCTTGCCGCCGCGCATCACGATGAGATGGCTGGCGAGCGAGGCGACGACGCGCAGATCGTGCGAGATGAACATGTAGGTGAGATCACGCTTGCGCTGGAGCTCGCGCAACAGCTCCACCATCTGCGCCTGGAACAGCATGTCGAGCGCGCTGGTCGGCTCGTCCAGCACGACGAAATCGGGCTCCAGCACGACGGCGCGCGCGATCGAGATGCGCTGGCGCTGGCCGCCCGAGAATTCGTGCGGATAGCGGTAGCGGGTATCCGGCTTCAGCCCGACATCCTCGAGCGCCTTGACGACACGCGCCTCGCGCTCCTCGCGCGACAGCTTCGGCTGATGCACCGAGAGGCCCTCGGCGATGATGTCGGCTACCGACATGCGCGGGCTGAGCGAGCCGAACGGATCCTGGAACACGATCTGCATGTCGCGCCGGAAGGGTCGCATTTCCTTGAAGCGCAGGCCCTGGATGTCCTTGCCGAGAAACACGATGCGGCCGTTCGACGAGATCAGTCGCAGCAGCGCCAGCCCGAGCGTGGTCTTGCCCGAGCCGGATTCGCCGACCACACCGAGCGTCTCGCCCTTGCGCACGGCAACGCTGACGCCGTCGACCGCCTTGATGTGACCGACCGTCTTGCGCATCAGGCCGCGCTTGATCGGAAACCACACCTTCAGGTCATCGGCCGCCATCACCACCGGCGCGTTCGGCTGCGGCGGCGCCGGATCCGGCTTCGGCTCGGCCGCGAGCAGATCGCGCGTATAGGGATGTTTCGGGGTGTTGAAGACCTGCTCGACCGGCCCCTGCTCGACGATCTCGCCACCCTTCATCACACAAACGGTGTCGGCGATGCGGCGCACGATGCCGAGATCGTGGGTGATGAAGAGCAGGCTCATGCCGAGCCGGGCGCGGATCTCGGCGAGCAGCGCCAGAATCTGCGCCTGCACGGTGACGTCGAGTGCCGTGGTCGGCTCGTCCGCGATCAGCAGATCCGGCTCGTTGGCGAGCGCCATCGCGATCATCACCCGCTGACGCTGGCCGCCGGAGAGCTGGTGCGGATAGCTCTTCAGCCGCGTCTCCGGCTCGGGAATGCCGACCTGCGTCAGCAATTCCAGCGTCCGCTCGCGTGCCTTCGCATTGCTGGTCGGATTGTGCAGCTGGATGATCTCGCCGATCTGCGCCTCGATCGTGTGCAGCGGATTGAGCGAGGTCATCGGCTCCTGGAAGATGATCGAGATGTCGCTGCCGCGGATCTCCCGCATCTCGCGCTCGGACCGGTCGATCAGTTCCTGACCCTTGAAGCGGATGCTGCCCGAGGGATGCGACGCGCTCGGATAAGGCAGCAGCTTCAGGATCGAGAGCGCGCTGACCGACTTGCCCGAGCCGGATTCGCCGACCAGCGCCACGCATTCGCCGCGCCTGATCTGGAACGAGACCTTGTCGACCGCCAGCGTGGTGTTGCCGCCCTGATGGAAGGCCACCGAGAGGTTGCGCACGGCCAGCAATGGCTGGTTGATCGCGTCCATCACGCCCTCACTTGAACGTCTTGCGCGGGTCGAAGGCGTCGCGCACGGCCTCGCCGATGAAGATCAGCAGCGACAGCATGATCGCGACCGAGAAGAAGCCGGTAAAGCCTAGCCACGGCGCCTGCACGTTGGATTTGCCCTGAGACAGGAGCTCGCCGAGCGACGGCGATCCCGGTGGCAGGCCGAAGCCGAGGAAGTCCAGCGCCGTCAGCGTCATCACGGAGGACGACACGATGAACGGCAGGAACGTCATGGTCGCGACCATCGCGTTCGGCAGCAGGTGCCGGAACATGATGACCGCGTTCGACACGCCGAGCGCTCGCGCCGCCTGGATGTATTCGAAATTGCGCCCGCGCAGGAACTCCGCGCGCACCAGACCGACCAGCGACACCCATGAGAACAGCAGCAAGATCCCGAGCAGCACGAAGAAGCCGGGCACCAGCACCGACGACAGGATCAGCAGCAGATAGAGCGAGGGGATCGCGGTCCATATCTCGATGAAGCGCTGGAAGGTCAGGTCGATCCAGCCGCCGAAGTAGCCCTGGATGCCGCCGGCGGCGACGCCGACGATCGAGGAGACGATGGTCAGGCAAAGGCCGAACAGCACCGAGATGCGGAAGCCGTAGATCAGCCGCGCCACGACGTCGCGGCCCTGGTCGTCGGTGCCGAGCCAGTTGTATTCGAGATCCCGGCAGCTCTTCAGGCCCTTCTTCTCGACGACCGGCTTGCACTGCGCTTCCGTCAGCATCCAGGTCGGCGGCGACGGCGCCGGCGTCGGCAGGTCGAGATTGTGGGTGTCGTAGGAGTAGCGGATCAGCGGCCAGACGATGCTGCCGCCCTTGTCCTTGATCAGCTTCTGCAGATAGGGATCGCGATAGTCGGCCGCGGTCTCGAAGTCGCCGCCGAAGGTCGTCTCGGAATAGGTGACGAAGGCCGGCCAGTAGAGGTGGCCGTCATATTTGATCAGGAACGGCCGATCGTTCGCGATCAGCTCGGCGAACAGCGACACCACGAACAGGACCATGAAGATCCAGAACGACCAGTAGCCGCGCCGGTTCGCCCTGAAGTTTTCCCAGCGGCGCCTGTTGAGCGGCGACGGCGCGAACGGCTTGCGCGTGGCCGGCACGGCTTCGCCGAGCGGCGACGTTGTCGTGGTCTCGATCGGAGTTGGGGCGGTCAGCGTCATCAGACCTCCCGCGCTTCGAAGTCGATCCGCGGATCGATCCACATATAGGTCAGATCGGAGATCAGATTGACCACGAGACCGACGAGCGAAAAGATGTAGAGCGTGCCGAACACCACGGGATAGTCGCGATTGAGGACGCTCTCGAAACTGAGCAGCCCGAGCCCGTCCAGCGAGAAGATGGTTTCGATCAGGAGCGAGCCGGAGAAGAAGGCGTGGATGAAGGCGCCCGGGAATCCCGCGATCACGATCAGCATCGCGTTGCGGAAGATGTGGCCGTAGAGCACCTGCCCCTCGCTGCAGCCCTTGGCGCGCGCGGTCATGACATACTGCTTGCGGATCTCGTCCAGGAACGAGTTCTTGGTCAGCAGCGTCATGGTGGCGAAAGCGCTCAGCCCCATCGAGACCAGCGGCAAGGTCAGATGCCAGAAATAGTCGATGATCTTCCAGTACCAGGGAAACTGCGACCAGCCGTCCGAGGTCAGGCCGCGCAACGGGAACAGGTTGAAGAAGGAGCCCCCGGCGAACAGGATGATCAGCAGGATCGCGAACAGGAAGCCCGGGATCGCGAAGCCGACGATGATCACCGCAGAGGTCCAGGTGTCGAAGCGCGTGCCGTCCTTGACCGCCTTGCGGATGCCGAGCGGGATCGAGATCAGATAGGTGATCAGCGTCAGCCAGATGCCGAGCGAGATCGAGACCGGCAGCTTTTCCTTGATCAGCTGGATCACGCTGACGTCGCGAAAATAGCTCTTGCCGAAATCGAAGCGCGCGAAATTCCACACCATCAGCGCGAAGCGCTCCGGCGCCGGCTTGTCGAAGCCGAACTGCACCTCGAGCTTCTTGATGAAATCGGGGTCGAGCCCCTGGGCGCCGCGATATTTCGAGTTGATGGCATCGCCGCCGGCGCCCAGCTGCCCGGGCGCACGTTGCGCAAAATCGCCCCCGCCCGAGATGCGGGAATTGCCGCCGGTATCGGCGCCGGACAGCTGCGCGATCACGCGCTCGACCGGACCGCCCGGCGCGAACTGCACGACGACGAAGGAGACGAAGAGAATCCCGAGCAGCGTCGGGATCATCAGGAGGATGCGGCGGGCGATATAGGCGCTCATGATTATTTCGCCTGCTCGATCTTGACGGCCTTGGCGCGGTCGTACCACCACAAGGTCCGCTCGCCGACGCCGCTCGCATAGTCGGAGAGCGCATATCGCGGCAGGTTCGCGGGATGGCTGAACTCGTCCCAATACGCCAGCCGGTGGCTGGTATTGTACCATTGCGGCACCCAGTAGCGGCCGGCACGGAAGACACGGTCGATCGCACGGCAGGCGACGGTGAGGTCATTGCGCGTCGCGGCCGCCATCGCCTTCTCGACCAGCGCATCGAGCGCGGGGCTGGAGGCGCCGGCAAGATTGTAGGACCCCTTCGTCGCCGCGGCCTGCGAGGTGAAGTAGGTGCGCAGGCTGTCGCCGGGCGTTGCCGACATCGACAGGCGGTTGATGGCCACGTCGAAATCGAAGGATTCGACCCGGGCGCGATACTGAACCGCATCGACGAGGCGCAAATTCGCGTCGACGCCCAGCATGTTCAGGTTCTTGAGGAACGAGGCATGGTGCGGCTGGAACGAGGCCTCGTCGGTCAGGAACTCGATGCCGAAGACCTCGCCGTTCGGCAACAGGCGCTTGCCGTCCTTCACCGGAAGCTGCGCCTCCTGGAGCAATTGCTGCGCCTTGCGAAGCAGCGCGCGATCCTGACCCGAGCCGTCGGACACCGGCGGCACGAACGGCTCGCCGAAGACTTCGTCAGGCACCTGGCCGCGGAACGGCTCCAGCAGCTTCAGCTCCTCAGGCGATGGCATCCCCTCGGCGACGAGATCGGAATTCTGGAACGGCGAGCGCGTGCGCGCATAGGCGCCGTACATGATGGTCTTGTTGGTCCATTCGAAATCGAACGCGTAGTTCAGCGCTTCGCGCACCTTCAAATTCTTGAACTTGTCCCGCCGCGTGTTGAGGAACCAGCCCTGGCCGCCCGACGGTGTCTGATCCGGCACCTCCTCGCGCTTGACGCGGCCGTCCTTGATGGCCGGGAAGTCGTAACGCGTCGCCCAGATGCGTGAGGTGAACTCCTCGCGATAGAGATAGTTCTTGCCGGTGAAGCCTTCGAAGGCGACGTCGCGGTCGCGGTAGAATTCGTAGCGGATCACGTCGAAATTGTTGCTGCCGCGGCAGACCGGCAGGTCCGCGCCCCACCAATCCCTGACGCGCTCGAACTCGATGAAGCGGTTGATCTCGAACTTTCCGACCTTGTACGGGCCCGAACCCAGCGGCGCGTCCGTGGTGGTCTCGTCGAAGACACGGCTCGCGTAATAGGCCTTGGAGAAGATCGGCAGGCCCGCCACGTAGAGCGGCACGTCGCGCGCGCGCTTCTCGGCGAAATTCACGACCACCGTGGCATCGTCGAGCGCCTCGGCGCCCTTGACGTCGCGCATCTGGATCTGGATGAGCGGATGCCCCTTGTCCTTCAGCACGTTGATCGAGAACGCGGCGTCGTGCGCGGTCAGCTTCGTGCCGTCATGAAACTTCGCCTCGGGTCGCATCGTGAAGCGATAAGCGAGCTTGTCGGGCGAGATCTGCACCGACTTCGCGGCGAAGCCGTACATCGCGTCGGGCTCGTCGCCGGCATGCGCCATCAGCGTGACGAAGGTCAGATCCATGCCTTGCGCGCCCTCGCCCTTCAGGACGAAGGCATTGAGCGAATTGAAGGTGAAATAGGACTGATTGTAGCCGCGCACCGAGGGGATCAGCGAGAAGGTGCCGCCCTTCGGCGCATCGGGATTGACGTAGTCGAAACGACGGAAGTCGGCGGGATATTTGAGATCGCCGAACGCCGAGATGCCGTGGACCTCGGGCGACCCCTCGGACGCCGACGCGCCGCGGAGCACGGCCGCGCCGAATGCACCGCCGACACCCAAAGCCAGCACATGCCGGCGTGAAAGCTGCGCCATGCGCAATTGCTTCCTCAAGAGCGTTTTCCGATCCGCGCCGCCTTCTCAGCGTCGTACCACCACAGCGTCGGCAGGCCGGACCGGCCGTATTTCGGCAGCGGATCGGCATGGCTGAAGCGGTCCCAGCGGGCGTAGCGCGAGAAGCCGTAGGTGAATTGCGGGACGAGGTAGAAATTCCACAGCAGCACGCGATCGAGCGCATGGGTCGCCGCGACCAGTTCGCCGCGGTTCTTGGCGTAGATCACCCTCTCGATCAGGGCATCGACCGCGGGATTCTTGATGCCGATGGTGTTGCGCGCACCCGGCATGTCGGCGGCCTGCGAGCCCCAGAACTCGCGCTGCTCGTTGCCGGGCGAAAGCGATTCGCCCCACTGATCGATGATCATGTCGAAGTCGAAGCTGCGCAGCCGGTTCTGGTATTGCGCATCGTCGACGACGCGGATCGAGGCGCTGATGCCGATGCGCTCGAGCGACGGCTTGTAGAACAGGGCGATGCGCTCCGACGACGGATCCTGCACCAGGATCTCGACCGTGAGCGGCTTGCCGGTGCCATCCACCAGCTTGTGGTCTTTGACTTCGAAGCCGGCCTCTTTCAGCAGCTTCGCCGCCTCGCGCAGATTGGCGCGCACGGTTTCCGGACTGCCGCCGACCGGATTCTGGTAGGCCGTGGTGAAGACTTCCGGCGGCACCTTGTCCTTCACCGCCTGAAGGATCTCCAGCTCCTGCCCCTGCGGCAGGCCTGACGACGCGAGCTCCGTTCCCTCGAAATAGCTGCCGATGCGCTTGTACTGACCGTAGAAGAGCTGCTTGTTCATCTCCTCGAAGTCGAAGGCGTAGTTGAAGGCACGGCGCAGCCGCGCATCCTTGAACTGATCGCGGCGGATGTTGAAGGCGAAGGCCTGCATCCGGCCGGAATCGTTGATCGGGAATTCTTCCTTGAGCACGCGCTTCTCGGCCACCGCCGGGAAATCATAGGCCGTGGCCCACTGCTTGGCGGAATTTTCCGCGATCCAGTCGGCCTGGTCGGCCTTGAAGGCTTCCAGCGCAACGAGGTTGTCGCGGAAGAACTCGAACCGCAGTTCGTCGAAATTGTTGGTGCCGATCTGGCTCGGGACATTGGCGCCCCAATAGTCCTTCACCCGCTCGAGCTTGATCGAACGTCCGGCCACGAATTCCTTGATCTTGTACGGGCCGGAGCCGAGCGGCGGCTCGAGCGTGGTCGCGCCGATGTCGCGCTTGCGGCCCTGGGCGTCGGTGCCCTCCCACCAATGCTTCGGCAGCACGGTGAGTTCGCCAACGATGGTGGGCAATTCGCGATTGCCGGGCGCATCGAAGGTGAATTTCACGTCGCGCTCACCGCTCTTCTCCACCTTCGCGACATGGCGATAGTAGGAGGCGTACATCGGGCTCAGCTTCTTCAGGCTCTCCAGCGAGAAGACGACGTCCTCGGGCGTCACCGGCTTGCCGTCGTGCCAACGGGCTTCCTTGCGCAGGCGATAGATCACAAAGGAAAAGTCGTCGGGATGCTGCGCGGATTCGGCGAGCTCGCCATATTCGGTGGCGACCTCGTCCTGGGCGCGCGTCATCAACGTTTCGTAGATCAACGCCGCGGCCGGCGCGAGCGAGCCCTTGATGCCGGCGACCGCGATGTTGAAATTGTCGAACGTGCCGAGCGAGATCAGGCGCGCTGTGCCGCCCTTGGGGGCATCCGGATTGACGTAGTCGAAGCGCTTGAAGTCGGCGGGGTATTTGATGTCGCCGAACAGCGACAGGGCATGGCGCCAGGGGAGCTCACCGGCCGATTGCGCCTCGGCCGTGCCGACGACGGGAAGGCCCGCCGCAGAACCGAGAGCGGGAAGCGCAGCAACGGCTGCGCCGGTGAGCAGGAGATCGCGTCGGGTAATGGCCAAATCAACATCCCTGTCTTGAAGGAGGCTACTCCTTTAAGTTCCCAATATAGGCGAGGTTTCGACGGAATATGTTGCTTTTTCCTCATCTTGGAAGGCGGAGCGGCCTCTCGGATGCGGCCAAACGCCCCGATAACGACGCCGCGAGGCCCGGATACGGAAACGGCCAGGCTTTGAGGCCTGGCCGCATGTCAGAGATCGAGACCCAAGACCCTTAGAGAGCCTTATTTCGAGAGCCTTACTTCGCCGCGGTCGGCAGCGGCTTCGGGCTGTCGGAGAGACTGTTCAGATAGGCGATGACGTCCGCGCGCTCGCTGTCCTTCGGGATACCGGCGAAGCCCATCGCGGTGCCGGGGATGTCGCCCTTCGGATTGGCGATGAACTTGTTCAGCTCATCGATCGTCCAGGTGCCGCCCTTGGCCTTCATCGCAGCCGAGAAGTTGAAGCCGTTACGTCCCTCGCCGCGGTGATCGTCGACGATGCCATAGAGGTTCGGACCGACCCGGTTCGGGCCGCCCTTTTCGAAGGTGTGGCAGGCGCCGCACTTCTTGGCGGCAGCAGCGCCCTTCTCGACGGAGGCGGTCTGGAGCAGCTTTTCGATCGGCTCGGACGGGGCTGCGGCCGCGGCGGCGCCGCCCTTGTCACCGGCTTCTTCCTTCACGGCGATCTCGAAGCCCGGTTTTTCCGGCATCTTCGGCGAGAACAGCGCCTGGGCGGTGAAGCTCGTCACCAGCAGAATGAGACAGGTGCCGAGAACAGCACCGAGAATCTTATTGAGTTCGAAAGAGTCCATTTCCGGCCAGGCCCCACACCGCAAGAAGGATTAGGCGGCCGGGCGGCCGCCAGGACGAGCCTCGGGAGAATCAGACGTTCCTTATTGTTTCCCCGAGTTTTGCCATTCAGATATCGGTTTGCCCGGGGTCTGGCAACCCGTATAAGCGGTGCGGCTTTCAGCCCATCCCCACCCCATTTCCCGGTGCGGAAAACGCCCCGTTTCCAGGCTCTTGAACCCAGTCGCTTGAACCCAGTCGCTTGAACCAATGATCGATCCCCGCATCCTGGTGCTGATCCCGGCCCGCATGGCCGCCACCCGCCTGCCCGGCAAGCCGCTCGCCGATATCGCGGGCCTGCCGATGATCGTGCACGTGATGCGGCGAGCGGTCGCTGCCGGTATCGGCCGGGTTGCGGTGGCAACCGACACGGACGAAATCGCGTCCGTCGTGACCGCCCATGGCGGCGAGGCCGTGATGACCCGGCCCGAGCATCCGTCCGGCTCCGACCGCATCCACGAGGCCATGCGGAAGCTTGATCCTGACGCCAAGACCGAGATCGTGGTCAATCTCCAGGGCGATTTCCCGACCATCACGGTCGACAACATCCGCGAAGTGCTGCCGCCGCTGGAAGACCCCGCGGTGGACATCGCCACGCTGGCCTCGCAGATCCATACCGAGGAGGAGGACCTCGCCCCGAGCGTCGTGAAGGCGATTGGAACCTCACTCGGCGGCAGGCGCATGCGCGCACTTTATTTCACCCGCGCGACCGCGCCGACCGGTGACGGACCGCGCTACCACCATATCGGCCTCTACGCCTATCGTCGCGCCGCACTGGAGCGCTATGTCTCCTTGCCGCCCTCGCCGCTGGAATTGCAGGAGAAGCTCGAGCAGCTCCGGGCCCTGGAGGCCGGGATGCGCATCGACTTCACCATCGTCGATACCGTCCCCCGCGGGGTCGACACGCCGGCTGATCTCGAGACCGCCCGCGGCATCCTTTCCAAATCCTGAGCCGCTGCTACAAGGCACCGTCATGAGCAAGATGAAGATCGCATTCCAGGGCGAACCTGGCGCCAATTCCCATATCGCCATCGTCGAGGCCTATCCCGACGCCGAGCCGATGCCCTGCGCCACCTTCGAGGACGCGCTGTCGGCGATCTCCTCGGGCGAAGCCGATCTCGGCATGATCCCGATCGAGAATTCGGTCGCCGGCCGCGTCGCCGACATCCATCATCTGCTGCCGGCCTCCGGCCTCTTCATCATCGGCGAATGGTTCCTGCCGGTCCGCCATCAGCTGATGGCGATCAAGGGCACCAAACTGTCCGACATCAGGTCCGTCGAGAGCCATGTGCACGCGCTCGGCCAGTGCCGCCGCGTCATCCGCAAGCTCGGCATCAAGCCGATCGTGCACGCCGACACCGCCGGCAGCGCCCGCGACATCTCGGAGCGCAAGGACAAGACCGTCGCCGCGATCGCCTCGCGCCTCGCCGCGCAGATTTACGGCCTCGACATCCTCGCCGAGGACATCGAGGACGAGGCCCACAACACCACGCGCTTCGTGGTGCTGGCGCGCGAGCCGAAATGGGCGGCGCAGGGCTCCGGCCCGCTGGTCACCACTTTTGTATTTCGGGTGCGCAACCTGCCCGCCGCGCTCTACAAGGCGCTCGGCGGCTTTGCCACCAACGGCGTCAACATGACCAAGCTCGAAAGCTACATGGTCGACGGCAATTTCTTCGCCACGCAGTTCTATGCCGACGTCGACGGCCACCCCGACGACAAGGGCCTGGCGTTTGCGATCGAAGAGCTGAAATTCTTCTCGCGTGAATTCCGCATCGTCGGCGTATATCCGGGCCACCCGTTCCGCGCGACGTTCAACGAGACGCAGCAGGATTGATCTCGTCTCCCGGAGCCGCGAAGCGCGAGCAGGGGCACGAGGATTTTTACGCGGCTGCTTTAAGCTCAAACGCCTCGGCCAATAGCGAATACGACCTCTTGCGCGCCTCGTGGTCGTACACGGCCGTGATCACCATCAGTTCGTCCGGCTTGCTCGCCTCCAGCAGCGGCTGGAGCTTCTTTTGCACCGTGGACGGATTGCCGACGAACAGGCGCGAGCGGTTGCGCGCAATCGAGACCCGCTCGGAATCCGAGTAGGGATAAGCCAGCGCTTCCTCGACGCTCGGCAACGGCAGATATTGGCCGCGATCGCGGCGCAGGCGGTTGAGGTCGAACGAGGTCGCGAGCCTTTCAGCCTCCTCGTCCGTATCCGCCGTGATGACCGCAACCGCGAGGATCGCGTGCGCCGTCGCGCGCCAGGCCGACGGCTGGAAGCGGTTGCGATAGTGTACCATCGCGTCGATCGCATCGTGGGACGCAAAGTGATGGGCGAAGGCGAAGCCCATGCCGACCTGCGCGGCGAGCTCCGAAGAATAGTCGCTGGAGCCGAGCAGCCAGATCGGCGGTAATGGCGTGTCATCAGGCATCGCGACCACGTTGTGGTAAGGATGCCCCGAGGGAAATTCGCGCGTCTCCCACAGGATCAATTCGTGCAGCCGCTCCAGAAAATCGTCGCCCTCGCGGCGGTCGAGCCGGCTGCGCAGCGCGTAAGCCGTGGCACCGTCGGTGCCGGGCGCACGGCCAAGACCCAGGTCGATGCGGCCCGGAAACAGCGCCTCCAGCATCTTGAAGCGCTCGGCCACCACCAGCGGGGCGTGGTTGGGCAGCATGACGCCGCCGGAGCCGACGCGGATGTGCTTCGTCACCGCTGCGATCTGCCCGATCATCACGTCGGGCGCCGGGCTCGCCACGGAGGCGAGGTTATGATGCTCGGCAAGCCAGTAACGGACATAGCCGAGCCCGTCGACGTGGCGCGCCAGATCGATGCTGTTGCGCAGCGCCGCGGCGGGCTTTGTGCCTGTGGTGACGACCGAGAGGTCGAGGACTGAGAGCGGGATCATGGCGCGGTAACGTAATGGAGGGCCGCGCAGCGGCAATGGGTCATCAGCGCAGATCTGGCGTGTTCGGACCGAGACTTCAGGTAAAAGGCCGGGCTAGGATTGGGACGATCGAGCCCTTTGCAACATTAGATTCACCCTGCCCACACCAGAAAAAGGAACTTTGTTGGCCGTCAAAGTACAACTATATATCTGAATTTATTATATTAAATTTGATTTACGGACACCTCCCACCCAAAGCCTTCATACTGCACTATTAGCGCCAATTTCACCATAAGTGGGCTACTTCCCATCTCCGATGGGCTGTCGAGTAACCTGCCTTTGTCCTATCTTAGCCCCTCCAAAGATAGACGCCGGCCGCCAGACCTTGGCGCGCCCCTGGAGTGAGTGGTGCCATGACCGAGACGACGACGCCTGGCCATACCGACGGGCAAGACGGGCACCTGAAGCGGCCTGCGATCTCGTTCGAGTTCTTTCCGCCCAAGACGGAAGACATGGAGCGGAATCTCTGGGAGACCATCAACCGGCTCGCCCCGCTCGACCCCAAATTCGTCTCGGTAACCTACGGCGCCGGCGGCTCTACCCGCGAGCGTACCCACTCGACCATCGCCCGCATTCTCAAGGAGACCGCGCTGCTGCCGGCTGCGCACCTGACCTGCGTCGGGGCCTCGCGCGGCGAGATCGACGAGATCGTCGACCGCTATCACGAGGTCGGCGTCCGCCACATCGTGGCCTTGCGCGGCGATCCCGCCGGCGGCATCGGTACGCCCTACTCCAGCCACCCCGACGGCTACCAGAGCTCGGCCGACCTCGTCGCCGGAATCAAGAAGCGGCACGCCGATATCGAAGTGTCCGTATCCGCCTATCCTGAGAAGCACCCCGAGGCGCGCGACTTCGACGCCGATATCGACACGCTGAAGGCAAAAGTCGACGCCGGCGCAACGCGCGCGATCACCCAGGTCTTCTTCGATAACGACCTCTACTTCCGCTATCTCGACCGCGTCCGTGCGCGCGGCATCGACATCCCGATCGTGCCGGGCATCATGCCCATGCACAATTTCAAGCAGGCTCGCAATTTCGTCACCCGCGCCGGCACCACGGTGCCGGACTGGTTCGCCGCGAAGTTCGAAGGCCTCGATGACGACGCCGAGACCCGCAAGCTAGTGGCCGCCACGGTCGCAGCCGGCCAGGTGCAGAAACTGGCAA
The DNA here is from genome assembly GCF_030435535.1 of Bradyrhizobium sp. WYCCWR 13022. Taxonomy (NCBI): domain Bacteria; kingdom Pseudomonadati; phylum Pseudomonadota; class Alphaproteobacteria; order Hyphomicrobiales; family Nitrobacteraceae; genus Bradyrhizobium; species Bradyrhizobium sp. WYCCWR 13022. Next base: position 76,006 of record NZ_JAUIZJ010000023.1, read on the forward strand.
AACACGGCGTCGACACCTTCCATTTCTACACCATGAACCGCGCCGATCTCGTGTTCGCGATCAGCCATTTGCTCGGCATTCGCGCCAAGAGCGCGCAGAAGGCGGCCTAGGACATCATGACCGTACCCACCTCGCCGAAGCGAACCGCCCTCATCAACGCCGCGCGCGAGCGCATTCTCGTGCTCGACGGCGCCATGGGCACGATGATCCAGAACCTTCAGTTCGACGAAGCCGCCTTCCGCGGCGAGCGCTTCGAGAATTTCCATCGCGACCTGCGCGGCAACAACGACTTGTTGATCCTGACCCAGCCGCAGGCGATCGAGGACATCCACGCCGCGTATTTGCGCGCCGGCGCCGACATCGTCGCGACCAATACATTCTCGACGACCTCGATCGCGCAGGCCGATTACGACCTCACCGAGATCGTCTACGAAATGGCGCGCGAAGGCGCCCGCCTCGCCGGCAATGCCGCCAGGCGTGTCGCCGCCGAGGACGGCAAGCCGCGCTTCGTTGCGGGCGCCATCGGTCCGACCAACCGTACCGCGTCGATTTCGCCGGATGTCGCCAATCCCGGCTACCGCGCGGTCACCTTCGACGATTTGCGCAAGTCCTATGGCGAGCAGATCCGCGGCCTGATCGACGGCGGCGTCGACCTGCTGCTGGTCGAGACCATCTTCGATACGCTGAACGCCAAGGCGGCGCTCTACGCGATTGCCGAGATCACCGAGGAACTCGGCATCGACATGCCGGTGATGGTGTCGGGCACCATCACCGACAAATCCGGCCGCCTGCTGTCGGGCCAGATGCCTGAAGCCTTCTGGAATTCCGTGCGGCACGCCAAGCCCGTCACCATCGGCTTCAACTGCGCGCTCGGCGCCGAAGACCTGCGCGCGCATATCGCCGATATCGGCCGCGTCGCCGACACACTGGTCTGCGCCTATCCCAACGCCGGCCTGCCCAACGAGTTCGGCCAGTATGACGAGACGCCCGAGTACATGGCGCGCCTCGTCGGCGAATTCGCGCGCGACGGCCTCGTCAACATCGTCGGCGGCTGCTGCGGCACCACGCCGGACCATATCGCCGCGATTGCCGCCGCAGTCGCTCCGCACAAGCCGCGCAGCGTCCCCGAAATCGCGCCGAAGCTGCGGCTCTCGGGCCTCGAGCCCTTCGTGCTGACGGATGCCATTCCGTTCGTGAACGTCGGCGAGCGCACCAACGTCACCGGCTCGGCGCGCTTCCGCAAGCTGATCACCGCCGGCGACTACACCGCCGCGCTGCAGGTCGCGCGCGACCAGGTCGAGAACGGTGCGCAGATCATCGACGTCAACATGGACGAAGGCCTCCTGGATTCGGAAGCCGCGATGGTGACGTTCCTCAACCTCGTCGCCGCCGAGCCCGACATCGCGCGCGTCCCCGTGATGGTGGACTCGTCGAAGTTCTCGGTGATCGAGGCCGGCCTGAAATGCGTGCAGGGCAAGCCGGTCGTCAATTCGATCTCGATGAAGGAAGGCGAAGAGAAATTCATCCACGAGGCCAAGATCGCCCGCCGCCATGGCGCCGCTGTCGTCGTGATGGCGTTCGACGAGGTCGGCCAGGCCGACACGTTCGCCCGCAAGACCGAGATCTGCAAGCGCGCCTACGACATCCTGGTGAACAAGGTCGGCTTCCCGCCCGAGGACATCATCTTCGATCCGAATATCTTCGCGATCGCGACCGGCATCGAGGAGCACAACAATTACGGCGTCGACTTCATCGAGGCGACGCGCTGGATCCGGCAGAACCTGCCGGGCGCGCACATCTCGGGCGGCGTGTCGAACCTGTCGTTCTCGTTCCGCGGCAACGAGCCGGTGCGCGAAGCCATGCATTCGGTGTTCCTGTATCACGCCATCAAGGCCGGCATGGACATGGGCATCGTCAATGCCGGCCAGATGATCGTCTATGACGACATCGACCCTGAATTGCGGCAAGTGTGCGAGGACGTCGTCCTCAACCGCGATCCCGGCGCATCCGAGCGCCTGCTGGCGCTCGCCGAGAAATTCCGCGGCAAGAAGACGGAAAGCAAGGAAGCCGATCTCGCCTGGCGCGAATGGCCGGTGGAGAAGCGGCTGTCGCATTCGCTGGTGCATGGAATCACCGAGTTCATCGAGCAGGACACCGAGGAAGCCCGCAAGAATTCCTCGCGCCCGCTCGACGTGATCGAGGGACCGCTGATGGCCGGCATGAACGTGGTCGGCGATCTCTTCGGCGACGGCAAGATGTTCCTGCCGCAGGTGGTGAAGTCGGCGCGCGTGATGAAGCAGGCGGTCGCTTGGCTGATGCCGTTCATGGAAGAGGAAAAGGCGCGCAACCTCGCCAACGGCGTTGACGGCGGCGCCTCCTCGTCGGCTGGCAAGATCGTGCTCGCGACCGTGAAGGGCGACGTCCACGACATCGGCAAGAACATCGTCGGCATCGTGCTCCAGTGCAACAATTACGAGGTGATCGATCTCGGCGTGATGGTGCCGGCGGCCAGGATCGTCGAGACCGTGAAGGCCGAGAAGGCCGACATCGTCGGCCTCTCGGGCCTGATCACGCCCTCGCTCGACGAGATGGCGTTCTTCGCCGGCGAATTGCAGCGCGAAGGCCTGAAGCTGCCGCTGCTGATCGGCGGCGCCACCACGAGCCGCGTGCATACCGCCGTGAAGATCGACCCGAGCTATCGCGCCGGTCCCGTCGTGCACGTCAACGACGCCAGCCGCGCCGTCGGTGTCGCGTCCTCGCTGCTCTCGCCGGAGAAGCGCGAAGCCTACGCCGCCGAGGTGCGCGCCGAATACGCCAAGATCTCGGAGGCGCATCTGCGCGCGCAGGCCGACAAGAAGCGGCTGAAGCTGGCCGACGCGCGCGCCAATCGCGTCCCGGTCGATTTTGCCAAGAGCAAGCCGGTAAAGCCGACCTTCCTCGGTATCAGGAGCTTCGACGACTACGATCTCGCCGAGCTGGTGCCCTATATCGACTGGACGCCGTTCTTCCAGACCTGGGAGCTCGCCGGCCGCTTCCCCGCGATCCTCAAGGACGACAAGGTCGGCGAGGTCGCGCGCTCGCTCTATGACGATGCGCGCAAGATGCTCGACACCATCGTCAGGGAGAAATGGTTCCAGGCCCGCGCCACCGTCGGCTTCTGGCCGGCGAATGCGCAAGGCGACGACATCGTGCTCTATGCCGACGATAACAGGACCAAGAGCATCGCGACGCTGCACACGCTGCGCCAGCAGCTCGAAAAGCGCGAGGGGCGCTTCAACGCGGCGCTATCAGACTTCGTCGCACCTACGGGCGTGCCGGACTATGTCGGCGGCTTCGTCGTCACGGCGGGCATCGGCGAGGACGCCGTCGCCGACCGTTTCAAGATGGCCAACGACGACTACTCCTCGATCCTGTGCAAGGCGCTGGCCGACCGCCTCGCCGAAGCTTTCGCCGAACGCATGCATGCCCGCGTGCGCCGCGAGTTCTGGGCCTATGCGCCGGACGAGGCGCTCTCCAACGACGAGCTGATCCTCGAGAAGTACCAGGGCATCCGCCCGGCGCCCGGCTATCCCGCGCAGCCCGATCACACCGAGAAGGCGACGCTGTTCGAGCTGCTCGATGCCGAAGCCACCGCCGGCGTGAAGCTGACCGAGAGCTTTGCGATGTGGCCGGGCAGTAGCGTGTCCGGGCTCTATTTCGCGAACCCCGAGAGCTATTATTTCGGCGTCGGCAAGATCGAGCGCGACCAGGTCGAGGACTATGCCGCGCGCAAGGGCATGACGGTGGCGGAGACCGAGCGCTGGCTCGCGCCGGTGCTGAACTACATCCCGTCGCAGCAAGGCACCGACAAGGCGTTCAAGGCAACGCCCGCGAACGACGAGACGTCGACGGACCTCGCCTCGCATCCGCCCGGCTGCACCTGTGCGGTGCATCTGGTCTGGCAGAAGAAGCGCGCGGGGGCGGGTTAGCGCCCACTCGGAAGGCAAAAGGCGAAAACAACCCCATGCACAGTAGGGCCGGGGTCGACAGATTTTTCGGTCTTACCGAAAAATCGATTGCTCCGTCGGGCAAAACACCTGTAAGAGTGCAGGATCGGAACCGCGCGCGTGATCGCGACATTGTCCCTCGGGCACGGCCCTCTCACCCCTTCGGCGGCGCCAGCGGCTGCACGATCTCCTGGAACGGGACCAGCGCTTCGCAGCGATCGGCATGCGCCGACAGCGCCGGATAGCGTGCCGCATCGAACAGTTGCGGATGCGCCTCGCGGGTGAACCTGACGACGCAGGCAACCGCAATGTCGGCATGGCCGGTGCGCATCCCCAGCCAATACGGCGTCGTCACCTTGGCCCGCTCGGCCTCGAGCACGCCGAGCACATCGCCGATCTGCGCCTGGCAGCGCTCGACCCATAGCGCGAGCTGCTCCTTCCGCAGCACGCGCTCGTAGAGCAGGCTGACCGCCTTATCGCCGAGGCCGGTCGCGAGCGCGCAGATCCGCAAATGCCGGCGGCGCTCGGCACCGCTTCGCGGCAGCATCGCCTTATCAGGCCCGACGAACTCGTCGAGATAGTCCAGAATGATCGTGCTCTCGATCAGCGCCTCGCCGTCGTCCAGCACTAGTGTCGGCACCCGACGCAGCGGATTGTACGGTGCGATCTTGTCGGCATCGCCGAAGGTCGACCATGGCCTGTGCTCGAAGCTGAGCCCGTAGAGCCGCAGCGCAATCGCGACGCGGCGGACGAAGGGGGAATCATATTGGCCGATCAGGAACATGGTTCTCGCTTCTCTCTGTCGTTAGACAAGGCAGGGCCGAACAGTTCATCGTCATTGGGCGGCGTCCGCAACAAACATCTTGGAAGGAGAGCATTGCGCGCAACGCAACAACGCGGAATCAATGGGCCGCCGACCGCCGGGAGTCCCGTCATGTTGTTACGTTCATTCACCGTGCTCGCCCTGCTCGCAGCAGTGAACTTCGCCCACGCGCAGGACCGCCCGATCGGCTTCCAGACGCCGTCGAAGAACATCGGCTGCCAGTTCTACACCGACAACGGACAGGGCATGCTCCGCTGCAACATCACCAATATGGACGCGCGCCCGCGCCGCCCCGCCGATTGCGAGCTCGACTATGGCCACGCCTTCGAGATGAGCGCGAAGGGCGCTGCGGGGCGCATCTGCGCCGGCGACACCGTCATGGACCCGTCACTGCCGGTGCTCGCCTATGGCGAGGTATGGCAGCGCGCGGGATTCACCTGTCGGTCAGAGCAGACGGGGCTGACGTGCTTCAACGCCATGCAGCATGGGTTCTCGCTGGCGCGGGCCGAGCAGAAGGTGTTTTGACAGCGGTAGCCTGCGAAACCGTCATTGCGAGCCACCGCGCTTGGACATGGTCCGCGGCTTGATGCACTTGGCGCGCATCGCTAGCATTCACCACCATGACAGCGACATCAGACATCACGCGCGAGCGGATCGCGGCGACCGAAGCCGTCATCCGTCCGCATATCCGCCGCACGCCGCTGCTTGCAGCCGACCTCGCCGATTTCGGGCTTGCACCCGCGCCCGTCATCTTCAAGCTCGAGCTGTTGCAGCATTCCGGTTCGTTCAAGGCGCGGGGCGCGTTTGCCAATCTGCTGCTGCGGCAAGTGCCGCAAGCCGGTGTCGTCGCCGCGTCCGGCGGCAATCACGGCGCGGCGGTCGCCTACGCGGCGCAGCGGCTCAAAGTGCCCGCGACGATTTTCGTGCCTGACATCACCTCGCCCGCCAAGGCCGAGCGGATCAAGGGCTACGGCGCCGAGCTCGTGATCGCGGGCAACCGCTATGCCGATGCGCTTGCGGCCAGTGAAGCGCATGTCGCGCGGACCGGCGCCATGGCCGTTCACGCCTACGACCAGGCAGAGACCCTGCTCGGCCAGGGCAGCGTCGGCCTCGAACTGGAGCAGGACGCGCCTGAAATCGACACGCTGCTGGTCGCCGTCGGCGGCGGCGGGCTGATCGGCGGCATCGCCGCGTGGAGCGCCGGCCGGACCCGCATCATTGCCGTGGAGCCCGAGCTCTCACCGACTTTGCACGACGCGTTCGAAGCAGGCGCCCCGGTCGACGCGCCGGCCAGCGGCCTCGCTGCCGACAGCCTCGCGCCGCGGCGTGTCGGCGAATTGATGTTTCCGATCGCGCGCGCCCATGTCGAGCGCGTCGTCCTGGTCAGCGACGATTCGATCCGGCAGGCCCAGGCTGCGCTGTGGTCGCGCCTGCGCCTGGTCACTGAGCCCGGCGGCGCGGCGGCGTTCGCGGCGCTGCTCTCGGGCGGCTATCGACCTTCGCCCGATGAGCGCATCGCGGTGCTGGTTTGCGGTGCGAATACGACGGCGGTGAAGTTCGACGGTTAGTGGTCTCAACAACGAGGCTTTGCGGCAACAGCCGCAGGTTCCTTTGTCGTCACGGTCCACTTCACCTTGCCGAACAAGACATCGCATGGTTCAGTCCGGGGAACCTTGGGGAAGGTCCGATGAACCGGCAGTTGGCGGCAGCGGCTGGGGTGGCGCTTGCGGCGGTCTCGCTGAATGGTGGCGCGGTTGCCGCCGACCTGCCGCTCAAGGCGCCGCCAAAAGCCGTCGAATTCAATCCGTTCTGGGCAGAGACAGAGTATCTCGCCTGGAGCGTGACCGGGGACAAGCTGCCCGCGCTGGTGACGACAGCGCCCGTCGGCACGCCACTGGGCGTGGCCGGCGTGCTCGGGCAGCCGACCACGACCGTGCTGTTCGGCAATTCCAGCGTCAACAATGATTGGCGCTCGGGTGGCCGCATCACGGCCGGCTACTGGTTCGATCCGCAGCGCAGCCGCGGCATCGAGGCGTCATTCTTCGGACTGGAGACTATCGGGACCGGCTTTGCGGCCGATTCCGGCGCCTATCCGATCCTGACGCGGCCTTTCACCAACGTGCTGACGGGACTTCCCGACGCGCTGATCGCAGGGTTTCCTGGTGTCTCCACCGGCAGCGTCGACGCCAGCGAGACATCGCGCCTGCTCGGCGCCGGCGCGCTCTATCGCCAGGATCTGAATATCCAAGGTTTGGGAATGTGGAGCGGACAGCGCATCAGCGCGCTGATCGGCTATCGGTACTTGCGCGCCTCCGACACGCTGTGGATCACCGACACCTCGACCAGCCTCGCCTTCGGGACGTTCACGCCGACAGACAATTTCAAGGCGGCGAGCAACTTCCACGGTCTCGATCTCGGCCTCGCCGGCGACTGGCGCAATGGCCCCTGGTCGCTGGAATGGCGCGGCAAGGTCGCGCTCGGCGCCGTCTTCAACACCGCCGACGTTTCGGGCTCGACGATTTCGACCGTCGCCGCCGTCACCACGACGGTGCCGGGCGGCTTCCTCGCGCTCGCCAGCAACAGCGGCCATTTCTCGCAGACCAAATTCGCCGTGGTGCCGGAACTGTCGCTGAAGGCGGGCTACCAGATTGCGCCGGCCTGGCGCCTGACCGTCGGCTACGACGTGCTGTACTGGACCGGCGTGCAGCGCGCCGGCGGGCTGATCGACACCACCGTCAATCCGAGCCTGGTGCCGCCAGGCCCGCCCGCGGGCCCGACCCGGCCGCTGCCGGTGATGAACACGACGAACCTGCTCGCGCAGGGATTCAGCTTCGGCGTGCGATACAATTATTGAACGCGCCGTCGCCGCTCCCTAAGCGATAACAGGCACATGCTTCGCCGCATCGCGCGGCGCCGTGCCGTCGAGCCGCGGATCATCCGCAATCTCGATCTGGCGACGGAACGGACGGAAGCCGGAGCGCTGATAGAACGCGACGGCCGAGGGATGGTCGAGGGTGCAGGTATGCACCCAGACGCGGCGCACCTCGCCGGACCAGGCGCGCTCCAGCGCGCGGTTCATCAGGAAGCGGGCGGCGCCGGTGCCGATCAGCCCAGCGGTGACGCCGAAATAGACGAGCTCGCACTGGCCGGGCTGACGGAAATCCAGCTCCAGCAGGCCTTCCTGGCGATCGTCGACGACGAGCGCGTAGACCTCGATACCAGTAGCGTGGACGATCGCGGCGAGCTCGGCGTCGTTCATCCGTGCGCGCGAGAACCACAGCCAGTTCTCGCCGACACGACGGAAGAGATCGCGATACCAGGGAAGCGGCGGCGTATCGACCTTGCGCAAGGACCACGTGCCCGGCGGATCGTCGCGGCGCGCGGGAGGTGCGGTCATCTCCAGATGGGTGACGACGGCCGCGATCTTCCCGTGGGGCACATCGGAATAGCCGTCGGGGAGGATCACTCCTCCCCCTCGTCGCTCGCCAGCACACCCTTCACCGCGCGGGCCCAGCCGGCGAGCTTCCGCTCGCGCGTGGCCTGGCTCATGTTCGGTCTGAAGCGGTGCTCCAGCCGCCAATTGTCGGCGAACTGCGTCGGCTCGGGATAGACGCCGGCGGCGAGGCCGGCGAGATAGGCAGCACCCAGTGCCGTGGTTTCCTGAATCACGGGACGATCGACCGGCGCGTCGAGCAGGTCGGCGAGACGCTGCATGGTCCAGTCCGACGCGGTCATGCCGCCGTCGACGCGCAGCACGTTCTCGGCCTTTTCGCCGGGCCAGTCGGCGCGCATCGCCGCGCGAAGATCGTAGGTCTGGTAGCAGACGCTCTCCAGCGTCGCGTGCGCGATCTCGGCCGGGCCGGTGTTGCGGGTCAGCCCGAACAGCGCGCCGCGCACCCGCGGATTCCAGTAGGGCGCCCCCATGCCGACGAAGGACGGCACGAGATAGACGCTCTGCATGGGGTCCGACTGATCGGCAAGAGGTCCGGTCTCGGCGGCATGCTTGATCAGCTTGATGCCGTCGCGCAGCCATTGCACCGCGCTGCCGGCGACGAAGATCGAACCCTCGAGCGCGTAGGTGCGTTTTCCGCCGAGCTGATAGGCGATGGTGGTGAGCAGCTTGTTCCTGGACACCACGGGCGTGGTGCCGGTGTTGAGCAGCGCGAAGCAGCCGGTGCCGTAGGTCGATTTGATCATGCCCGGGCGGAAGCAGGCCTGGCCGATGGTGGCGGCCTGCTGATCGCCGGCGATGCCCGAGATGGCGATGGCGCCGCCGAACAGGTCCGGCGTGCTTTCGCCGTAAGCGGCCGAGGAATCCTTCACCTCCGGCAGCATCGAGCGCGGCACGCCGATGATCTCCAGCAGCTCGTCGTCCCACTGGCCGGTGTGGATGTTGAACAGCAGCGTGCGCGAGGCATTGGTGGCGTCGGTGGCGTGCACCTTGCCACCGGTGAGGCGCCACAGCAGGTAGCAATCGACGGTGCCGAACATCAGCTCGCCGCGCGCGGCGCGGGCGCGCGCACCAGGGACGTGGTCGAGGATCCAGGCGACCTTGGTCCCGGAGAAATAGGGATCGACGATCAGGCCGGTCTTCTGCGTGATGACGGGCTCGCGGCCGTCGTGCTTCAGCTTCGCGCAGACGTCGGCGGTGCGACGATCCTGCCAGACGATGGCGCGGTGCACGGCCTGGCCGGTGGCGCGATCCCACACCACGGTGGTCTCGCGCTGGTTGGTGATGCCGATCGCGGCGATGTCCTTCGCGCTGATCCCCGCCTTCTCGATCGCATCGCGGCAGACCATCACGGTCGAGGTCCAGATGTCCTCCGGCTCATGCTCCACCCAGCCCGAGGCCGGAAAATGCTGCGGAAACTCCTGCTGCGCCGTCGCGGCAATGGAAATGTCGCCGCGAAACACGATCGCGCGCGAGGAGGTGGTGCCCTGGTCGATGGCGAGGACGAAAGACATGGAAGCACCCTTGGCGTTATTTTGGCGTTTTCCCCTGGGGGATCATTGTGTCGCGCCATAGGGAGCGGATTGGCGGCGGAAGGTCAAGGTGCGATGGGGGGCCCCTTTCTTTCCCTCCCCTGGAGGGGAGGGTCGGCTCGCATTGAGCGCAGCGAAATGTGAGACGGGTGGGGTGACGGTCGCTCCGCATCCGACAGTACCCGTGTGGAGAGATCACCCCACCCCGCTCGCGCTGCGCGCGATCGACCCTCCCCCTCCAGGGGAGGGTAAACAGCGAAGCTTTATTTGCGTCGATGTTTCAACTTGATCGTTTCCGCCTCGCGCGATCCGTAGAGCTCGACATAGATGCGTTCGAGGACGGCGGTCAGATCGCTCGTGATCTCCGAGTTCCAGAACCGAATGACGCGGCAGCCTTCGTTCTCGAGCCAGCGTTGGCGTTCGAGGTCACGAGCTGCTGTCGCGTCCTCGTTGTGGTGTCCGCCGTCAAGCTCGATGATGAGGTGTTTGGCTGGACAGAGGAAGTCGACAATGTAAGAACCAATCGGCGCCTGCCGCCGAAAATGCGAACCTTCCATTGGAAGCTCTTTGAGGGCGCGCCACAGCATTCGTTCATGCGGCGTGGCGTCCGCTCTCAGCTTCTTCGCAATTTCAAGCAGTAAAAGCTACACCGCAGCCGTCGTCACGCCGCCGTCGATGACGATGGTCTGGCCGGTCATGAAGCTCGAAGCGTCCGAGGCGAGATAGGCGACGGCGCCGGCGATCTCGTCGGGCTCGCCGATGCGGCGAAGCGGCGTGGTGGCGGTGCGGCGCTTGAGGTTGGCTTCGTCTTCCCACAGAGCGCGGGCGAAGTCGGTCTTGACGAGGCCGGGTGCGATGCAATTGACGCGGACCCCCTTCGGCCCCCATTCGCCGGCAAGCGAGCGGCACAGCGCGAAGTCGGCCGCCTTGGAGATGCCGTAGGCGCCGATGACGGTGGAGCCGCGCAAGCCCCCGATCGAGGAGATGATGACAACGGAGCCGTTGCCGCGCTCCGCCATCTGGGGGATCGCGAGCGCGGAGAGCCAGATGTTGCTCTTGACGTTCGAGCCCATGATCTTGTCGAAGGCCTCGTCGGTGATGTCGAGCAGCGGGCCGTAATACGGGTTCACCGCGGCGTTGCAGACGAGGATGTCGATCTTGCCGTAGTGCCTGGTGGCGCCTGCGATCAGCGCCTCGACCTCGTTCCTGCGCGCGATGTTGCAGGGAATGACGATCGCATCGCCGCCGCCGGCAATGATGCCGTCGGCGACCTCCTTGCAGGCATCGGCCTTGCGCGAGGACACCACGACCTTGGCGCCGAGTTTTGCCAGCAGCTCTGCCGATGAGCGGCCGATGCCGCGGCTGGAGCCGGTGACGACGGCGACCTTGCCGGTGAGATCGAACGGGGTGTTCTTCATTGTTGTTGCTCCGCTGATGCCGCTAGTTCGGTGTCATCGCCCGGCTTGACCGGGCGATCCAGTATTCCAGAGACGGCGCGGCTGGAATCGAGAGGCCGCGGCGTACTGGATCCCCCGCTTTCGCGGGGGACGACAGTCTTCGTGTGGTCTCGTTCGAGTTAGATCAACCCACCCGCATCCGCGACGCGACGCTGGTGGTAGTCGGTGTCGCCAAAGGTGTTCTCGATCATGGTCAGGCGCTTGAAGTAGTGGCCGATCTTCGCCTCCATGGTCATGCCGATGCCGCCGTGGAGCTGGATCGCCTGCTGGCCGACGAACTTCAGCGACTTGCCGATCTGCACCTTGGCCGCTGCGATGGCGTTGGCGCGCTCCTTGGCGTTCTCGAAATCGTTCGCCATGGTCGCGAACATCGACATCGAGCGCGCCTGCTCGGCCGCGACGAACATGTCGGAGGCGCGGTGCTGCAACGACTGGAACGAACCGATCGCGACGCCAAACTGCTTGCGCGTCTTGATGTACTCGACGGTCGTCTTCAGCGATTCATCCATCAGGCCGACGGCTTCGGCGCAGAGCGCGACGCGCGCTTCGTCCACCACGCGCTCGATCAGAGCGAGCGAGTCGTCGGGATTGCCGATCGCGGCGTCGCTGCCAACCTCGACACCGGTGAAGGTGATGTCGGCGGCGTGCAGGCCGTCCTGGGTCGGATAGGACTTCCTGGTGACGCCCTTGGCATTCGCCGGCACCAGGAACACGCCGATGCCGGTCGTGTCGCGGCGGCCACCCCTGGTGCGCGCGGTGACCAGAAGCGTGTCGGCGTTCTCGCCGTTGAGCACGACGAACTTCTCGCCGTCGATCACCCAGCCGTCGCCCTTCTTCTTCGCCGTCGTGGCGACGTCGAACAGGTCGTAGCGCGAGTTCTTCTCGAGCTGGGCGAACGCCAGCGTCTTGCTGCCGTCGACGATCCCCGGCACATGCGCGGCCTTCTGCGCATCGGTGCCGGCATGGCGCAGGAAGCCGCCGCCGATCACCACGGTTGCCAGATACGGCTCGAGCACGAGCGCCTTGCCGAGCGCTTCCATCACGATCATGGTCTCGACACCGCCGCCGCCGAAGCCGCCATCGGCCTCGCTGAAGGGCAGACCCAACAGGCCCTGCTCGGCGAGCTTGCCCCAGACGGCTTGGCTCCAGCCGCCCTTCTCCTTCATGTACTTCTTGCGGCTCTCGAAATCGTAGGAATCGGTCAGCAGGCCGTCGATGCTGTCCTTCAGGAGCCGCTGCTCCTCGGTCAAATCAAAATCCATGTTTCTCTCCAAATCGGCGGGAATTGCCCTGCCGTCGCCTCACCCTCAGACGTCATCCCCGCGAAGGCGGGGATCCAGTAAACGCAGCCGCCTGACGTACTCACGACTGCCGCGGCGTACCGGGTCCCCTTTTTCGCGGGGGACGACACCGTCATTGTTGAATCACAGCCCCAGCACCGCCTTGGCGATGATGTTGCGCTGGATCTCGTTGGAGCCGCCGTAGATCGAGACCTTGCGGTTGTTGAAGTAGCTCGGCGCGATCTGGGCGGTCCAGTCCATCGCCTCGTTGGAGCCGTCGTCGCCGTGCACGTCGTAGGGCGCGGCGAACGGGCCGATCACTTCCATCAAGAGCTCGGTGGTGGTCTGCTGGATCTCGGAGCCCTTGATCTTCAGCACCGAGGAGGCCGGATTGGGCTTGCCCTTGCCGTGCTTGCCCTCGTCGGCGACGACGCGGAGCTGAGTCAGTTCGAGCGCCTTCAGCTCGATCTCGCACGCGGCGAGCTTCTCGCGGAACGCCGCGTCCTGGATGATCGGCTTGCCGCCGGACTCGACCTTGCCGGCGAGATCGCGGATGCGCCGCAACCGCTCCTTGGAGACGCCGACGCGCGCGATGCCGGTGCGCTCGTTGCCGAGCAGGAACTTGGCGTAGTCCCAACCCTTGTTCTCCTCGCCGATCAGGTTCTCGTAGGGCACCTCGACGTCGTCGAAGAACACCTCGTTGACCTCGTGACCGCCGTCGATGGTCTGGATCGGGCGTACGGTGACGCCCTTGGATTTCATCGAGAACACGATGAAGGAGATGCCCATCTGCTTCTTGGCGCTGGCGTCGGTGCGGCAGAGGCAGAAGATCATGTCGGCGTGCTGGGCGAGCGTCGTCCAGGTCTTCTGGCCGTTGATGATCCACTTGTCGCCCTTGCGCTCGGCCTTGGTCTTGAGCGAAGCGAGGTCAGAACCCGAACCCGGCTCGGAGAAGCCCTGGCACCACCAATCGTCGACGTTGGCGATGCGCGGCAGGTACTTCTTCTTCTGCTCTTCGCTGCCGAAGGTGTAGATCACGGGGCCGACCATGCTGACGCCGAAGGCGAGCGGCTGCGGCGCCGGGTAGGACTGCAGCTCCTCGTTGAAGATGTAGTGCTGCACCGAGGTCCAGCCCGTGCCACCATACTGCGTCGGCCAGTGGCTGGTGCCCCAGCCCTTCTTGTTGAGGATGCGCCACCACGTCACCATCTCGTCCTTCGAGAGATGGCGGCCTTCCACCAGCTTGCGCCGTGTATCCGGCGGCACGTTGTCGCGGAAGAATGACCGCACTTCCTCGCGAAACGCCTGCTCTTCTTTCGTGAATGCGAGATCCATCGGATCCTCCTGTGAATTACTGCAAAACTTCGAACAGACCGGCGGCGCCCATGCCGCCGCCGACGCACATGGTGACGACCGCGTACTTGGCCTTGCGGCGGCGGCCTTCGATCAGGGCATGGCCGGTCAGGCGCGCGCCCGACATGCCGTAGGGATGGCCGACCGAGATCGCCCCGCCGTCGACGTTGATCTTCTCGGGGTCGATGCCGAGCTTGTCGCGGCAATACAGCACCTGCACGGCGAAGGCTTCGTTCAATTCCCAGAGGCCGATGTCGTCGACCTTGAGGCCATGACGCTTGAGCAGGCGCGGCACGGCGAACACCGGGCCGATGCCCATCTCGTCCGGCTCGCAGCCGGCGGAGACGAAGCCGCGGAAGATGCCGAGCGGGCTCAGGCCGCGCCTGGCGGCTTCCTTGTCGCTCATGATCACCGAGGCGCTGGCGCCGTCCGAAAGCTGGCTCGCATTGCCGGCGGTGATGGAGAACCCTTCGCCGCGCACGGGCTTGAGGCCGGCAAGGCCTTCAGCCGTGGTTTCGGGGCGCGGGCCCTCGTCCTGCGACAGCGTGACTTCCTTCATCGAGACCGTGCCGGTCGCCTTGTCGGTCACGGCCATCTGCGTCGTGATCGGCGCGAGCTCGTCCTTGAACTTGCCGCCCTGTTGCGCGGCTGCGGTGCGGCGCTGGCTCTCGAGAGAATACTCGTCCTGCTTCTCGCGCGAGATTCCGTAGCGCTTGGCGACGATTTCCGCGGTGTCGATCATGGGCATGTAGACCTCGCCCTTGATCTTGAGCAGCGCCGGATCCTGGGCGTGGAAGCCGTTCATCTTGTCGTTCTGCACGAGGCTGATCGACTCGCCGCCGCCACCCACCGCGACCTCGACACCGTCGAAGATCACCGAGCGTGCCGCCAGCGCGATGGCCTGGAGGCCCGAGGCGCACTGACGGTCGATCGTGGTGCCGGCGACGGTGACAGGCAGACCCGCGCGGAGCAGCGCCTTGCGCGCGATGTTGCCGCCGGTTGCGCCCTGCTGGAGGGCCGCGCCCATCACGACGTCCTCGATCTCCTTCGGATCGACCTTGGCGCGCGCGACGGCTTCGCCGATGGCGTGGCCGAGCAGCGTGGCACCCTCGGTGGCGTTGAGCATGCCGCGGTAGGCCTTGCCGATCGGCGTGCGGGCGGTGGAAACGATGACGGCGTCGGTCAAGAGCGACCTCCTGGTTGCGTTAGATGTGATGGCTTCTGCTGCTGGCGCAATTCGTGGCGCGACAGCTTTCCGACCGGCGTGCGCGGCAGATCGTCGACGAACTCGACCGACGCCGGCAATTCGTGCTTGCCGACCTTGCCCGTGAGCTGCGCGCGCAGCTCGTCGAGCGAGAACGGCTTTGCGTCCGGCTTCAGCTTGATGAAGGCCTTTGCGGCCTCGCCCCGATACTGGTCGGGAATGCCGAGCACGATCACCTCGTGCACGCCCGGAACGGTGTAGATCGCCTGCTCGATCATCTGCGGATAGACGTTGAAGCCGCCGGAAATGATCATGTCCTTCTTGCGGTCGACCAGGAAGAAATAGCCGTCGCTGTCGACATAGCCGATGTCGCCGGTGAGGAAGCGGCCGTCGATGAAGGCCTCTGCGGATCCCGCCGGCTTGTTCCAGTAGCCCTTGGTGACGTTCGGGCCCTTGATGCGGATTTCACCGACTTCGCCCGGCGGCAGCACCTTCGTGGGATCGTCCAGCGAGACGACGTCGAGCTCGATGCCGGGCAGCATCAAGCCGATCGAGCCCGGCTTTTCGGGACCGGTAGGCGGATGGCCGGTGCCGGGCGAGCAGGTCTCGGTCATGCCCCAGCCGCTCTTCAGCTTCTTGCCGACCTTGCGCTCGAAGAAGCTCGCGACCTCGACCGGCAGCGGCGCGCCGCCGGAGCCGATCGCGTTGAGCGAGGAGAAGTCGCGCTTGTCGAGATTGGGGAGGGCTGCGATCGCGATCCACATCGTCGGCACGCCGGGGAAATAGGTCGCGCGCTTGACCTCGATGTCCCGCATCACGGCCTCGACGTCGAAACGCTGATGGATCGAGATCAGATTGCCGCGGCGGAGCGATGACAGCAGCACGACGGTCAGCGCATAGATGTGGAACAGCGGCAGCACGCAGATCACGCGCTCGACGACGTCGCCGCGCGCCGCACGTGCCGGCTTGCCCCAGACGTCGTAGATCGACACGGCAGAGGAGAGATTGCCGTGCGTGAGCATGGCGCCCTTGGGCAGGCCGGTGGTGCCGCCGGTATATTGCAGCAGCGCGACGTCATCGACTGCAACCGCGGGCCATTGCGCCGGCAACGGCGCGCCCTCGACGAAGGCCTTGAAGGTGACGATGCGGGGATCACTTGGAATCGCCGCCTGCGGCGTGCCGACCTTACCCCAGTCGTCGTCCTCGCAGACGACGAGGCGGTCGATCAGCCCCTTCTCCAGGAATTTCAGCGCGGTCGGCAGCAACGCCTGCAGGTTCGAGGTGACCAGCACGCGCGAGCCGGAGTCGGAGACCTTGTGCGTCAGCGCGATCTCGCCGTCGAGTGGCGACAGATGCGCGACGCGCGCGCCTGCCTTCAGCGCGCCGAAGAAATTGACGGGATGGTCCGGCGTGTTGCCGAGGAACAGCGCGACGGAGGTGTTCTTGCCGCAGCCGGCGCGCAGGAACGCAGCGGCCGCGCGTTCGGCCATGGCGGCAAGCTCGGTATAGGTGATCGGACGATCGCGAAACTCGAGCGCGGTGCGCGGGCCGTAATTTGCGGCAGCGGTCGCGAGCAGGTCAGGCAGCGTGCCCTGGACGATGGTGTCGTCCCAATGCACGCCCTCGGGGTAAAACTGTTCGCCGGGATGGGTCATTGCTTCGTTACTTTGCACGTAAGGCAGGCACGGACGGATGGGCTCCCTCCCCCCTTGTGGGGGAGGGTTGGGGAGAGGGGTAGCCACAAGCTCTGCTCTCGCGCGGGGCTACCCCCCGCCCTGCCCCTCCCCCACAAGGGGGGAGGGAACGGAGAGAGCGTTGCCCGGAGCGCGACATCGCAGCAGCCACCGATCCGATCAAGCCGCCTTCGACGCCGCGGCCAGCGAGGCGAAGGTCTTGCCTTCCGCCGCAAGCTTCTTCAGCAGCGGGGCGGGCTCGAGGCTCGGGTCGTTGGTCTCCTTGGCGTAGAAGGCCAGGCGATCGGCGATGTGCTTGAGGCCGACGGTGTCGGCCCAGAACATCGGACCGCCGCGGTAGATCGGCCAGCCATAGCCGTAGAGCCAGACCACGTCGATGTCGGAGGGGCGCGCCGCGATGCCCTCTTCGAGGATCTTCGCGCCCTCGTTGATCATCGGGTACATCATGCGCTCGAGGATCTCGTCGTCGCTGACGATGCGCTTCTTGCGGCCGAGGCGCAGCAGCGTCTCGTCGATCAGCTTCTCGACCTCGGGATCGGGCATCGGCGCACGGGAGCCGGCCTCATATTTGTAGTAGCCCTTGCCGGTCTTCTGGCCGAAGCGGCCGGCTTCGCACAGCGCGTCCGCGATCTCGGACTTGATGCCGCGGTCCTTGCGCGAGCGCCAGCCGATGTCGAGGCCGGCGAGGTCACCCATCGCGAACGGGCCCATCGGCATGCCGAACTTGGTGACGACGGCATCGACCTGCTGCGGCAGAGCGCCCTCGAACAACAGCTTCTCCGACTGCTTGCCGCGCTGGGCCAGCATGCGGTTGCCGACGAAGCCGTCGCAGACGCCGACCACGGCCGGCACCTTGGCGATCTTGCGGGCGATGCTGACGGCAGTGACCAGCGCATCCGGCGCGGTCTTGTCCGCGCGGACGATCTCGCACAGCTTCATGACGTTGGCCGGCGAGAAGAAGTGCATGCCGAGCACGTCCTGCGGGCGCTTGGTCGCCTTCGCGATCTCGTCGATGTTGAGGTAGGAGGTGTTGGAGGCAAGCACGGCGCCCGGCTTGACGTACTGGTCGAGCTTGCCGAACACCTCCTTCTTCACCGCCATGGTCTCGAACACGGCTTCGATGACCAGGTCGGCATCGCCGACGTTCTCGATGCCGACGACACCGTTGATCAGCGCCATGCGCTTGGCGGGCGCGTCAGCCGGGATGCCGCCGCGCGCCGCGGTCGCTTCCCAGTTCTTCTGCATGATGCCCATGCCGCGCTTGAGCTGCTCTTCGCCCGTTTCGATCAAGGTGACGGGGATGCCGGCATTGGCGAAGGACATCGCGATGCCGCCGCCCATGGTGCCGGCGCCCAAAATGGCAACTCGGTTAACGGGACGCGACTTGGTGCCTTCGGGCACGCCTGCGATCTTGTTGGCCTCGCGCTCTGCGAAGAACGCATAGCGCTGCGCCTTGGACTGGTCGCTGGCGACGAGCTTGAGGAAACCCTCGCGCTCCTTCTTTAGACCTTCGTCGAATGGCAGGTCGATCGCCGCACCGACGGCGTCGGCCGCCGCGAACGGCGCTTCCAGGCCGCGCGCCTTCTTGGTCATGGCCGCGACCGCGTTGGTGAAGATCGAGCGATCGGCCTTCGCAGCAGCGATCTTGGAATCGTCGTCGCGCAGACGGCGCAGCGGGCGCTTCTCGGCCAGCAGCTTGCGCACGAAAGCTTCGCCGCCGGACGCCGGACCCTCGACGATCTCCTCGATCAGGCCGGCCTTGAGCGCTTCGGCGGCACCGATGGGATCGCCGCCGACGATCATCTTGACGGCGAGTTCGGGACCGACCGCGCGCGGCAGGCGCTGGGTGCCGCCGGCGCCCGGCAACAGGCCGAGCTTCACCTCGGGCAGGCCGAGCTTGGCCTCTTTCACGGCCACGCGGAAATGACATGCGAGCGCGACCTCGAGGCCGCCGCCGAGCGCGGTGCCGTGGATCGCGGCCACGATCGGCTTCGGCGAATTCTCCATCTCGGCCAGCACTTCGTTGAGGCCCGGCGGCTTCGGCGGCTTGCCGAATTCGGTGATGTCGGCGCCGGCGATGAAGGTGCGGCCGGCGCAGGTCAGCACGATGCCCTTGATCGCGGGATCGGCGACGGCGGCCTTGATGCATTCCAGAATGCCACCGCGGACTGCGGCACTCAGCGCATTGACCGGAGGGCTATTGACCGTGACGATCCCGACTTCGTCATGACGCTCAAGCTTGACCACTTCGCTCACGGTTTCCCTCCTTGGTGGGGCTTACTTTTGTTCGATTTCGCGGTGCGGAATTTAATTCCGCATCTTGACGGCAGGGTTATTTTGAAGCACGTGGCTTGTCAACGACTCCGCGCAAGAAGCAGATCAGGGATGAAGCGTACAGGAAAGAAGACTGCGACCGATCGGAATTTCGTCGTCGCGCTTTCCCGCGGGCTTGATGTATTGCGAGCTTTCCAACCGAGCGACGGACTTCTCGGCAATCAGGAGATTGCCTCCCGCACCAATCTGCCGAAGCCGACCGTTTCGCGGCTGACCTATACGCTGACGAAGCTCGGCTACCTGACACCGGTTCCCCGTTTCGAGAAATATCAGCTCGCGCCCGCCGCGATGGCGCTGGGTTACGCGGCGCTCGCCAATCTCGGTGTTCGGCATTTGTCCGAACCGTTCCGCGAGGAAATGATGCGCGCGACGGGAGGTGCCGTCGCGATCGGCGGCCGCGATCGTCACAGCATGATCTATTTCGGACAGAGCCGCGGCAGCGAGACCGTCGGCGTTCAACTTGACGTCGGCTCCCGCGTGCCGATTGCAACCAGCGCGATGGGTCGCGCCTATTTCTGGGCGCTCGGCGAGGAGGACCGCGCTGAACTGTCGCGCGTCCTGCGCGAACATTACGGCAGCCGCTGGCCGAAGATGCGCGACGGCCTGGAGCGCTCCGGCGAGACCGTCGCCAAGCACGGCTTTGCGATCTCGGTCGGCGACTGGCACGACGACATCGGCGCCGCCGGCGTCGCACTCAAGCTCAACGACGGAACCGGACCTTATGCGTTCAATTGTGGCGCACCCGCATTCCGCTTCACGGAAGAGCGTTTGATCAACGACATTGGACCGCGTCTGCTGTCGATGGTAAGGAACATCGAAGCGGCACTTGGGGGTCTGATGCCGCCATCCAAAAAAGACGACAGCAAAAAGCTGAAATCAGGAGGAAAAGTTGCGCGCCTGGCCGAGGGGATCAGATAGCCATTGTCATAACGGGGAGCGGTTTGCATCGCCCCTTCGCCCACTGAACCGTGTGGGCGAGACGAGATGACGCAGGCACAGCTCGCGCAGGGGACATCGCCCCTGCTCGCGGTTCGCGACGTCAGCGTCGTGTTCGGCGGCATCGTCGCGCTCAACGGCGTGTCCTTCGACATGCACAAGGGCCAGATCCTCGGATTGATCGGCCCCAACGGCGCCGGCAAGACCACGCTCTTCAACTGCCTCTCGCGCCTCTACCAGCCGTCGTCGGGCGACATCCTGATGGAAGGCGCGAGCATCCTGTCGCGGCCGCCGCACCGGATCGCCGAGATCGGCATCGGCCGCACCTTCCAGAACGTGGCGCTGTTTCCGAACCTGTCGGTGATGGACAATGTCCGCGTCGGCACCCACGCCCGCACCTCCAGCGACATCATCAGCGACTCGCTGCGGCTCGCCTGGATTCGCCGCGGCGAGAGCAGCGTGAACAAGAAGGTGCACGAGATCCTCGCTTATCTCGGTCTCGAGGACGTCGCCCACACCACCGTCTCCGGCCTGCCCTTCGGTACGCAGAAGCGCGTCGAGCTGGCGCGCGCGCTGGCGGCGGACCCGAAGATCCTGCTGCTCGACGAGCCCGCCGGCGGCCTCAACCACGAAGAGGTCTACGTCCTCGGCGACCTCATCCGCAAAATCCGTGACGAGCGCCACATGACCGTGCTGCTGGTCGAGCACCACATGGGCCTCGTGATGTCGATCGCGGACCACGTCGTCGCGCTGAATTTCGGCAAGAAGCTCGCGGAAGGTACGCCCGCCCAGGTGCAGGCCGACCCCGACGTCATCAAGGCCTATCTCGGGAGCAAGGACCAATGACGACGCTGCTCAACGTCAAGGACCTGCGCGCCTATTACGGCCAGGTCCAGGCGCTCCACGGCCTCTCCTTCTCGCTCAGCGAGGGTTCGTTGACGACGCTGCTCGGGGCCAACGGCGCCGGCAAGACCACGACGCTGCGGGCGATCTGCAACATGGTGCGCTCCACCGGCGGCATCGAGTTCGACGGCAAGCCGCTGAACAACCGGTCGACCGAGAGCATCGTGCGCTTCGGCATCGCCCACGTGCCGCAGGGCCGCGGCACCTTCACCACCATGACGGTGGAGGAAAACCTGCAGCTCGGGGCCATCACCCGCAAGGACAATGCCGGCATCGTCTCCGACATCGAGCGCATGTATGCGCATTTCCCGGTTCTGAAGCAGCGGCACACCCAGCAGGCCGGCACGCTCTCCGGCGGCGAGCAGCAGATGCTCGCGGTCGCGCGCGCGCTGATGCTGCGGCCGCGCCTGATGCTGCTCGACGAGCCGTCCTTCGGCCTCGCACCGCTGGTGGTGCGCGACCTGTTCGGCATCCTCGGCAAGATCAACCGCGAGGACAAGGTGTCGATCCTGGTGGTCGAGCAGAACGCCCAGCTCGCGCTCGAGCTCGCCGACCAGGCCTATGTGATCGAGACCGGCCGTATCGTGATGTCCGGCAACGCCAAGGACATCGCGAACAACGAAGACATCCGCAAATCCTATCTGGGTTACTGAGGAGCCGGCACGATGGACCTTTTTACCAACCAGGTGCTGGCCGGCATTGCCACCGGTGCCATCTACGCCTGCATGGCGCTCGCCGTCGTCATGATCTACCAGGCAATCGACCATCTCAACTTCGCGCAGGGCGAGATGGCGATGTTCTCGACCTTCGTGTCCTGGCAATTGATGCAGTGGGGCGTGCCCTATTGGGGCGCATTCGTGATCACGCTGGCGTTCGCCTTCGTCGGCGGCATCGTGATCGAGCGCGTCCTGTTCAAGCCGCTCGCCAAGGCGCCGATCCTGACCAATGTCGCAGGCTTCATCGCCCTGTTTTCGATCATCAACTCTTCGGCCGGGCTGATCTGGGACTTCACCATCAAGCAATATCCGACCCCGTTCGGATCCTCGCCGTTCCTAGGCAGCCAGCTCATCTCGACCCACCAGGCGGGCATGATCGGCGTGACCGTGCTGCTCTTGATCGGCCTGTTCTTCTTCTTCCAGTACACGCGGATCGGACTTGCGATGCGGGCCGCCGCCTCGCTGCCTGAATCGGCCCGTCTCGTCGGCATCAATACGAGCTGGATGATCGCGCTCGGCTGGGGCATGGCCTCCGCGATCGGCGCCATTGCCGGCATGCTGATCGCTCCGGTCGTGTTCCTCGAGCCCAACATGATGGGCGGCGTATTGCTCTACGGCTTCGCCGCGGCCGTGCTCGGCGGATTGACCAGCCCGTTCGGCGCCGTGGTCGGCGGTTTCCTGGTCGGCATCTTCGAGAACCTCGCCGGCACCTACATCCCCGGCGTCGGCAACGAGCTGAAACTTCCGATCGCGCTCGCGCTGATCATCTCCGTCCTGGTCGTCAAACCCGCTGGTCTGTTCGGCCGGCACATCGTCAAGCGAGTTTGATCATGAGCGCAGCAGAAGAAGTCGTCGCCGAAGGCCACGAGGCGGTCGAAGCCGTTCCGAAGCGGGCCATGACGCTGGGCACAGGCACCTCGGTGGTGGTGCTGTTGCTTCTCATCGCCGTTCCCTTGTTCGCGAAGAACTTCGTGATCTTCCAGCTGACCCAGCTCCTCTATCTGGGTCTCGCCGTGCTGGCCCTGAACATCCTGACCGGCGGCTCCGGCCAGTTCTCGCTCGGCCAGAGCGCGTTCTACGGCATCGGCGCCTACATCACCGCGGTGATGATGGAGCAGTTCAACATCCCCTACTTCCTCTGCCTGCCGGTCGCGGGCGTGCTTTGCTTCGGTGTGGGCTTCCTGTTCGGCCAGCCGGCGCTGCGGCTCTCCGGCGTGTACCTTGCGCTGGCGACCTTCGCACTGGCCACCGCGATGCCGCAGCTTCTCAAGCTGAACTTCCTCGAGCCCTGGACCGGCGGCGTGCAGGGCCTCGTCGTCACCAAGCCCGACGCGCCGTTCGGCCTGAAGATGTCGCAGGACATGTGGCTGTACTACTTCACGCTCGTCGTCGTGCTCGCGATCTACGTCGCCTCGGTGAACCTGCTGCGCTCCCGCTCGGGCCGCGCCTTCATGGCGATCCGCGACAACGAGATCGCGGCCTCCGCCATGGGCGTCAACGTCGCGCTCTACAAGACGCTCGCCTTCGGCGTCTCCGCCGCCATTACCGGCGTCGCAGGCGGCTTGAGCGCCATCGCGGTGCAGTTCGTCGCGCCCGACAGCTTCACCATCACGCTCGCGATCCAGCTGTTCCTCGGCATGGTCGTCGGCGGCGTCGGCTGGCTGCCAGGCTCGATCGTGGGCGCGGCCTTCATCATCTTCGTGCCGAACATCGCGGAAGGCATCTCCAAGGGCCTCTCCGGCGCCGTGTTCGGCGTGCTCCTGTTCCTCGTCATCTACCTCGTGCCGCATGGCGCGAGGCAACTCGCGATCCTGGGCCAGCAACTCGCAGGCAGGCTCAGGAAAAACTGACCTCATCGTCAAGACTGTCGCTTTAACCAAGGAGACCCAATTGCCTTTCGGAAGAACACTGCGAACCGCCGCACTTGCAACGGCGGTCGCGACACTCGCCTCCAGCGCTGCCCTCGCCCAGAAGAAATACGACACCGGCGCGTCCGATACCGAGATCAAGATCGGCAACATCATGCCGTACAGCGGTCCGGCGTCGGCTTACGGCATCATCGGCAAGACCGAAGAAGCCTATTTCAAGATGATCAACGACAAGGGCGGCATCAACGGCCGCAAGATCGTCTACGTCACCTATGACGACGGCTATTCACCGCCAAAGGCCGTGGAGCAGGTCCGCAAGCTGGTGGAGAGCGACGAGGTGCTCGCCGTGTTCAACCCGCTCGGCACGCCCTCGAACACCGCGATCCAGAAGTACCTCAACGCCAAGAAGATCCCGCAGCTGTTCGTCGCCACCGGCGCGACCAAGTGGAACGACCCGAAGAACTTCCCCTGGACCATGGGCTGGCAGCCCTCCTACCAGAGCGAAGCGCAGATCTACGCGAAGTGGCTGATGAAGGAGAAGCCCGACGCCAAGGTCGCGATCCTCTACCAGAACGACGATTTCGGCAAAGACTACCTCAAGGGCACCAAGGACGGTTTCGGCGCCAAGGCTGCGTCCGCGATCATCATGGAGGAGAGCTACGAGGTCTCCGAGCCGTCGATCGACGGTCACATCGTCAAGATCAAGGCCGCCAATCCGGACGTGCTCTTGATCTATACGACGCCGAAATTCGGCGCCCAGACCATCAAGAAGACGGCCGAACTCGGCTGGAAGCCGCTCCAGATCATCACCAACGTGTCGTCCTCGGTCGGCAGCGTGATGAAGCCGGCGGGCTTCGAGGCCGCGCAGGGCGTGCTGTCTGCGACCTACGCCAAGGACGGCAGCGATCCGCGCTGGAACGACGATGCCGGAATGAAGAAATGGGTCGGGTTCCTCGACAAGTACATGCCCGGTGTCGACAAGACCGACTCCAGCGTCGTCTACGGCTACGGAGCCGCCCAGACGCTGGTCAAGGCGCTGGAACAGTGCGGCGACGATCTCACCCGCGCCAATTTGATGAAGCAGGCGGCAAGCCTGAAGGATTTCGAGCCGGACACCCTGCTGCCCGGCATCAAGATCAACACCGGACCGACCGACTTCGCCCCGATCAGCCAGTTGCAGATGCAGCGCTTCAAGGGCGAGAAGTGGGAACAGTTCGGCGACATCATGAGCGGTGACGTAGCCCCGGAATAATCGTCGTCGCCATAGTCCAGGCCAACGAAGCCCCCGCGAGCCATCGCGGGGGCTTTTTGTTGACGCCGAGCATCAAACTTGTTCAATGCGACGCCGATCCAGTTGGGGTAGGAGAGCAATGGCTGCCGTTCGATTTCAGGTTGCGACGCTTTCGGTCGCATTCGCGTTGTGCACTGCGATGAGCAACCCCGCACTGGCGCAAAAGACCTACGACAGCGGCGCTTCCGATACCGAGATCAAGATCGGCAACATCATGCCCTATAGCGGCCCGGCCTCCGCCTATGCCGCGATCGGCAAGGCCGAGGAAGCCTATTTCAACAAGATCAATGCCGAGGGCGGCATCAACGGCCGCAAGATCAAGTTCATCTCGTATGACGATGCCTATTCGCCGCCGAAGACGGTGGAGCAGGCGCGCAAGCTGGTCGAGAGCGACAACGTGCTCCTGATCTTCGGCTCGCTCGGCACCTCCACCAACGGCGCCATCCGCAAGTACATGAACGAGAAGAAGGTACCGCAATTGTTCGTGGCGAGCGGCGCCTCGAAGTGGAACGATCCGAAGCAGTATCCGTGGACCATGGGCTGGCAGCCGAGCTACGCGAGCGAAGCCAAGATCTATGCCAAGTACATCATGAAGGAGAAGCCGGACGCAAAGATCGGCGTGCTCTTCCAGAACGACGATTTCGGCAAGGACTACCTCAAGGGGCTGAAGGACGGGCTCGGCGACAAGGCCTCGATGATCGTGATGGCGGAGCCCTACGACACCTCGGAGCCTGCCGTCGACGAGCACGTCGTCAGGCTGAAGACCGCCGGCGCCGACGTCTTCATCAGCATCACCACGCCGAAATTCGCAGCCCAGGCCATCAAGAAGGCGGCCGAGATCAATTGGCACCCGATCCACATCGTCTCCAACGTCTCGACTTCGGTCGGCGGCGTGATCGAGCCCGCAGGCTACGAGATCTCGCAAGGCATCTTGTCGGCGAGCTACGTCAAGGACGGCTCCGACCCGCAATGGAATGCCGATGACGGCATGAAGAAATTCTACGATTTCATCGCGCAATACGATCCGAAGGGCAACAAGCTCGATGCCGGCGTGGTGTTCGGCTATGCCGCCGCTCAGACCATGGTGAAGGTGCTGCAGATGTGTGGCGACAACCTCACCCGCGACAATGTCATGAAGCAGGCGGCGGCGTTGAAGGATTTCGCGCCCGATACGCTGCTGCCGGGCATCACGATCAACACCACACCCGACGATTTCGCACCGATCAAGCAGCTCCAGATGATGCAGTTCAAGGGCAAGGCCTGGGAATTGTTCGGCGACATCATTTCGAGCGACACCAGCCACTGACGGCAACTCAGAATAGTTCGACATCCCTCTGGCAACTCAAGACCGTCTCGTCCTTTCGCAGTTGCACAGGCGTCCCTGACTACTAAAGACGCAGCCCCTGCGACCACGTCGCGGGGGCTTTCTGTTGAAGCCCTCAGGCAAATCGTATTGAATTGCGGCTGCGCGGCTCAAAAACAATCACGGCAAGAAAAGGAGCGCACACACACAAAGAAAATAGGGAGATTGGAATGCCCGCTGTCACCGGCAAGCTTGCGGCCGCGTCACTCGCGCTCGCGCTCATCGCGGCCACGACGTCCACTGCGTCGGCCCAGAAGAAATACGATACCGGCGCGACCGATACCGAGATCAAGATCGGCAACATCATGCCCTACAGCGGACCGGCCTCCGCCTACGGCATCATCGGGCGGACCGAAGCCGCCTATTTCAAGAAGATCAACGACGAAGGCGGCATCAACGGCCGCAAGATCAACTTCATCTCCTATGACGACGCGTACTCGCCGCCGAAGACGGTGGAGCAGGCCCGCAAGCTGGTCGAGAGCGACGAGGTGCTGTTCATCTTCAACTCGCTCGGTACGCCGCCGAACTCGGCGATCCACAAATACATGAACACCAAGAAGGTGCCGCAGCTGTTCGTGGCCACCGGCGCCACCAAGTGGAACGACCCGCAGAACTTCCCGTGGACGATGGGCTGGCAGCCCAACTACCAGAGCGAGACGCAGATCTACGCAAAGTGGCTGCTCAAGCACAAGCCGGACGCCAAGATCGCGGTGCTCTACCAGAACGACGATTACGGCAAGGACTATCTGAAGGGCCTCAAGGACGGCCTCGGCGCCAAGGCGTCCTCGATGATCGTTGCGGAGGAAAGCTACGAGACCTCCGAGCCGACCATCGATAACCACATCGTGAAGCTCAAGTCGACCGGCGCCGACGTGTTCATGAACATCACGACGCCGAAATTCGCCGCGCAGGCGATCAAGAAGAACGCCGAGATCGGCTGGAAGCCGCTGCACTTCCTCAACAACGTCTCGGCTAACGTCGGCAGCGTGATGAAACCCGCCGGCTTCGAGAACGGCCAGGACATCATCTCGGCCGACTACCTCAAGGACGCGTCGGATCCGGAATGGAACAACGATCCCGGCATGAAGGATTTTCTCGCCTTCATGGGCAAATACTTCCCTGAGGGCGACAAGCTCGACAAGGGCACCATCGTCGGCTACGCGGTGGCGCAGACGCTGGTCCAGGTGCTGAAGCAGTGCGGCGACAATCTCACGCACGAGAACATCATGAAGCAGGCCGCGAGCCTCAAGAACTTCCGCACCGAGTTGCTGCTGCCGGGCATCCAGATCAACACCGGCCCGAACGACTTTGCACCGATCAGCCAGCTCCGGCTCGAGAAGTTCAAGGGCGAGAAATGGGAACTGTTCGGCGACGTGATCAGCGCCGACGCCGGCGGCTAAGCCCTATCTGAATTGCGACGCTAGTGGCCCCCTGCGATCATCTCGCAGGGGGTTTTGCCAGGCGCCGATTATCATCACGCGATTGCACAATCGAATGATGGTAAAGCCTGCTTACCCTTTTGCGCCCGATGCGCTAGGCAGGGGCATGGCGACGTTCTCGCCACAGCTCTAGTCTGCTCACGAGTCTGCCGAAGGCCATCGTCATGACCGACCGACGCCCCCTGCTCCGCGCGCTCTACGACGCCGCCGTTGCCGCCGCTCATCCGAGCACGATCCTCGCACCTCACCTGCGTCCGGCGCCCAAGGGGCGCGTGATCTGCCTTGCCGCCGGCAAAGGCGCCGCAGCGATGGCCGCGGCTGCGGAGCGGCACTACCTCGACACGCTCGAGCTCGCGCCGGAGCGGCTCGTCGGCATCGCCACCACGCGCCACGGCTATGGCGTGCCGACGCGCCGCATCCGCGTCGTCGAAGCCGGTCATCCCGTCCCTGACGAGGCCGGCCTCAAGGGCGCGGCCGACACGCTCGCGCTGGCGGGGGAGGCTGGGCCTGACGATCTGCTGCTGGTGCTGCTCACCGGCGGCGGTTCGGCGAACTGGATCGCGCCGGTGGACGGCATCAGCTTCGCGCAGAAGCAGGCGGTCAACAAGGCGCTGCTGCGCTCGGGCGCGCCGATCGGCGAAATGAATATCGTGCGCAAGCATCTCTCGCGCATCAAGGGCGGGAGGCTCGCGCGCGCCGGCAAGAACGCCGCCGAGATCGTGACGCTCGCGATCTCGGACGTGCCGCATGACGATCCCTCCGCGATCGCCTCGGGCCCGACCGTGCCCGATCCGACCACGCTCGCGGACGCACGCGCGATCGTCGCAAAGTACAAGCTCGCGATCGACGATGCCGTAGCCCGCGCGCTCGACGATCCCGCCAATGAAAGCTGCAAGCCGGGCGACGCCGCCTTCGCCCGCGCGCATTTCGAACTGATCGCGCGGCCCAAGCAGTCGCTCGACGCCGCGGTGAAGCTCGCGAAAGACGCCGGCTACGAGACCATCGATCTCGGCGCCGATCTCGAGGGCGAGGCGCGCGAGGTCGCCGCCGGTCACGCGAAACTCGCGCTTGCCGCGCGCGCGCAGGGCAAGCGCGTCGCCATCCTCTCCGGCGGCGAGCTCACGGTCACCGTGCGCGGCAACGGCCGCGGCGGCCCCAACCAGGAATACGCGCTGGCGCTGGCCGCTCTGCTGAAGGACACGCCCGACATCTCGGCGCTTGCCGGCGATACCGACGGCGCCGACGGCGGCGCCGGCCATCCCACCGATCCCGCCGGCGCGCTCATCGACGCCGCGACGTTTGCGAAGATGAAGGCGCAGGGGCTTCAGCCGCAGGCCTATCTGGACAACAACGACGCGACGACGTTCTTCGAGGCGACGGGGGATCTGCTGACGCCCGGCCCGACGCTGACCAATGTGAACGACGTCAGGGTGATCTTGGTGGATTGAGGCGCCTGCCTGCCCGGCGCCATGGCCGGGCGCGTCAAAACTCGTTGGCGATCTTCGAGAGCATCTCCAGCAGCGCCTCGCGGTTGGCCTGCCCGAGCAGTTCGTTGAGCCGCGACTCGTGCTTGGTGGCGACGAGCTTCTTGGCACGCGTCAGCACGGCCTTGCCCTTGTCGGTCAGCACAAGAATGTGCGAGCGGCGGTCGTTGGTGGAGCGGATCCGGGCGCAGAGATCGCGGCTCTCGAGATTGTCGAGCATGGCGACGAAATTCGGCCGGAGGATGCCGAGGGTGGAGGCGATCTCGGTCTGGTTACGCCCGGGGTTCTTCTCCACCAGCAACAGCACCGAGAACTGCGCCGGCGTCAGCTGGAGCGAGGCCATGCAGCGCAGAAAATTCTCGAACACCTTGAGCTGCGCCCGCTTCAGCACGTAGCCGAGCTGCTCGGAGAGTTCGCCGAGCTGGAGGGCTTCGGGCACGCCTTCGGGCGCATCCTTGCGCCCCTTGGTCGCATCGGAAGCCTTTTCAGAGGACTTTTCGGCGGTTTTGGAAACGGTCATCGCCTCGTGCTCGTAATCCCGCTAAATTCGGGACGGGTCGTCCGCCCACCCTTGATGTTATATTTGATAATTGTTATGGACCATATCAAATATCGTCAGCGTAGATCAATGGCTGTGAACGGACCATCCACCGCAATCGCGCAGGACCGGTCCGGATCTTAAGGGGGAGCGTCCGGTCTTGAACACCACCATCATGCTGTTCCTGCTGCAGGACGGCATCACCAATGGCGCCATCTATGCGCTGCTCGGCCTGGCGCTGGTGCTGGTGTTCGCCGTCACCCGCGTCATTCTCATCCCCCAGGGCGAGTTCGTCACCTATGGCGCGCTGACCTATGCCTCGCTGGCTTCCGGCCAGATGCCCGGCACGGCCCAGCTGGCGCTGGCGATGGGCATCGCGGCCTGCGCCTTCGACCTGTTCGTGGCCCGCAAGACGCTGCATGGCCGGCTGATCCTGCGCAGCGTGCTCGCCAACGTCGTTCTGCCGGCCATCGTGCTGGCGCTGACGATTTACTTCGCAGCACAGAAGCCGCCGGTCGCGATCTGCATCGCGCTGTCGCTGGTGATCGTCGCCATGATCGGGCTCTATCTCTACCGCATCGCGTTCCAGCCACTGGCACACACTTCGGTTCTGGTGCTGCTGATCGCCTCGGTCGGCGTGCATCTGGCGCTTCAGGGGCTGGGCCTGCTGTTCTTCGGCGCCGAGGGCCAGCGCGGACCTGCGGTGCTCTCCGGCGCCTTCACGGCGGGCTCGCTGCGCTTCACCGGCCAGAGCCTCACCGTCTATGGCATCACCATCGCCTTCATCGTCGGGCTCTGGCTGTTCTTCGGCCTGACGCTCTACGGCAAGGCGCTGCGCGCCACCGCCGTCAACCGGCTGGGCGCACGGCTTGCCGGCATCCGCACCACGCTATCGGGCCAGATCGCCTTCCTGCTGGCGTCCGTCATCGGCGCGCTGTCGGGCATCATGATCGTGCCGATCACGACGCTCTACTATGACAGTGGCTTCCTGATCGGCCTGAAGGGCTTCGTCGCGGCGATCATCGGCGGCCTCGTCAGCTACCCCCTCACCGCCGTCGCGGCGCTGTTCGTCGGCATCGTCGAGGCGTTCTCGTCCTTCTATGCCTCCAACTACAAGGAGGTGATCGTGTTCATGCTCCTGATCCCCGTGCTGCTGCTGCGCTCGCTCGCTGCGCCCGCGGTCGAAGAAGAGAAGGACTGAGGCCAAGATGCAGAGCCGGCTTCCCATCCTCGTCTTCGCGCTTCTCATGGCGGCGATCCCGTTCGTCCCGGGCATGCCGCCGTTCTGGATCGTGCTGCTCGACAATATCGGCCTCTCCGCACTGGTCGCGATGGGTCTCGTGCTGCTGACCGGCGTCGGCGGCCTGACCTCGTTCGGCCAGGCCGCCTTCGTCGGCTTCGGCGCCTACACCACGGCGGTGCTGACGACGGCCTACGGCCTGTCGCCCTGGCTGACACTGCCGCTGTCGCTCGTGGTCAGCGGCCTGTTCGCGGTGCTGCTCGGCCTGATCACCGTCCGCCTCTCCGGCCATTATTTGCCGCTGGGCACGCTCGCCTGGGGACTCGGCCTGTTCTACCTCTTCAGCAAGCTGGAATTCCTCGGGCGCAACGACGGCGTCTCGGCAATTCCGCCGCTGTCGATCGGCACGTTCAGGATGCTCTCGCCCGATTCGATCTACTACGCGATCTGGGTCGCCGTCCTGATCTCGGCCCTTCTCACCATGAACCTGCTGGACTCCCGCACCGGCCGCGCCATCCGCGCGCTCAGGCGCGGCCATGTCGCAGCCGAAGCGTTCGGCGTGCACACGCCGCGCGCCAAGCTGCTGGTGTTCATCCATGCCGCCGTGCTCGCCGGCCTCTCCGGCTGGCTCTATGCCCACCTCCAGCGCGCCGTGACGCCGACGCCGTTCGGCGCCCATGCCGGCATCGAATATCTCTTCATCGCGGTGGTCGGCGGCGCCGGTTACGTCTGGGGCGGCGTGCTGGGCGCGGCGATCGTCGTGATCCTGAAAGAGGTGCTGCAAAGCTATCTGCCGCTGATCCTGCCCGGCTCCGGCCAGGTCGAGACCATCGTGTTCGGCATCATGCTGGTGGCGCTGTTGCAGCTCGCTCCCGGCGGCGTCTGGCCCTGGCTGATGTCGTTGCTGCCCGAGGCGACCCGCGGCAAGAAGCCCGACACCTCGCTGCCGCTGGAGCAGCGCCCCCGTTCGCCCGGCCAGTCCAGCATCCTTCTCCAGGTCGAGAAGGCGCGCAAGCAATTCGGCGGCGTGGTCGCGGTCAACAACGTCTCCTTCGACGTCCAGGCCCGCGAGATCGTCGCGCTGATCGGCCCCAACGGCGCCGGCAAGAGCACGACCTTCAACCTGATCACCGGCGTGCTGTCGGCGACGTCGGGTTCGATCTCGGTGCTCGGCAGGAAGGTCGATCGCGCGCCGCCGCAGGAGATCGTCAAGCTCGGCATCAGCAGGACCTTCCAGCACGTCAAGCTCGTCCCCGACATGACGGTGCTGGAGAATGTCGCGATCGGCGCCCATCTGCGCGGCCAGTCCGGCCCGCTCGCCTCGATGCTGCGGCTCGACCGCGCGGACGAGGCAAAACTGCTCGCGGAAGCCGCCCGCCAGATCGAGCGTGTCGGCCTTGCCGACCAGATGCATCAGCTCGCAGGATCGCTGTCGCTCGGCCAGCAGCGCATCGTCGAGATCGCGCGCGCGCTGTGCGTCGATCCGATGCTGCTGCTGCTCGACGAGCCCGCCGCCGGCCTGCGCCACATGGAGAAGCAGCAGCTTGCGAAACTGCTGCGCGACCTGCGCGACGGCGGAATGTCCGTCCTTTTGGTCGAGCACGACATGGGTTTCGTGATGAACCTCGCCGACCGCATCGTGGTGCTCGATTTCGGCACCAAGATCGCCGAAGGCACGCCCGCCACGATCAAGACCAATCCCGAAGTGATCAAGGCCTATCTCGGAGTGGCGGCATGAGCGCGTTGTTGTCCGTCACCGACGCGCATGTCGCCTATGGCAAGGTCGAGGCGGTGCGCTCGGTGGCGCTCGATGTCGGCGAGAACGAGATCGTCACCATCGTCGGCGCCAACGGCGCCGGCAAGACCACGCTGCTCTCGGCCATCATGGGCATCCTGCCGCTGAAGGGCCGCGTCGCCTTTGCCGGCCAGGACCTCGCCCAGCTCGACATCGAGGACCGCGTCGCGATGGGGCTCGGCCTCGTGCCGGAGCATCGCGAATTGTTCGTCACCATGAATGTCGAGGACAATCTCGAGCTGGGCGCCTTCCGCATCGAGAAGAGCCGGGCCAAGGCCTCGATCGAGCGGATCTACACGCTGTTTCCGCGCCTCAAGGAGCGCCGCAAGCAGCTCGCCGGCACCTTGTCCGGCGGCGAGCAGCAGATGCTGGCGATGGGGCGCGCGCTGATGGGCGAGCCAAAGCTGCTGATGCTGGACGAGCCGAGCCTCGGTCTCGCGCCGATCATCGTCGCCGACATATTCCGCATCGTCACCGAGCTACGCGCCAGCGGCGTCTCCGTGCTGCTGGTCGAGCAGAACGCGCAGGCTGCGCTGAAGATCGCCGACCATGCCTATGTGATGGAGCTCGGCGAGTTCGTGCTCAGCGGCAAGGCCAGCGACATCGCGGCGAATGAGCGGGTGGCGGCGAGCTATCTCGGCTTCCAGCACGAAGGCGCGAGCACGATCTAGCGGCTCGCGGTCCGCACAAGACCCCAGCCGGCGATCGCGGCCATCAGCAGCGAGATCAGCACATTGTAGCCGGCGAGCGAGAGGCCGAGGAAGCGCCATTGCACCTCGTCGCAGCGCACCACCTTGACGGTGTCGAGCCGTGACAAGAGATCCCCGGCGCTGCCGAGATTGACCACCGGTCCGGTGCAATCGGTCGGCCCCTTCCAGAGGCCCCATTCGACACCGGAGTGGTAGGCGCCGAGCCCGGCATTGGCGAGCGCCGCAAGGGCGAGGATCGCCAGCCCCGCCAGCAGCAACGGCCGCGGCGCGCCGCTTCGCGCCGCCAGCGCCGTGAGCGCACCGAGCGGGATCGCGAGATAATAGGCATAGCGCTGCTCGAGGCAGAGCGGACAGGGCAGGATGTCCAGGACGAGCTGGAAGAACCAGGCGCCCGCGATCGTCGCCGCCGCGATCAGGGTGACGGCCAGCGAAGCGGTCAGCGCAGGTGCGCCGGCAGCGGGGCGAAACGCAGGTATTGCGGCACTCTGGGTCGTCACGGCAGCCTCTTGCGGATAGGGCGTGGTTTATGGCTCTACCCCCGGCCCGGGTCCCTGTCGAGAACGTCAGGGATCACTTTGGCGCGGGTTGACCCCGCCCTTGCCATGGCTATAGTCCGCCGGCTTCGCGACGCCCTCCATCGGAGGGGCCGACCGAGGGCCCCTGTGGCGGAACTGGTAGACGCGCTCGACTCAAAATCGAGTTCCGCAAGGAGTGCTGGTTCGATTCCGGCCAGGGGCACCACGCTTCGCCCGTTCGGGCTTTGCGTGGCGCGGCGCGCAAGACCGAACGGGCGAAGCCTGTCCCGCGAAGCCTCTTGAAGATGGACTTTCATAGACCTCCGCGAAGCCGCAGCCACGCCTCACGCCACCCGCGTATAGGTCGTCACCATCGTGTAGTCCTTGCGAGGACCCGACACCACGTGACGAATGACGAAGCGACCGTCGCCGCGAAAGGTGTAACCCGACTGATAATGATCGAGATTGCAGAGATGGCCGGCGCTTCCACTCAAGGCGCCGCCACCGGATGCAGCGAGCTCGATCGCATGGAAGAGGCGCGGCGGGGTCTCCTTGAAGAAGACCTCGAATCCGCGGTCGCCCTTGCGGAAAATATACTCGCGCTCCGCCTCGAGCTCGGTGCCGTCTTGGAGCCTCAAGCGTCCCTGCTCGCGATAGGCCAGGCTCTCCGCGTCCAACGGCGTGAAGGTCGCGATGCCTTGCATGCTCCCATGGCCTTCGATGACCCGGCTGAACGACCAGGCGCCGGCCAGCCGCACCGTCACCTGCGACGCATCACACCAAGCATCGGTCACAGTTTCGTTCATGTCCTCTGGACCCAACGGTATCCGGTCGAGGCGGCGCCTTCGACTTCTCCGGGCGAATACCTATATCCTGAGGCGAACGCGTGTCGATGCAGCGAGCATGTGATGGCCAGGAGACCCACGACCGATACGGAGGCCGACGGCCTGCCGAGCTATTTCGTCTGGGTCCGCGGCCTCGACGGGCCGGAGCCACAGAAATGGGTCGACATGGATTTCGGCGTGGGCGACTGGAAGCGGCCGCTGGTGCTGGCCTGGCTGGAGCTGCCGGCGGACGAGCGGCGCCTGCCGCTGTCGATGCTGGCGCGGCGATATCCGCCGCCGAAGGTGGAGACGCTTTAAGCGCATTCACTTGCCCCGCGCCGCGGTCGGGGTCAGCCCGAACCGGCGGCGAAAGCAGCGGTTGAAATAAGAGAGATCGTTGAAGCCGCAGGCAAAGGCGATGTCGCTGATGCGGCCTTCGCGATGGGCGAGCAGGTCGGCAGCCTTGCGCAGCCGCAATTCGGTCAGGCGCGCGGTGAAGCCGGCGCCGGCCTCGAACAGGAGCTCGTTGACATAGCGCTCGGAAAGACCCGCTGCATTGGCGAGCTTTTGCGCGGAAAAATCCGGCTCGTGGAAGCGCGCTTCGAGGATCGACAGCACGGCCTTGAGCCGCACCGCGCGCAGACCCCGGCGCCGTGCCGCGGCCGCGATGTCGCTGCGCGCGCCGAGGCCAATCGCGGCGAGATCGAGCAGGTGAGACGCGATCGCCATGCCGGCCTCGTCGGCGGCCGTCGGATGGCGAAGCAAGAGATCGCTGTAGTCCATCACCAGCGACAGCGCGCCGCCGGGCTCGAGCTCACAGCCGACGAGGTCGTCGACGTCGGCGACCATCGCGCGCAGTGAATCGACCGGCAGATGCACATTGGTGAAGCGCTTCCGGCTCGCGCCGTCGGCGGCGAAGAACGGCTCGTCCAGCTTGAGCAGCACCATCGATCCCGGCCGCATGGTGAACTCGCGACCGCGATGGATCACCTGCGAGGCACGGTCGCCGGTGTTGCGCACGAGGCAGAAGCGATCGTCCCCGGTCTCGATCACCTGGCGCTTTTCCCGCCGCACCGTGACGAAGCTGCCGTCGCAGCGGCCGAGCATGGTGGTGCCGATGTGGATCGAGTTCATCGCGGCGCGAAACGGTACGTCGGACGCCGGATCGAGCTCTCCGGTGTTGGAAAAATGCTCGAACAGCTCGGCGAAGCGGATGAAGCGCTGCCGGTCGGACAGACCTGTCGGCAACATCTCGGTCGAGAGCGACTTCCTGATGACGGACATCGACGACTTTTCGAGAATGGCTTTTCTGAGTTTCTAAAAAAACGCTTGAACGCCCGCCGAACTTCGCACGCCGGACATGAACGCCCGCTGACAACCGGCGCGTGCAAGCTATCAGCACGCCGACATGAATCAAGCTGCGCCGGTCAGTCCAAGCCGGACCACCTCCGGCGCCGGACAGTCCAAGACCGCCCGCACATCCCCATCCTATTCAATCTGTGGATGCGACATCCCGCCACACGCGAATCGCGTCCGGGCAACCGGGCGGCCCCGGCCTGACGCCCGCTGGAGGAGACATCGACATGCGAACCTCTCTACCCCGCAGCCTCGTGCTCGGCGGCGCCATCGCGACCAGCCTCTGCGTCGGCTACGCGCTCGGCGCGCAACCGCACATGGACCAGGCCATCGCGATCCTGCAATCGGCCCGCGTCGAGCTCGCCAAGGCCGAGCCCAACAAGGGTGGCCATCGCGAACGGGCGCTGGGGCTGATCGACCAGGCGGTCGCCGAAGTGCGCGCCGGCATCACGTTCGCAG
This sequence comes from Bradyrhizobium sp. WYCCWR 13022, assembly GCF_030435535.1. NCBI lineage: Bacteria > Pseudomonadati > Pseudomonadota > Alphaproteobacteria > Hyphomicrobiales > Nitrobacteraceae > Bradyrhizobium > Bradyrhizobium sp. WYCCWR 13022. Next base: position 112,557 of record NZ_JAUIZJ010000023.1, read on the forward strand.
CCACCCATTGACGCCAGACATCAGGGAGCAGGACGCATGATACGGATCACTCTTTTCGCGGCGCTCGCGCTCGGCGCGATCGCCAGCTCTGCCGAAGCCATGCCGCCGGCGCCGTTCGGCGCGCAAGGCCGTGACGATGTCATCGCCGTCGCCGGCGGCTGCGGCGCCGGCTGGCACCGCGGCCCCTATGGCGGCTGCCTGAGAAACTACGCCAATCCCGCCGCGCATGTCTGTCCGCGCGGCTACCATATCGGCCCCGGCGGCGCCTGCCGCGGCAACGGCAAGTAACGGCCGGCCGACCCGCGCCTTTCAATCGCGGCCGCTTCGCAATCAGGAAAAATGCCCGGGCTTGCCCGGGCATTTTTTTCGCCGATTGTGGCGCAGATCATACTGGCAGGGCGCGGGACGGCGCGATCCTTCTTGCTACCTTAGCGTGATTGTGGGCGAAATACATCCATTCCCTGATGGCGAAGCCACTGATTGAATTTCCGGGATGCCGCCCGAGCAGGGCTGAAGACATCCTCAGCTGAATTTTCGGAGGAATCCATGACGCACCAGGACGTGGCGCTGCATGACGGGCCCGCAAGGGTGGAGCATACGCACGACGATCCGGATGCCGACACGCCCGCGACCGTCGCGCAGAAAGGGCGCAAGCTGGTGCTGTTCGCCGACGGCACCGGCAACGCCTTCACGACCCAGGAATCCAGCGTCTGGCGGCTCTACGAGGCGCTCGACCATACCCAGCCCGACCAGATCGCCTACTACATCAAGGGTGTCGGCACCGCCGGCTGGGCGCCGCTCGCAGCCCTCGACGGCGCCACCGGCATCGGCGTGCCCGCCAACGTCCGCAAGCTGTATCGCTTCCTGTGCTGGAACTGGCGCGAGGGCGACGAGATCTACATCTTCGGCTTCAGCCGCGGCGCCTTCACCGCGCGCACGCTGGCGGCGCTGATCGCCAGCCAGGGTCTGGTGCCGGCGGTGATCGACAAGGTGGCCGTGTCGCATGCGGAGATGCAGCGCAACACGATGGCCGCCTGGCGAAAGTACCGCGAGGAGTCCGTCGGCTATTACAGCCTGCCAACGATCTGGTTGGCGCGCTGGCTGCGCAACGTCGTGATCTATCTCTATCACTTCCTTCTCAGGCATCGCTCCTATGCCAGCGTTCGCGAAGCGATGGACGGGCGCAAGGAGGTCAAGATCGAATTCCTCGGACTGTTCGACACGGTCGAGGCGTTCGGGGTGCCAGTCGAGGAGCTCCGTGTCGCGATCGACTGGGCGATCTGGCCGATCTCGTTCCGAAACTACCGGCTTTCCGACAAGGTGAAACACGCCTGCCACGCACTCGCGCTCGACGACGAACGCACGACCTTTCACCCGTTGCGCATCGATCAGGCCAATCTTGCCGAGGGGCAGATCGTCAAGGAAGTGTGGTTCGCCGGCGTGCATTCCGACATCGGCGGCGGCTATCCGGAATCCACGCTGTCGTTCGTGCCGCTGGTGTGGATGGCCGAGCAACTCCGCGACCAGCTCCGTTTCCAGGACGGCACGATCGAGCATTTCCGCGAGTACCAGTCGGCGATCGGGCCGATGCACGATTCACGCAGCGGCGCCGGCGTGCTGTACCGCTACGGCCCGCGGCCGATCCACGACCGCATCGAGGATGGCGGACCGCCGGTGGTGCACTTCGGCGTGGTCGAACGGATGCTGCATGGGTGCGACAATTACGCGCCGCTGATGCTCCCAGCCAATGCCCGGGTGCTGCTGCCGGATGATCAGGTGCTGCCGCTCACGCGGGACGAAACGCGCAAGGCCATGAGATCCGCCTACGCGAAGCGGCAAGGCGACCGCCACAAGGCGGCGGAAGCCGACGCCTTCATGGCAATGAGTCCGCCGAATTCCGAGATGGTGCGGCAAGTCCTCGACACCGTGTGGTGGCGCCGGGTGGCTTATTTCTCGCTGGTCATCGCGCTCATCATCTTCGCCGCATGGCCCTGGATCGCACGCACCGTCGTCGGATCGTCCAAGGCGCACGGTCTCGAAAACACCACGCTGCTCAAAGTGATCACGGCGATCGATAACGGCACGAGCACGGTCATCAAGCCGTTCGCCGATCTGGTTTCGAGCGTGCTGCCGTCTTATGTGGCGCCGTGGCTTGCCATCGCACTCTATTATCCCACGCTCACCACCGTGCTCGTCATCATCATCCTAATCGCGTGGAACAGGAATGCGACGCTGCGCGACAGCATACAGGAGCGCGCCCGACTAGCCTGGTACCGGCCAGACCGGATGGCCTCGCGAAAGCGGGTCAGCAAGTCCGGCTGGCTGCTCGCGATCGGCCGCTGGATGCGGCTGCATGCCTGGCCGGTGCGGATGGCCTTCACCAACGTACTGATGCCGGCGGTTTTCCTCGCCGCCATCTTCGGCTCCGGACTGCTGCTCCTGTCCCGCGGCTATTTCGACTGGCGCGCAGGCGTCGGCGATTTCTGCAAGAGCAGCGCATCGACGCAAGCTGTCGGCGATACGCCGGTGACGGCGCGCGACGGCGAGTTGTTCGACGTCGGCGATTTCTGCTGGCCAAGCCGCCTCGCGGTCGAGAAGGGCCGCAAATACCGTGTCTGGATCCAGATGGCCGATCCGTGGTTCGACCGCACCATCATGACCGGTCTGAACGGATTCACCACACCGCCCGATTTGACCCACCGCCTCGCCGTCCCGATCCTGCGCCTCCGGGGCGCCGACTGGTTCCAGCCGGTCGTGCGGATCGGCGCGCGCGGATCTTACGATCTGCCGCTGCAAGCCATCAACGGAGTGCCGGCGAGCGAGCTGCCGCGGCGGGTCAACGCCACGGTGCCGGCCTATGATGACGACAGCAAGGACAACTACCCCATCCACGTCGAGGACTCCGCCGAGTTCAAGCAACCGGGCAGCGAATTGAGCCGCGTCTGGAAACCGTTCGGGGATTTCGAGCCGATCCCGGATGCGGCGCTGCCGGCGGCGCGCGCACTTTGGCGCAAGCAGGGATTGTCCGAGTTGTTGGTCGCGGAGTTCGAGGCCCCCGAGGCCGGCGAGCTGTTCTTCTACGTCAATGATGCCGTCCAGATCTTCCCGCGCCTCATGACCACGCGGCATGCGCCGCGCTGGCTCGTTCCGGTCCAGGGCCGGCGCGTCCAGTTCTACAAAAACAACAGCGGAACGGCGACGATCCGGGTGCAGCGGTTGCCAGCGCCGCCGCCCCCATGATTATGGGTGTCGCGCGCGCGGCACCGCGGCTAAGCTTGGCTGCACGCCGCGGGGGACACGCGGCCGGGACCATGATCATGACGGACCAGGGCGAGACCGGTGAAGCCATCACCATCCTCCTCGTCGAAGACGACGCACCGACCTGCTGGCGGCTTCAGGACGCGCTGGTGAAGGCCGGCCACGACGTGCGCACGGGCGGCACGCTCGGTGAGGCCCGGAGCGCGCTCGCAGGGAGCGCACCGCGCGTACTGCTGACCGATCTGCGGCTGCCCGACGGTCACGGCATCGAGCTGATCCGCGAGACCAGGCGGCGCTTTCCCGACACCGAGATCATGGTGATCTCGGCGCTGGGCGACGAGGAAAGCGTGATCTCCGCCATCACCGTCGGCGCCACCGGCTATCTGCTCAAGGACGCCTTCCCGACCGACATCGCCACCACCGTGCGCGATCTGGTCGCCGGGCATTCGCCGATCTCGGCCTCGATCGCGCGCTTCATCGTGCGGCGAACCCAGAATTCGGCCGAGCCGCCACCGGGCCCCGCACTCAACACCGCAAGGCTCACGCCGCGCGAGATCGACATTCTCTGGGGCATCGCCAAGGGCTTCAGCTACGCCGAGATCGCGAGCCATCTCGGCCTGTCCCGGCAGACCGTGCCCGGCCACATCAAGAACATCTATCGCAAGCTCGAGGTGCACACGCGCAGCGAAGCGGTGTTCGAGGCGGTGCAGCAGGGCCTGATCAAGCTGTGAGCGAGATCGCCGCGAAGGCCGTGGTATCCCGGCGCAGGCTGCGGCTCGCGCGCATCGTGCCGTATCTGCTGCTCCAGATCCTGATCGTGATCGCCATCGTCCTCGGGCTGCGGCTGCTCGAGCCGCGAGACCCCGATGGTTTTGCCGTGAGCGAGTTCTCGCTGCGCGAAGCCGGCACGACACGCCCCGTGACGTTGCCGCATTTCACGGCGTCGCGCTATTCGCTCGCCGATCCGCCGCTCTATTCCGGCAAGTTCCTCTTGAAGCGGGATGGCGCCAACACGACCTGGTCGGTCTTCCTGCCGCGCTTCAGCAACGGCGTGGAGGTCGCGGTCAATGGCGTCGTGATCCTGGACTCCCGGCACGATCCCACCGCCAACCGGCCTGACCGCAACACGCCCGAAATCGCGGTCATCCCCGCCTCGCTGCTGCGCGAGGGCAGCAACGACATCAACGTGCGGCTGTTCGTCTGGGGACCGCTGCTCGGCTTCCTCGACACCGTCTATGTCGGCCCGGATGCGGCCTTGCGCCCGGCCTACGAGACCCGCACGCTGCTGTTCGTGACGCTGCCCGTGGTGTTCTCCGCCTGGCAGTCGATCCTCGCCGTCATCCTCGCCATCATGTGGCTGATGCGGCGCCACGAGCCGGTCTATGGCGTGCTCGCGACGGCGATGGTGCTCGGCGTGGTGCAGGCCTTCCTGACGCCGCCGGTGCCGCCGGCCACCTCGTCCCGCCTGGCCGGAGTGCTGCTCTCCTCCGCACCGATCGAGAGCGCGCTGATCGTGGCGTCGGCCGTGCTCTTCCTCGGCTGGCGCTGGCCGCGCTACGGCGTGCTGCTGTTCGTGCCCGGGCTCATCGTGATCGCCGGCGGCCTCATCGCAGGGCCGCCCCTGCCGCGCATTCTCTTCATGCTTTTGGGTATCCCAACGGTCGGGTTCTGCCTGGTGCTGATGGCCGGCATCGCGGCCTACGCCGTGCTCCGACGACAGGACGTCGTCAGCTTCGCGCTCGGCTGCGCGGCGACCATCGTGCTGACCTGCTGGGTCCACGACATGCTGTCGGTGTTCGAGATCATGCCCAACGAACGCACCTTCGTCTCGCGACTGTCCTATTCCGCGCTGCTGATTGCGATCGGCGCCGGCCTGACCTGGCGCTTCGCCCGCGCGCTGAACCAGGTCGACAGCTTTGCCGGCCAGCTCGTTGCGCGGGTGCGCGAGGCCGAGGAGCGGCTGAAGACGAGCTTTGCCCGCGAGGAGGCGCGCGCCCGGGCCGCAGCGCTGGCCAACGAGCGCACGCGGCTGATGCGCGATTTGCATGACGGCCTCGGCGGCCAGTTGATCAGCATCGTTGCGCTCTCCGAGCGTGGGCACGAGGGCGCGACCATCACGGATGCTGCGCGCGCCGCGCTGAAGGATCTGCGCCTCGTCATCGATTCCATGGACGACATCGGCGGCGACCTCATGCTTGCGCTCGGCTCCTGGCGCGAACGCGCGGCGATGCAGTTGCGGCCGCATGACATCGCGCTCGAGTGGCGCGTGGCAACGCCGCAAGGCCTGCCGCTGCATCCCGAACTGCGGCCCTGGCACGTCATCCAGATCGTACGCATCCTGGACGAGGCCGTGACCAACGCGGTCAAGCACGCCGCTGCGCGCCACATCATCGTGACCATCGAGACACGTGATGACGGCGAGGGACCGTACGGTGTGATCAGCGTCGCCGACGACGGCCGCGGCTTTGCACTTGGTGACGACGGCGAAGCGGCGGGCGCGAGCCAGACAGCGCGCGGCCTGCGCAACATGAAAGGCCGTGCCACGCGCTGTGGCGCGGTGCTCGATCTGAATTCGGATACCTCAGGCACGCAGGTGCGGCTGCAATTGCCGAGGGTCTTTCCCGACAGCGACGTGGCCGCGGTCTGAAAAGCCCCCTCCCCGGACGCATCGGACGTGCGGGGAGAGGGGACGGGCCGGGATTTGGCTTGCGAAGGACGGGGGGTTCGTTCGCAGGCTCGCTTGCAGAGCTCCCTTGGCCCGAAGCCTTTCCTCCACTCTCCCCGCAAGCGGGGCCAGGTGAAGAGGTGGCGCTTAGCGCACGCCGACGCGATTGACCGGGCCGCCGCGATTCATCGGCGTGCCGGCGCGGACGCCGACGCCGGGCGCGCCTATGCCGGGTGTTGCCACGGCCGCGGCCGCAACCGGCGCAACGACCACCGCCGCAGGCGGCCGCACCACGCAACCCTTGGGCACGCCGACCGTCTTGCAATAGACCACCGCCTGCGCCGGGCTCGTGCCCAGCGACACCGTGGCCGCACCCGCCAGCATCATCACCGTCAGCCCGACGCTCAGCGCTCCCAGTTTGTTCGACATCTCGCTCTCCTGCTTCCCGTTCGGCGCCCCGGTGCAATCACCTGATCTCGCAGCCGACGTGCAGCCTCAATGGCAAAAGACGCCGCGCCAAGACATGCCATGAAGATGGGGGTGCAGCAGGCCAGCCTCCGAACCGATGCCATGAACATGGCATGGACCGGCCATGGATCTCCGCGAGATGGTCCGCTCGCCCGATCCCGAGCGGGACCGATCGCAATTGCAAAGAGGTGCCTTATGAAGACTACGGTTCTTGCCGCACTGCTGCTCACCGCCGCCATCATGCCCGCCGCGGCACAATCCGGCCCGACGCCGCAGGAGCAGATGGCCTGCCGCAGTGACGCCGGCAAGTTCTGCGCCGAGCACATCGGCAAGCCGCCGCAGATGAACGCCTGCCTGCGCGAGAACAAGGCGAAGCTTTCGGACGGCTGCCGCAAGGTGGTGGAGTCACACGGTGGGTGACGTTTCCTGCTTCTCTCGTTGCGGGAGCAGGCGGCATGGCGGCCGACGGCCTCCGTCTCCGTGAACGCCGAAGCGAAGCTTGGGCTATGCCGCTTCACGTTCGCGTGCGTGGTACCGGTCGCTAGTCGTCGTCATCGGGGCCAAACATCCGGATCTGCGGGAGGCCGCCGCGCGGGCGGCTGGCATAGTCGCGCGCATCGGAATCCTCGCGGACGCTGCGCGCGACATCATCCCAATCGGTCTGGTCGCGCGCCGCACGCGCATCGCGCTGTTCATAGCGGCGACGCTCGGCCCAGCGTTCGTGCCGGCTCGCCCGCCGGCGCTCCGCTGCGGCACGCTTGACGTCGGAATTGCTGGCTCTGGCATAGGCATTCTCGGCAGAGGATGCGGGCTCCGTCGAGGCCTGCTGCTCAGCGGGCTTCGTCGCTTGCGAAGGCGATGGCGCCGGCTTGGGCGGTTCGACGGCTGCGGTCTGCGCAGGCGGCGACGTGTCCGCTTTGGCTGAAGTGGTCCCTGCATCGGGCTTCGCATCCGGCTTGGCTTCGCTCTGCGCCTGAACCGGTGCGGCGATCATCGTGGTGAACGCCTGCGACCCCGTGATGTACTGCACGCGCTCCGAGGGCGCATTGGTCGCGGCCGGCGCGTTGGCTTCCGCGCGCTGCGCCGTCTTGCTGGTGTCGGGCCCCTGCTTGGGCGCGATCGGATTCATGATATTGCCGGCAACGATGCCGCCGCCGAGACCAATGGCGATGGCGGCGACGATCGTTCCGGCACCGACGAAATAAGCTGTCGAGGCACGCATTGGCCCACTCCCTGTTTGGAGCGGGCAACGCGGCAGGATTGCCGGATGTTCCTGAAGGACGCAGTTCCTGTGACGGAACGACGTCAGATCTGCTGCGCGACCTTTTCCAGCCCGATGATGCGGGCGAGCTTGCGCACTTCTTCCTTCTGGTCGTCACGCAGCTGGAACAGCAGCGGCATCGCGGCCGACTTCAGCTGCTGGACCTCGTCGCAGTTCGGATCGATCTGCACGTTCGGCCCGCCCGGATTGGAGAGCTTGTTCGCCGAGATCTTCTTGACGACGTTGCGCAGCGCGCTCTCGACCGACGGCCAGTAATATTCCTGCGACGACGACAGCTTCAGGCGATCCCGGATGCCGGCGATCTGGACGTCGGAGAGCAGAGAGTAGTGTTTCTGCGGCTGAGGCTTGGCGACGGGCTTCGGCTTCGGCGCGGGTTCGACGGCGGCGGTGGTTTCCGCCGGCGCCTCGTTGACGCTCGCCGATGACGACGACGACGCGGGCATCGGGAAATCGGACGGGGTCGCCGCGGCAAAGGCCTGGCGCAGCGGCTCGGTCAGAACCGGGGCCTGGGAGAGCCTGTCGGCCGGAACCTGAACCGGGTCGATTGCGGCCGAGGCCAGCGCCAGCGTCGGAACCAGCCGGTCGGCCTTGGCGGCGCGATTGGCGGCAAGCGGCTTCGGCGGGGCTTGTGTGATCATCTCGGCACTGGCGCTGGGCACGCTATCCCGGCTGAGAATGGCAGTGGTGGCGGCACCGAGGACGAGGAAGCAGGTCAGCACGGTGATGGTGATGGCTCTGGACAAACGTCTCTCTCCGGGAGGGCCGCTTCACGATGTTGTTAGAGATGCCCGGCAAAAGGGCACGAATTAAGGCTTGAGTGTGCCTTTGCGGCGACAATCACCATGCCCGCGGCGTCAAGACAGAAATACCAAATGAAATCAAGCAGCTGCGGCGAGATCGTAGGCGTCCTGGATGTCGGCCACGATCTCGGAGGCCTCCCAGACGGCGCGCGGCTCGACCGATTGCAGCGTCACCGTCCAGTTGCCGCCCCGACGGGTGCGAGGGACGCTGACGATGTCGAAGCGGACATTACGGCACAGCGGGTGACGGGCCAGCGCATGGGCGACGCGGACGCGGATCTCGTCCAGCGTTGCTGCTGTCTTGCTGTTGAGAAAATCGAAATCCATCGCCTGTCCCTCTCGTCCTGATTGGCGGCCGTGAGGGGGATTCTTGGCGGTCGATGGTTAATCTGGCGTTAAGTGCGGGCTTGTTCAGCCATGCGGGATTGACCGTGCCGGGCGGCGCAAAACGCTACGGGGCACCCGCCTCGCGGTATTCCGCGACCGTCTGCGCAACGAGGTCATCGACCGCCATCACGCCGGTGACGCCCGACGTCGAATGGCCGCCGCTCCAGATATCGCGCCAGCGCTTGGGACGGTTCTCACGCGCCGTGACGTCGATATCCTTGCCGATGTCGATGGCGCCGCGCGCCGGCAGGTCGTCGGGGTCGAGACCGGCGGCGACGATCGACGGCGTCAGCATGCTGGTCTGCAGGCCCGTGAACGCCGTGGTGAGCAGGATGTCGTCGGCGCTGCTCTCGACCAGCATCTGCTTGTGGCGCTCGTCCGCCATGCTCTCGCGCGTCGCGATGAATTTGGTGCCCATGTAGCCGAGATCACAGCCGAGCACTTCAGCCGCATGCAGCGCGCGGCCGTCGCTGATGCCGCCGGCGAGCACGATGATGCCGTCATAGAACGCGCGCACCGCGCGGACGAAGGCGAAGGGATTGAGCCAGCCGGTCTGTCCGCCCGCGCCCGCGGTGAGCAGCACGAGTCCATCGGCACCTGCTGCCGCCGCGCGCTCGGCGTGCCGGATCGAGGCGACATCCGCCAGCACCAGGCTGCCTGCATCGTGCAGCGGCTTCAACACGGGCGCGGGCGAACCGACCGAGGTGATGACGATCTCGGGCTTGTGCTCGAGCAGCACGGCGAGATCCTGCTCCAGCCGCGCATTGGAGCGATGCACGATCAGGTTCGGACAAAGCGGCGCGGACTTGCGACCGGTCTGATCCTCGTGCCGATGCAGGCGCGTCGCGATTTCGGTGAGCCAATCATCGAGCTGTTCCGTGTTGCGGCAATTCACGGTGGGGAAGCTCCCGATCACGCCATTGCGGCAGGCCGCGACCATGAGCTCGACGCCGGACACCAGGAACATCGGCGCCGCGATCAGCGGAAGAGCGAGGCGGTCGCTGAAGCGTTGCAGTCGATCGGATGTCAACCATGCCTCCCTGTCACTCTTGGCTCCGCGTGCGGGCTTTGTCGTTCCATCCCGCATTCCCTGTGCTAGCGTCGTCGGCAACATTGGCACGCAAGAAGCCGATGACAAAGCAACGAGGAAACATATGTCCGATCCGCTCCACGCATCGTCCCCGACTTGTGCGCAGACGCTACGGGCGCTGGCGCGCTATCCCGGTCGCACCGCGTTCGCTTGGCCCGGCGGATCGCTGAGCTATCGGGGCACCATCGATTTGATCGGACGTATCCAGGGCGTGTTCATGCGGCTCGGCTTGCAGCGAGGTGCGCGCGTCGCCTTTCTCACCGCGAACCGCGCCGACACCTGGTGCGCCGGCGTTGCCGCGCAATTGTCGCGATGCTGCATCACGTGGCTGCATCCGCTGGGATCGCAGGGCGACCAGCTCTTCCAGCTCGAAGATTCCGAGGCGGAAGTACTGGTGGTCGATGTCGCCGCCTTCCGCGATCGCGGCGGCGAGCTCGCCGCGAAGGCGAGTTTGCTCAAGGCGGTCTTCACGATGGGGCCGGCGGACTATGGCGTCGATCTGCTGGCTGCGATCGAGAGCGCGGGACATGCCAGCGCACAATGCCTCGCTGGCCTCGACGATCTCTCCACGCTCAACTACACCGGCGGCACCACGGGAAAATCCAAGGGCGCGCTGCGTTACCACCGCGAAAACGCCGGTGCTGCCGGCGCGATCCTCGCCGATTTCGAGATCCCCGACGCCGCGCGTTATCTAACGGTGGCACCGATCAGCCACGTCGCCGGCACGAAGGTGCTGCCGACGCTGATGCGCGGCGGCACCGTGCACATGCTGAAGGGCTTCGATCCCGAAGCCGTACTGGCGACGATCGCGCGCGAGCGCATCAATTTCACGCTGTTCGTGCCGACCATGATCTATGTGCTGCTCGATCATCCCACGCTCGGCAAGACCGACCTCTCCTCGCTCGAGCTGGTGCTTTACGGCGCATCGGCGATGTCGCCGAGCCGGCTGCTCGAGGGCATCGAGCGCATCGGTCCGGTGTTCTCGCAGCTCTACGGCCAGACTGAATGCTATCCGGTCTCGGTGCTGCGCAAGAGAGATCACGATCCCAAGACGCCCGAACTGTTCCTGTCCTGCGGCTTTCCGATCGCGGCCTGCGAGGTCAAGATCCTCGACGACAACGACCAGGAGGTGAAGACGGGCGAAGCCGGCGAGATCTGCGTGCGCGCACCGCATGTGATGGCGAAATACTGGAAGCGGCCCGACATCACTGCAGAGACGCTGAGGAACGGCTGGGTTCACACCGGCGACATCGCGCGCCAGGACGAGCGCGGCTACATGTTCATTCTCGACCGCAAGAAGGACATGATCGTATCAGGCGGCTTCAACATCTTTCCACGCGAGGTCGAGGACGTGCTGTCGCAACACGCGGACGTCGCGATGGTCGCGGTCGTCGGCGTGCCCGACGAGAAATGGGGCGAGGCCGTCACCGCCATCGTCGTGCCGCGCGAGGGCGCCAGTCCCGATCCGGACGAACTGATCAACATGGTGCGGACGCGAAAGGGCTCGGCCCATGCGCCCAAGCAGATCCAGTTCGTCAAGCAGCTGCCGATGACCGGCGTCGGCAAGGTCGACAAGAAGGTATTGCGTGCCGGCTTCTGGAGCGGCCGGGACCGGATGGTGGGGTAATCTCCCTGATTGCAGCGACGGGTTCGGAATACACGCATCGCGCGAAGCGCCGGTATTTTCAGGCGCTTTCACCCGGGATTTTACGGTGCCGTTGTGGCCCCCGCACCACATCGCGCGACGGAGTGCGTATCCGAGCCGACCGCACGATTGCCGGCGAATCGGGGAATCAACTAGACCGCTGACGGGGCTGGGAAGCGGAGTAAGCAATGAGAGTCGCTTCCCTGGAAAGTGCAGTCGCCGCGGTCACGTTGATCACGGCTATCATCGTGGTGCTGTGGGAGATCAAGATCTTCTACGGATTGTGAACTGGCAGGATGCTGGGACATCCCTTCCGCGGCGGCGGAAGCCTGCCGTTCAATCGGCCTCGGGAGCGATCACGGCGCTGCCGTTGGGCTCACCGCTTCTCAATCACCAGACTTTGTACGGCACGGCCGAAATAGCCTTGCCGATCCGCCAATCGCGACATCGCAAGACCCGCGCCGTCGGGGCCGATCCAGGATTCACCATCGAGCAAGATCCAGTCGCCGACCGGCTGACGCGCCATGCTCACCGTGAGGTCGGCGTTGATGTAGGTCCAGGTGCGGAAGTCGAGCGTCGAGGCGGTGCCGTTGGAGAAATCTGCAGCGACCACCGCGCGCATCGCCTGCGAGACCGCTTCGCCTTCGACCAGCGGATGATCGAGGCGAAACCAGATCGCGCCTGCACCGGCCTGACCAAAGCGGCCGCGCGCGGCGCGCATCGAGACCATGCCCGCGAACGGGCTGGTCGCACCGTGGCCGTCCTCGACCAGCGAGTCCTCGGGCGACGGCAGAGTGACCGGCAGGTCCTCGACGTCGTCGGGCAGCGGCTGCGACTGCTGCTTGATCTTGAGCACGGTGGCGCCGACGACCTGCACGTCGTCGGCGAAGAGCTTGACCTCGCAGAGCTGGATCTTGCGGCCCTCGCGCAAAACCTCCGTCTCGATCGCGAGCGGCGCCACCGGCACCGGGCGCATCAGGTCGATGGTGACGCGCGCGATGTTCATCGACACAGGCGTCGGAATCCGCTCCGCGGCCCACGTCACCAGCGCTGATGGCGCCGAGCCATGCTGCATGCGCCGGTCCCAGGGACCGGCGGCATTGGGGCTGGTGACGACGCTGTTGCCGTCGACGCGATAGATCGCACTCATTGCGATCGCCGTCACAACGGCGGATCGATCGCCTCGTCGTATTCCTTCTTGAAGCGCGCGATGAGTTCGGCGGCGGGAATGATGCCTTCGATGCTGCCGATGCCCTGGCCCGAGCCCCAGATCTCCTTCCAGGCCTTCGGCTTGGCGCGTTCGCCGGAGGCGTCGGTGCCGAAGTTCATCTTGGAGGGGTCTGACGTCGGCAGGTTTTCCGGATCCATGCCGGCGGCCAGGATGGACGGCTTCAGATAATTGCCGTGCACGCCGGTGAAGAGGTTCGAATAGACGATGTCGTCGGCCGTCGAGCCCGCGATCATCTCCTTGTACTTCTCGACCGCATTGGCTTCCTTCGTCGCGATGAAGGCCGAGCCGATATAGGCGAAGTCGGCGCCGAGAATACGTGCGGCACGGATTGCCTTGCCATTGCCGATGGCGCCGGACAACGCGATCGGGCCGTCGAACCATTTGCGCGTTTCGGCGACGAAGGCGAGCGGCGAGATGGTGCCGGCGTGACCGCCGGCACCGGCCGCGACCAGGATCAGGCCGTCGGCGCCCTTCTCAATCGCCTTGTGGGCAAACTTCTGGTTGATCACGTCGTGGAAGACGATACCGCCCCAGCCGTGGACGGCCTGGTTGAGCTCCTCGCGCGCGCCGAGCGAGGAGATGATCATCGGCACCTTGTACTTGGCGCAGAGCTGCATGTCGTGGTCGAGCCGGTTGTTCGACTTGTGCACGATCTGGTTGACCGCGAACGGCGCCGACGGCTTGTCGGGATGCGCGCGGTCATAGGCCGCGAGCTCCTCGGTGATCCGCGCCAGCCATTGGTCGAGCAGCTCCGGCGGCCGCGCGTTCAGCGCCGGGAACGAGCCCACCACGCCCGCCTTGCACTGCGCGATCACGAGGTCGGGCACCGAGATGATGAAGAGCGGCGAACCGATCACCGGGATCGACAGGCGTCCCTTGAACAGAGCAGGCATGGACATTGCGGCGCGATCCTTTGCTGGCAGACGCATGAGATGTTGGGACCATACCAACAAGGCAATCTTTCCACTGTCAAGTATTGCGTTTTGACGCCGGAAGGATGCGGCTACCGCAATTCCAAGCAGCGGAATTCCTTGGTTGTCATTCCGGGGCGCGCCTCCTGGCGCGAACCCGGAATCCATTTCGCTATCTACGCTGAGGCCCGACGGATTCCGGGCTCGACGCTACGCGTCGCCCCGGAATGACTGGGGAAATACCAGCGCCTACCCAATCAGATCCGGATTGATCAGCCGCTCGAACGAGAACATCTCGTCCCATGTCTCCTGCGTCAGCAGCTTGCGCTCGGTGACCACGATCTGGTGCAGCGACTTGCCGCTCTTGTAGCCCTCGCGCGCGATCTCGGCGCATTGCTTGTAGCCGAGCAGCGGCTTCAGCACGGTGACGATGCCGAGCGAGTTCAGCACCATGTTGCGGGTGTGCTCCTCGTTCGCGGTGATGCCGACGACGCAGTTCTCGCGCAGACTGTTGACCGAGCGCTCCATGGTGCGGATCGAGAAGAACAGCGCGAACGAGATCACCGGCTCCATCACGTTGAGCTGGAGCTGGCCGGCGGAAGCCGCCAGCGTCACCGTGGTATCGAGACCGATGACGAGGAAGCTGGTCTGGTTGACGACCTCGGGGATCACGGGGTTGACCTTGCCCGGCATGATCGAGGAGCCCGGCTGCAGTTGCGGCAGGTTGATCTCGTTGAAGCCGGCGCGCGGGCCGGAGGCAAGCAGGCGGATGTCGTTGCAGATCTTCGTCAGCTTGCTCGCGGTGCGCTTGAGCACGCCGGAGAGCTGCACATAGGCGCCGGTGTCCGAGGTCGCCTCGACCAGATCGCCCGCGAGGATGAAGTCGACGCCGGTCAGCGCGCTCAGATGCCGGACCGCGAGTTTTGGATAGCCGACGGCAGCCGTGACAGACGTACCGATCGCGGTGGCGCCGAGATTGATCTCGCGCAGCAGCGCGCGCGCTTCGGAGATGCGGTCGACCTCCTCGCCGATCGTGGTGCCCCATCCGCGGAATTCGGCGCCGAGCGACATCGGCACGGCGTCCTGGAGATGCGTGCGACCCATCTTCAGCACGCGGTCGAATTCGCGCCCCTTGGCGAAGAAGGCCTCCTGGAGCTGGCGCAGCGCTGTCATGTAGCTCTCGAGCCGGAGGATCAACGCGAGGCGAAACGCGGTCGGATAGGTGTCGTTGGTCGACTGGCCGTAATTGACGTGGTCGTTCGGGCTGACGTGCTGGTAGTCGCCCTTGTTGAAGCCGAGCGATTCCAGCGCGAGGTTGGCGATCACCTCGTTGGCGTTCATGTTGGTCGAGGTGCCGGCGCCGCCCTGGATGAAGTCGGTGACGAATTGATCCATCATGTCGCCGGCGATGACGCGGTCGCAGCCCAGGATGATCGCATCGGCGACTTTGGCGTCGATCGCGCCGAGGTCGCGGTTGGCCATCGCCGCGGCCTTCTTCACGTAACCCAGTGCCTTCACGAAGTAAGGCTCCTGGTTCATCGGAATGCCGGTGATGTGGAAGTTCTCCTTACCCCGGATGGTCTGGACGCCGTAGTAGATGTCGTCGGCGATCTTACGCTGTCCGAGGAAGTCCTGCTCGTAGCGGCTCATGGGCGCTCCTTGCTGCTCGCGCGACGTTCCTAGTTCTGACACAGCGCGCTGGTGACGACGGTATCGGTGCGGCAATCATCCGGTTTGCGTTGCCTGCCCGGAATGAGAACCTTGGCCGAACACTTCTCGGCGGAGTCGGTGTTGAGGCTCTTGCCTTCCTTGTAGCCCTTGCTCTGGCATAACTGGTCAGCAGCGGGTTTGCAGTCGGGCGCGCCGTTCGACGAGGGCGGACAGGCCGCACGCCCCGACACCATGATGGACGGCCGCACGAGACGCGAGAGATCTTTCATGGTCTCGCTGGGGCTCTTGATCGGCGGCAGGACCGCGGGCGGCTTGTCGAACAGCTTGCCCATTTCGTGGATCAGGCCGGGATTGTCATCGCCGGCCGGCTCGGGCGTAGAGGGCGGCGGCGCGGCCTGCGGGCCCTGCTGCTGCAGGTCCAGCGACGGCGGCGCCGCTTGCGGCCACCCCGTCCCGCTTGCGCCAAGCAGAAGCGAAAGCGCCGCAAATATCAGCGTCCCCAGCCGCAGGACCGGATTGCCGGATCGAGCCATCATGCGGCCAACCGTAACCGAAGCCGGCGCGGCGTCAAAGCGCTCCGGCTCCAGGCCTCAGATCAGCTTGATGGCGATCACGAAGCCGAGCACCAGCACGGCGGCACCGAGCGCCACCCACAGGCCGAGATGCCGCTCGATCCGCTCGCGAATCCAGTCGCCATAGCGGTTGAGCAGGATCGCCACGATGAAGAAGCGCCCGCCGCGGGCGACGATCGAGCACAGGACGAAGAAAACGAGATTGTAGCCGGCAAAGCCCGAGGTGATGGTGACGAGCTTGTAGGGGATCGGCGTCAAGCCCTTGAGCAGGATGATCACCGCGCCCCACTCGGCGTAGGAGGCGCGGAAGGCGTCGACCTTGTCGCCGAGGCCATAGACCTGGATCAGCCAATGGCCGACCGAGTCGAACAGCAACGCTCCGATGGCGTAACCGAGCAGGCCGCCCAGCACCGAGGTCGCGGTACAGACCGCCGCATAGACCCAGGCGCGCTGCGGGCGCGCCAGCGACATCGGGATCAGCATCACATCAGGGGGAACCGGAAAGAACGAGCTTTCGGCGAAAGCCACGACACCCATGATCCAGAGCGCGTAGGGCTTGTGGGCGGCGTCGATGCACCAGTCGTAGATACGTTTCAGCATGGCGCCGCGATGAAGCACCATGGGACGGATTTGTCCATCGCGAGTTTTGTGACGATTTAGTGCCGTTTGCGGGCCGCACGGCCCTCGATAGCGACAATTGGCCGCCTCGCGGAGATGCGCGGTGAGGCGACTTTGGGCAGCTTCATCGACGATTTCGGCAGCTTTTCCGCGATACCGAGCATGTCTTCCCGCCGCGACATCTCGCGCCAGACGTCTTCGGGGCAGACGCCGGCGGACGCCCAGAGCACGGTGAGATTGTAGAGCAGATCGGCGCTTTCCCGGACCACGGCCTCGGTGTCGCCGTTGACCGCATCGATCACGACCTCGATGGCCTCTTCGGCCAGCTTCTTCGCCATTTTGGAGGGCCCGCGCTGAAACAGCCGGGCCGTACGCGATGTTGCCGGATCAAGATCCCTGGCCGCGAGCACAGCCAGATATAGCCGCTCAAGCGAATCACTCATGTACGCAAAACTACTCTAAACACATGGTCGACGCGTTAACGCTTGAGATTAAAAGGCAAAATAGGCCGACGCGGCAAGCGCGCCGGCCTATCGTAGTCAACGACTTACCAACAACCCGCGCCGCCTCGGCTGCAAGAGGCAAAGGGGTCGCGACCGACGCTGCCATTGCCCGGATATTCGCGACTACCCGGGCCAGTGTACCGGCCGCCATAGTAGACCGGGCCTTCATCGTAATAGACCGGGCCGCCGCCGTAATAGGCAGGGGCATCGTAGGCGTAGGCGTCTCGGGTCGCAGCGATCGCAAGCCCGGTACCGATGGCGGCAATCGCCGCGCCGGCAAAGGCTGCGCCGCCGCCTCCATGCCAATGGCGGCCGCCAGCGAACGATGCGGTCGGCGCGACTGATGTCAGCGCCAGCACCGCGGCCGTGGCGAGAACGGCCTTGCGGCCGGCAAACTTCGAAAATCGGTCAAACATGATCTGGACCCTCCTTGGGACCTTCAATGGTGCCTCGAGACAGGCTCATGTCTTTCAAACACCCGCATCCCATGTTGGGTTCCCCAACCCCAACGGGACATGAACGGGGTTGCGTGATCGTGACGCAACCGCCGCTCATCTGCCGTTCAGGTACGGCTCGCGCCGATTGATCAACCGAGCACCGAACCTTGATCCCCGCCGCTGCCCCGTTCATCCAGGCGCGGTGTTGCGCGAGGACATGCTGCCGGCCTCGGGAAAGACCAAGGTCGAGATCGCGCGCCTGTTGGGCATTTCACGGCAGCATCTCCATGACATCATGGAAGAGAAGAAGCCGCTGTCGCCGAAGGTCGCGGTGCGCGTCGGAAAGTTGTTTGGAGGCGGGGCCGGGATCTGGGTCCGGATGCAGGCGGCCCACGACACGTGGCACGCGGAACAGACTGTCGACGTCAGTAATATCCCCACCTTAAAGGTGGCCTGAAATGTCCACACCAGTATAGTCGTGCAGAGGTTCAACCCGTTGACTGACGACCTTTCCACGGTTCAGCGTATCGCATGTCCATCCTCCGCCTCTACACCCGCGTTCTCGAACTGCTCGGCAAGGAAGCGCGGCTGGGCTGGCTGCTTGCGGTCGCCAACCTCCTGCTGGCGGCATCGCAGTTCGCGGAACCCGTGCTGTTCGGCCGGATCGTCGACGTGCTCTCCGGCAAGACCGTGGCAGGCTCCAACTCGGCCTGGCCGTTTCTGGCCGCCTGGGTGGCATTCGGACTGTTCACGATCGGATGCAGCGCACTCGTGGCGCTCCAGGCCGACCGTCTCTCGCATCGACAGCGCCAGGCGGTGCTGACGGATTATTTCGAGCACATCTTGCAGCTGCCGCTGACCTTCCACTCCGGGACCCATTCGGGACGGCTGATGAAGGTGATGCTCAACGGCACGGACGCGCTGTGGCGGCTCTGGCTCGGCTTCTTCCGCGAGCACTTTGCCGCGATCCTGTCGGTGGTGGTGCTGCTGCCGCTATCGCTTTACCTGAACTGGCGGCTCGCGATCCTGCTGTTCGTGCTCTGCGTCGTCTTCACCGCGTTGACGACTTTCGTCGTGCGCAGGACCTTCGGCATGCAGATGGCGGTCGAGGAGCACTACAGCGAGCTCTCGGCACGCGCCTCCGACGCGCTCGGCAACGTCGCGCTGGTGCAGAGCTTCGTGCGCGTCGAGTCCGAGGTGAAGGGACTGCGCTCGGTCGCCGACGAGCTGCTCGCCGCGCAGATGCCGGTGCTGTCCTGGTGGGCGCTCGTGACCGTGATCACGCGCGCCTCCACCACCATCACCGTGCTCGCGATCTTCACGCTCGGCATCGCGCTGCACGACGAGGGCCTGACCTCCGTCGGCGAGATCGTGATGTTCGTGAGCTTCGCGACGATGCTGATCCAGAAGCTCGAGCAGGTCGTCAGCTTCATCAACAACGTGTTCATGGAAGCGCCGCGCCTGCGCGAGTTTTTTAACGTGCTCGACGCCGTGCCCGCCGTCCACGACCGGCCCGACGCGATCGACGCCGGGCGGCTCTCCGGCCTCGTCGAGTTCAACGACGTCACCTTCTCCTATGACGGCAAGCGGCCCGCGATCGAGGACCTCACCTTCACCGCGCTGCCGGGCCAGACCGTCGCGCTGGTCGGCCCCACCGGCGCAGGCAAGTCGACCGCGATCGCGCTGTTGCACCGTGCCTTCGACCCGCAATCCGGCTTCATCAAGATCGACGGCATGGACGTGCGCGGCGTGACCCTGACATCGCTGCGCCGAAACATCGGCGTGGTGTTTCAGGAAGCGCTGCTCTTCAACCGCTCGATCGAGGAGAATTTGCGGGTCGGCAAGCCGGACGCGACCGAAGCCGAGATGCGCAAGGCGGCCGAGCGCGCGCAGGCGATCGACTTCATCGAGCGCAGCGGCGGCTTTGCGACCAATGCCGGCGAGCGCGGCCGCATGCTCTCCGGCGGCGAGCGGCAGCGGCTGTCGATCGCGCGTGCGCTGCTGAAGGACCCGCCGATCCTGATCCTGGACGAGGCGACCAGCGCGCTCGATGCCGTCACAGAGGCCAAGGTGAACGCCGCTCTCGATGAAGTGATGAAGGGCCGCACCACCTTCGTGATCGCCCACCGCCTCTCCACCATCCGCAACGCCACGCGGATCCTGGTGTTCGAGAACGGGCGGGTGATCGAAAGCGGAACTTTCGATGAACTCGTGGCCAAAGGCGGCCATTTCGCCGAGCTCGCCAAGGCGCAGTTCATGGTGCAGGAAAATGCACGAGCCGGCGTGAGTGCCGCGGAGGCTGCTTCTGCCGCCGCCAGATCCCCTTAACAAGTCCCGGCGCCACCGTCGAAATTCGGCCTAGTTCATTGCGGAATACGCATCGGAAGCCCCTATTCTCGACGCACGAGCCGGTATAGGTTTGCGACGCCGCAAGCGGCGGCGCTGGATTTCAGAACCGAACATCAGATCACGAGAACCGTCCTTGTCGGGCGGATCTCCAAGGACCGGAATCGGATAGTGCACGCCTTTCGCCCGCTGCTTCGCAAATCCCTGTTCAACCTGTTCGCCGCGACCCTCGCCGTAGGTGCGTTTATCGTACCGCGCCTCGCCCATGCCGAAGCGCTGCTGCTGATCGAAGCCGACAGCGGCAAGGTCCTTCAGGCAGACAACGCGACCATCCCCTGGTATCCGGCCTCCGTCACCAAGATCATGACCGCCTATGTGACCCTGAAGGCGGTGAAGGACGGCAAGATCACGCTCGACACGCTGCTGACGGTATCGCCGACGGCCGCATCGCAGGCGCCCTCGAAGATGGGCCTCCGTCCGGGAACACAGCTCACCGTCGACAATGCGCTGAAGATGATGATGGTCAAGTCGGCGAACGACATGGCCGTGGTGCTGGCCGAAGGCATCGGCGGCTCGATCGACGGCTTCGCCGCGATGATGAACGATAATGCGAAGCGGCTCGGCATGACGCAGACGAACTACGTCAATCCGAACGGCCTGCCTGCGGACGGACACGTCACCTCGGCGCGCGATCTCGGCATTCTCGCCCGCTCGTTCCTGCGCGACCTGCCTGAGTACGAGTACTACGTGCACATCCCCGCGATCCGTTTCGGCAAGCGCGTCACCGGCAATTTCAACAAGCTGATCGGCCGCTATCCCGGCGCCGACGGTTTCAAGACCGGCTTCATCTGCGCCTCCGGTTACAATCTCGTGGCGTCGGCAACGCGTAACGGCCGCCGCCTGATCGCGGTCGTGCTCGGCGCCAGCTCCGGCACCGCGCGCGCGGTGAAGGCGGCGCAGCTGCTCGAACGCGGCTTCAGCCAGGACAATCTGTCGTGGCTGCGCCCCTCGCTCGGCACCGTCGAGAACCTCGTGCCGGTCGACGCCTCGCCGCCGAACCTGCGCGAGGAGATGTGCGGCGGTCATCGCAAGCGTCCGGCCAGCGACGACGACGATGCGCTGATCGCAACCAACGGCGCGACCGGCGGATCTGGTTCCTTAACCGGCGGCGCGGCCCCGGTGACGTTCTTCACCGCGGGCCTCCAGCCGCCTTTGATGAAGGCATCCGAGCTGATGGCCTCGGCCCCGGCCCCGGTAGAACCCGTGGTGGTCTACACCGGTCCGACCCGCACCGGCGCAGCCCTGGTCGCAGCGGTCGCAGCCGACGCCGACCAGCAGAACCCGCCAAAGGCGCGTGGCAAGAAGTCGCGTACGGCCAAGAAGCCCGGCGCCGGCAGCGAGGCCAAGTCGGCGGCGGCGAAACCGGCGGCAACCAAGTCGGACGCGGCGGCCAGGAGCGACACCAAGACCGCGGCGAAACCGGCGGCAAGCAAGCATGCCGCCGCCAAGTCCGACGCGGCGGCGAAGCCTGCCGCGAGCAGCGATCAGGCAGCCGCCAAGCCGGCCAAGCCCAAGGCCGCCACGAAGCCCAAGCCCGCGCCCAACAACAGCTAGGTTAACGCGCCAAATCCTTCAGGCGGCGCCCGCGCTTCGCAGGTGCGGCAGCCCGTTGCGAGGATTCCAGTAGCCTCTCCCCAGCCTTTGCCCTAAGCCTCGACCGCTTGCCAGCCGTTCCGGCAGGCTCGATACTGCCGGCAATGAGGCAGCCCGAGACACAACGGGCTCTGAAGTGAAGAGAGGGGAGTTTCCATGGAGCGCATCTGGCTCAAGCAATATCCGCCCGGCGTGCCCGCTGACATCGAGCCGACGCAATACGCATCGCTGGTCGACCTCCTCGAGGAGAGCTTTGCGAAGTTCGCCGACCGCAAGGCGTTCATCTGCATGGACAAGGCGATCAGCTATCGCGACCTCGACCAGATGTCACTGGCGCTCGCGGCTTACTTGCAGGGACGCGGCCTGCAGCGCGGTGCGCGCGTCGCGATCATGATGCCGAACGTGCTGCAATATCCGATCGCCACCGCCGCGGTGCTGCGCGCCGGCTTTGCCGTGGTCAACGTCAATCCGCTCTACACCCCGCGCGAGCTCGAGCATCAGCTCAAGGATTCCGGCGCCGAAGCCGTCATCGTGCTGGAGAACTTCGCCCATACCGTCGAACAGGTGATCGCGAAGACGCCGGTCAAGCACGTCATCGTCGCCAGCATGGGCGACCTGCTCGGCCTCAAGGGCGTGATCGTCAATCTCGTCGTCCGGCGCGTCAAGAAGATGGTGCCCGCCTGGTCGCTGCCGGGCTCGGTGTCGTTCAACGACGCGCTCGCCGCCGGACGCGGCCAGACCTTCAACAAGCCGAAACTGTCGCCCGGCGACGTCGCCTTCCTGCAGTATACCGGCGGCACCACCGGCGTCTCCAAGGGCGCCACGCTGCTCCATCGCAACATCGTCGCCAACGTGCTGCAGAACGACGCCTGGCTCCAGCCGGCGCTCAATGCGCCGCCGCACGTCGAGCAGCTCATGATCGTCTGCGCGCTGCCGCTCTATCACATCTTCGCGCTGACGGCCTGCTACCTGCTCGCGGTGCGCGCCGGCGGCTGCAATCTCCTGATCCCGAACCCGCGCGACATCGCCGGCTTCATCAAGGAGCTCGCGAAATACCAGGTCAACAGCTTCCCGGCCGTGAACACGCTCTACAACGGCCTGATGCACCATCCTGATTTCAAGAAGCTCGACTTCTCCAAGCTGAAGATCTCCAACGGCGGCGGCATGGCGGTGCAGCGCCCGGTGGCCGAACAGTGGAAGGCCGTCACCGGCTGCTTCATCGCCGAGGGCTACGGCCTGTCGGAGACTTCGCCGACGCTGACCTGCAACCCAGCGACCACGACCGAGTTCTCCGGCTCGATCGGCATTCCGGTCCCCTCGACCTGGATCTCGATCCGCGACGACGACGGCAACGAAGTTCCGCTCGGCCAGGCCGGCGAGATCTGCGCCAAGGGCCCGCAGGTGATGTCGGGCTACTGGAACAGGCCGGAGGAGACGGCGAAGGTGATGACCCCGGACGGCTATTTCCGCACCGGCGACATCGGCATCATGGACGAGAAGGGCTACACCAAGATCGTGGACCGCAAGAAGGACATGATCCTGGTCTCCGGCTTCAACGTCTATCCCAACGAAATCGAGGAAGTGATCGCGAGCCATCCGGGCGTGCTGGAATGCGCCGTGATCGGCATCCCCGATTCCAAGTCGGGCGAGGCGGTGAAGGCCTTCGTGGTGAAGAAGGATCCGAACCTCACGGCCGAAGCCGTGATCAAATTCTGTCACGAGCAGCTGACGGGCTACAAAGTGCCCAAGCACATCGAATTCCGCACCGACCTGCCCAAGACCAATGTCGGCAAGATCCTGCGCCGGCAGCTTCGCGACGAGAAGAAGGCCGAGGCGGCGTAAGGCCGCTTCTGCTTCATGACACACATCGGCGACACCATGCCATCAGGCGTTCTCGCCTTCTGGCGCGAGGCCGGCCGCGAGCGCTGGTACACGCGCAGCGACGCGTTCGACGCGGAGGTGAGGCGCCGCTTTCTTCCGCTCTGGCAGAAGGCAACCGCGGGCGAGCTGGCGTCGTGGGAAGACAGCGACGAGGGCGCGCTCGCGCTCGTCATCATGCTCGACCAGTTTCCCCGCAACATGTTCCGCGGCACGCCGCAGGCCTTTGCCAGCGACGCGTTCGCGCGAGATGTCGCCCGCCGCGCCATCGCGCGGGGCACGGATCGCAGGGCCGATCCCATCCTGCTCGAATTCCTCTATCTGCCCTTCATGCATTCCGAGCATCTACCGGACAAGCTGCATTGCGTCGCCCTGTTCGAGAACACCGAAAATGCCGAAAACCTGAAATATGCCCGGGAGCACGCCGACATCATCCAGCGGTTCGGCCGCTTCCCCCACCGCAACCGCCTGCTTGGCCGCGACACCTCCGAGGAGGAGCAGGCCTTCCTCGACGGCGGCGGCTTTGCCGGCTGATGACATAACGGTGAAGGGTTGCCGGCCCCTCAGCTTCCCCCGCAGGCAATATTGTACAGGCCGGCCGCACGGTCTAAAAAGCGGGACCGATTTTCAGGGAGACTGACGATGGCGATCCAGACTGGCGACAAGCTGCCCGAGGCGAAATTCCGCGTGATGACGGCGGAAGGCCCGCAGGTGAAGACCACCGACGATATCTTCAAGGGCAAGAAAGTGGCGCTGTTCGCGGTGCCCGGCGCCTACACCGGCACCTGCCACAAGATGCATCTGCCGAGCATCTTCCTCAACGCCTACGCGATGAAGGACAAGGGCGTCGACACCATCGCGATCGTCTCGGTCAACGATGCTTTCGTCATGAACGCCTGGAAGCGCGACACCGACCAGCGCGACGAGGCGGTCTTCCTCGCCGACGGCAACGCCGACTTCGCCAAGGCGATCGGCATGGAGCTGGATGCCTCCGGCAACGGCCTCGGCATCCGTTCCAAGCGCTATTCGATGCTGGTCGAGGACGGCGTGGTCAAGAAGCTGAACCTCGAAGCGATGCCCGGCAAGGTCGAGGTGTCGGGCGGCGATACGCTGCTGGGGCAGCTGTAAGACTGGATGTCATTCCGGGGCGCCTCGACGAGGCGAAGCCGGAATCTCGAGATTCCGGGTTCGGTGCTTTGCACCGCCCCGGAATGACGGAACAAACCTCTATTCGCCCACGCGCTGCTGCGTCCTGGCCTTGACGATTCCATCCCGCGCAAGCTGATCGGCCCGCTCGTTCTCGGGATGGCCGGCATGGCCCTTGACCCAGTGCCAGCGGACCTCGTGTGCCTTCAGCGCGGCATCGAGGCGCTGCCATAGCTCGACATTCTTCACCGGCTTCTTGTCGGCGGTGCGCCAGCCGTTACGCTTCCAGCCGTGGATCCAGCCGGTGATGCCCTGACGGACATACTGGCTGTCGGTGTAGAGATCGACGGTGCACGGCTTCTTCAACGCTTCGAGCGCGGAGATCGCCGCCATCAATTCCATCTGGTTGTTGGTGGTGTGGCGCTCGCCGCCGTTCAGCTCCTTTTCCTTGTCGCCGAACTTCAGGATCGCGCCCCAGCCGCCGGGCCCGGGATTTCCCGAGCACGCGCCGTCGGTATAGATCGTCACATTGGGAAGCTCGCTCACGCAACCAGTCCTGACGGCATCAGCCCGTAGTCGCGCGCGCTCGAAACGTTTTGGTGGAAGCGCAGCTTGCGGACATATTCCAGCGGATCCTTCGGCTTCACCAGCGCACCGGGAGGCACGTTGAGCCAATCCACCAGCCGCGTCAGCAGGAAGCGGATCGCCGCACCGCGTGCGAGCAGCGGAAGCGCGGCCTCTTCCGCCTCCGAGAGCTTTCGCACCCGGCCGTAGGCGTTGAGGAAAGCGCGCGCCTTGGTGACGTTGAAGGAATGATCCGGCTCGAAGCACCAGGCATTCAGGCAGATCGCGACGTCATAGGCCAGCATGTCGTTGCAGGCGAAGGTGAAGTCGATGATGCCCGAGAGCTTGTCGCCGAGGAAGAAGACGTTGTCGTTGAAGAGATCGGCGTGGATCACACCTTCGGGCAGGGTGCTCGGCCAGACGCCGCCGGAGAGATAGTCGAGCTCGGTTTCGAGAAACGCGCGCAGGCCCGGCTGGACCTCGTCGGCGCGATCGGCTGCCGCATCGAACAGCGGCCGCCAGCCCGCGACCGACAGCGCGTTGGCGCGCTTGATCGCAAAATTGGCGCCGGCGAGATGCATCCTCGCCAGCCCCTCGCCGACGCCGGCGCAATGGGTCGCGTTCGGCTTGCGCGGCCAGATGCCTTCGAGAAAGGTGATGATCGCGGCGGGTCGTCCCTGCAGCTCGTGCAGCGCCTCGCCGTCTTTCGCCTTCACCGGCAGCGGACAGCTCACGCCGTGCTCGGCGAGATGCGTCATCAGCGCAAGGAAGAACGGCAGATCGTTCTTCGCCACGCGCTTTTCATAGAGCGTGAGGATGAACGAGCCTTTGCTGGTGTGGAGCAGGAAGTTGGTGTTCTCGACGCCCTCGGCGATGCCCTTGTAGGACAGCAATTCGCCGAGATCGTATTGCTTCAGGAAATCCGCAAGCTCGTCGGCGGCAACGTCGGTGTAGACCGCCATGAAGGTCTACTCGGCGGCGGCTTCGGGACGCACCTGACGCGGCAGCGGGAAGAACTCGTTCTCCTCCGCGGCCGAGACCGTTTCCACATGCAGCGTGTAGCGCTCGGCAAACGCGTCCATGATCTCCTCGACGATCACTTCGGGCGCGGATGCGCCGGCGGTGATGCCGAGACTGGTGATGTTGCCGAACTTGGTCCAGTCGATGTCGGCGGCGCGCTGCGCCAGCACGGCGATGTTGCAGCCCTCGCGCTCGGCGACCTCGCGCAGGCGCTGCGAGTTCGACGAATTGGGAGCACCGACGACGATGAGCGCGTCGACCACCGGCGCCACCTTCTTCACCGCGAGCTGGCGGTTGGTGGTGGCGTAGCAGATGTCTTCCTTGTGCGGCCCGTTGATGTTCGGGAAGCGCTCCTTGAGCAGCGCCACGATCTCCGCGGTGTCGTCGATCGACAGCGTCGTCTGGGTCACGAAGGCCAGATTGTTCGGATCCTTCGGATTGATGGTCTTGGCGTCCTCGGCGGTCTCGATCAGGGTGACCGCGCCGGTCGGAAGCTGGCCGAGCGTGCCGACCACCTCGGGGTGGTGGGAGTGGCCGATCAGGAAGATCTCGCGGCCACGCTTGAAGTGGATCGCGGCCTCGCGGTGAACCTTGGTCACCAGCGGGCAGGTCGCATCCAGCGAGAACAGATTGCGGGACTGGGCGTCGGCGGGAACCGACTTCGGCACGCCATGGGCCGAGAACACCACAGGGGCTGTCGTGTTCTCCGGGATTTCAGCCAGCTCCTCGACGAAGATCGCGCCCTTCTTTTTCAACCCGTCGACGACGTATTTGTTGTGCACAATCTCGTGGCGAACATAGACGGGGGCGCCGTACTTATCGAGCGCCCGTTCCACGGTGTCGATCGCCCGGACCACTCCGGCGCAGAAGCCGCGAGGAGAACAAAGCACGATCTTGAGGTCTGGTTTGGCTGACATTGAGCGATCTCGGGACCGAATCACCCGTTCGCCTGCTGGCGGGGGACGGTCGATGGATGGAAAAGGGCCTAAAACGGTCTGCTGAGACGTTATAGCGAGTTGAGAGGGAATTGGGCCCCCTTTCGGGCGCTGTCAAGGCACTATCTATAGCAGAACCATTGCGTGGCTACCCCCTCCGGGCTTATATAGCGCGAATTCCCTGTCATCGCTGATGACCACCGGTTTCGCCTCCAGAGGGGTGGGCGAAGCACAAAGGAGATTTGCCATGAGCAACGCACCTCTGATGCCCAAGGCGACCGCCGTCTGGCTGCTCGACAACACCGCGCTGACCTTCGACCAGGTCGCCGATTTCACCAAGATGCACCCCCTCGAGGTGCGCGCGATTGCCGACGGCGACGCCGCGCAGGGCATCAAGGGCATGGACCCGATTTCCAACGGCCAGCTGACCCGCGAGGAGATCGAGAAGGGCGAGAAGAACCAGGACTACCGGCTTCGTCTCCAGGAGAGCAAGGTCGTGCTGCCGCCCCAGCCCAAGCGCAAGGGCCCGCGCTACACCCCGGTGTCCCGCCGCCACGAGCGTCCGAGCGCCATCCTCTGGCTGCTGCGCAGCCATCCCGAGCTCAAGGATGCCCAGGTCATGCGCCTGGTCGGCACCACCAAAAGCACGATTGCAAGCGTGCGCGACCGCACCCACTGGAACACCTCGCAGCTGACCCCGATCGATCCCGTGACCCTCGGCCTCTGCTCGCAGATCGAGCTCGATTTCGAAGTGGCGCGCGCGGCCAAGGAAAAGCCGATCGACGCGAACTACGGCGGCGCCACCCTGCTGCCGGCCTCCGAGACCACCAAGAAGGACGAGTACGAGCCGTCGGAGAAGTCGAGCGACGATCTCAACGTCGACGCCGTGTTCGCCAAGCTCAAGACCCTCGGCGGCAAGAAGCACGAGGAAGAGGAAGAGTAAGACTCTCCTCTCGTATCGTCATCGAAAACGCGGCGGGAAACCCGCCGCGTTTTTGTTTGGGGCGAGCTCTATCTCGTCATTGCGCAAGAAGCGTCGCTTACGGACGCTCTGGATGGTTCAGCATGTATTCGCCGAGATCGCGCTGACGGCGATCGGCGCGGGAAATCGCCGCATTGCGCTGGACGTCACGATCCTTGCGGCAGGCCACATATTCGGGCGAGCCGACCGCGAGGCCGCGGCTCTGGCACACCGCATCATCGTCGTCGCCGCCCATGGCCGTCGGCGTCTGGTAACGCGCCGAGCACGCGGAAAGAGCGATGGCGAGCCCCACGGCAATAAGCAGCCGCGGCGCGGTGGCGAGTGACATGAGTGGTCCCCTGTTGGCCGGCCCTGTTTAGCGCGGAATGAGGAGATTGTAAGGTCCCCGCACCTCACACCCTCCCCTTCAGCGCATCCCCGATCTCGTCTAACACCTTGGGGTCCTCGATCGTGGCCGGCATGGTCCAGGCCTCGCCGTCCGCGATCTTCTTGATGGTGCCGCGCAGGATCTTGCCCGAGCGCGTCTTCGGCAGGCGGCCGACGGTGATGGCGAGCTTGAACGCGGCGACCGGGCCGAGCTTGTCGCGCACCAGCGCGATGATCTCCTTCTCGATCTCGGCAGGCGCACGCTTCACGCCGGCTTTCAGCACCAGGAATCCGCAGGGTACCTCACCCTTGATCGCATCCTTGACACCGAGCACGGCGCATTCGGCGACGTCGGGATGCGAAGCCAGGATCTCCTCCATGCCGCCGGTGGAGAGCCTGTGGCCGGCCACATTGATGATGTCGTCGGTGCGGCCCATGACGAAGACATAACCGTCTTCGTCCTTGTAGCCGGCATCCGACGTTTTGTAGTAGCCGGGGAATTCGCTGAGATAGGCCTCCTTGAAGCGAGCGTCCTGGTTCCATAGCGTCGGCAGACAGCCCGGCGGCATCGGCAGCTTGATCACGATCGAGCCCATGGTGTTGGGACCAACAGGCTTGGCCGCTTCGTCGACGACGTCGACCTGGTAGCCCGGCATCGGCACCGTCGGCGAGCCGTGCTTCACCGGCAACTGACCGAGGCCGACCGGATTGCCGGCGATGCACCAGCCGGTCTCGGTCTGCCACCAATGGTCGATCACAGGCACCTTCAGCTGCTGCTCCGCCCATTCCACCGTCGGTGGATCGGCGCGCTCGCCGGCGAGGAACAGCGTGCGGAACTTCGACAGGTCATATTGCCGGATGAACTTGCCTTCCGGATCCTCTTTGCGGATGGCGCGGAACGCGGTCGGCGCGGTGAACAAGGCGACCGCCTTGTGCTCGCTGATGACGCGCCAGAACGCGCCGGCATCGGGCGTACCCAC
Organism: Bradyrhizobium sp. WYCCWR 13022; assembly: GCF_030435535.1. Taxonomy (NCBI): domain Bacteria; kingdom Pseudomonadati; phylum Pseudomonadota; class Alphaproteobacteria; order Hyphomicrobiales; family Nitrobacteraceae; genus Bradyrhizobium; species Bradyrhizobium sp. WYCCWR 13022. The sequence continues at coordinate 141,965 of NZ_JAUIZJ010000023.1, forward strand.
CGGCTTGCCCTCATACATGATCGAGGTCGCGCCATGCAGCAGCGGGCCATAGACAATGTAGCTGTGGCCGACCACCCAGCCGATATCGGAGCCGCACCACCAGACCTCGCCCGGCTTGACGCCATAGAGGTTGAACATCGACCATTTCACGGCGACGAGATGCCCGCCATTGTCGCGTACGACGCCCTTGGGAATGCCTGTCGTGCCCGACGTGTAGAGAATGTAGAGCGGGTCGGTGGCGGCGACCGGCGCGCAAGGCGCCTTCTTGCCTTCGTTCATCGCCTTGCGGCGCAGGCTCGCCCAGTCATAGTCGCGCTTCGGCGTGAGATCGCAAGTCAGCTGCGGACGCTGCAGCACGATGCAGGCCTTCGGCTTCGCGGATGCCAGCTTGATCGCCTCGTCGAGCAGCGGCTTGTACTGCACGATGCGGCCGGGCTCGATGCCGCAGCTTGCCGAAAGAATGAGTTTCGGCTGTGCATCGTCGATGCGGGTCGCAAGCTCCTTCGCGGCAAAGCCGCCAAACACCACGGAGTGCACCGCGCCGATGCGCGCGCAGGCCAGCATCGCGACCACGGCCTCCGGCACCATCGGCATGTAGAGGATGACGCGGTCGCCCTTGGCGACACCAAAATCCTGCATGATGGCGGCGAGCGCCTGCACCTCGGCCAGCATCTCGGCATAGGTGAATTTGGTGACGGAGTTCGTCAGCGGCGAATCATGGATCAGCGCGACCTGGTCGGCGCGGCCGCGTTCGACGTGACGATCGAGCGCGTTGTAGCAGGTGTTGACGACCCCGCCGGCGAACCAGCGGCCGTAGACGCCCTGCGTGGCGTCGAAGATCTTTTTCGGCGGCTCGATCCAGTCGATTTCTTTGGCCGCCTCGGCCCAGAAGCCTTCAGGATCGGCCAGCGAGCGCGCATGGACCTCGTGATATCTGCTCTTTCCCTGGACGTTCATTCCCGCGCTCCCGTTCCCTCTATTGGCCTGACCTTGACCTGACGGCAGGACGTCAGTCCCGCCATGACAGGGATCAAGTGCCGGCCTTGTTTGAGGGGTATTTTCCCGGGAACGGGCCGCGGTTCAAGCTCTATCCTTCTCCCTCTCCCCGTTCTTGCGGGAGAGGGAGAGGCGAGCCTACCCTTCCATCGCGTTCAACCGCTGCAGCCGGTCCTGCATGACCTTCTTCAGATCGTAGCCGGGGCGGCGGAAGCTGGCGTCGCGGGTGGCGAGGAAATCGCGCTGGGATCTGCGCAGATCGGCGGCCGCGCGCCGGTTCATCGATTTCAGCACGCGCTCATAGGCCTCGGCGAGCTGGCGATCGAGCGCGCCCAGTTGCGGATCGGCACAGATCACCTTCTCCACCTCGCGCTTGGCATGGGCGCAATCGAACGACGGACCGTTGCCGGAATTTGCGGCCAGCGGTTGTGGAGGCGCGGCGCCGAACTTCGCGATCTCCGCGATCATGGTGCGGCGGCCGTCCGCAGCGTTGGTATTGCCGGGATCGAGCCGCAGCGCGGTCTCGTAGTCGGCGAGGGCCTTCTTGCGGTCGCCCATCTTGGAATAGAGCACGGCGCGGTTGTTGTAGGTCTTCGCGAAGTCAGGATCGAGCTTCAGCGCGGCCTCGTAATCGCCGAGCGCTGCGCCGAACTCGCCCTTGAACTGGTAGGAATCGCCACGGTTGGTGAAGAAGTTCGGTTTCGGCGCCAGCCGCAGCGCCTGGTCGTAATCGGCGATCGCCTTGTCGTAGTCCTTCATCGCGGCATAGGAGAGCCCGCGATTGTCGTAATACTCAGGCACCTTCGGATCGAGCCTGATCGCCTCGCTGTCGTCGGCGATCGACTTGTCGAGCTGGCCGAGCTTCTTGTAGGCGGCACCGCGGTTGGTGTAGCTGCGCGCCCGGTTCGGATCGAGCCGAAGGGCCTCGCTGAGATCGGCGACCGCCTTGTCGTTGTCGCCGTTGAGGTAATAGGTCGCGCCGCGGTCGGACCAGGCCTGCGCATAATCCGGCCTCAGCTTGATCGCCTGGTCATAGTCGGCGATCGCGCGGTCGAGCCGGCGCTGATTGGTGTAGGCGACGCCGCGCAGCTCATAGGCTTCGGCGTCCTGCGGGTCGAGCTCGATCGCCTTGCCGAGATCGGACGTGGCGCGGTTGAGATCACCGCCCGCCTCGCGCAACAGGTCGCCGCGCAGGCGCCAGGCCCGGGCGTTCCTGCCGTCGAACGCGATGGCGCGGTCGATGTCCCGCAGTGCCTGCGTGAGGCCGCCCGATGTCCGCGCATTGGCATCGGCCCGCACCAGCAGCGCCGCGACGCGGTCGGAAATCGGGTTCGAGGTCTGGTCGATGATGGCGCTGCACGCCGAGAGGATTTCGGCTGGTGCGGCCTTGCTGCCCATGACGCAATCGGCGGCGGCAGATGCCGGGACGGCGAAGGCAATACTGATCGCGGCGCCGAGGAGGAAGGTGTGCAGCCGGCCATTTGTGATCGGGAACACTTGCGCGGAAGAACGCGAGCCGCACATGGCGACAACTCCGTGACATCAGGTTTTCCCGTTGTCGCGGCGGGGGGAGAATGGGTTCAAATTGGGGCTACCCACGCCGGCATGGCCGGGCATGACGACCTCTTTTGAGGTTAGAACCTCAATACCCGTCCACCCCGTTCAGCCGCTGCAGTCGCTCCTGCATCGCCTTCTTCAAATCATACCCCGGTCGGCCGAAGCCGGCGTTCCGGCGGGCGATGAAGTCGTCCTGCTCGCGCTGGAACTTCTTCGCCTCGCCCTCGCTGCCGGCCTCGCGGATCACGCGCGCATTGGCGGCATAGACCTCACGATCGAGGTCGGCGAGCTCGCGGTTTCCACAGATCGCCTTCTCGACGGGGCGGCGCGCACCGGCGCAATTGAAGCTGGGCTTGCCGGCGACCGCCATCTGCGCGCCGATCCGCTCGAGCTCGCGCGCCATCGCCCTGTGATTGGCCCTGGCCTTTTCGTGGTTCGGATCGATCCGCAACGCCGCACCGAAATCCTGCACGGCCTTGGGCTTGTCGCCGTTCTTCAGCCAGAGTTCGCCACGCGCGTTGAACACGTCGGCCAGCGAGGGATCGAGCAGCAACGCGCGGCTGTCGTCGGCGATGGCGCGGTCGATCTGGTCGTGCCGCGCCAGCAGCGCGCCACGCGCGACCAGCGCCTTGATCAGATCGCGCTTTGCGGTCTTCTCGCTGTCGATGACGGCGGCGCAGGCCGGGCCCGCCTTGTCCATGTCGTCGGCAGCCGTTGCGGCGAGGCATGCAGCGACGTCGACCTGCACTGTCGCCACCGGCTCGCCCCCTGTCGCGGCCTGGGCCGGGCCGGACAAGAGCGCTGCGAGCACCACGGCTCCTGACGTCCGAATGGGTTTCTGAAAACGCATGCTCGTTGCAGTCGGAAGGTCTTGCTTTCTGGCTACACTATCCATCATACGGCCGGATTGGTGCTAGCCTGTGGCGCCGCTCACATCGGTTTCGGGGATCGTCTTGTCGACATTCGAATGGATCATCGTGCTCCTGCTCGGCGCCGTTGCCTTATCGGCGCTGGCACGGCGGATCAAGGTCCCCTACCCGACCTTTCTCGCCATCGGCGGCGCTCTGATTGCGTTCGTGCCCCACAGCCCGACATGGACGCTCGAACCCGATCTGGCATTGGCGCTTTTTGTCGCACCGGTTCTGCTGGACGCCGCCTTCGACACATCCTTGCGCGACCTGCGCAACAACTGGGTTCCGGTCTCGACCCTGGTCGTGGCCGCGGTGGGCCTTACCACGATCGGCGTCGCCTATGTGGCACATCGGCTGATGCCTGACATGCCCTGGGCCGCCGCGGTCGCGCTCGGCGCCATCGTGGCGCCGCCGGATGCCGCGGCCGCAGTCGCGATCCTGAGCCAGGTCAAGCTGCCCCACCGCATGGTGAAGGTGCTGGAAGGTGAAAGCCTGCTCAACGACGCCAGCGCGCTGCTGATCTATCGGATCGCGGTCGGCGCCGTCGTCATGGAGCACCTGAAATGGAGCGAGGTCGCGCCGACAATCGCGCTCGGCCTGGTCGGCAGCGTGCTGGCCGGCCTTGCTGCGGGCCGCATCATCCCGCCGATCATGGAGCGGATCACGGAGGTGCCGAGCGCGATCATCGTGCAATTCGCCACCACCTTCATGATCTGGATCGGCGCCGAGCATCTCGGCCTCTCCGGCATCCTCACCATCGTCGTCTATGCCATCACCATCGCGCAGACGGCACCGGCCCGCATGCCGGCACGGCTGCGGGTGCCGTCCTACGCGGTTTGGGAAACGACGGTGTTCGTCCTCAACGTGCTCGCCTTCATGCTGATCGGCATGCAGATGCGGCCGATCTGGACCAAGCTGGACGCGGACGTGCGCTGGGAATATTGCGTGGCCGCGGCGTGGATCCTGACGACCGTCATTCTCGTCAGGCTGCTCTGGATCACGTTCTACCGCACCACGCTCCGCGTGCTGATCGCACGCGGGATCTATCACCCGAAGGATCCCAAGCAGGTTGCCTCGCCCAAGGGCGGCCTCATCATCTCCTGGTGCGGCATGCGCGGCCTGGTCACGCTCGCCACCGCCTTCGCGTTGCCGGAGAATTTTCCCTATCGCGACTTCATCGTGTTCATCGCCTTCGCGGTGGTGCTGGGATCGCTGATCATCCAGGGCTTGACGCTGCGGCCGCTGATTCTGGCCTTCGGCCTCAAGGACGACGATCCCGTCGGCATCGAGGTCGCGCGCGCCCGCGCCATCGCCTATCGCGCCGCGCTCGATGCGATCGAGGACGATCCGTCGGAGGAGGCCGAGATCCTGCGGCTCGAATACCGCGCCATCCTGATGCAGGCGGACGACGATCCACACGGCGGCATCGCCAACGGCGAACTCCCCGCCGATCCCCTGCGCCGCCGCGCCATCGAGGCCGCGCGCAAGTCGATCTTCGACCTCCGCACCACCGAAGTCATCGGCGACGACGCGTTTCACCGGTTGGAGGAGGAGTTGGATCGGGCGGAATTGAGCGCGGGGGGATGAACCCGGCGCGGGAAGGGGCCGTATCTGGGAGATGACAGACTCATCGATCGAACCAAACTGCCCCTCCCCGGACTCATTCCAGATGACGACCTTGATCGACGACCGTCGTGTGCGCGCGCGTGATGCGTCGCCCGCACGATATTTTTACCTCCACATGGCGCTGGCCTGCGCAGCCACCGCCTTCCTCGGCTTCGCGCCGACCTATTGGGTGCCGCTCGTCCACCGGACATTTTCCGCGAGCCCGGTGATTCATTTTCACGGACTCTTGTTCTTCACCTGGACACTTTATTTTGTGCTCCAGACCTGGCTGGCGGCGTCGGGCCGCGTGGTCAATCACCGTTCGCTCGGAATTGCCGGCGTCTCGCTTGCGACCGCGATGACGATCTTCGGCTTCCTCGCCTCCGTGCATGTGATGCAGCATTCCGCTGCGCTTGGGCAGAAGGACGCCGGCATCTCCTTCTCGATCGTGCCGATGAGCGGGATCGCGTTCTTCGCAGTGATATTCGTGCTCGCCATCATGAATACGCGCAGGCCCGAGATCCACAAGCGCTTGATGCTCCTCGCCGCAGTCTCGATCCTCGACGCCGCAATCGCGCGCTGGTTTCTGACCTTCCTCGCACCTCCCGGGCCGCCGGGTCCGCCGCCAGTGCCGGTGACGATCGCCCCGGCGGTGGTCGCCTCGCTGCTGCTCGTCGTCGCCATGGTGCGAGACTGGCGCGTCGAGGGCCGTGTGCATCCGGTCTACATCACCGGCACGCTCGCGCTGCTGGCCGTGAAGGTGCTGAACTGGCCGATCAGCGAGACGGCGGCGTGGCACGCCTTCGCCGGAGGGATTTTGGCGCTGGCGCAGTAAGTCCTGTAGCCGCAGCATCAATGTAGCGCCGTCACCCTGAAGTGGCCGCTTCTTCAGCGGCCCTCGAAGGGCGACGGCCCGGCTGCAGCGGGGCCGTTCATCCTTCGAGGCTCCCGGCGCGATGCCTTGCATCGCGCCACTCGCGCCTCAGGATGACGGGGCTAGCTGAAGCCAGATCAGGCCCCCGCCTTGCACGTGATCCCGCCGTCCACCACGAGCTCGATCCCCGTCACATATCTCGACTCGTCCGAGGCCAGGAACAGCGCGGCGTTGGCGACGTCGAACGCGTCGCCCATATGGCCCATCGGCACCTGCGCATCGCGGGCTCGCCACATCGCCTCGACATCGCCCTTGGCGTAGCTGTTGGCGAGGCCGGCGGAATGCTCCACCATCGGCGTCTTCATCAGGCCCGGCAGGATCGCATTCACCCGGACATGGTGCTTCGCGAACTCGATTGCCGTGGTGCGGGTCATCTGGTTCATGGCGGCCTTCGAGGTGCCGTAGGTGACGTAGGAGATGCCCATGTGGCGGATCGAGGCGATCGAGGAAATATTGATGATCGAGCCGCCACCCTGCTTCACCATCACGGGGATCACGTGCTTCATGGCGAAATAGGCGCTCTTGAGGTTGACGCTGAAGACGCGGTCCCAGCTCTCTTCGGTCACCTCGACGACGCTGCCCATCTCGGCGATGCCGACATTGTTGTCGAGCACGTCGATGCGGCCATAGGCCTTGAGGCACGCCGCGACCATCGCCTCGATCTCGGCAGGCCGCGAGACGTCGGCGGTGAATGCGGTTGCCTTGCCGCCCTCGCCGGTGATGATCCTGGCAGTCTCTTCCGCGGCTGCGCCGTTGCGGTCGACGCAAAACACCTGCGCGCCCTCGCGCGCAAAGGTCGCCGCGGTCGCCTTGCCGTTGCCCCAGCCGGGGCCGATCGACCCGGCGCCCACCACCATCGCAACCTTGCCCTTGAGCCGGTCCATCGCATCTCTCCCTTATTTCTGCTGTTCGTCGCAGATGCTCATCTTGGTGACGTTAGCACCGATGGGATGGCCGACAATCTCCGAAAGCGTCCGGCACGTCCCGTCATGGCATAGCCGCCATTCGCCGGCGGCGCCGGAATTGCCGAGCACGACCTCCGGCATCGGAGCGCGCTTCGGCTGCCATTGAAACCAGCCGTCGACGAGCCGCGCCTCGGGCGGCGGCTCCATGCCGGGGCCGGTGCCCTTGACGCGGGCCTGCACGAGTTCGAGACCCGCGGGCGTCACGCGCCAGTCCTCCTGCCAGTCGACCTTCGCGATCGAATGCGTCCAGACAAGTGTGAACGCGGACAGCGCCAGCGCCTTCACGCCGCCGGCCGTTGCGAAGCAGAGGCTCACACCGCCTCGACGACGGCAGGCGGACGCTGCCGCCATTGCCACAGCACGAGTGCCGCCGAGAGCACGAAGCCCGCGGTGTCGCTGAACGGGAAGTCGCCGAGCAGGCACAGCGCGGCGCCCAGCGCCACCACGCGCTCGAGCAGCGACAGCCGCGTGAACAGGAAGCCGATCGCGACCATGCCGAACAGCGCGATCGCCACCAGCGCCTTGAAGCTCGCCAGCGCAACCGCGCCGTAGAAACCGAGCCTGGCCGCCATGGGATCGCCGGCCTGCAGCATCAAGGCCGGCGAATAGACGAAGATGAAGGGGATGACGTAGCCGGCAAGCGCAATGCGCATCGCCTCCCAGCCGATCTTGTCCGGGTTCTCCTTCGCGATCGGCGCGGCCGCAAGAGCTGCGAGCGCGACCGGCGGCGAGAGGTCGGCCATGATGCCGTAGTAGAACGCGAACATGTGGCTCGCGATCAGCGGCACGCCGAGTTTCGCCAGCGCCGGCGCGGCAAGCGCTGCGGTGATGATGTAGGTCGGGATGGTCGGGATGCCGGTGCCGAGCAGGATCGACAGCAGCATGGTCATGATCAGTGCCAGGAACAGGCTCTTCTCGCCGAGACCGATCACCCAGCTGCCGAAGATGGTGCCGACGCCGGTCTGCGACATCATGCCGATGATGACACCGACGATGGCGCAGGCCATGCCGACGGTGATGGCGGATTTTGCGCTTTCAGCAAGCGAATCACGGCATGAGCGCAGTGCCGCAACACCACCACGGACGAAGGCCGTGACGAGGACCAGAGCGATCACGACGCAGCCGACCGGCACGATCTTCAGCCCGTCATGCGAGAGCGCGGCAACGACCAGCGCGAGCCCGATCCAGAAGATGTAGCGGATCAGCATCGAGGACGCGCCGGCCGTGATGCTCGCGCCCAGGATCAGCGTCACCGTCAGCGCGAGACCCATGCTGCCGGCATAGAGCGGCGTGAAGCCCTCGAACAGCATGTAGACAAGGGCTGCGAGCGGCAACACCAAGTACCAGCCCTTTACCAGCGCCTTCCAGGCGCTCGGCGTTTCCGAACGCTTCATACCGTGCAGGCCGTGCTTGCCGGCTTCCAGGTGCACCATCCAGAAAGCGGAGGCGAAATAGAGCACTGCGGGGATCGCGGCCGCTTTCACGATCTCCGAGTACTGAACGCCGAGCGTCTCCGCCATGATGAACGCGACCGCGCCCATCACCGGCGGCATGATCTGGCCGCCCATCGAGGCCGTCGCCTCGACGCCGGCGGCAAAGGCGCGGCGGTAGCCGAACCTGATCATCAAGGGGATCGTGAACTGGCCGACGGTAACGACGTTGGCGACGCCGGAGCCCGAGATCGTACCCATCATGCCCGAGGCGAACACCGCGACCTTGGCAGGTCCACCGCGGGTCCGGCCGAACAGCCCGAGCGAAACGTCGGTGAAGAGCTGGATCATGCCGGCGCGCTCCAGGAACGAACCGAACAGGATGAACAGGAAGATGTAGGTCGCCGAGACGTAGATCGGCACGCCGTAGAAGCCTTCGGTGCCGTAGGACAGATGCGTGACGATCTGGTCGAAGTCATAGCCGCGATGGTTCAGCGGCGACGGCAGGTACTGTCCGAAGAACCAATAGACGAGACACGCACCGCACATCAGCGGCAGCGCCGCACCCATCAGGCGCCGCGTGCCCTCGAAGATCAGCACTGCGAGCAGCGTGCCGACAGCGAGGTCGAGCCTGGTCGGATCGCCGTCACGCGCGATCAAATCGGCGTAGAAGATCCACTGATAGAGACCGCAGAAGAAACCGGCGCCGCCGATCGTCCAGCCGAGCGCACGGCCGAAATTGCTCTTCGCGGTGAAGTTGGCGATCAGGCCGAAGGTGAGCAGGACCAGGAAGCCGACGTGGACGCCACGCACCACCTGGCTCGGCAGATAGTTGAAGGCCGCGACATAGAGCTGGAAGGTCGCAAAGGCGATGCCGATCCAGTAGGCGAGCGCGCCCCACCAGCCCGGGCCAAAACCTTCCGGAAAACCGTGCTCGAAATTGTCGAACTCGACCTTGATGGGCGCCGCGTCGGTACCCTCAGCCTGCAACATCGATCTGTCCCCGCGCCCTGAAATCGTCATGCCCGGGCTTGACCCGGGCATCCATCGAGAGATGACTGTTCGAGGATGGATGGCCGGGTCAAGCCCGGCCATGACACCTGTGTTACTTGATCAGCCCTTTTTCCTTGTAATAGCGGATCGCGCCGGGATGCAGCGGAACCGGGCTTCCGGTGGCCGCCGTCTCGAGCTTGATCTCCTTGCCCGCCGCGTGCGCGTTGGCGAGCTCGGGCAGCGACTCGTAGACCAGCTTCGTCATTTGATAGGCGAGGTCGTCCGACACTGCCGAGGAGGTCACGAGGTAGTTGACCACGGCCGCGGTCGGCACGTCCTTGTCCTGGCCGGTATAGGTGTTGGCCGGGATCACCGCCGAGATGAAGGGCGGGCCGATCTTGTCGACGGTCTCCTTCGGTACCGCAACCACCGTGATCGGGGCCGAGGTCGAGAGATCCTTGAGCGAAGCCACGCCGAGGCCCGCCGATTGCAGGGTCGCCGCGAGCTGGCGGTTCTTCATCAGGTCGACGGATTCGGCGAACGGCAGATATTCCACCTTGCCGAGATCCTTGTAGGTCATGCCGGCGGCGGCCAGGATCGCGCGCGAGTTCAGCTCAGTGCCCGACTTCGGCGCGCCGACCGACAGGCTCTTGCCCTTGAGGTCGGCGAGCGTCTTGATGCCGCTCTCGGCGGTCGCGACGATCTGGATGTAGTTCGGATAGATCGCGCCGATGGTGCGCAGCTTGTCCAGCTTGGTCTTGAAGCCGGCTTCCTCGTCACCATCCCAGGCGGCTTTCAGCGAGTCGCCCAGCGTGAACGCCAGCTCGCCGCGGCCCTGCTGGAGCAGGATGAGATTTTCGACCGACGCCTTGGTGGCCTGCACCTGCGTCTTCACGTTCGGAATCTTGTCGCCGTAGATCTTCCCGATCGCGACCCCGAGCGGATAGTAGACGCCGGAGGTGCCCCCGGTCAGTACGTTGATGAAGGATTGCGCCTGCGCGCAAGGTGCCGACGCCGCCAGAGCCAAAGCCGCGGCCACGCCAAAAATCGTCCGTTTCATGGTTGTTGTACTCCCCAAACCGGCGGCGAAATTGGCCGGATGAGGCGGACGGGTCAACCCATCCAAAAGGCAAAACAGGGCTGCGGAAGCGATTGTTTTGGCTGGGCTTTGAGGGAACCCGGTGGGTGCGGCGACGTGGCGCAGCCGGATCGTCGGCATCCGCCTCGCCGCCGCAGGCAGGCCGTCATTGGAAAGTCATGTCCACGCACTTGGAAATGTCGGAGCCGAGCCCGGAGGAGATGGTGATGCAGCCGCGAATCTTCTGCGCGGTCATGTCGGCCGCCCAGACCGAGTAACCGCCGGGGCCGAAGAACGAGTTGGTGTTCGGCGGCTCGGTCTCGGTTGCGTCGAAATCATAGTGGCCATCGGCCTCGAAGATGCGCGGCTTCTTGGTGCAGCCACCGTCCGTCTGGACGTTGATGACTTCCTTGTTGTCGCGGGTCAGCGCCAGCGAGACCTGGCAGCGGAAATATTCCGAGGTCTTGGTGTTGAAGAGATAGGTGTAGGACTTGCAGGTCGCCGTGTTGAGCTTGCCGGGGGCAAGACCGCGGCTGCACGAAATCCGCTGGTTGTGGCTGAGCTGGAAGTCATCGGCCCGGGCGGCCTGCGCCAGCGCCGTCAGCGACACCGCAGCGATTCCGCAGAATTTAATGACATGGCGCATTCGAATCATCCCCACCAATATCTTTGTCGTGTTGCGTTCTAGACTGAAAGCGGAACATAGTCGCGAGGGGACGAAGGGAAAATCACAAACTGCTGGGCAAGGTGTGATGCGCTGCGACGTCATCGCAAGTTGACCCGGATCTATCGTTCGTGATTTGTTCAAGCAAGGGCGCCCCGATGTTGGGGAGGATGGATGATGGCATTTTCAATCAAGACATTTGCAATCGTAGCTGCGCTCGGCGCACTCGCCGCTCCCGCCTGCGCGCAAAAAGCGGCAACGCCGTGGGAGCTCAGGCCGGACACCGGCTATGCCTATGACAAGGAAGGCAAGACCTTTTCCTACAAGATGGGCACCAGCAATGCCGGCGAACTCTTGAAGGGCGCCAAGAAGGTGCCCAAGGGCACGCTGTTCTTCATCGGCCAGAACGGCCAGCTCTACATGCGCAGCGGGCAATATCTGGAAGGCGACGGCAGGTTCAAGTTCGGGCCGGATCAGTAAACGCCACGAACACGGTGCGCGCTCCCTCACCCCGCTCTTGCGGGGAGAGGTGAGGAGGCAACCAGCCAGTACCCTAGAACGCCGCTGCCAGTTCCCTTGCGCCGGGCTTGCTGCTGTTCGAATCCATCCGCGCATCCGTCACGGCCAGCAGCTTCGCCACCGTGTTGTGGCGGATCGCGACCGGGTTGCGCTCGTAGCCGCCGCGCTGGAAGAAGTTCGAGGTCGGCACCTGCTCGCGCATCGCCTGCGGCATCGTCACCATGTCGAGGCCGGTGCCGTCGCCGGTGAGATTCATCATCTCGAGCTCGGCAGCAGTCAGCGGACGGGTATAGCCCTTGGCGCGGGCGAACAGCACCGAGGTCAGCAGCTTGTGGGTCTGCAGCATCGGGCCGATGTCGACGTCGAGCACCATTGCATGCATGGCCCAGCCCTGCGCGGTGTCGCCGATCTTCTCGTGCTCCGACCAGGAGTCCGGCACCGACTTCGCATGAGCCACCATCTTCTTCAGCACGGCAAGCTTGTGCTCGAGCGACTGCCGCGCCGGCCCTGAGGCGCGCGCCACTTTGTCTGACAGCGCGCGGATGAGCTCGCGGCCCTGCTCGGCCAGCAGTTCCACGCTGTTGGTGGTGAGCAGCTGGTTGTAGCCCATCGCGGTCGAGATCGCGCGCTTGCCGCCATGCTCGATGCCCGCCTGCACGTCGTAATTGCCGGTGCCGCCGGTCTCGAACGAATAGACCCGCACCGCCTGCTCGCGCGTGAGCCCGGAAGCGAGCGCGTAGCGCGCATAGGCGCGCTTGAACTCGACCTCGTTCGCGGGGCGCTGCGGCGTGAATTGATAGAGATCCCGCGCGGCACGCAGCAGATCGGAGGCGACCGGAAGCGGCTTGCGAGGCGGTCGCTCCGGCGTTTCCTCCGGCTCCGGATTCACCGGCCGCTTCGGCCCGGTGTAAACCGGCGGCTGGTCCAGCACGTAGTCGTCGAGCGTGATTTGTTGTCCGCTGCGCCGCTTGGCGTTGCGCCCTTTCCGCTTTTCAGTGACCTGGCCCCAATAGGCGCCGGCCTCTTGGTCAAAGGCGCCCCTGATAGCCTGATACTCGGCCAGCTTGCGGCGATATTCGAGCACCGCGGGCGATGCGCCCCCGCCTTGCGCAAAAAACTGCGACAACAGCTGGGCGTTGGCATTGCTGACGGCCGGCGGCAGCGTGTCGGACTCGCCGCCGCGCGCAGCGGGAACGAGCAGGACGAGCGCGAGTGGAACCAGCGCCAGATGTGTTCGAATCGAATGATGCATGCTGCCCTCTTAGCAGGCATCCGGTAACCGTCACGTTAACGCGCCGTTTACCATCATTTCCAGGCGAAAACGGGCTGTTCCAGGTCGGCGACGCGGGTCTGCCGCCCCGCCAGCAGCTCGCGGAACTGGTAGATCAGCGCCGCGGTCGGCGCGTGGATCAGGCTCATCTGGTGATGGAAGCGAATCACGCGACGGGCGCTTTCGGGGATGGCGGTGAAATCGAAGGCGTCGTCGCGTTCGATCGTGTCGAGCGCGATGCGATGGACGGAGGCGACTTCGTCCGGGTTCGGCACGATCGCATCACTGCTCGAGGCCCAGACCACGACCGGCGTGATCAGATAACCGGAGCGCGTCGGATAATCATCGAGCAGGCCGAGCACTGCATCGGCCGGAAGCTTGAGCGCAAGCTCTTCGTCGAGTTCGCGCAGCGCCGCCTCGACCGGCGTCTCGCCGGCATCGCAGCGTCCACCCGGCAGCGCCCACTGGCCGCGATGGGAGCGCAAACTCGATGCGCGTCTGGTCAGCAGAAACGCCGTGTCGTCGCCGTCATGGGATGCGGTCAGCGCCAGCACCACCGCGGCGCGCTTCAGTGCCGACGGCCCGGCTGCATCCGGCAGCCGCGCGAAGGACGCGCAGGCCTCTTCGATATTCCGTCTGGTGGCATCGCCGAAAGCTCTCATGATGCTTGACTACACCAGGACCGCGCTCGATGAAACGAGGAGAGACACGTGTTGCAAGGATGGACGGAGCGATGACCAGCAAGGCCACAGCGAAGCTCAAATCCGACGGCTGGACCATCCTGGAGACGACAGGCTTCATGCATCTGGTCGGCCCGTTGTGGGAGCGCAAGGTCGGCGGCCAGTACGAGTTCGCACTCGCGACCGAAGACAAGCACCACAACCGCCGCGGCATGGTTCAGGGCGGCGTGATGATGACCTTCGCGGACCGCACCTGCGGCATGACCGCCCGCTACGTCTCCGGCAAGGAGTACATGGCAACGGTGCAGCTCGACACTCATTTCGTCGAGGCCGGCAAGATCGGCGACATTCTGATCTCCCGCCCCCGCGTGGTGCGCTCGACCCGCAGCCTGATCTTCATGAGCACAGAGGTGACGGTCGACGACCGCTGCATCGTGATGGCGAACGGCGTATTCAAGATCTTGAAGGGGCCGGCGTAGGGTCTGCGGTCAGGCTCCCGCCGCTGCTCATCGCGCCCTCCCCCGTCGTCGCCCGGCTTGACCGGATGCATCTCCGCATTGCTCCGCTACGCTCGCAATGACCAGCGTAGCTGGCTATGGTGTCCCGCAACGGAAGCCTCGAGGAAACAGCCCATGCAATACCGCCAACTCGGCCGCAGCGGCCTGAAAGTCTCGCCGATTTGCCTGGGCACCATGATGTTCGGCGGGCCGACCGATGAGGCGGCATCAAGGCGCATCATCGCCAAGGCGCATGATGCCGGCATCAACTTCATCGACACAGCGGATGCTTATTCGAAGGGCGGCTCCGAGGAAGTCGTCGGTCGCGCCATCGGCAACATCAGGCACGCCTGGGTGCTCGCGACAAAGCTCGCCAATCCCATGGGGAATGATCCTAATCGCGTTGGGCTGTCGCGGCGCTGGGTGTTGCAGGCGGCGGAGGAGAGCCTGAAGCGGCTCGGCACCGACCACATCGACATCTACTATCTGCACAAGGAAGACCATGCGACGCCGCTGGAGGAGACGGTGCGCGCGATGGGCGACCTGATCCGATCAGGCAAGATTCGCTATTTCGGCGTGTCGAACTACCGCGCCTGGCGCGTCGCCGAAATCTGCAACATTTGCGACCGGCTCGGCATCGACCGTCCCGTGGTGAGCCAGCCCTACTACAACGCGATGAACCGCATGCCCGAGGTCGAGCATTTTCCGGCCTGCTCCTATTACGGCCTCGGCATCGTGCCCTACAGCCCGCTGGCGCGCGGGGTGCTCACCGGCAAGTACAAGCCCGACGCCGCTCCGGACAAGGAGACACGCGCGGGCCGCAACGACGTCAGGATGATGCAGACCGAGTGGCGACCGGAATCGCTCCAGCTCGCGCAGGAGATCAAGACCCACGCCGAGAAGAACGGCATCACCGCCGGGCAATTCGCGGTCGCCTGGGTGCTGAACTCCGCCTTCGTCTCGTCGATCGTCGCAGGCCCGCGCACCGAGGAGCAGTGGGACGGCTACATCAGCGCGCTCGACTACCGCTTCACCGCGGAAGACGAGGCGCTGATCGACCGGCTGGTCGTGCCGGGCCATCCCTCGACACCGGGCTACAACGATCCGGCCTATCCGATCGAAGGACGCCGCGCGCGGACGGCGTGAGAGCGGGAGACGACGATGGCGCATGAAGACCGCTACGGCCTGCAGCTCTCCACCACCTCCGATCAGGCCGCATCCGCCTATCGGGAAGGCGTCGATCTCATGCTTGCGGGGTGGACCGGCACGGCGGAGGCGCTGGAGCGCGCCATCGCCGCCGATCCCGATTTCGCGCTGGCCCACATCACCCGCGCCCGCGTCCACGCCTTCTACCAGCAAGGCGATCTCGCTCGCCAGAAGGCCGCAGCGGCGCGCGAACTCGTCGCCAAACGTGGCACCGAGCGCGAGCGCTCGCATGTCGAGACGCTGGCGCTCGCGATCGAGGGACGCGGGGCCGACGCGATCGCAGCCATGTCCAGGCATATCGAGAGCTGGCCGCGCGATGCCGTGGTGCTGTCGCTGCCGCTCGGCGCGTTCGGCCTGTTCGCCTTCTCCGGCATGGCCGATCACGACCGCGCGCGGCACGAGCTCTGCCAACGCGTCGCGCATCATTATGGCGAGGACTGGTGGTTCCTCACCATGTCCGGCTGGGCGATGACCGAGAATGGCGACGTCGCGCGCGGCCGCGCTGTGACCGAGCGCGGCTTCGACCTTCGTCGCGCCAACGCCCATGCCGCGCACGCCGTGCTGCATGCGATGTTCGAGGATGGCTCTATCGAGGACGCCGACCGCCTCGTCGACGCGTGGATTCCGACCTATGACCGCGCCGGCATCCTGCACGGCCATATCTTGTGGCACCAGGCGCTCGGTGCGCTCGAGCACGGCGATGCCGCTCGCGCACTCAAAATCTATACCGACGTGCTCCAGCCCTCCGCCACCCAGGCGCCGCCGCTCAACGTCATTACCGACAGTGCCTCGCTGCTCTGGCGCCTGTCGGCTTACGGCCACGCGGTGCCGAAGCCGCTCTGGGTCGAGGCCGACGCCGCGGCGCAAAAACTGTTCCCGAAATCGGGCCTGCCCTTCGCCGACGTCCACATGGCGTTGCTCGCAGCCGCGACGCAAAACCGCGAGGCGCTTGCCGCGCGCCTTGCCGTCATCGAGCAGCGGCTCAGCGACGGCAAGCTGCCGGCCGGTGTCGTGGTGCCGGCGATCTGCCGCGCACTGGCAGCCTTTGCGGGTGGGAACTACGCGACTTGCGTGCGCGAGCTGGAGCCAGTCCTTGGCGAGGTGGTGCGCATCGGCGGTAGCCACGCGCAGCGCGAGCTGATCGAGGACACGTTCCTCGTCGCCCTGATGCGCAGCGGCGAGCTGCCGCGCGCCCGCGAGCTGCTCGACGCCCGCCTGCACCGCCGCCCATCCTTGCGCGATAGGCGCTGGCAGGCAGCGATGGCTTGAGGCAGGATGGAGACAACAGACCGGAGGACGCCCATGACCGAGATCGTTGCGCTGGAGGCGCTGGCTGCGCGCGTTGCACCTGGCCAGTCGCTGGCAATCCCCGTCGACGGTTCGGGCGTGGCGATGGCGGCGACCGCAGCGCTGTTGGAGGCCGGCATCCATGACCTCAAGCTGATCTGCGTGCCGATCTCGGGCATGCAGGCCGACCTCCTGATCGGCGCAGGTAGCATCGCCTCGCTCGAAACCAGCGCGGTGTCTCTGGGCGAAGCCGGCGCCGCGCCGCGCTTCACGGCCGGCGTCAAGAACGGCTCCTTCACGATCCGCGACTCCACCTGCCCCGCGATCTATGCCGGCCTGCTCGCCGCGCAGAAGGGCGTGCCGTTCATGCCGATCGCCGGGATCATCGGCAGCGATCTGCTCGACGTGCGGCCGGACTGGCGGGTGATCGACAGTCCCGTCGGCGAGGCGCGCAAGGTGGTCGTGGTGCCCGCGATCTCGCCTGATGTCGCGCTGTTTCACGCGCCCGAGGCCGACCGTGCCGGCAATGTCCGCATCGGCCGGCATCGCGAACTCGCCGACCTCGCTTATGCTTCGAAGCGCACGCTGGTCACCGTGGAGCGCATCGTCGATCGCAATCTGCTGGAAAGCGAGGATTCCGCCGCTGGCGTTCTGCCCTCGCTCTATGTCGACGGCATCGCGGTCGCCGCACGCGGCGCCTGGCCGCTGGCGCTGTGGGACGAATATCCCGCCGACGAGGCCGAGATCGCGCGCTACGCGGCGATGGCGCGCAGCGAGGACGGCTTTCGCGCCTATCTCTCGACCTTCCTGACCCATCGCAAGCAGGTGGCCTGATGTCGGCCGAACGCGAGCGACGCGAGATCCTGATCGCCACCATCGCCGATCTGCTCGACGGCATCCATCATGTCGCCGTCGGCGCGTCGTCGCCGATCCCCGCAGCCGGCGCCATGCTGCTGCGCGCGCGCAACGAACTCGGTGGCAAGCCGCCGGTGCGCATCTCGATCCTGGGGTCGCAGGCGCACAACTTCTTCACGAATGGCGGCATCGAGCTGTTCGACTGTGCCGCGCAAGGCCGGGTCGACGCGTTCTTCCTCGGCGGCGGCCAGATCGACGGCCAGGGCAACATCAACCTGGTCGGCACCGGCGACTATCCCACCAGCAGCGTGCGCTGGCCCGGTTCGTTCGGCTCGGCCTATCTCTATCACCTCATCCCGCGCGTGATCCTGTTTCGCGAAGAACACTCGCCGCGCGTGTTCGTGCCCAAGGTCGATTTCGTCAGCGCCCGCGCCATCACGCCGGAGGTGCCACGCCGCGGCGGGCCCCATGCACTTCTGACCAACATGGCGCTGTTTGACTTCGATCGCGAGGCGGGCAGCTTCGCACTTCGCTCCGTGCACCCGCCGTTCACGCCAGCCGACATCCGTGAGAACACAGGCTTTGACTACCAGGAGGCCGAGGTCGTGCGCGAAACGCCGCGGCCCGATGACGCGACGCTGGCGCTGCTGCGCGGACGGGTTTTCGACGAGCTGGCCGAGACTTATCCGGCCTTTGCGCGGACCATGAAGCAGGCGGCGTGATGTCGGCTCCCCTGCCCGCCACGAAAAAAACACCGGCCTGACGGCAAGTGCCTGCGGATGTGTTGGGGCGATCGGGGCGAATCGCCCATGGGTGGCGCGGTGGTATTCCAGACGGAATTGGTCAGGCAAACGGGGTCGCAACCAAATTGCGATTCGGGGGTTATCGGGCGGAACTTCCGCCCCTCCGTAGCCCCGCGGCACATGAGCCTGACGATGCGCCTCCGCCTGTTAGGTCTGGCTGCAATCCTCGTCTCTTTTGCAAGCCCTTGTTTTGCCGGATCTTCCACCGCGATCCCGGTGAACAATCCGCCGGCCCGGCAAAACTCCCTGGTCGACATGCTCGCGTTGATGTCGGGCCACTGCAAGACACTGACGGTCGCAGGTCGCCGCTTTGCCTGCAAGACCGTGGCCTTTGCTCATGACGACAAGGGCCGGGTCAATTTCGCCGTCGCCGTCGACGACCCCAGCGACGAGAACCACGTCGTGTCGTTCTCCGGCGAGAACGGCAAGCGGGCCGACGACAATTCCTACGAGCTGCCGATCGACCGCATGCTGCTCAACTCCAAGAACCGGCCCAAGGTCGACGGCCTTCCGGTACCGGCAGAGCAGACCTCCACGGGCACCTGCCGCCAGACCGGCAATTTCGCCGCCAGGAAGGTGAACGACGTCACCTGCTCGGCGACCGACAACGAAGGCCGGACCTATGAACTGCTGTTCGTCTCCGACGGCAAGCCTGTGAGCGTGCGCCGCATCAGGCAGTCATCGCCCTCGATCCAGGATCCGTTCAAGTAGCGGCCATCACGCGAACGCCTTCTCCAGCGTCGCGAACATCACGGCGAGCGACTTGTCGTGGCGGGTCACGGCCGGCACCGGGCGGTCGATCTTCATCAGCTGATAGACCGCCGTCTGCGCCGCGCGCACCGAATATTCGACGGTGAAGACGACGTCTTCGGGAATCTCGACGAACTGGCTGACGAAAGCGAGATTCACCGAATTCGTCGGCACCGGCAGCGGCCGGTCGCTGATGCTGCGCGGCATGAACATGCTGGTGATGTAGGGCATGCGGCAGGGAATGCAGATCGCGTCGTCGAACACGGCGCGGTCGAAATTCAAATGGCCGCAGAGCTCCCTCAGGATGTCGGCACCGCCGCAATCCGACATCGGCCTGGCGACGAAATTGCCGACGCGATCGGGATGCAGCGCGTAGCCCCAGAACACCTGGACGTTCTTCGGCTGGCCGGCGAAGTGCGGCTGGTGATAGAGCACGACCGACATCAGCCAGTTGGAATCCCTGAAGGTCACGAGCCCGCCGGTGCCGGCCTTGTTGCCGGAAAACGCTTCCATCCGGTCGAAGAAGCGCGAGTCACGGCAAGTCACCGTGAACGACAGCCAGTAGGATTCGGGAATCGAGCTGTTGAACGCCGACGGGTTGCCGAATTCGGGACGTCCCCTCGCAATCGTCTCCCAGAGCGCCCAGCCCTGGCTGTCGGCCTTGGTCAGATGCGGCGCGGGCTCGGTCATGGTGCCGAGGCTCGAGGCGTCCGTCATCGAGCCGTTCTGGAAGAACACGAGGTCACCGTCCTCGATACGGACATTGGCGGTGCGGCCATCGCGGTCGAGCACGAGTTGGCGCACCCGCAGCTTCTCGCCTGCCTGCTCGAAGGCCATGTCGGTGACGCGCGTGCCCCGCACGAATTGCACGCCTTGCCGCTTCAGCCAGTCCTCGAGCGGCCGCACGATCGCATCATATTGATTGTAGACCGTGCGCTTGACGCCGGCGAGCGTCTCGATGCGCGGGAATTCATTCATGAAGCGGTGCAGATAGCGCTTCAGCTCGACCGCGCTGTGCCAGGGCTGGAAGGCAAAGGTGGTCTGCCACATGTACCAGAAGTTCGATTCGAAGAATTTTGGCGACAGCCAGTCGGTGATGCGACTGCCCCCCAACGTCTCTTCCGACGCTTCGGTGAGGCGCAGCAGTTCGAGTCGATCGCGGGCGGTGAAGCCCATATGCGAGACATCGATCTTGAAGCGGTTGCGATCGACCAGGCGCGCGCGCGAATGCGCGGGGTTCTCCACGTTGAACGCCACGGTCTCGTCGCGCACGCTGTGGCCCGGACGTACGAGCGAAGGGATGTCCGACAGAAGATCCCAGGTGCATTCGTAATGGTCCGTGGTGAGCATCCGGCCGCCGCGCAGCGAATAGGCGCCGTTCTCGAGCAACGCACCGTCGAGACTGCCGCCGACCAGCGGCTGCGCCTCGTAGATCACGACGTCGCGCCCTGACAGATTCGCATCACGGATCAGGAACGCCGCGCCGGCGAGCGATCCGATGCCGCCGCCGATGAAATAAGCCTTCATGCCTTGCCTCGATTGCAGTCCAAGTTCCGGCCCGACATTGCATCGGCGCGCGATGGTCGAGATTGCGCTGGATCAAGCGCGGCCGAGGTCGCGATTTCAAATCGAAGTGAGTGCTCTGTCGTCTCGGAGCACCACGGCTTCCCGCGCCGCACCCGTGAGGCCGTCCCGAAACGAGGGATAATCGGCATTGCCTGAGCCGGCGAACGCCTCGCATAGTCTGCAAAACTGCGGAATCCCTCGCCATGCCCCATCCCCTCCCTGCTCTCATCGTTGTCGACGTCCAACGGGCATTCGACGAATGGGAGGCTGCGGGCAAGCGGCGCAACAATCCGCATGCGGTGGCGCGCATCGCGGACCTGCTCGCAGCATTCAGGGCGCGCGGCGCGCCGATCTTCCACATCCGCCACGAAGGCACCAAGTCGAACTCGACCTTCCTGCCCTCGCGTTCCGGCTATGCCGTCAAGGACGAAGCGCGCGAGCAGGGCGGCGAGGTCGTGATCGTCAAGCGCGTCAACAGCGCCTTCATCGGCACCGACCTCGAGACACGCCTGCGCACTGATAACATCGCTACGCTGGTGATCTGCGGTGCCACCACCAATCATTGCGTGGAGACGACGACACGCATGGCCGGCAATCTCGGCTTCGATGCGCAACTCGTGCGCGATGCGACCTGGACATTCGACCGCGTCGGCCCCGATGGCGAGACGCATTCGGCCGAGGAGATCCACGCGATGACGTTGACGAATCTGAATGGTGAATTCGCCCGCATCGTGACCGCGAACGAGGTGATCGCTTCGCTTGCAGCGCTGCGACAATAGACCTCAGCGCGCTTTCCGCGCTGATCGTCTGCGTCGTTTCGACGCCCGCCCTCGCCGGAACGCAAGCAGCGCCCATCTGTTGTCACTCGACTTCTCAACTGGAGTGATGACATGAAGTATCTCTTTGTCGCGATGGCTGTCGGCGCTGCGGCGTTGGCCGGTGGATCCGCAGCCAACGCGGCCGGCGGTGGCAAGGCCAAGCCGAGCACGCAGGCGCGCCAATCGACCGACATCAGCGCGCAGCACAGGCACGGCCATCGCGGTCATCGCCATCACCACTGGCGCCCGCATCACCACGGCTATTATCGGCCGCACTATCGCAGCTACGGCTACTATCCGCGGCACCACCGCTACTACGGCGGCGGACCCTATGGCTATTACGGCGGCGGCGGTCCCGGCGTGACGTTCAGCTTCGGCGGCAATCGCTGGTGAGACAACAAGGCCCGCGGAGATGCGGGCCTTCCTTTCTCATCCCCGCAGGATCATCTCCGCCGTTTCTAGCCCGCTCGCGAGCGCCGCCTCGACCGTTCCCATGTCGCGGCCGCGATAGAGCGCCTCGCCTGAGAACAGCACCGGGCCGTCGGCGCGCGCCAGGCGCTCCTGCGCCGCGCGCGTCCGCGGCGTCGCCCAGGAATAGGCGCCGCGGGCAAAGGGATCGTGCGCCCAGTTGGCGGCTTCGGCCGCCACGAGATCCCGTGCGATCTCCTCGCGCGGAATGCCGAAGATGGCGGCGAGCGAAGAGATCCCGGCGTCGATCAATCCCCGTGGATCAAGGTGCGACAGCTCCGCAGTCCGCGGACCGCCGAACCATCCCGTCAGCACCGGATGCTGGTCCGGTCGACGCGTCCACCACACCGGGATGGTCTCGTCCGACAACAGGAACAACATATCGGCGAGCTCTTCGCGCCGCTCGCGCCACCATGGCCGCGTAAATCGCAGCAGGATCTTGATGACGCTGCCGAAGCCGATATCGTCGGCGGCTGCCGCCTTTGCGCGCGCGGCTGGCGGCAACGCGATCTCGCGCAATAGCGGCAGCGGCACGGTGACGATCACGCGATCGCAGAGTTGCACCTCGCCGCCGGCGCACCGGACGGCGACCCTGCCCCCGTCCTCCTCGATCGTCGTGACCACGGCGCCGAAACGAATGGCAACGCCGGACTTGCGGCACTGCGCCGTCAGAAAATCGATCAGGCCGCCATAGCCGCCGTCGATGCGTGCCTGTGTCGCATGTCCGTCGTTCATCCATTCGTCCCGTAGCGCCAATGTCGAGGCACGCGCGGGGTCGGCCGCGTCATAGCCCTCGACCATGCGCTCGACGGCGTGCCGCAACCGCGCGTAGTCCGGTCCTGCGAAATGACGGCGCAGGAACTCGGCGACGGTGAGATCCTCCGTCAGATCCTTGACTGCGGCATGAAGCTGCTCGTCGTAGGGATCGCGCGGGCTCTCGCGCGAGAACGTCGTGCCGTCGAAGCTCCATTGCGCGCCGCCGATCGTCCGCACCGTCAGCCCCGCCTCGCGCACGAGGCCGCGCGTGACCGGCGCCTCGCCATGGACGAACTCGGCGCCCCCATCGGCGGGATAGCCGAACCTGGATGCTGGCAGCGGATGGATGCGCCCGCCGCAGCGCTCGCGCGCCTCCAGGATCGCGACGCGCCTGCCGCCGTGCGCGAGCACGCGCGCGGCCATCAGGCCGGCCGCGCCGGCGCCGACGATGACGATGTGGTTCGGCTTGTCCGGCATGCGGGTCGCTATTGGCGCGCGGGATCGTTCTGGATCAGATAGCGCAGCAGCAGCACGCCGCCGCCGACATCCCGTGTGCTCTCCAGCGTCATCGCGGCGAGCGGCGCGCGCTTGTCCTGGTCTTCCTCGGTCGAATCGAACACGAAGGGCGCACCTTTGGCGCCGTCGATCGCGGGGCTGAGGATCAGGTTGAACTCGTCGATCAGGCCGGCGCGCAGGAAGGCCCCGTTGGCGACACCGCCGCCTTCCACCAGCAGGCGCTTCACGCCAAGCTCGCGATTGAGAATCTCGATCGCCAGCGCGAGGTCGATCTCGGATTTGCCGGCGAAGATGTAGGACACGCCCTCGCCACGCAGGCCGGCGAGATGCGAATCCGGCACGCCCTCGGTCAGCACCGCCACGATTGGATCGCCGCCGATATCCGAGCGGCCCCAGCCGATCTTGCCGTGCGCATCGAGCACGACGCCGTAGGTCTTGACATTGTTCTTGGCATCGCGCCGCGCGAACCAGTTTTCGCGGGGCAGCTTCTCACCCGTCTCGGGATAGGGCTTGCCCTTGGCGAACTCCGAGCCGGTGACGCGGCCGATCACCCAGGCATCGCCGCCGAGTTCGTCATGGATCTTCTCGAACCAGTCGGTGCCGGCGCCCTTCGGGCGCCAGCGGCTCGGATGGGTGCGGCCATCGAGGCTCGAATGCATCAGGCAGATGACGTAGGGCTTCATGCAAATTCTCTTCTCAGGCGGGCTTGTTGCCCTTGGCGCGATTGTTGACGATCGTCGCGAGCGGATTCAGTTTTGGCGGTGCGACCAGCAGAAGCGTATTGCTGTCGTGATGGTTGAACGGCGCGCCGCGGACGAACAACGCGGTTTGGATCAGATAGCTCCAGCTGCCGTCGTCGTTGAAGGTGATGTCGCAACGGTAGGAGTCGGTGCGGAAGGCTCGTTCCAGGAAGTCGGTCGAGCAGATCCCGTAAGAAGTGTCGCCGCGCTTCGCCGTGACCGAGATCTTCTTGTCATCCGCCTTGGCCTGGCCCGAAGCCAGCAGCACCTGTCCGCGCGGGATCGCCAGCGTCTGCATGATCAGCCCGGTCGCGGGCTCCCACAGCCAATAGCCGACCTGGTCGTGGAAGGTGATGTCTTCCTCGGGCGTATTGATGTGGATGTGATAGCGCAGCCCGTAGAACAGCTGCGGCCCGTTCGCCTGCGGATCAATCGGGTCCATCCGGATGTGCTCGATGAAGGTCCGCCGCTCCGGCCCATCCGCCTTCGGATTGATGTCGATGCCCTTGTCCGCCTGCCAGGTGCCGGCGAGCCGGCGGAGTGGCCCGAGATTGGCAAGACTGTCCGGAGAAACGTCCTCGGGCTCGGTGAAGATGTCGGCGGGAATGGGGAGCATGGCGACCTCGCAACGTTGCGCGCAGCAGCAATACCACACGGCCGGCGCGAATCGAGCGGAATGGAACTCGAAGGCTGCATGCGCGTTATGAGCCGTTGAGTGCGAGTCCTCGAAATCCGGGCTCGAATGGGCAAGGATGCCCAATCATGTCATGCGTCACGAGGGGGTCCGGTGCTGTCGGAGAAAGCTGCTCGGCAGTCAACTGAAGTGGGCTTCCCCTCCGACGGAGGCGAGCTGGGTTCGATGATGCGTGCCCTCGACTGGTCGCGCTCGCCGCTCGGACCTCCCCGTCAATGGTCCCAGGCCCTCAAGACGACGGTCAGCATGTTGCTGGCCGCTCAGGCCCAGATCGTGCTGTTCTGGGGCCCCGAATATGTCGCGCTGTACAACGACGCCTATGCGCCGGGCATCGGCGCCAATCACCCCCGCGCGCTCGGCCGTCCCGCGATCGAGAACTGGGGCGAGCTGTGGGACGATCTCGAGCCGCTGCTATCGGGCGTGCGCCAAACGAGAAAGACATTCGCGGCGAAGGACCGCCCATTCTACGTCGAGCGCCACGGCTACGGCGAGACGAGTTACTGGGACGTCTCCTACTCGGCCGTGCCCGATGACGATGGCTCGGTCGGCGGCGTTCTCTGCATCGTCTCCGAGACCACCGAGCGCGTTCTCGGCGAGACGCAGTTGCGGGCGAGCGAAGCGCGCTACAAGGAGCTGAACGCCACACTCGAACAGCGCGTGGCCGAACGCACCGCCGAGCGTCACTTGCTCGCCACCATCGTGGAAACCACCGACGGGCAGATCCAGGCGCTCGATCTCGGTTATCGCTGGCTCGCGATCAACGCCTCATGCGCGGACGCCTATCAGCGCATCTACGGCAAGCGGCCGAAGGTCGGCGATTCCCTGCACGAATTCCTCGCCGACCGGCCCGAGCATCTCGCGGCCGCCCTTGCGATCTGGGGCCGGGCGCTGGCTGGCGAAGCCTTCACCAATATCGAGGAGTTCGGCGATCCGCATTTCGACCGCCGCGTCTACGAGATGAAGTTCGAGGCGCTGCGCGCTCCCGACGGCACGCGGATCGGCGCGTTCCTGACCGGGACGGACGTGACCGATCGCCTGGAGGAGCAGGCGCGACTCGCACAGGCCGAGGAAGCGCTGCGCCAGGCCCAGAAGATGGAGGCGATGGGCCAGCTCACCGGGGGCGTCGCGCATGACTTCAACAATCTGCTGACGCCGATCGTCGGCCTGCTCGACCTGTTCCAGCGCAAGGGCATCGGCGGCGAGCGCGAGCATCGCCTGATCGCCGGCGCCGCGCAGGCAGCCGAGCGCGCCAAGACGCTGGTGCAGCGCTTGCTTGCCTTCGCGCGCCGGCAGCCGCTTCAGGCCGTTCCGGTCGACATCGGCCGGCTCGTGGCCGACATGGGCGAGCTGATCTCCAGCACGACAGGACCGCAGATCCAGGTGACGGTGGACACGCCGGACGGGCTTCCCGAGGCCATGGCCGATCCCAACCAGATCGAGATGGCGATCCTGAACCTCAGCGTGAACGCTCGCGATGCCATGCCCGACGGCGGACGCTTGCGCATCTCCGCCAAGGCCAGGACGATCGAAGCCTCGCAAGCCTATCGCCTGGCGCCGGGCGAGTATGTCTGCATCTCCGTCGCGGATACCGGCATCGGCATGGACGAGAAGACGCTGGCTCATGCCGTCGAGCCTTTCTTCTCGACCAAGGGCATCGGACAAGGGACCGGTCTCGGCCTCTCGATGGTCCACGGCCTTGCCTCGCAGCTCGGCGGCGCGCTGATCATCAAGAGTGCGGCGGGATCAGGCACCACGGTGGAATTGTGGCTGCCGGTGAGCCATGCCGCCGCTGGCGCGATCGATGCCGTCACGGAGTCAAAACTGCGACCGCTGCCCGCCGGCACGGCGCTGCTGGTGGACGACGAGCCGCTGGTGCGCATGAGCACGGCCGAAATGCTGAGCGAACTCGGTTACCGCGTCGTCGAAGCCGCTTCGGCGGAGGACGCGCTTCAACGCGTCAAGGACGGCCTGCGCCCGGACCTGCTGGTCACGGACCACCTGATGCCCGGCATGAGCGGAACGGACCTCGGGCTGGCGCTGCGCCATCAATACCCCGAGATCCAGATCCTCGTCGTGTCAGGCTACGCCAACAACGAAGGCATCACGCCGGACCTGTCGCGCCTGACGAAGCCGTTCCGAAGCGACGAGCTCGCGGCGAGCCTGGCGAATTTGGCGAACGCGGGACGGTAAGGGACGCTTGGGGCTCTTGATCCGGCGCGTCGGCTAGATCAGCGGCGCGCCCTGCCGCAGATTCATGTGGCGGTTGACGTCCTTGTAGAGCAGATAGCGGAACCGGCCGGGGCCGCCCGCGTAGCAGGCCTGCGGGCAGAACGCGCGGAGCCACATATAGTCGCCGGCCTCGACCTCCACCCAATCGCGATTGAGACGATAGACCGCCTTGCCCTCGAGCACGTAAAGCCCGTGCTCCATGACATGCGTCTCGGTGAAGGGGATCGTCGCCCCCGGCTCGAAGGTCACGATGTTGATGTGCATGTCGTATCGCATGTCGGCGGGATCGATGAAGCGCGTGGTGGCCCACCGCCCCTCCGTATCGGGCATCGCCACCGGCGCGATCGATTCTTCGTTGGTCACGATCGGCTCGGGCTCGGCCAATCCTGGCACGCGCTGGTACAGCTTGCGAATCCAGTGGAGCTGGGCCGAGTTCGAACTGCGATTGCGCAGGCTCCAGCCGCAGCCGGGCGGCAGATAGGCGAAGCCGCCGGCTTTCAGCTCCCTGTCCTTGCCCGCCAGCGTGAGCGTGACCTGCCCGCCCGCGACGAACAGCGCACCCTCGGCGTCCTTCTCGGGCTCGGGGATATCGCTGCCCCCCGCGGGCGCGATGTCCATCAGATAATGGGAGAACGTCTCGGCGAAACCGGAGAGCGGCCGCGCCAGCACCCAGACGCGCGTGTCGTCCCAGTGCGGCAGGTGGCTGACGACGATATCGCGCTGCACGCTGTTTGGAATGACGGCGTAAGCGGTCGTGAAGACCGCGCGGCCGCTCAGGAGATCCGTTTGCGGCGGCAGGCCGCCCTGCGGGACGTGATAGGTTCGCGACGACATCGTCAGGCCTCGTGGTGTTCAGGCATGAGATCGAGCTGCATGGTCTCGTCCAGCCAATATTCTTCGAGATTGTTGCCATCGCCCTTGCGGTCGACGACGAGGAACGGGCTTGAATCCTCGAGCACCAGCAGTGGATGGTGCCAGCAGTTGCGTGCATAGTTCACGCCCTGATGCCCCGTCGCCGCGAATGCCCGATAGCTCGCGGCATGGCGCGGATCGGTGCAAACCACGACCAGCCAGCTCACGCGACCAAGCGGCATGAACAACTGGCTGCCGAGCGGATGGCGTTCCATCAGGCGAATCGCGATCGGCGCAGGACGCAAGGAGGCGACAAACCAGCTGATGTTGGTCTGTCCGCCTTCCGCGGCGACGTCGATATTGGCGAGGTCGTTGAAGCGCCTGGCAAAACCCTGGTTGATCGACAGGGGGATCACCCCCTCCGTTTCGATGACCTCGCCGAACGGCGCGAACGCCGGCTTCGTCAGGGGCTCGATCGAAAGGGTCGCCATCGTCAACCTCGCTTGTTTCCGCGCTCAAAGCGTTTGCAGGCCCGCGAGGGGAGCAACCGCACCATCAGGCTCGGCCTGCAAAGTCTCGCGCAAGGGATCGATCTCGCCGTTCAGGATGCGATGCGCCTTGGCGTGGTCGAGATCGCCCTCCCATGCGGCAACGACGACCGTCGCAACGCAGTTTCCGACATAATTGCCGAGCGCGCGAGCGATACCGATGAACCAGTCCACCGACAAGATCAGCACGAGGCCGATCGCCGGGATGGCCGGGATCGCCGACAGCGTCGCGGCGAGCACGACGATGGCCGAGCCCGGAACGCCATGGGCGCCCTTGGAGGTGAGCAGCGCGACGCCGAGGATCGCCAGAAGATCGCTCAGGGCCAGCGGCGTGTTGGTCGCCTGCGCGATGAAGACCGCCGCCAGGGTCAGGTAGATCGAGAACGCATCCAGGTTGAACGAGTACCCGGTCGGAATGACGAGGCCGACGGTCGATCGCTTGATGCCGAGCAGCTCGAGCTTGCGCATGGTCTGCGGCAGCACGCTGTCGCCCGCGGCCGTGCCGAGCACGATCATCAGTTCCTCGCGCAAGTATGCGAGTAGCTTGAACAGGCTGAAGCCGGACAGCCGCATGATCGATCCGAGGACGATCACCACGAACAGCACCACCGCCAGGTAGAACAGGCCGACGAGGCCACCGAGCTGCTTGAGCGAGCCGATGCCGTACTTGCCGACGGTGAAGGCGATCGCGCCGAACACGCCGATCGGGGCGAGCCGGACGACGAAGTTCATCATCTTGAAGATGATCTCGTTGACGCGCTCGATGAAATCGACCACCGGCCTTGCGCGCTCGCCGCACAATGACACTGCGCAGCCGAACATGATCGAGACGATCAGGACTTGCAGGACGTCGCCGGAGCTGAACGCGCCGACGATGGTGGACGGGATCAGCTTCATCAGGAACTCGGAGACGCCGCCGCCGGCGACCTGGGCCGCGGTCTGGCTGAAGCCGCTGAGCGCCTTGGCATCGAGCGTGCTGGGATCGATGTTCATGCCGGCGCCGGGCTGGAAGTAGTAGGCGAGCGCGATGCCGAACACCAAGGCGATCGTCGTGACGATCTCGAAATAGAGCAGCGAGCGAATCCCGACTCGTCCGACCTTCGAAAGGTCCCCGGCCGCCGAGATGCCCTGCACCACGACGCAGAACACGATGACGGGCACCAGCATCTTGATCAGCTTGATGAAGCCGTCGCCGAGCGGCTTCATCTGCAAGGCCGTATCCGGATAGGCCACGCCCAGCGCGATGCCGAGTGCGAGTGCGACGACGACCTGGAAGAAGAGGGACTTGAAAATCCTGGGCATGAAAGTCTTGGACATGGCTTTCCTCGCTCGCGGGGCTGGTGTCTGTCTGGCTTGGTCGGCTCGAGCCTTTCGCCATTCTTGTCATTGGCAGCGGCGCGACGCCGCTGCGTGCAGGGCCGTCAGCCGCTTGCACGCGGACGAAGGCGCCATCGGTCATTCGTTGACCAGGTGCGACATCAAGTCCAATATATAGAACGACACGATTGATAGGTTTTCGCTATGGACCTCCGCCAGGTCAGGTACTTCATCGCGGTCGCCGAGGAGCGCAGCTTCACCCTCGCCGCGCGGCGGCTGAACTTGTCGCAGCCGCCGCTCAGCCAGCACATCCAGGCGCTCGAGGCCGAGCTCGGCACCCAGCTGCTCTACAGGACCAGCCGCAAGGTGGAGCTGACGCAGGCCGGCGAAGCGATGCTGCTGCGCGGGCGCGCCATCCTGCAGCAGGTCAAGTCCGCGGAAGACGAGGTGCGCTCGATCGGCGCCGGCCTGGTCGGAACGCTGGATCTCGGCGCGACCGGCTCGATCCTGCGCGGCCGTCTCGCGGAGCTGCTGGCGGCCTACCGGGAGGTCGCGCCGTTGGTCAGGATGACGGTGCACGAGCAGGCGCCGGCGCGGCAGATCGCGGCGCTCCTCAATCGCACGACCAACATCTCGCTCATTCGCGGCGTTCCGACCGAACGCGAGCTGAGCAGCAAGCTGGCGTGGCGGGAAGAGGTCGTTCTCGCCGTACCCCGCACCCACCGCCTGGCCAAGCGCAAGCGCGTCGCCCTTGCCGAACTGGCCTCGGAGGATCACGTCGTCCTCGACCCCGACAGCTCCGACTTCGCGCGCTATGTGCAGACATGCTGCGTCGATGCCGGCTTCCTGCCGAAAGTGTCCCAGCAGGTCGTCGACGCGCAGTCGATCCCGAGCCTGATCGCGGCCGGCTTCGGCGTCGCCCTCGTGCCGCAGTCGATCGCGCGTTTCACCACAGCCGACATCGCGTTTCGCCCGATCAGACCCTCACCGCCCGCGGCCGACGTGTTCCTGGTGTTTAGACAGGACGAGACGTCGATGGTGGTGCACAATTTCATCAAGCTCGCGCTGCGGTATCTGGGGCGAGGGAAGAGGGTGGCGTAAATCGTAGGGGCACGAGAGTGCCTGGCGAGACCACGCGCGCCTTGAGCAGGCTGCGGGAGCACAAAGGCGGTCGAATTTGTGGAGCTGGCTGGGTGGTTAGGCTCTCAGAAGAGCCGTGGTGCCCAGGGGCGGAATCGAACCACCGACACTGCGATTTTCAGTCGCATGCTCTACCAACTGAGCTACCTGGGCTTGCTGTGCGAAGGACCAAGGCCCATCGAGCGGGCGGTTTATAGTGGGCTCGCAGCGGCCTGTCTACCCACGCTTCGCCTTCGGCTTCGCGAGGCGCGGCCCGGCTGTGCACAAGGCGGCCCGGGTTTGCCGCGGCAAGCCGGACATCCGTTCAAGGCATTGATATTACTTGCTATTCTACGTCATCCACCTCGTCGTCCCGGCCGGGGATGACGTAGGAGCCTTTGAGCCAGCGGTTCAGGTCGACGTCACGGCAGCGCGAGGAGCAGAACGGGCGGGTGGCCTGCGCCTGCGGCTTGCCGCAGATCGGGCAGGTCTTGAGGGGCGAGGCGGGCTTTTTGACGTGGTCGTCCATGATGGCGGCAGTCTACACGAGATGAGAGGGTTCAAGCGCCCCTCGGCAAACGGGTTCCTTCGGCGGAGGCGCGTGCGCCGCGCCGGCCGATCCTACTGTGCATGGGGTTGTTTTCGAGATCCTGGTCAGACCGCCGTGGCGTTGAGCCAGCCGAAGCGGATCGGAAAGCCCTCGCCGCCGAGCAGCGTCGTGGTCTCGTACAGCGGCAGGCCGACCACGTTGGTGTAGGAGCCCACCATCTTCACCACGAACGATCCGGCGATGCCCTGCACGGCATAGCCGCCGGCCTTGCCGCGCCATTCGCCGGAGCCGATATAGGCCTGGATGTCGTCTTCCGAGAGGCGCTTGAAGCGGACGCGGGTCTCCACTAGGCGCTGGCGGAACGCCTCGCGCGGCGTCACCAGACAGATCGCGGTATAGACCCGGTGGTTGCGGCCCGACAGCAGCCGCAGGCACTGCGCGGCCTCGTCCACGAGGTTGGCCTTGGGCAGGATGCGGCGGCCGACGGCTACCACCGTGTCGGCGGACAGGATGAAGGCACCGCGCAGCTCGTCGTCGAGCTGGACTGATTTGAGCGCCGCATCGGCCTTGGCTCGCGCGAGGCGGTTGGCGCAGGCGCGCGGCAGCTCGCCCCGCTTCGGCGTCTCGTCGACATCGGCCGGCCGGAGCGCGTCCGGGTCGATGCCGGCCTGGTTGAGCAGCGACAGGCGCCGCGGCGAACCGGAGGCAAGAACGAATTTGGGGCGGCCGAGCATCAGGTGATTTTTTGGGAGATTTGGCAGGGGATGAATTGCGCGCGGAACCTATCGGAAGGGGGCTGATTTCACAACCCGGAACCCGGACTTTGCTGATTCGAGGAGTCCGACATGGCTGTGCCCTCAATCTGTGACGCGGGTGTTACGGACACCGCATCCTACCCGCTCGCAGCGCCGACCTTGGCGAAGCGCCGGCGGATGCGCATCAGGAGCTGGTCGCAGACCTCGCGATAGGCGGCGAGCTTCTGGTCGCGACTGCCTTCGATGATGGTGGGATCCTGCGTCGGCCAGTATTCGACGTCGGCAGCAAGCGTCCGCGTCAGCTCCAGCGCCTTGTGGTGCGCCTCGGGCGACAGCGTGATGATGAGATCGAAATTCAGCCCCTCCCAATCCTCCAGCTCCTCGAAGGTCTGCGGCTTGTGGGTCGAGATGTCCTGGTCGAGCTCGGCCATCACGGCCACCGCGAACGGATCGAGCTCGCCTTTCCTGGCGCCGGCCGACTTCACGTAGAGGCCTTGCGGAAACATGTGCTGCAACAGGCTCGCGGCCATCGGCGAGCGCACGCTGTTCATCGCGCAGGCGAACAGCACCGATTGCGGATTGCTTGCGCGTGGGGGCGCAGCCATCCGCGTTTAGCCCTTCCAGTGAAGAACAGTGATGAGCGTGAACAGCCGGCGCGAGGTCTCGAAGTCGACCCGCACCTTGCCCTTCAGCCGCTCCTGCAGCGTGCGCGATCCCTCGTCATGGATGCCGCGGCGCCCCATGTCGATGGCCTCGATCTTGTCCGGGGTCGCAGTACGGATCGCCTGGTAGTAGCTGTCGCAGATCATGAAATAGTCCTTCACGATCCGCCGGAACGGCGTCAGCGACAACAGATGCGCGACCACGGGCGTGCCGTCCTCCTGGCGGATGTCGAACATCAGCCGGCTGCCGGTGATGCCGATATGCAGCGTGAACGGGCCCTTGCCGTCGGCGCCATCGGGCGCGAACAGATTCTGCTCGATCAGGTCGTAGATCGCGATCGCACGCTCATGCTCGATGTCGGGGCCGGAACGGCCGATCGAGTCCTCGTCGAGGGTGACCGCGACGATGCGATTGGTCGAGTCGTCCTGTTCGGGCGGCTTTGTCATGACAGATTGAGGCGCAATCCAATCGAGCGCGAATGGGCGTCCAGCCCCTCCGCTTGTCCGAGCGTCATCGCGGCCGGCCCCAGCGCACGCAGCTGGTCCGGGCCGCATTTCAGGATCGAGGTGCGCTTCATGAAATCGGCGACCCCGAGTCCTGAGGAGAATCTCGCCGAGCGCGCCGTCGGCAGCACGTGGTTGGAGCCGCCGACATAATCGCCGATCGCCTCGGGCGTATGCGCGCCGAGGAACACGGCGCCGGCGTTGCGGATTTTTGCAGCGAGCGCGTCGGGATCTGCGGTCATGATCTCGAGATGCTCGGCGGCGATCGCATCCGCAAGCGGGATGGCCTCAGTGAGGTTCTTCACCATGATGATCGCGCCGAAATCGGCCCAGGACTTACCGGCAATCGCGGCGCGCGGCAGCGTCTTCAGCTGCGCCTCGACGGCCTTCTCGACATCGGCGGCGAGACGCGCCGAGTCCGTGACCAGGATCGACTGCGCGCTGGCATCGTGCTCGGCCTGCGCCAGGAGATCGGCGGCGATCCAGTCGGCATTGCCGGTGTCGTCGGCAATCACCAGCACCTCGGAGGGACCGGCAATCATGTCGATGCCGACCTTGCCGAACACCAGCCGTTTTGCGGCAGCGACGTAGGCGTTGCCGGGGCCGACGATCTTGGCGACCGGCGCGATCGTCGCGGTGCCGTAGGCGAGCGCGGCGACGGCCTGCGCGCCGCCGACGCGGTAGATCTCGGTGACGCCGCCGAGCGAAGCCGCCGCCAGCACCAGCGGATTGAGCTTGCCGTCCGGCGAGGGCACCACCATCACGAGGCGCGTCACCCCCGCGACCTTGGCCGGCACCGCGTTCATCAGCACCGAGGACGGATAGGCGGCGGTGCCGCCGGGCACGTAGAGGCCGGCGGATTCGATTGCGGTGTAGCGCCAGCCGAGCTCGACGCCGAGCGGGTCGGTGAAGCGCTCGTCCTTCGGCAACTGCCGGCGGTGGTAAACCTCGATGCGATCGCGCGCGAGCTCGAGCGCATCCAGCGTCCCGGCTTCGCAGGCTTCTTTCGCGGCTTCGATCTCGGCGGCCGAGACGCGCAGGCCGGAGGCATCCAGCTTGAGCCGGTCGAATTTTGCGGTGGCCTCGAGCAGGGCGGCATCGCCCCGCCTGGCCACGTCATCGACGATGGCGCGCGCGGCGGCCTCGACGTCGGCCGAGACCTCGCGCTTGGCGGCGAGGAAGGCCGCGAATCGCTGGTCAAAATCGGCGCTGCTGCGGTCGAGACGAACGGGCATTTTGGGCTTGGCTTCTGCTGGTTTGCGGGGCGCAGTGCGGCTCACAGGCCCCCCTGCTCAATGGCGCGGCGGGGAAGCTGCGTCAACCCTTGGGAGCGACCGTTCCGGACGAGCGCCTGAGCCGGCTCGGCTGGTATACAGGCCACCTCACCCCTCCCCCTCGATCCCGACTCCCGTCCCCAATTCGTCCGCCCCGAGATCGGTGAGCTGGCATTCCAGGCATTCGACATCGAGGCGGATGGCGCCGCCCTGGGCGAACAGCAGCAGCGCGCTGCCGCCAGGCTCATCGTCGCGGCCGTCCTGGGGATGAAACTCGATGCCGACGAGATCCAGGACCGCTTCAGGGGCGGCGAGATCGATGTTGCGCGATTTGCAGGCAAGCACCCGGTCGAAGCGAAGCGCTGACACCAGCCGGCGCGGCTCTGTCTCGCCCGCCAGCGTCTGCTCCCAATCCAGCCGGCTCATGCCGACCACCAGACGCTTCTCGCCCTGTCGCCAGACGATGTCCGACGGCTGCACGCGGGCATCCTGCACATGGGTCGAGATCACGGCGAGATCGTCGGCATCGAGCGCGATCAGTTTGAGCTGGGGAGACATCACCGACACTTCTCCTCGATGGCTGATACGGCTCAACGCGCGGGGTAGCCGAAATTTCCCCGCAAACTAGCGGGCCTTCGGACAACGGACTAGAGGCTATTGATATCCTTCATCTCCAGCACCTTGCTGGGATAGCCGACCCGGGCGACATGAAGCATGGCGCGGCCCATCTGCTCGGTCGATGTGACGAGCCCGGGCGAGATCCGGCGCAGCACGGACCACAGCGGCGAGGTCAAACAACCCTGTCTCGCCGCCAGTGCGGCGTAGCCACCCTCTCCCGCAAACAGGAGAGGGTCAGAGCCAACGCTCAGCTCTTGAAGAACGCCAGCAGATCCGCGTTGATGGTTTCGGCTTCCGTGGTCGGCATGCCGTGCGGAAAGCCCTTGTAGGTCTTCAGTGTGCCGTTCTTGAGCAGCTTGGCCGACAGCGGCGCGGAATCGGCGTAGGGCACGATCTGGTCGTCGTCGCCATGCATCACCAGCACCGGCACGTTGATCTTCTTCAAATCCTCGGTGAAATCGGTCTGCGAGAACGCGACGATGCCGTCGTAATGCGCTTTCGCGCCGCCCATCATGCCCTGGCGCCACCAGTTCTGGATCACCGCTTCCGACGGTTTTGCGCCGGGACGGTTGTAGCCGTAGAACGGGCCGGCGGCGATGTCGCGATAGAACGCCGAACGGCCGGCGGCGAGCGCGGCCTGGAAGCCGTCGAACACGCTCTTCGGCAAACCGCCGGGATTGGCGTCCGTCTTCACCATCAGCGGCGGCACCGCGGAGAGGATCGCGGCCTTCGCGACGCGGGACTCGCCGTGGCGCGCGATGTAGTGCACGACCTCGCCGCCGCCGGTGGAATGTCCGACATGGAGCGCGTTCTTGAGGTCGAGATGCGCGGTGACCGCCGCGAGATCGTCGGCATAATGATCCATGTCGTGGCCGTCGGCGACCTGCGCCGAGCGGCCATGGCCGCGACGGTCATGGGCGATCACGCGATAGCCGCGGGTGACGAAGAACATCATCTGCGCGTCCCAGTCGTCGGACGACAGCGGCCAGCCATGGCTGAACACGATCGGCTGGCCCGAGCCCCAATCCTTGTAGAAGATCTCGACGCCGTCCTTGGTGGTGATGGTAGGCATTGGGGAGTTCCTTTCGTCGTGGTCAGAAACGATCAGGCGAACGCCACCGGCTTGTAGCGGCGCCAGGCGCCGATCGTCACCACGACGAAGAACACCAGCACGATGCCCTGCACTGCCGCGAACACCGGGCCGGACGGCGGCGCCGGCGGCACGGCCGGCGCCAGTGCGGCGAGCGCCGGAATCTTCAGGAACGACTGGATGATCAGCACGAAGACGTTGAAGTAGAGCGAGATCATCGCGGTCACGATGTAGACCGGGCGCCAGGCGCCTTTGAGCTTCATGCCGTAGAGCGCGAGGCAGGCGATCGCGAGCAGCACCAGCGAGATGCCGGCTATGATGTAGGAGGGCAGCAGTTCCTTGAACGGAAACAGAAAGCCCGTCGCGTTGGTCAGGATGGTGAAGAGGAGGAAGACCGCGGTGAGGCCCGGCATCGACTTCGAGCCGAGCAGACCGAACATCACGATCAGGCCCGCGGCGATGGCGATCAGGCTGATGACGACATGGACCAGTGTGAAGGCTTGCAGGCTCATCCCGAGAACCATGGCATCTCTCCTACTCTCTGCGTTGAGATCGGAGGATTGATATTACGGTCCTCATCGGATTGCCACATGCGGCACGATCACACATGCGCGTCCAGCCATGCATCATCGTGCGAATCGACAAATGCATGACTGAATCTTTTGCAGCGCTGTCACAAACGACGGCAGCTTTCGACGAAAGTTGAATCGGTCGACGCGCTCACACGTCCTTGGTGTCGAAGATCAAGAGATCGGCGCCGCCGCTTGCGAATTTCGGCACGTCGCCGGCGGCCGCCTTGCCAGCTTCGCTGCCGAAGGCCTTCTGGATGTCGCCCACGCTGTCGAAGGAGAGAATGGCGACGAGGTGAACGCCTGAGGGACCCGCTGGCGAGCCGACTGCGCCGGTGCTGACGGCGTATTTCTTCAGGCCCGGAAGTTTCTTCGCAAGAGGAATGTGAGTCTCGGCGTAATGCTTGTCGAAGGCGGCGGCGTCCTTGGGCGTCTTGTAGAGCACGACGAGTTCGGCCATTTAGTCCTCCCGTTGAATCTTTGTTCTTCCACGCGATTGGTCGCGCGACGCGGCAATAGTCCGTGGGACACGACAAGATGGCAAGTCACAATCGGCTTGCCGTCTGCTTGTCTTGTCCTTGACTTATTTTTTTGAGCACGATCTTGCCGGAAAACCGCTTCACACTTATCCGGATCGTGCTCTAAAGCGCCGGTTTTGCGGCGTCGCCGAGATAGCCGTGCAGCGAAGCCACGACCTGCGCGCCTTCGCCGATGGCGCCGCCGACGCGCTTGACCGAGCCGGAGCGGACGTCGCCGACGGCGTAGACGCCGGGTACGGAGGTCTCGAGCGGCGCCACCAGCCTGCCCTGGTTCAGCTCGGATTGCGCACCCGTAACGACGAAGCCGCCGCGATCGAGCGTGACGCCGCACCCGTCGAGCCAGCCGGTGGCGGGATCGGCGCCGACGAACAGAAAGAGATTCTTGATGTCGGCAAAATCCTCGTCATCGGACAGCCTGCTCTTCCAGTGTATCCGCCGCAGCAGCGAGGCCTCGTCGCCTTCGAGCGCCGTGATCTCGGTGTTGAACAGCAATTCGATGTTCGGGGTCGCCTCGATGCGCTCGATGAGATAGCGCGACATGCTGGCGCCAAGGCCGCCGCCGCGGATGATCATCAAGACCTTCTTGGCGTGTCCCGAGAGGAACACTGCGGCCTGCCCCGCCGAATTGCCGGCGCCGACCAGCGCCACTTCCTCGCCGGCGCACAGCTTGGCCTCGACCGGGGAGGCCCAGTACCAGACGCCGCGGCCCTCGAACTTGTCGAGATTGGCGATCTCAGGCCGGCGATAGCGCGCACCGCTGGCGACCACCACCGCGCGCGAGCGCAAGGGATCGCTGCCGTCGAGCGCAACTGCAAACGCGCCGTCCTTGCGCGTGCAGTCGAGCGACTTCACCGTGACGGGGATCATGATGTCGGCGCCGAATTTCTGCGCCTGGTTGAAGGCGCGCGCGGTCAGCGCCTGGCCGGAAATGCCGGTCGGGAAGCCCAGATAGTTTTCGATGCGCGCGCTGGCGCCGGCCTGGCCGCCGAAGGCTCTGATATCGAGCACCGCGACCGACAGCCCTTCGGAGGCCGCATACACGGCGGTGGCGAGCCCCGCCGGTCCGCAGCCGACGATCGCGACGTCGTAGATGCGGTCATTGCGCGGGCCGCCGATCATGCCGATCGCGCGCGCGACCTCGGTCTCGCTGGGATTGCGCAGCACCGCGCCGTCCGACGTGACCACCAGCGGCCAGTCCTCCGGCTTCGGCGAATAGCGCGCGATCAATTCGGCGGCGTCGCGATCGCGCTCGGGATCGAGCAGATGATGCGGCTGGCCGTTGCGGGTGAGGAACCCCTGCAAGCGCACCACGCCGGCGGAATGCGAGGAGCCGATCAGCACGATGCCGCCGACGCCCGCCTGGAGCAGATTGACCCGCCGCAGAATCAGCGCGCGCATGATGCGCTCGCCAAGCTCGGCCTCGGCGACCAGCAGCGCGCGCAGGCGCTCGGGCGGCAGCAGCAGCGTCTCGACGTCGCCTTCGGCGCGGCCATCGACCAGGGCCGGCCGGCCGGAGAGCTGGCTGAGCTCGGCCAGAAATTGCCCCGGCCCCTGGTCAATCAGCGGGGTGACATGACCGAGCCCGTCGCGCTGGGTGATGGCGACATGGCCCTTGAGCACGACGAACATGCCCGGCCCCGGCTTGCCGGTCTCGAACAGCAGCTCACCATGATGATAGGTGCGGAACTCGCCGAAATGCCTGAGACGCTCGATCTCGGCTGAGGTCAGCGTCGGAAACGTCTGCTCGGGGCGGGTGAAACGCGACATCTGCGCGTTCCTGTCGGTCTGGTCCTGCTCGGTCTGCCCGATGGCCACGTCAATGCACTCCAAATTTCTATTTGCCGGCCTCGCCGGCGGCCCCATCATTTAGGGAACCATCTTCGTTTTGCGAGGGATCGACACTTGCGGAGCGTTCGCGCGCCTGCGCCTTGCGCCGCTTCAGATTCTCCCGCAGCGCCGATTTCAGGCGGTCGTCCCGCGATGTGCGGTCTTGTCTCGTGGTCTTGTCGTTCTGGTCAGCCATCACGGGTCCATACAGCGGTCGGCAGTAACATGCCCAGGGATTGCGGCAGCTCAAGAGGCCCTGATGGTCCCGATCGTGCGAAATCCAAAATGGGTCGAATCCGCTCCATTGGCCAACTGGCCAGTTGGTGGGGGAAGCGGAACCAAAATCGACGCAAAGTCGGTCGTTTCGAGCCGAAACAGCCGTAATACCCCCGATATCGCCCCGATTTTCTCGCTTTGGCCGCCCTTGCAAGCTTGCACAGCGTGGAGGCCTGTGGCAGATATCGGCCCGCTTGGTAGGCCCCTCGGGCGGCCGATTCTGATCCCAGCACATGCTGCCGTAGCTCAGTGGTAGAGCACTCCATTGGTAATGGAGAGGTCGACAGTTCAATCCTGTCTGGCAGCACCATTTCATCTTCTGGAAACAAGCACGGATCGGCATTCTCGCGGCATCGAACGCCCGAGTTTTGCCCGTTGCCGTTGCCCTCCTCTTGTGAAGAGGGCGCAGGGAAGACCGGGTGCCGACGGGCACCCGCGGTCCGCTGCGCGAAAGTGTAGCGCAAGGAAACCGCACAGCAGCATACAGGTGACGCCGAACACTCGGCCTTCCCTGCGCGATGGTTGGACGGCTTATGCCGTGCTCTCCCGGGAGCCGAATTCCTTCTGGCCTCCCTCGCCCGACGGAAGTCACCGGCACCGCGCCGGTTGGCGCAATGCCGCATCCGCAAGTGCTTGACCGTAGCGACGACGGCCGGGACCACACGGTTTTGCCGTACGCATAGGCGCCGTTCGTACGACACGGCTTGTGCCGGGCTCACGGGGTTCGGCTCAATCCTCTGCCCGCCCTGCCCTCACATCCGCGCCGGCGCCGCTGCGTCCACCGCATCCCCGGCCCACGTTCGCGACGACGTACGATCGCCCCTCTCCTCGGGCCGGGATGACGCAGAGAATGCCAAAATTCCGAATTTCGGTAAAGTGGAATATTTTCGCGCAGGAGGGTTGACGGACTTCGGCGGGAGGCGGGTGTTTTGCCCGACAGGCCACCTCTTCAACAACGCGCGAGCCTCAGTCTCCGAGGCGCTTGGCAGCGGAAGGCTCGGGCCTCGAGGCCCGATCATCGCTCGCCTTCATGAGGCTCGCGACCGTTCGACGCGCCTCTTCGATCATCCGTGCGATTTCACGTGAATGGCCGACCAGCTCATCGATGGCAGGGTCATTCTTGAACTCCGACAGAACGATTCTGATGCAGCTGTTTGCCGTGTTGAAGATCCTGAGCACCCGCATCATCTCGGCGGGCGTCACGCGTTCGTACTGCATCTCGAGCGTGAATGCTTCGACGGCCTTCCAGATCTCATTCAACCGACTGACCGCCTTTGAGGCAGACGCGCTTGCTTGCGCCGGGAATGCCACGACATTCGACATCAGCGTTCCTTGTCTCGATTTTCTTGAACTTTCGCGTTTAGTATGTCGTTAATCATCTAAAGCGCAACAAACTTCCCTATCGGAATTCAGTAAGCGCTTTCAGCAGCAGATTCGTCATCGCAGCGATCGCTCCCGGCACCATGCCCGGATTCCCCATCACGATACCTGCGCGTGATTCACGCACCGATGATGTTCCTATCGAGATCCGGCGAGTTGCGCGTCTTTCTCGGCAGGATAGTTCATCTCCGACTCGAATCTCTCCAAATTTCGATAGGCCGCTTAATCGCATCGACACTTCACTTCGCTAGGCTGCCGACAGCGCGTACGAAGCTCGTGCCGGGCCGCGAGACGCAAAGCATTCCGCAAACTTACGGAGATCTGGCGAATGAAGCCGCGCCTTTCGATCAAGCTGCGCATCTACGGTATCATCGGGTTGAGCTTCTGCGGCCTGTTGGGCCTCGCCGCCGTACAGATCCACAATCTTGCCGTCTCGCTCCGTGAGCAGCGCCAGAACGAGCTGAGCCATCTCGTTCAATCAGCGCTCGGCATCGCCAGGAGCGAGTACGACA
This sequence comes from Bradyrhizobium sp. WYCCWR 13022, assembly GCF_030435535.1. Lineage (NCBI taxonomy): Bacteria > Pseudomonadati > Pseudomonadota > Alphaproteobacteria > Hyphomicrobiales > Nitrobacteraceae > Bradyrhizobium > Bradyrhizobium sp. WYCCWR 13022. Next base: position 183,144 of record NZ_JAUIZJ010000023.1, read on the forward strand.
AATCGCAGCGCGACAAGACGCCGGATGACGTCGCCCGTCAGCGCGCGGCCGAAGAGATCGGCAAGCTTCGCTACGGCAACGGAGACTATTTCTGGATCAACGATCTGGAACCGCGCATGATCATTCACCCGATCAAGCCGGAGCTCAACGGACAGGATCTCGGCAACATCGAGGATCCGACCGGGAAGCGTCTGTTCATGGAGTTCGTCGACACGGTCAAGCGCCAGGGGGCCGGCGTGGTCGAATATCAATGGCCGAAGCCCGGCAAGGACGCGCCGCAACCGAAACTGTCCTATGTCGCGGGCTTCGCGCCGTGGGGATGGGTGATCGGCAGCGGCGTCTACATCGACGATCTGGACGCGCAGGTCTGGTCGAGCGTGAAAACCCTGATCATCGCCGGGCTCTGCATCGTCCTCGTTCTCGGCGCAATCACGCTGGTCATCGCCCGCGGGATGTCGTCGGCGCTCTCTTCGATGACCTCGGCGCTGATTTCGCTCGGCGCAGGGCAATTCGACGTGAAGCTGCCGGGCCTCAATCGCGCCGACGAGATCGGCGACATGGCGCGCTCGATCGAGCAATTCAAGATCAAGGCTGCCGAGAAGGTACGCGAGGAAGCTGCTGCGGAAGAGCAACGACGCCTGCAGGCCGAGGAGGCCAAGGCGGCCGCACTTCAGGAGATGGCCGAGACGGTCGAGCGCGAGACCAACGCAGCCGTCACCGAGGTCGCGAACGGCACCACCCGGATGGCCGACAACGCGACCCAGATGAACGACACCGCACGCACGCTCGGCCAGAACTCCAGCAGTGTCGCGGCCGCAGCCGAAGAAGCGCTCACCAATGCGCAGACGATGGCGAAGGCCTCCTCGCACATGGCGGCGTCGATTACAGCGATCGCCCAGCAGGTCTCCTCCTCCCGCGACCTGACACAGCGGGCGGTCACCGCGTCCGCCGAGGCACAATCGACCATTGCGCGGCTGGAAGAGGCAGCCGGCAAAGTCGGCGCCGTGACCAACCTGATCAGCGAGATCGCCGGGCAGACCAACCTGCTGGCGCTCAACGCCACGATCGAGGCGGCCCGCGCCGGCGAGGCCGGACGCGGCTTTGCCGTGGTCGCATCCGAGGTGAAGTCGCTCGCCGAGCAGACCGCCAAGGCGACCAGCGAAATCTCGCAGCAGATTGCCGAGATCCAGGAATCGACACGCGCCTCGGTGCAGTCGATCAGCGCGATCGGCGAGGTCATTCGCAACGTCGAAACCGTCTCGACGACCATCGCCGACGCCATAGAGCAGCAGAATACCGTCACGCTCGAGATCTCGCGTACCGTCGAGGAAACGTCGCTCGCCGCCCGCGAGGTTGCCGCTCAGATCGCCTCGGTCTCGCGCGAGGCCGTCGAGACGGGACGTCGTGCTGCCGAAATCCGACATGGTTCGGTCGATATCGCCCAGAAGGTCGACGAACTGCGACTGACGCTGGTTCGCGTCATCCGCACCTCGACGTCGGATGTCGACCGCCGCACGGCAACGCGGCTGGAGGTCAGCCGTCCCGGCACGCTGCTGGTGGCCGGAAACCCCTTTGGCGTCGTCGTCCGGGACATTTCGGGCGGCGGCGCGAGGATCGACGATATCCCGGCGAATTGGCCGATCGGCACCCAGGTTCGGCTGCGGATCGAGGGCAGTTCGGCAGACCTTGCCGGAACCATCGCGCGGATCGACGGACGCTCGGCGTTGGTGAAGTTCTCATCGGCGAGCGCGCAGGCCGCCGCGCTCGCGAAGCTGCTTCAGGAGGCCGCTTAGGTATCCGGTCAGCATGACCGCGAATGCCGCTTTTTCCCAACCCACGACTGCGTTAATATGATGGAACTCATATCATTGCAGCTGATTCGAATTTCCGATGCTTTTCAGAAACCTTCATGCCTCGACATCGCTCGAGCTGGTGCGCTACGCGGACATCGACCAGTTTCGCGAGAGTGAACGGTATGCCAGTGCCGAAAGCATTCCGCTCAGGACCGGAAATTTCGCCGTGCTGCGGGCCAGCGTGACGCTGCCCTCATGCTCCCTGTCGCTGGTGCGGACCTTTCCGCGCATCATCAGGGGTTACGACTTTTCCGGCCGGCTCATCATCGTCGTTCCCATGGACGACGTCTCCTCGACGCGGATGAACGGCAGGGAAATCGACCGGTCGCTGATCATCCTGAAGGGGGCAGCCAACTGCACGGTCTACGAGCCGGAGGGGCGCCTGGTCGCCATCCTGTCGATCCGCCGCGATGCCTTGGCCGACAGCTGGCTGACGTTCGAAGACGGCCATGCGCTGCTGCGATTGCCTGACGCCGAATTGGCACGTCTGCAAATGCACCTGCGCGGCGTTCTCGAGACGGCTGCCGCACAGCCCCAAGCCATTGAGGCAAACGGTACACCGGAGACGATCGAAGCGGCACTGTTCTCCTCGTTCGACGAAGCCATGTGCGCGGGGTATATCGACCGCCGCGACGGGCGTGCGCGTTACAAGACAATCGTGGATCACATCGAGCGTGCGATCCACGCCAACCACACCACCGACATCTACTGCGACACTCTCGCGGAAGAGATCGGAATTTCAACGCGAACGATGAACAGTGCCGTTCACGCCGTCTGCGGCACCAGTCCGCTGCGCTACAGCCAGCTCAAGCGGCTCTGGGCCGTCCGCCGGCAGCTCCGCAACGGAGTTCCCGGCCTCACCGTCAAGGCCAGCGCCTGCGCTCACGGCTTCTGGCACATGGGCGATTTCTCCAAGCTCTACCGCAACACGATCGGAGAACTTCCGTCGCAGACGCTCGCAAACGCGAGGCGCCTGCTGACGTGATCGCCATCGCGGCCAGATCTCTTCCAACTTCGGGACGGTGACGGGTTTCGCCTTCGCTCTTCGAGCGCGCCGGCGGACAAGTTGCTCTGCCCATCCCACAGAAGACCTGCCGGGCCGCGCAGGTAAGGTTAATTCTTCCTTTCGATTGTCGGTAAAATTTTATCCATTATCGTCCTGGTCATTCCTGACGAACCAGAGGCTCCGATAGTGCTTGCGTGCTGCCTGATCGTGACTGGGACTGCGTTGCTGCTCTCCGGCTTGATCGCCTTCGGCTTTCACAGAAACTCACTGCATTCGCTGGCGTTGCTGTAACCACATCGGATAGCGGGCTCGCTGGACGGCAGCGATTTGTCCGCCGTCGCTCGAAGGGCGAAAGCGAAATCGATCGAGAGCTGGTTGGCCGGCAGGCACGATCCGTTTCGCTGCGCTCGACCCAGAATGCGTCTCTAGTGGTCCTCTTCGCTCACATGCTGTCCCGTGAACCGGTCGTCGGCGCGGCGCAGCCGCCGGCACAGCTCGCGATTGATGTTCTGCAGGACGATCACATAGGCATGGATGTCGGCCTTGTAGCAGGCATAGAGCTTTTGGGCGGTCAGCTCGTAGAGCGCCGTCTCACTCTCCGCGACCACCGTGGCGGAGCGGTTCTGCATTTCGATCAGCGTCATCTCGCCGAAGAAGTCGCCGGGCTCCAGAACGGAGATCGGGAGCACACTCCCCGCATTCGTCCGTTTGCCGACCGCCAGCCGGCCGGACTTGACGATGAACATCGAGCGTCCCGGCTCGCCTTCCGCCACGATCGTCGCGCCGACATCGAAGCGGCGCTCGACCAGCATCGAGATCAGGAGGTCGAGACTTGGGTCGGCGAGACCGCCGAAGAACGGCGTCGCGAGCAGGAACGCTTTCAGATCGGGCGTGCTGTCGGTCATGGCACGAGGATACGCGCCAACGCCGGATGCGGCAAGCAGCGCGCGGGACGGCTCACGCGGCTCGACGGGGTTCGCACGTGCTCGACTGAACCTGCGTGCCCACCATTCGACAGGATGATCCATGGCGACATTCCAGGTCATTGACCTGGGATCGGCCGCGCAACATTTTCGTTCCGAACCATCCGCTTGCGCCAGAGATCGGTCATTACCTTGATCGTTGCCGCAAGCACGAGCACGCACAGCGCCGCTTTCGAAATCGTCTCCATCGTCCCCTCGATCAGCAGGCAATGAACCACGCTGCAGGCGACGATGACGATCGCAAGGGGGACATGGACGATGCGCCACGTGCGCAGTCGCAGCCGCCGGCGCAGCGCGGCCAGAAGCGCGACGGCGAAGATGGCCCACATCGCGATCACGCCGAAGGGGGAGAACGGTGTCGGAGAGGAGAAGGTCAGCGCGTCGATCATGTCGGGCGGGCTGGTGAACCAGAGACCGGCGACATGGATCACAACGGCCAGCGCCAGCGCGCCGCCGATCCAGTGATGGGCCCGCCGCCCGCGATAGGCCGATAGTCCCGGCAGATATCCGCCGATCAGCAGCGGCTGAACCAGCACCAGAGCGAGGGCAATGATCCCCGCGAAACCGGCGAGGACGTAGACCGGACCGCGCCATGCGAGCTGCTCGCTTGTCGCTGCGAGCGCGATCGGTGCGCCAATGGCCGCAGCGAGGGCGACCCAGATCAGGGATCTCCACCCTTGCGCGTGGTCTATCACTTGGCCTTTCACTTGGCCTTGCCCTTGCAACGCGATCAGGCCGGCTGAAGCACGAAGTGCGCCTCGAGGCTGGTTTCTTTCGGGCTGCGCATGATCGGCCGCAGAAAGACTGTCTTGAATTCCCCGCTGTCATAGGCGAGGTGACCATGCGGCTGGCCGAAGATGGGAATGATCTGCGGCATCTCGAGCCGGAACGCGCCGTCCCTGTCGGTCAGCGTTGCGCCATGGCTCTGCGGCTCGTGCTCCTGCCCTTCGACCGTGTGCGCCCATATCTGGATGCGCTGCCCGGCCAGCGGGGCCCCGTCGCCGACGCGGCGAACGGTGCCGCTCATCCAGAAGCCGCCCTTGCCGATCCGCTCCACGATCGGTGCGCCCTTGCGGTAGTTGTTGGCGCCGCCGGTCATCGATTCAGTCGGCGCGAGGCCTTCCGCGCGCGCCGGCAGCAGAAATCCGGAAGCTCCCGTCGCCAGGACGCCCGATGCAAGAACGGAGCCGCCGGCAACGAGGAGGTTGCGGCGGTTGAGTACGACAGGGGTCATGTCATTCCTCCTGACAACGGTGGCGCGACATGGAGCGTACAACAACAGGCACGAAACGCCCAGCCGAGACGACGGGCGCCGCGGAGCGCCATAACAGGGTTGCGAAGGGTGCTCTACCCATCCTGCGCGGTGACACTACATGAGCCTCTCCCGGACGCGCAGATTCCCCATTTCGGCAGCCACACATGATCCCGTTTTCCGTGCTCGACCTCGCACCCATCAAGCAGGGATCCGATGCGTCGCAGGCGTTCCGCAATTCGCTCGATCTCGCCCGGCACGCGGAGGCCTGGGGCTTCAAGCGGTTCTGGCTGGCCGAGCATCACAACATGACGGGGATCGCGAGCGCGGCGACGTCGGTGGTGATCGGGCATGTCGCGGGCGGGACCAGGACGATCCGCGTCGGCTCCGGCGGGGTGATGCTGCCGAACCATTCGCCGCTCGTGATCGCCGAGCAGTTCGGCACGCTGGAGGCGCTCTATCCCGGCCGGATCGATCTCGGCCTCGGCCGCGCCCCCGGTACCGACCAGCTCACCGCGCGGGCCATGCGGCGCGACCTTGCCACGGCCGCCGAAAACTTTCCGCATGACGTTCTGGAATTGCAGGCGCTGCTCGGCGACGTCAAACCGAACCAGGCCATCCGCGCCGTACCCGGCATGGGCACGAAGGTGCCGCTGTGGATTCTCGGCTCGAGCATGTTCGGCGCTCAGCTCGCGGCCATGCTGGGGCTGCCCTTCGCCTTCGCCTCGCATTTCGCGCCGCAGATGATGATGCCGGCGCTGCGCGAATATCGCGCGCGGTTCGAGCCCTCGGCGCAGCTCGACAAGCCCTATGCGATGATTGGCGTCAACGTGTTCGCCGCCGACAGCGACGTCGAGGCGCTGCGCTTGTTCACCTCGCTGCAGCAGCAGTTCATCAATCTGCGCCGCGGCACGCCCGGCCAGTTGCCGCCGCCGGTCGACGACATGGACGCGCTGTGGTCGCCGGCCGAGAAGGCCGGTGTCGCGCAATCGCTCGCCTGCTCCGCCGTCGGCAGCCCTGCCGTGATCGAGGAGAAGCTGAGGGCGCTGATCGCCGACACCGCGGCGGACGAGCTGATGACGACAGGGCAGATCTACGATCACGCCGCGCGGCTGCGCTCGTTCGAGATCGCCGCCGACGTGCGGGACCGGCTGGCGGGGCGGACGGGGTTGTAAGCCGGATCGAACAGACTCTTCGTGCTCGTGCCTGGCGCTGCGTCCGCCCGTGCAGCTCTGTCAATGGGCTGACGTCCTCAGTGTTTTTGTGGCACAAGATCCGCCATCACCGACCGACCAACGAGGCCACGCATGCCCGCGCCAAAACCGCCCGCCTTCGAGACCCTGAGCCTGCATGCGGGCCAGCATCCGGATCCCGTGACCGGTGCCCGGGCGGTGCCGATCTACCAGACCACGTCCTACGTGTTCCAGGATTCCGATCACGCCGCCGCGCTATTCAATCTGGAGCGCGCCGGCCACATCTATACGCGCATCTCCAACCCGACTACGGGCGTGCTGGAAGAGCGGCTTGCGGCGCTCGAGGGCGGCGTCGGAGCGATCTGCACCGCAAGCGGCATGGCCGCGCTGCATCTCGCCATTGCGACGCTGCTCAATGCCGGCGACCACATCGTGGCGTCGAGTTCGCTCTATGGCGGCACCATCAATCTGCTGGCGCACACGCTGCCGCGCTTCGGCATCACCACGACCTTCGTGAAGCCGCGCGATCATGATGCCTTCCGGAAAGCGATCAAGCCGAACACAAAGCTCGTGATCGGCGAGACCATCGGCAATCCCGGCCTCGAAGTCCTGGACATCCCGAAGGTCGCACAGATCGCGCATGACGCAAAGATTCCCCTGCTGATCGACAATACGTTTGCCACGCCCTATCTCAGCCGGCCGATCGAGCTTGGCGCCGACATCGTGATGCATTCGGCGACGAAGTGGATCGGCGGCCACGGCATCGCGATCGGTGGCGCCCTCGTCGACGGCGGCCGCTTCGACTGGCGCGCATCAGGCAAATTCGGCGTGCTGACCGAGCCCTATGGCGGCTATCACGGCATCGTCTTCGACGAACAGTTCGGCACGGCGGCCTTCATCATGCGTGCCCGCACGGAAGGTTTGCGCGATTTCGGCGCCTGCCTGTCGCCGACCAACGCGTTCCAGCTCCTGCAGGGCGTCGAGACGCTCGGCGTGCGCATGGACCGGCATATGCAGAACACGCATCTGGTGCTGGAAGCGCTGAAGACCAACAAGGCCGTCGACTGGGTGCTGCATCCCTCGCTGGAGAACCATCCCGACCATCAGCTTGCGAAGACGCTGCTGCCGCGCGGTGCCGGCTCGATCGTCTCCTTCGGCATCAAGGGCGGACGGCCCGCCGGGCGCAAGTTCATCGAATCGCTGCGCATGATCAGCCATCTCGCCAATGTCGGCGACGCCAAGACGCTGGTGATCCACCCGGCCTCGACCACACATCAGCAGATGGACGCCGAGCAGCTGAAGGCCGCCGGCATCGGCGAGGAGCTGGTGCGGCTCTCGGTCGGCATCGAGACGGCCAGCGACATCATCGACGATCTCGCGCAGGCGCTGCGCATCTCGCAGAAGGTTTGAGACGATGAAGCTTTCCGTCAACGGCACCGATGTGTTTGTCGCAACCGGCGGCCGCGAGTTCGACAAATCCCTGCCCACCGTCGTCTTCATCCACGGCGCCGGCTTCGATCATTCGACCTGGGCGCTGCATACGCGCTGGTTCGCCCACCACGGCTTTGGCGTGCTGGCGCCCGACCTGCCCGGTCACGGCCGCTCGGCCGGGCCGTCACTGGGAAGCATCGCCGACTTGGCCGACTGGACGGCGGCATTGCTCGATGCTGCCGGCAGTGCCAAGGCGCACCTGATCGGCCATTCCATGGGATCGCTGATCTCGCTGGAGACCGCTGCACGTCACCCCGACAAGGTCTCGGCGCTGAGCCTGATCGGCACCGCCGCGACCATGACGGTCGGCCCCGATCTGCTCAAGGCCGCCGAGGCCAACTCGCAGGACGCCAACGACATGGTCTCGATCTGGGGTCTCGGCTTCAACGCCGAGCTCGGCGGCAGCCTTGCGCCGGGGCTGTGGATGCACGGTGGCGCGCAGGCGGTGCTGAAAGCTTGCAAGCCGGGCGTGCTGTTCAGGGATCTGTCGGCCTGCAACGCCTACGCGAATGCGCTGACGGCAGCCGCGACCGTCAAGGTGCCGACGACCCTCATCCTCGGCGAACGGGACATGATGACACCGGCGAAGGCGGGCAAGGCGCTCGCGGCGGCGATCCCGCATGCCAGGGCCGTCGTGGTGCCGGGCGCGGGCCACATGGTCATGGCCGAACGCCCGGACGAATTGCTGGCAGCGCTACGTGGTTAGGAATCCGGCGTCCACGTCCAGACGGAGCGGTCACCACATCGTCGCCGCCGCGCGCTCTGGCCAGATCCGATCATACTCCGCGCCGCCGACCTTGTTCTGGCTCATCTCCGCCAGGATCTGGCCGGGTGTCGGCAGCGTCTTCGGGTCGATGCGCTTGTCGGGATTCCAGAGGTCGGAGCGGACGATGGCGCGGGCACACTGGAAGTAGATCTCGTCGACGTTCATCACCATGACGCTGCGCGGGGCCTTGCCTTCGACCTTGAACGACGCCAGCAGGTCGGGATCGACGGAAAGATGCGCGCGGCCGTTGGCGCGAACGGCGTTTCCGGAGCCCGGGATCAGGAACATCAGCGACACCCTGGGGTCGCGCACGATGTTGCGCAGGGAATCGACCCGGTTGTTGCCGCGTCGATCCGGCAGCATGAGCGTCTTGGGATCGTGGATGCGCACGAAGCCGGGCAGATCGCCGCGCGGCGAGCAGTCGATGCCCTCGGGTCCGATGGTCGCGAGCGCCGCAAACGGCGCCTTCTCGATGAAGATGCGATAGAGTGGCGTGACGTGGTCGGCGACTTTCACGGTCGAGGCGTCATTAGTGGCGCCGTAGATGGCTTCGAGCTGCTCGACCGTCTCAATCACCGACATTCCAGTCTCCTTATTGTACTGGCCGCTCCTCGTGCCAGCATTCATTTTTGATCACGCGCAGAAGATGGCGGCTATGGTAGTCGGCGCTCCCCGCATTGAGGATGGTGACATCGGCAATGGCCGAGGCGTCATCGACGCTGCGCGCGAGCCGGTCGGCGATATTGCCGTCGCTGTGACGCGCGCGTGCCGCGAGCCGCTGCGCCAACATGTCCGGCGGCGCCGTGATCGCGACCACGACGACGTTGGCATATCTTTCGCGCAGCGCGGCGATCACGGTGCGCGAGACATTGACGACGACGGCGCGCCCGGCGCGGATGTCGTCGTTGATCTCCAGCGGCAGGGCATAGAAATGCCCATGCGCGTCCCAATGAACGGCGAAATCGCCGTGTTCGCGCGCGCGGGCGAACTCATCCGGGCTGACCGCAATATTGTCCTCGTCGGCGGAGGCCGCGCGCGTCACGACTCGGCGCGGAAAGACGACGTCGCGATCGTCGGAGCAGGCCGCCCGCGCCAGCCGCAGCAGCGTGTCCTTGCCGGCGCCGCTGGGACCGACCACGAGCACGAGCCGCCCGGGCCCAATGGCGCCCGCCGCATCTTTCGCTGGCGCGGCCGTCTCGCTCATGCGACACGGCCCCCTTCGCGCCAGACGCTGCGCACCACCGGGACGCTGCCGGCGACGTGGACGCGGATCAAGTCGGCGCGCTTGCCGATTGCGATCTCGCCGCGGTCGGTGAGGCCGACCGCATCGGCCGGCGCCTTCGTCACGGTGCGAACGGCCGCCGGCAGGCTGATCGCCGGTGCGTGCTCAGGCAATTGCAGCGCGCCCATCAGCAGGCTGGACGGGATGTAGTCAGACGACAGGATGTCGAGCAGGCCTTCGCGGGCGAGATCGACCGCGGCGATGTTGCCGGAATGCGAGCCGCCGCGCACGACGTTGGGCGCACCCATCAGGATGTCGATGCCGGCCTGGTGCAGGCCGCGCGCGGCCTCGATCGTGGTCGGGAATTCCGCCACTGCAACGCCATCACGCACGGCATCAGCGACGTTCTCTTCCGTGGTGTCGTCATGGCTTGCCAGCGGAATCCCGTACTGATGCGCCAGCGAAACGATCTCGCGCATGTTGGTCGCGGCATAGGCCTTCTGATACTCGAAGCGCTTCGCGAACAGCTCGTCGAGTTCGGCGTCGGTCTTGCCGCCGCCCTTGCCGCGGTAGTAGTCGCGCAGCTTCACTTCGTCGCGGAACTGGCGCTGACCGGGGGTGTGGTCCATCAGCGACATCAGCTTGACGTCGGGGCGGTCGATCAGCTCCTTGGCCTCTTCGACCACGCTCGGCATCGGGATTTCGCAGCGCAGGTGCAGGAAGTGGTCGGCGCGCAGCAGATTCGAGTCACGTGCGGTGGTGATCGCCGCGGCAAGCACGCCGGCGCGGCCATCGACCTCCTCGGCGCCGTCCTCGCGCCAGACCCGGAGCGAGTCGAACACGGTGGTGATGCCTGAGGTCGCGAGCTGGCCGTCATAGGAGATGACAGCCGCGACCGGATTCCAGAACACCTTTGGGCGCGGCACGTAATGCGCTTCGAGGTGGTCAGTGTGGAGCTCGATCAGGCCGGGCATGATCAGATCGCCGCCGGCATCCTCCGCGCCGGCAGGCGCCCTGCCCTCGCCGATCTCGGTAATGCGTCCGTCCGCGAGAGCCAGCCAGCCCTGTTCGATCACCCGGTCGGCCAGCACGAGCCTGGCGTTGGCGATCACTGTTACCTTCGGCTTGGCGTTCATATTCTCTTCCTTCAGGCCGCGGCGGCGAAGCTGGTGACGTCGACGATGCGGTCGGCAATCAAATGGCGGATTTCGTCGTCATGCACAATCGCGACCATGGCAACGCCCTGGCGCTTCTTCTCGGCGACCAGCTCGACCACGACGGTGCGGTTGGCGGCATCGAGCGAGGCGGTCGGCTCGTCCAGCAGCAGGATCGGGAGGTCCGAGATGAAGCCGCGCGCAATGTTGACCCGCTGCTGCTCGCCGCCGGAGAACGTCGCAGGCGGAAGCTGCCAGAGCCGATCGGGGATGTTGAGGCGATGCAACAGCTCGCCGGCACGCGCCTGCGCGTCAGCCCGGCTGAGGCCGCCAGCGATCAGCGGCTCGGCAACGACGTCGATGGTCGCAACCCGCGGCACCGCTCGCAGAAATTGGCTGACATAGCCGATGGTCGCACGGCGGACGTTGAGGACCTGCCGCGGCTCGGCGGCGGCGAGATCGATCAGCACGCCGCGATGGCGGATCCCGATCCGGCCGGAATCGCAGCGGTAGTTGCCGAAGATCATCTTCAGGATCGACGACTTGCCAGCGCCCGACGGCCCCGAGAGCACGACACACTCGCCCGGCTGAACGTGAAAGGTCACGCCGCGCACCACCGGCAGCTCGATGCCGCCCTGCAGGTGCATCGTGAAGGTCTTGTTGGCGTCGGCGATGTCGATCATGGCGGTCATTGGTCGGCTCATGGCGGCAGAATCGAGGAGACGAGGAGCTGGGTATAGGGCTCGCGCGGATCGTCCAGCACCTGGTCGGTGAGACCCGCCTCGATGACGCGACCGCCCTTCATCACCATCACGCGATGCGACAAGAGGCGTGCAACCGCGAGATCGTGGGTGACGATGACGACGGCGAGATGCAGTTCGGCGACGAGATTGCGCAGGAGATCGAGCAGACGGGCCTGGACCGAAACATCAAGCCCGCCGGTCGGCTCGTCCATGAACACCAGTCGAGGTCCAGTGACGAGGTTGCGCGCGATCTGGAGACGTTGGCGCATGCCGCCCGAATAGGTCCGCGGCGCATCGTCGATGCGGGCGACATCGATCTCGACGCGCGTCAGCCAGTCGGACGCCGACTCACGAATGCGGCCATAGTGGTTCCAGCCCACAGCCATCAACCGCTCGCCGACATTGGCGCCGGCCGAGACCGCCATGCGCAGGCCTTGCGCCGGATCCTGGTGCACGAAACCCCAATCGGTGCGGAACAGCAGCCGCCGCTCGGCCTCGCCGAGTGCGGCAAGATCACGAGTGACGCCGTCGCGCATCCGGTAACGCACGTGTCCACCGCTCGCGGCGAGCTGGCCCGACAGCAGCTGCAGCAGCGTCGATTTGCCGGAGCCGGATTCGCCGACGATCGCCAGCACCTCGCCTGGATAGAGCGAGAACGACACGTCACGGCAGGCAGCGATGCGGCCGTAGGACTTGCCGAGGGTCTCAGCGATCAGCAGCGGCTGATCGGTTTCCAGAAGATCAGCCATTTGCTTCTCCCTGCGCCTTGTCCTTGTAGGGCGCAGCACTCAGGGCACCATGATGACCGTCGGCCTGACGGCCTTCGCAATAGTCGGTGTCGGAGCAGACGAACATGCGGCTGCCCTTGTCGTCGGTGACGATCTCGTCGAGGTAGGAATTTTCGGCGCCGCACAGCGCGCATGGCGCGTTGAAACGATACGGCTCGAACGGGTGATCCTCGAAATCGAGCGACACCACCTTGGTATAGGGGGGGATCGCATAGATGCGCTTCTCGCGACCGGCGCCGAACAATTGCAGCGCCGGGGAATTGTCCATCTTGGGGTTGTCGAATTTCGGCGTCGGCGACGGATCCATCACGTAGCGCGCGTTCACCTTCACCGGATAGGCGTAGGCGGTCGCGATGTGGCCGAAGCGGGCGATGTCCTCGTACAGCTTCACGTGCATCAGGCCGTATTCGGCGAGCGCATGCATGCGCCGCGTCTCGGTCTCGCGCGGTTCGAGGAAGCGTAGCGGCTCGGGGATCGGCACCTGGTAGACCAGCACCTGATTCGCGTGCAACGACGTCTCGGGGATGCGGTGGCGGGTCTGGATGACGGTCGCCTCGTCGGTCGAGGTCGTGGTGGCGACACCGGCGGTCTTGGCGAAGAATTTGCGGATCGAGATCGCGTTGGTGGTGTCGTCCGAACCCTGGTCGATCACCTTCAGCACGTCCTGCGGTCCGAGGATCGCGGCCGTTACCTGCACGCCGCCGGTGCCCCAGCCATAGGGCATCGGCATTTCGCGGCTGGCGAACGGCACCTGATAGCCGGGGATCGCGATCGCCTTCAGGATCGCGCGGCGGATCATCCGCTTGGTCTGTTCGTCCAGATAGGCGAAATTGTAGGCGGGCGCGTTCATTCCGCGGCCTCCTTCATGGCGTCGGTCGCATTGGCTTCAGGAGAGGCTTCGGCAAATTCCTTGCGGAGCTTGCGGAGCAGACCGAGCTCGGACTGGAAGTCGACATAATGCGGCAGCTTCAGATGCTCGACGAAGCCGGTCGCCTGGACATTGTCCGAATGCGACAATACGAATTCTTCATCTTGCGCCGGGGCCAAGGCCTCTTCTCCGAGCTCACGGGCACGCAGCGCCCGGTCGACCAGCGCCATCGACATGGCCTTGCGCTCGCTCTGGCCGAAGGCGAGGCCATAGCCGCGGGTGAAGCACGGAGCCTCCGTTGCGGAGCCCTTGAACTGGTTGACCATCTGGCACTCAGTGAGCTCGATCGCGCCGAGCGGCACGGCAAAGCCGACGTCTTCGGCAGCGAATTCGACCTCGACCTCGCCAAAGCGTATCTCGCCGACGAAGGGGTGATTGCGGCCATAGCCGCGCTGGGTGGAATAGCCCATTGCCAGCAGGAAGCCCTCGTCGCCGCGTGCGAGATTTTGCAGGCGCAGATCGCGGTCGGCCGGGAAATTCAGCGGCTCGCGGGTGAGATCGCCGACGCTGGCGCCCTCCTCGGCCTGCGGCGAGGGTTCGATCAGCCCGTCGCGGCCCAGAATGTCGGTCACGCGCGGCGTCGCCGCGGTTGACGCCTCTGATGTCGCCGGCGTTTCCGGCACAAAGCCTTCGCTAAGCGACGGATCCAGCAGGCGGTGCGTGTAGTCGAAGGTCGGCCCGAGGATCTGGCCACCCGGAATGTCCTTGAAGGTCGCGGACACCCGCCGTTGCACGCGCATCGCACCGGTGTTGACGGGCTCGCTGGCGCCGAAGCGCGGCAGGGTGGCGCGGAAGGCGCGGACCAGGAAGATCGCCTCGATCAGATCGCCGCGCGCCTGCTTGATCGCGAGCGCCGCGAGTTCGCGGTCATAGAGCGAGCCTTCGCTCATGACCCGGTCGACGGCGAGCCCGAGCTGCTCTGAGATCTGGTCGAGGGAGACTTCCGCAACGGCTTGATCGCCACGGCGCGCATTGGCGAGCAGACGATGGGCGTTCTCGATGGCGCGTTCGCCGCCTTTGACTGCGACATACATGCGTCAGCCTCCCTTGCTCACGACGCGGGTGGTGCGCGGGATCGCTACCACGGCATCATCGGCGACCAGCACCAGGTCGATGCCCCGCGGAAACAGGGTTTCGTTGAAGCTGAGCTGCTCGAACAAGTCGAAGGGCTTGATCGAGGCCTGGAGCGTCGCGACACCATCAATGCCGGGACCGCGGAGCTCGAAGGTCGACCCTGAGTCCAGGCTCTCGACCTGAACGATCACGGTGGTGGAACGATCAGGATATTCGTTGGTGCCGAGCGCGAAACGCTCGAGATCGGGCAGCAACACACCATCGCTGATCAGCGCGAAGGCCGCGATCGAGGAATCCTGAATCACGGGCGCACCGGTGTGGAACTTGAGCCACTTCAAGACGTCGGTGCTTTCAGCCATCCGCGGATCGAGCCAGAGAGGCGTATCGTGATCGAACAGCGTCAACGCGATCGCGGCGGTGCCGCGCATCATCGTACCAGGTGTTCCCGCCATCGGCACGATACGCTGGACCGAGCCCGGCCGCGCCATCGCGTCCATGACCGAGCGAAAGGTCGATTGCGCCGACAACACCTTGTCGGCGAATCCCGGCGGCAGTTCCGCAATCGTGGTCATGGCCTCACCCCTCACCGCGCACCATGGTGTAGAAATCAACCTTCGTCGCCGCGGTCTCTTCCGCCACGCGGTTGCGCCGGACCATAAGCTGCTCGCGCAACGGTGCGATTACCTCGCGCTCGATCGCCGCGCCAAAATCACGCGACTGCACCAGCGCGTCGCACAGGGCGATCAGCCGCGCCTTCTCGCCATCGCGTCCGAGCGCATAGCCGAACCCGACCTCACCGCTGGCAAGGCGCACGGCTGCGCGCGACACCGTGGCTTCGCCGAGATTGAACGGCGCGCCGTCGCCGCCGACCCGGCCGCGCAGCATGACCAGACCGTTCTCCGGTTCGCGCAGATCCTGATGGCCGGGCAAGGGAATCGTGCGGAGACGGGCGGCGATCTCGCCCGCCTCCGCGTGCGCCAGCACGGCCATGGCGGCCTGACGCTGCGCTTGCTGATTGCTGTGTTGGCTCAACGAATCCACCGAACTTGCCGAATTAAAGTTGTCTATGATAATAGACAACTTGATACGGAAGCGCCATGACTGTTTCGTGACAAACGCATGATTTCTGGGCTAGGCTGGCCGCCGACATGAGCATGCAGGACACCGCCTCCTCGGGCGTCGCGCTGTGGCGCCTCGTTGCCGACGGCATCGAGCGCGGCATTGCCGATGGCCGCTTCGCCGCCGGCGACAAATTACCAGGCGAGATGGAGATCGCCGAAACCTATCGCGTCAACAGGCACACCGTGCGGCGCGCGTTGGCGGCGCTTGCGGAACGCGGCATCGTGCGCGCCGAACGCGGCAGCGGAACCTATGTCGAAGCGCAGAAACTCGCTTATCCCTTGCGCTCGCGCACGCGCTTCTCCGAGATCGTCGGAGCCGAAGGCCGCGAGCCGCACGGTCGGATGATCGAGGCGTCAGAGGACGTCGCAACCCGCGAGCTCGCTCGCGAGCTGGGCTTGAAGACCGGCGCACCGCTGGTGCGGATCGAGGCCATTCGCCTGGCCGACCGCACGCCGATCTGCGTCTCCACCACATGGCTCTCGGCGGAGCGGTTTCCGGGCGCAGGCACGGTGTTTTCGGCCACGCGCTCGATGACGAAGATGCTCGAGCATTACGGCATCAGCGACTACCGCCGCGGCGCTACGAGGATCACTGCCGGCATCGTCGATGCCACCGATGCCGTACGGCTCGACCTGCCGCTGGGACGGCCGATCCTGGTGGTTGACGCGACGGACCTCGATCTCCAGGGCAAGCCGCTGGTGACCAAGCATTCGCGCTTTGCGGCGGAGCGGGTGGAGTTTGTGGTGGAGCCGTAGGCGGGTCGCCTACTCTCCCACGCAATCACTTGAGAGATGGACTCGCGGAGAGTCCCCGCAAGCGGGGCGAGGCGAGGAATCAGGCCACCGCCCGTTTTCCGATAATCGCAAAGCGCAGCTTGCCCGAGACGAAATCGATCGCGGCGACGGCGACCAGGATCATCAGGATCAGGAACGACACCTTCTGCCATTCCAGCACGCGGATCTGTTCGGCGAGCTCGAGGCCGATGCCGCCGGCGCCGACGATGCCGATGATGGTGGCCGAGCGCGTGTTTGATTCGATGAAATAGAGCACCTGGCCGGCGATGACGGGCAACACCTGCGGCAAGAGGCCGAAGCGGATCTCGTGCAGCGCGCTGCCGCCGGAGGCGCGGATGCCCTCGACCTGCTTCTGGTCGGCGCCTTCGATTGCCTCCGAGAACAGCTTGCCGAACGCGCCGAAATCCGACACCGCGATGGCGAGCACGCCGGCGAACGGGCCGAGCCCGACCACGTTGATCCAGACCAGCGCCCAGATCAACGTATCGACGCCGCGAATCGAATCGAGGAAGCGCCGCACCGGAAAGCGCAGAAAGATCGACGGCACGACATTGCGCGCCGCGAACAGGCTGACCGGCAGCGCGAGCACTGCGGCGAGCGTGGTGCCGAGCAGCGCGATCGACAGGGTCTCGCCCAACGCCTTCAGATAGAGCGGCAGCGACGAACCGGGATCCGGCGGCATCATCATCACGCTGATCCAGCCGAGCTGGCTCAGCCCCGAGATGAAGCGCGACGGCGAGAACTCGAGATCGACCAGGCCATAGCCGAAAATGGCCATTGCGGCGATGAGCATCGCCGGCGTCGCCAGGCGCGCCGATGCGGGACGATTGAAGACACCGGGATAGCGCGCGCGGATCTCTGCGGTATCGATGTCCTGCGGCTTGCTCAATTCCGCGCCTCCTTGCCGAACAGGCGACCGCGTACCCAGCCGGTCGTGATGTCGATCAGGAAGACCGTGACGATGATGGTCACGAGGATCGCGCTGACGTCGGAGTAGTAGAACTTGCGGATCGCGACGATGAATTCCTGCCCGATGCCGCCGGCGCCGACGAAGCCCATCACCGAGGCCTCGCGCACGTTGATCTCGAAGCGCAGCAGCGCGTAGCTGGCATAGCCAGCCGAGACCTGCGGCAGGATCGCGAAGCGCATGCAGGAGATCCAGCTCGCGCCGGTGGAGCGAATGCCTTCGACCGGCTTCATGTCGGCGTTCTCGACGATCTCCGAAAACAGCTTGCCGAGCGCGCCGGTGGAGTGGATCGCGATCGCGAGCACGCCCGCCATCGGCCCGAGGCCGAACGCAATGACGAAGATCAGCGCAAAGACTATGCCGGGAACAGTGCGGGCGAATTCGAGCAGGCGACGGACCGTGAAGCGCAGCCAAGCCGCGGGCGCGGTGTTCTCGGCCGCGAGGAAGTTGAGCCCAAAGGCAAGTACCGCACCGATCATCGTGCCGACATAGCTGATCAGCAGCGTCTCGCCGAGCAGTTTGAGCCAGTTGCGCAAGCCCCAGAACCATTCGCCGAAATTGGTCCAGACCCGCTGCCCGCTGTCGAGGGTGAGGATGCGGTCGAAATAGCTGACGAAGTTGCCGAAATAGGTGAAGAGGGTGTGCAAGTTCACTTCGGCGCCGATCGAGGCCACGATCAGCGCGGCGACGAACACGACAAGCCCCCCCAGCACCCGCAGGCGCTTGCGCGCGACCGCCTTGCCATAGGCGGCGTTGAGGGCGGCGAGCTGCTGCTCGGGCAGGATCGAAACCGCAATCGTCATCGAAGGAACAGATCCATCAAGAAAAGAGCCGGGTCCATCGACCCGGCTCCAGTACGTCGTCCCGACGAGCTCAGGACGCCTTCTTACGCAGATTGTCGACGAACTTAATCAGCTCGATGGTCTTGTTGTAATCCTCGTTGGCGATCGGTTCCCAGGGCTTGTTCTTGCCGTCGGAGAGCTTCTTGAAAGCCTCGGGGTCCTTCTGGGCCGCATCGAGGAAGGCCTTCTTGATCGCGGCTTTCATGTCGTCCGGGAGGCTGCTGAGATAGGCGTAGGGCGAGTTGATGATGAGGTCGGACTTCACGATGATGCGGAAGTCCTCCTTCTTCATCACGGTGCCGTCGGCCGACTTGACCATGCCCTTGTTGAGCATGCGGGTCAGGTTGGAATCGTCGTCGGCGTTCCACCAGTTGGCGGCGACGTCGACGGTGCCCTGGGCCAGCGCCAGCACCGCATTCTCGTGGCTGCCGGTGAAGACGACCTTGGAGAAATAGGCGTCGGGATCGATGCCCATCGCGTTCAGCTTGAAGCGGGGCATGTTGTTGCCAGAAGTGGAATTCGGATCAACAAGCCCCAGATTCTTGCCCTTGAGGTCCTCGATCTTCTGGTACGGCGATTTCGCCAGCACGTAGAACACCGAGTAATAACCCTTCGAGCCGTCGGAATTGACGTCGATGACGAACGCATCGGTCTTGACGCCGGTCAGACGTGCGCGCGAGAAGGACGCCGGGCCATAATAGCCGATGTGGATGTTGCCGGCGCGCTGGCCTTCGATGACGGCGGCATAGTCGTTGGCGACGCGCAGCGTGACCTTCACGCCGAGTTCCTTCGACAGATAATCGACGAAGGGGCCGTAACGTTCGGTGACGCCCGAACCGTTCTCGGCCGGGATCACGGCAAAGGTGATCTCCGGATATTTCGACTTCCAGTCTTCGGCGCAAGCGGATCCGGCAAAGGTCAGCGCGGCAGCGCCGGCAAGAACTAATCTGCGAGTGATCATGATGCCCTCTTCATCTGACAGGATTGGTTGACGGAAAAACTGGTAACGACGGATGCGACGCGGCTCAGGCCGCGGCGGCCGTTCCGAGTGCCGGAACGCCCTCGGGCGCCGGGGCAGGTGTGCCGCCCATGACGTCGGCGGCTTCGAGATCGTAGAGCTCACGCGCGACGAGGTCGGTCAGCGCGGACGGCGCGCCGTCGAACACGACGCGGCCCGCCGCCATGCCGATCAGGCGATCGCAATAGCTGCGCGCCAGGTCGAGCGAATGCAGGTTGCACAGCACGGTGATGCCGAAATGCTTATTGATGCGCAGAAGCGCATCCATGACGATCTTGGTGTTGCGCGGATCGAGCGAGGCGATCGGCTCGTCGGCAAGGATGATGTCGGGCTGCTGCACCAGCGCCCGCGCGATCGCGACGCGCTGCTGCTGGCCGCCGGAGAGCTGGTCTGCACGCTGGGCGGCGAGCGCAGCGATGTCGAACTGTTCGAGCGCGGACATGGCCAGCGCCTTGTCCTGCTCGGGCCAGATCTGCGACAGCGAGCGCCAGGCGGGCATAGTGGCGAGACGCCCCATCAGCACGTTTGTCAGGACATCGAGCCGGCCGACCAGGTTGAACTGCTGAAAAATCATCGCCGAGCGCGCCCGCCACTGCCGCAGCTCCTTGCCGCGCAGTGCGGTGACGTCGAGGCCATCGAATACGATACGGCCCTGCGTCGGCGTCACCAGGCGATTGATCGTTCGCAGCAAGGTCGACTTGCCGGCGCCCGAGCGCCCGATCACGCCGACGAACCCGCCGGGGGAGATTTGAAACGAGGCGTCGTCCACCGCGGCTTTTGCGCCGAAGCGGCACGTCAGACCTTCAACCACCAGCATGCAGGGCTCCAGAGTAGCTGGAGCCCACCGCTATCGCCGGCCTTTAACGTTTGTGTGACACGGCGATTGCGGTGCGGCGATCCTACACACCTCATCCCCTGTCATCGCGACGTCATGATGATGTCATCGAGCGACTCGATGACGAGCCCCCGCCCTCTAATTTTAGGATGCAACATGGCCAAGGCGCTATCGGTCGAGCCGACCATCGATCCTTCGGCGAAGCTGCACGAGACCAGTCTCGGCGCTTATACCGAAGTCGGCGCCCGCACGATCCTCCACGAAGTCGCGATGGGCGACTACTCCTACGTCGTGAACGACGCGCAGATCACCTACACCACCATCGGAAAATTCTGCTCGATCGCGGCGATGACGCGGATCAATCCCGGCAATCATCCGATGCATCGCGCCACGCAGGCGCATTTCACTTACCGCTCCAGCGCCTACTTCCCCGGCGAGAGCGACGATCACGAGTTCTTCGACTGGCGGCGCCAGCATCGCGTCCATATCGGACACGACGTCTGGATCGGCCATGGCGCGGTGGTGCTGCCGGGCCGCAACATCGGCACCGGCGCCGTGATCGCGGCCGGCGCCATCGTCACCAAGGACGTGCCGGCCTACACCATCGTCGCCGGCAACCCGGCGCGGATCGTGCGGCGGCGGTTCTCGGAGGAGGTTGCCGGGCGGCTGGCCAAGCTGGCATGGTGGGACTGGGATCACGACAAATTGCGTGCAGCGCTGCCCGATTTCCGCAAGCTCGCAATTGAAGATTTCCTGACGACATACGAAGCAGGGGCGCATTCCCCGTCCAGCAAACGAAGCGCGGTCGCGTGACAGACATTTTCATCGAAGGTGGCCGGACCCTGATCGGCTCCGAGCTCGCCGAAGTTTCACTCTCCGTATCCGGAATCGACATCGCGCAGATCGATGCGCCGCGCGGCCGCGCGCGGCTGGCGATCGACGCGCGCAACCTGCTGGTGCTGCCCGGCATCGTTGACATTCATGGCGACGCTTTCGAGCGCCAGATGATGCCGCGGGCCGGTGTCGACTTCCCGATCGACGTCGCGCTGGCTGACACCGACCGCCAGGTGATCAGCAACGGCATCACCACGGTGTTCCACGCCACGACATGGTCGTGGGAGCCGGGCCTGCGCAGCGGCGACAATGCACGGCGCCTGCTCGAGGCGATCGAGCGGCAACGCCCGCACTTCGCCGCCGACACCCGCTTCCACCTGCGGCACGAGACCTACAATCTCGATGCCGAGGCCGAGATCGGCCAATGGCTCGCCGCGGGCCGCGTCGACCTGTTCGCCTTCAACGACCACATGGACGGGGTCGTTGCCGACATCTCCAATCCGCGCAAGCGCAACCGCATGGTGGAGCGGACCGGCCTGTCGAGCGACGACTTCGACAGGCTCGTCGCGCATATCGTCTCGCGCTCTGCCGATGTTCCGGCCTCGATCACCCGGCTCGCAGCGGCGGCGCGCGCGGCCGGAGTGCGGATGCTGTCGCACGACGACGCGACGCCGGCGATGCGCAAGTCGTTTCGCGACATGGGCGTGATGCTCGCCGAATTTCCGACCAACGAGGAGACGGCGCGCGAGGCCGCGACGGCCGGTGATGCCATCGTCTACGGTGCGCCGAACGTCGTGCGCGGCGGCAGCCACACCGGCTGGACCAGGGCCTCGGACATGATCGCCAAGGGTCTCTGCTCGGTGCTGGCCTCGGACTATTATTACCCGGCGCCGCTGCTCGCCGCCTTCCGCCTTGCCGCAGACGGCGTGCTGCCGCTGAGCGAGGCCTGGAAGCTGGTCTCGTCGGCGCCCGCGCAAGCGACCGGCCTGACCGATCGCGGCACGCTCGCTGCCGGCCATCGTGCCGATATCCTGCTCGTGGACGACAGCATGCCGCTGCGGCCACGGCTCGTCGCAGTGCTCGCGGCCGGCAAGCTCGCGCATCTCACCGATGCAACGCGGCTGCGCGGCGCGGCAGCGATGCCGCGCGAGACTGTCGTTGCGGCATAAATTGGTTATGCTCGGGCAATGACAGGTTTCCCCCGCTACGCGATCTATTTTGCCGCCGGCACCGACAACGCACTCTCCCGCTTCGGTGCCGAGTTGCTCGGCTACGAGGCTTATACCGGCGACGAAGTTTCGTTTCCGCAGGAAGCGCTGCATGTCGCGCCGGACTGGCACGACATCACGACTGATCCGCGCAAATACGGCTTTCACGGTACGCTGAAGGCGCCGATGGCGCTGGCGTCCGACAAGACCGAGGCCGAGCTGGTGGCGGCGAGCGCGGCATTCGCCGGGAAGGCACGGCCGATTCCGGTGATCCGGCCCGTGGTCGACTCTATCAGCGGCTTCATCGCCGTCATTCCGACCGAGCCGGTCGAGGCGCTCCAGCAACTGGCCGCCGATTGCGTCCGCGATTTCGATTCCTTCCGTCCGCGCCTGACGGCCGAAGACCGCGCGCGGCGTAGGCCGGAGAGGCTCACTGAGCGCCAGCGCGACTATCTCGATCGCTGGGGTTATCCCTACGTGATGGAAGAGTTTCGCTTCCACATGACGCTGACAGGGCGGCTCGATACGGAACGGCGCGGGCCGATTCTTGAGATGCTGCGGGCGCGGTTTGCGCGGCTGAAGCTCGATATTCTCGTGATCGATCGCATCACGCTGTTCAGGCAGGATGATGCCGAGGCGAGATTCCGCATCATTGGCGAGTGGATGTTGGCCAATTAACCGAAGTCGCGCAGCAATCTCAGCGTCGACCCGGCGCAGGCCGGGACGAGAGCGGAGGTTGTGGCCGACTGCTTTGCCCCTACTTCCCCCACCGCAGTGCCAGCGCGTCGCGCTCCTTGGCGAGTTCCAGCAGCCCTGCCTTCGTCGCCGGATGCAGCGGTTGCAGCGGATGGCGCACGGCGTCCGACTTGATCACGCCGCCGGCCTGCATCATGGCCTTGCAGGCGATCAGGCCGCACTGGCGGTTCTCGTAGTTGATCAGCGGCAACCAGCGCTCATAGGCGGCCTTCGCCTTCTCCCGGTCGCCCGCGAAATAGGGATCGATGATCTGGCGGATACCGTCGGGATAGCCGCCGCCGGTCATCGCGCCGGTCGCGCCGGCATCGAGATCGGCCATCAGGGTGATCGCTTCTTCGCCATCCCATGGGCCCTCGATGTCCTTGCCGCCCGCCTCGATCAGGCTGCGGAGCTTTGACGCCGCGCCCGCCACCTCGATCTTGAAATAGCGAATGTTGGAGAAGTCGCGCGCCAGCCGCGCCAGCAGCTCGACCGATAGCGGCGTGCCCGCGACCGGCGCGTCCTGGATCATGATCGGAATGTTGATCGCGCCCGACAGCACCCTGAAGAATTCGACGATGCCCTTCTCCGGCACGCGGAAGGTGGCGCCATGATAGGGCGGCATCACCATCACCATGGCCGCACCGGCGGCCTCGGCCTGCTTGCTGCGCGCCGCGCACACCGCCGAGCTGAAATGCGTGGTGGTGACGATCACGGGCACGCGGCCCGCGACGTGCTCCAGCACCGCATGCATCACGCTCTCGCGCTCGGCATCGGTCAGCACGAACTGCTCGGAGAAATTGGCGAGGATGCAGATGCCGTTCGAGCCCGCATCGATCATGAAATCGATGCAGCGGCGCTGGCCCTCGAGATCGAGCTCGCCGCGCTCGTCGAAAATGGTGGGTGCGACCGGGAACACGCCGCGATAGGGGCGCTGGGCGTTGTGTGGGGTGACCGGCATCGAAATTATCTCCCTGTCGTCCTGCCGTTAGTTTTGATCCGCCTGCGGGCAGGTCGGAGTATGGTACCGCTACCATTTACAGGGCACACGCACGCGCGGCAATGCCCATCCGCGCGCCGTTGAGCAGGGAATGAAGGCTTAGGCGGACTTCACCGCGCCGAGGAAACCCTCGACTGCGACGCGGAGGCGGTCCGCGTCGGCCGACATCTTTGTCACCGACTGGGACAGTCCCGTGCCGGCGTTGCCGGTCTCCCGGTTGAGCTTGGCGACGCTGCCGATGGTGTCGGTGACCTCGCGCGTGCCTTGGGCGGCATGTTGGAAGTTGCGCGAGATCTCGGTGGTGGCCGCGCGCTGCTGCTCGACCGCGGCCGCAATCGCGGTCATCTTCTCGTCGATGCCGCTGATGGCCCCGCCGATCGAGCGGATCGCAGCGACCGCCTGCCCGGTCGCGCCCTGGATCTCCTCGACCTGGCGCGAGATCTCCTCGGTCGCGGTCGCGGTCTGCGCCGCGAGGCTCTTGACTTCGCCGGCAACCACCGCAAAGCCGCGGCCGGCTTCGCCGGCGCGGGCCGCCTCGATGGTGGCGTTCAAGGCGAGCAGATTGGTCTGGCCGGCGATGGCGTGGATCATCTTCACGACTTCGCTGATGCGGCCGGCGGTCTGGTCGAGGATTTCGACGGTGGCGTTGGTCTGTTCCACCTGCGACACCGCTTCGCGCGCATCGCGTGCGCTGGACTGCACCTGCGCGGAGATCTCGCCGACGGAGGCCGAGAGCTCCTCGGTCGCAGCCGCGATGCTTTCGAGATTGTTGGTGGCCTGCTCGGCGGCAGACGAGACCGCAGCGGTCTGGCTGCTCGATTCCGAGACCAGCGTGCGCACGTCGGTCGCCGTGGCGTCGAGCTCCCTGGTCGACGCCGCGACGCTCTGGATCACGGCTTGCACCGTGTCGTCGAAGCTGCGGCAGGCGGCGTCCACGGTGCCTGAGCGGGCGAGCTGCAGTGCCTGCTGCGATTCGCGCTCCTGTCCGAGGCGCTCTGCGGTGGCCGCGCTCTCGCGCAGGCTTTCGAGCGCGGCAGCCATGGTGCCGAACTCGTCGGGATAGCGGGATTGCGGCACCGGCGTCGCATAATCGCGGGCGCCGATACGGGCGATCGCATCGAGAATCGCGCGCACCGGGCGCATCAGGCGATTGCGCACGACGTAGACGCCGGCCAAGGTCACGGCCAGTGCGATCAGGAACGCAAGCGACTGCACGACGAGGTTGGTCAGCGCCTTGGCTTGCACCGCCTCCGCACGCGCGATCGACTGGTCGAGCGCCTTGGTCGCGACCCCGACGATGAGCGGGAACGGCGACTGACAGAGCTTATTCCAATCCGCCGCCGCCATCGCGGGCTTGCCGCTGCCGTCGAAATTCCTGGTCAGATCGCCGATCTGCTTGAGCACGC
Source organism: Bradyrhizobium sp. WYCCWR 13022 (assembly GCF_030435535.1). NCBI lineage: Bacteria > Pseudomonadati > Pseudomonadota > Alphaproteobacteria > Hyphomicrobiales > Nitrobacteraceae > Bradyrhizobium > Bradyrhizobium sp. WYCCWR 13022. Next base: position 208,358 of record NZ_JAUIZJ010000023.1, read on the forward strand.
CGTCGGTCTTGGCCTTTGCATCAGTGGCCGCGGTGACCAGGTCCGCCGTCACGTCGGGCGCGGCCAGCAGTTCGGCCATGCCGGACCAGCCGGAAGCGATGGTGCCGTCCCACTGCGCCAGCGAGCGCTTCTGGGTGTCGTCGAGCGGCTTGCTGCTGTTGACGTTCGAGCGCAATGCCGAACAATGGATTCCATAACGGTCTCGCACCTGCCAGGCGAGCCGGCGGACCTGTATCATGCGCGCGATGTAGGGATCGTTCATCCAGGCGCGATTCGACACCGCCGTAGAGGCGAGGTTTGCGGTGTCGATGACCTTGGTGACCGCATCGTACCAGGAATTGGTCCGCTCGATCTTGCGCTCGGCGCGCGGACGCTTGGCCTCGTCGTAGAACAGCTGGAATTGCGGTGAGGCCCCGCCCCAGCGCTGCTTCAGCGTGCTGGCGAGCTCATCGCGGCGGGCGAAATCGACCGTGGCGAGCGCTGCGTTGATGCCGTCGTAGCCACCTTGTTCTGCCTTCTCGGCCTCGGCTAGCTTTGCGTGAGGATCGTCGTCGCCGAGCAGCGCGCTCTGGGCGTCGCCGCGATTGTTGCGCAGGGACAGCACACCGTGGAAGATCGCCTTGTCGGCCGCGGCAAGCCGCGCGGTCTCGAGACTGTCATTGTAGCGACCGAAAGCCCCGACCATCTGCATCGCCGTCGAGGCCAGCGCGCCGATCGCCAGCAGGGCCATCAGGGTCAGGAGGAGCGAGCTTACCGATTTCTTGAACAATGCCATGAGTCACAAGGGGCCTACTTCCAGGAGTGGCCACCTTGCACCGCGACATGCCAATGTTCCGTTAAGGTTTTAGTCAAATGCCGGGAATTCCGCTTTGCCAAACCTTTAATCAGGCCCGCATCGTCACGAAACCTTCGTGAAATCGGGCGGACGCCGCTCGGCGAACGCCGTGAACGCCTCGCGCGCCTCGGCGGTGCGCAGGCGTTGCGCGAACTGTTCGCCCTCGGCCAGCATCTGCGCGACCAGCGCCTCGCCATTGCGCATCAGCTTCTTGGTCGCGGTGAGCGCACCGGCCGGCTGCCGGGCCAGGCGCTGGGCCAGTGCAAGCGCCTCGGCATCGAGCTTGTCGAGCGGCACCACGCGGTTGGCGAGCCCCCAGTCCAGAGCGGCCTTCGCCGGCACGGTCTCGCCGAGCGCAAACATCTCGTAGGCGCGGGCATAGCCGATCCGCGCCGGCATCAGCAGGCTCGACGCGGCCTCCGGCACCAATGCGAGGCTGACGAAGGGAGTCGACAATTGAGTATTCTCGGCGAGCACGACGAGATCGCAATGTAACAACATCGTGGTGCCGACGCCGACGGCGCGGCCCTGCACCGCCGCGACCAGCGGACGGGTGCAGCGCGCCAGCGACTGGATGAAGCGGCCGACGTGACGGCTGCCTTCTGACCTGCCGCTCGCCACGGCCGCGAACTCGCCGACATCGTTGCCCGCGGTGAACATGTCGCCCTCGCCGCGGATCAGCAGCACGCGCGCGGACGGATCGAATTCGGCGGATTCGATGGTGTCGGCGAGCTTGCCATACATCGCATCCGTCAGCGCGTTCTTCTTGTCGGGGCGCGCCAGCGTGATCGTGAGAATTCCGCCGTTGGTTTCAACCCGCACATGCTCGGTCATGAGTGTCTCCTCTTATTCCTCTGGATATCTTGCGGTGTCTCTTGGAAACTTGTCCTGAATGCTCGTCAGCCAGCGCGCGACGATCTCGATCTCCGCACTGGTAAATCCCTCCGTCAGCGCGGCGTTCACCGCGGCCGCGTCGGTCTTCGCCTGCGCCAGCACATTGCGGCCCTTCGGCGTGAGCCATACGCGCCAGGCGCGGCCATCCTCGCGATCGGCGCGCCGCTCGACCAGTTTTGCCGCCGCGCTGCGATCGACGAGGCCCGAAATGCCGGCTGGTCCCATGTCGAGCGCCGCACCGGCCTCGCCCATGAGAACCCCATCCTGCTTGCCGAGGATGAACAGCAGCCCCGCCTGCGCCGGTGTCACTTCATTCTGCGGTTGTGCCGCCATCCAGCGCTGCAAGCGGCGTTGCGCGACGCTCAGCAGATAGATCAGCCGGTGGTGCCTCGCCCCAGGCGATTTATTTCGCATACGAAATATATAATTGACGCTAACCGGATTGTCAAAGGGACCGCCGGGGCGATTTGGCGCGGCAGCCGTCGAGGAACAGGGCCGCGCAGGTCTCCACGCGGCGCTCGATCTGCCTGCGTGACGGCAGGGCCGCCCCGCCATAGATCGCTGCGCGCTGCGGCGCCGATGCGACCATGCCGATCAGCATGCCGGCCACTTCCTCGGCGTCGTCGAGGACGATGCGCTTGCGCTGGACCTGAAGGCGCAGCCAGCCGGCCAGCGCCTTGGCGGTGCGGGCAATGCCGTTGGTGTAGAAATTTGCTGCAAGCTCGGGGAATGTGGTGGACTGCTGGAGCACCATGCGCTGCAACGCCACGACTTCGGGATCGAGTGCGAGATCGGCGCAAGCCATCAATGCGGCGCGCAAGCCGGTTTCGATATCGACGTCGTCGCTCGCCTGGAGATCGACGGCAGAGAGCAGCCGCTCGAGCCGGTCGGCGCACATCGCCTCGAACAGCGCAGCCTTGCCCGGAAACAGACGATACAGCGTCTTGGTCGAGATGCCGGCGAGGCGCGCCAGCTCTTCGGTGCTGGTGGCGGCATAGCCTTCGACGGCAAACGCATGCCGCGCGGCTTCGAGGACGATTCTCGTCGTCTCCTCGTCGCTGCGCACCGGCGGCCGTCCGCGCGGGCGGCTCTCGTCCGAAGGTTTTGCCCGAGCCATGTCTTTACATGATGCCTGTCATTCCATTGACAATTCCAAAGCTAATCTCATTTTGGAAATCGTCAAGTTTCCTAATTCAGGGGAGCCGGCCATGACCGTCCACACCACCCCATCTGCTGCCGCCCAGACTGCCCTTCCCGCGTCCGTGCTGGAGGGCGTCCTGCCCGGCACACCAGCCGTCGCCGTCGGGAAAAAGATCAATGTCCGCAAGCTGTTGCTAATGGGGGCTGCGGTCGTGGCCCTCGCCGGAGCGAGCTGGTACGGCTACGATTACTGGACCGTCGGCCAGTACCTGGTCTCCACCGATGACGCCTACGTGAAGGCCGACAACACCACCATCGCGCCGAAGGTCAGCGGCTATCTCGACCGTGTCCTGGTCGCCGATAACGAGCATGTGAAGGCCGGCCAGGTGCTGGCCAGGATCGACGATCGCGATTTCAAGGTCACACTCGATCAGGCCAAGGCAGACGTGTTGGCGGCGAACGCCACCATCTCCAGCAAGGAAGCGCAGATCGAGGTGCAGCAGGCGGCGATCAAGGCCGCGCGCGCCACGCTCGACGTCGACCAGGCCAACCTCACTTTCGCCGCGCAAGACAACAAGCGCTACACCGATCTAGCCGCGACCGGCTCAGGCAGCGTGCAGAATGCGCAGCAGGCGCAGTCGCGCAACGCCGGCGCCGAGGCCGCGATCCAGCGCGACACCGCCAATCTCGCCTCGGCGCTCAAGCAGGTCGACTTGCTTAAGGCCGAGATCGTACAGGCCAAGGCCACCGCAGCGCGCGCGGAAGCCGTGCAGCACCAGGCCGAACTGAACCTCGGCTACACCAATGTCGTCTCGCCGATCGACGGTGTGGTCGGCAATCGCTCCTTGCGCGTCGGCCAGTTCGTCCAGGCGGGCACGCAGTTGATGTCGATCGTGCCGACCGAGGGCGCCTACGTCGTCGCCAACTTCAAGGAAACACAGCTCACCAACGTGAAGTCCGGCCAGGCCGTCGATATCGAGGTCGACATGTTTCCGGGCCAGATCGTGCACGGCCACGTCGATTCCATCGCGCCGGCCAGCGGCCAGGAATTCGCGCTGCTGCCGCCTGATAACGCCACCGGTAATTTCACCAAGGTGGTGCAGCGCATCCCCGTCAGGATCGCGCTCGATCACGAACACGGGCCTGCCATCGCGCTGCGACCGGGCATGTCCGTCATCCCCACCATTGCAACACGTTCGACCGCGCCGACCGCGAAGGCGGCCGATGCGTCAAGGGCAAAACTCGTTTCCGGAGGGTCGTGCCATGTCAAACAGCCTCTCACTTTCGACGCAAGCAACACCGGGCGCGACGTCTAATCACGTCGCCGCTGATCCCAACCGCGCGAGCGCCGCGGTCTGGGTCGCCGTGCTCGCCGCGATGATCGGCTCGTTCATGGCGATCCTGAACATCCAGATCACCAACGCCTCGCTGGCCAACATCGAGGGCGGCATCGGCACCGGCGCCGACAACGGCTCCTGGATCTCGACCTCGTATCTGATCGGCGAGATCATCGTGATCCCGCTGACCGACTATCTGAGCCGCGTCTTCACGTTCCGCCGCTACATGCTGGCGAGTGCGACGTTGTTTGCGGCCTTCTCGGTCGCCTGCGCCTTCACCCACGACCTGCCGTCCATGATCGCGATGCGCGGCCTGCAAGGGTTTGCCGGTGGCGTGCTGATCCCGATGGCGTTCACGCTGGTGCTGACCAAGCTGCCAAAGCCGCAGCAGCCCGTGGGGCTCGCGATCTTCGCGCTGTCCGTGACCTTTGCCCCGGCGATCGGCCCGACCATCGGCGGCTATCTCACCGAAACCTATGGCTGGCGCACCATCTTCTTCGTCAACGTGGTCCCGACCGCCGTGATGGTCACCGCGCTCTATCTGACGCTGGAACGGCAGAAGATGCAGCTTGACCTTTTGAAGGACGGCGACTGGGCCGGCATCCTCACCATGGCGATCGGCCTCTCGGCGCTGCAAGCCGTGCTCGAGGAAGGCAACAAGGACGACTGGTTTTCCTCGCCCTTCATCGTCAAGCTGGCGGTCATTGCGGCCGTCAGCCTGACGCTGTTCGTTGCAATCGAGCTCAACATCGAGAAGCCGCTGATCCGCCTGCGCCTGCTGAAACAGCGCAATTTCGGCTTCGGCACGATCGCGATGACCATGGTCGGCTTCGCGCTGTTCGGCTCGGTCTATATCCTGCCCGCCTATCTCGGCCAGGCGCAGGGCTACAATGCCGAGCAGATCGGCAATGTGCTGGCCTGGACCGGCCTGCCGCAACTCGTGCTGATCCCGCTGATCCCGAAACTGATGCAGCGTTTCGACACGCGTTACATCGCGATCACCGGGCTCCTCATCTTCGCCTATAGTTGCTTCATGAACACGGCGATGTCGCCCGACTATGCCGGCGACCAGCTCTGGATCCCGAACATCGTGCGCGCCGTCGGCCAGGCCATGGTGCTGACGCCGCTGACCTCGGTGCTGACGGGCGGCATCGCGCCGCAGGACGCGGCCGCGGCCTCCGGCATCAGCAACATGTTCCGCAATCTCGGCGGCGCGATCGGCACCGCAACGCTCGCCACCATCATCACCAAGCGCGAGCAATTCCACTCCAACATCATCGGCCAATCGGTCATGCTCGGCCGCGAGGAAGTCCGCACCCGCCTCGCGCAGATGACGGACTACTTCGTCGCCCATGGCGTGCCCGACCCCAACGCCGCGCGCGAGCAGGCCATCATCGCGCTGGGCAAGACCGTGAAGCGCCAGGCGCTGGTGATGGGCTATTCCGACGCGTTCGCCGTCATCGGCGCGGTGCTGGTGCTCGCCGCGATCGCGGTGGCGCTGACGCGGCGGGTGAAGGCGGCCACCGGTGGCGGCACGCACTAGACTAGTGCTCGAACACCAGCCGCGCGCCGACGGTGCCTTCGAGCGCGCGGATCTGCGCGAGCAAGGCGCCCGAATCCGCACCGTTAAGATCGGCATCGAGCACGACGTAGCCGAGGTCGCCGGCGGTCTCCAGGTATTGCGCGGCGATGTTGATGTCGCGTTGGAGGAAGACCTCGTTCAGCCGGCGCAGCATGCCCGGCACGTTGCGATGGACGTGACTGAAGCGCGCACCGGAGGGTCGCAAATGCAACTGCACCTCCGGGAAATTCACCGCGCCCATTGTCGAACCCGTGATGAAATAGTCGACCAGCTTGCGCGCCACCTCGCCGCCGATACGCTCCTGTGCTTCTTCGGTCGAGCCGCCGACATGCGGGGTCAGGATGACGTTGTTGAGGCCCTGCACCGGGCTCTTGAAGCGCTCCGAGTTCGACGACGGCTCGACCGGAAACACGTCGATGGCAGCACCCGCAATGTGGCCGTCGCGCAGCGCGCCCGCGAGCGCATCGAGATCGACCACGGTACCGCGGCTGTTGTTGATCAGGAACGAGCCCGGCTTCATCGCGCGCAGCTCATTCTCGCCGATCATGCCCGCGGTCTCCGGCGTCTCCGGGACGTGCAGGCTGACAACGTCGCTCTGCGCCAGCAGCTCGTTCAGCTTCTCAACCGGCTCGGTGTTGCCGTGACGGAGCTTGTCGGTGCGGTCGTAATAGATCACGCGCATGCCCATCGCCTCGGCAAGCGTCGAGAGCTGCGAGCCGATATTGCCATAGCCGATGATGCCGAGCGTGCGGCCGCGCACCTCGCGGCTGCCGGCCGCGGACTTGTCCCAGCCGCCCTCATGGGCCGACACCGAGCGCGGAAAGATCTGCCGCAGCAGCATCACGATCTCGCCGATCACGAGTTCGGCAACGCTGCGCGTGTTGGAGAACGGCGCGTTGAAGACGGGGATGCCGCGCTTGCGCGCCGCCAGCAGATCCACCTGGTTGGTGCCGACGCTGAAGCAACCGACCGCGAGCAACCCGTCGGCGGCCGCCAGCACCTCGTCGGTGATCTGGGTGCGCGATCGGATACCGAGCAGCGACACGCCCTTCAGCGCCTGGCGCAGCGCCTCGCCATCCAGCGCCTTGGTCAGGCGCTCGACATTGGCGAAGCCCGCACTTTTGAACAGATCCACGGCGCTGTCGTTGACACCTTCAAGCAGCAGCGCCTTCGCGCTCCGCTCAGGGCTTTGGCCTGGGGCTGGCATACAATCTCCTGGAATGGCGGCTTTGCCTGAGCACATAGACCGCGGACGATGCACAGCACAATAGGCATGAAACCCGGATTTCGCTTCGCTCCTTCAGCACTACGCACTACAAGCATAGCAAACCCACCGGAACGCCCATGCGCCCAGCCATCTTCTTCGACTGCGACGGCGTGCTGAACGAGGAGCCCGGCGGCCATGGCGTGCTGGGACCGGACGATATCAGGCTGATCCCGGGCGCAGGCCGGGCCGTGCGGGCCGCACGAGAGGCAGGTTACCTCGCAATCATCGTCACCAACCGCGCCCAGGTGGCGAAGGGTTTTGTCACGCTCACCGGCCTAGAGACGATTTTCGCAAGGCTCCGTGAATTGCTGGCCCAGGACGGGGGTATCGTCGATGCCATCTATTTCTGCCCGCATCATCCGGAGCAGACGCCGGGCGGCGCGCCCGAATTCCAAATCGCCTGTGAGTGCCGCAAGCCCGGAACATTGCTGTTGCGCCGGGCAATTGCCGATTTCGGCATCGATCTCGGCCGCTCTCCGCTGATCGGCGACAGCCTGCGCGATATTGGCGCGGGGCACGCGATGGGGCTGACGAGCTATGGCGTGCGGACAGGATACGCCTGCCGTGATGTCGAGCGCTATCCGGACCGCGCGCCGCCGGTGCCCGACCGGATGTTCGCCGACGTCGGCGAAGCCGTCGCATTCTGTGTGGCTCATCCGGCGAAACACGGACAAGCCGGCCAGCCCGATTGACGCGGTCCGGCCGTTCGCCGATACCGGCATGATCTCGATTCGCACCTTGTCGATTCATATGGGGACTGGACCGGACGGATGAAGACAGCTCTGGTGATCGGCGGCGGCATCGCCGGCTGCGCGGCGACGCATCAGCTCATGAAGCTGGGCGGCTGGGACGTCACGATCGTCGAGGCCGCGCCGTTCCTCGGCGCCGGCGTGCGCACCTTCTGGTATGGCGGCCACCCCTACACGTTCGGCCCGCGCCACTTCCTGACCCAGAACCGCGCCGTCTACGACTACATGGATGCGATCGTGCCGCTGCGCTCCTGCGCCGACCACCAGTTCATCACCTATGTCGAGCGCGACAACGCCTTCTACAACTATCCGATCCACGAGGACGACATCGCGCGGATGCCTGATAGCGCGAAGATCGCCACGGAGCGGCAGTCGGCACGCGGCGTCGCGGAAGCCAAGAACCTCGAGGAATATTGGGTCGGCTCGGTCGGCCAGACGCTCTATGACAAGCTGATCGACAAGTACAACAAGAAGATGTGGCTGGTCGACGACAACAAGCGCATCGACACGTTCAACTGGTCGCCGAAGGGCGTCACCATCAAGAGCGGCTCGCGCGCCGCATGGGACACTGCATGGTCGGCCTATCCGCACGCGGAGGACGGCTACAACCGCTACTTCGACGTCGCGACCGAAGGCGCACGCGTGCTGCTGTCGACACGCATCGAGCAGTACGATCTGCCGGGGCGCGCGGTCTGGTTCGGCGGCGAGAAGCACAGCTACGACGTCATCATCTCGACCATCTCGCCGGACGAGCCGTTCGGCCGCTGCCATGGCGAGCTTGCCTTCATCGGCCGCGACTTCCACAAGATCGTGCTGCCGACAGAGCACGTCTTCCCCGAGCACGTCTACTTCCTCTACTACGCCAATGACGAGGCGTTCACGCGGCTTGTCGAATACAAGAAGTTCACGCATCACAAATCGCCGACCAGCCTCGTCGGCATGGAGATCCCCTCGCACAACGGCAAGCACTATCCGCTGCCGTTCAAGTCCGAGCAGGAACTCGCGCGCAAGTATTATGCGCTGATGCCCGACCACGTCTATTCGATCGGCCGCGCCGGCAGCTATCGCTACGGCCTCGACATCGACGACTGCCTCGAGCAGTCGATGGTGATGGCGCGCCAGATCGCCGAGGGCGGCCGCGACCATCCGGTGCCGATCGAGGCCTGGCGCTAGATGAATAAGCCCGCCGCCACGCCGCATCGCTGCGTCGTCTGCGGATCGGGCGATGCGGACACGATTTGGTCGGTGGCACGCACGCCGATGCATGCGGTCCGCCCGGCCGGCATGGCCGACATTGCAAGTGGCTTCGGCAATCTGGACGTTGCCGCGTGCAGTGGCTGCGGACATCTCTTCAACCTCGCCTTCGACACCGAAGCGGCCGACGAGCTCTATGGCGCGCTGGTCCTGACCAACGAACCCGTGAGCCCGGGCATGATCGCCGCCGTGGATGAGACCGCTGCGCTGATCATGCGGCATCTGAAACCATCACCCGCCGTGCTCGAGGTCGGCGGCGGCGGCGGCGCACTGTCGCTGGCGCTCGCGCGTCGATCGGCGCGCGTCGATCTGGTCGAACCGAGCCGCGCGCTTCAGCCGGAGCGCTTTGTCGGCACCGGCGTGACGCTACATCGCGCGATGTTTCCAATCACGGCGCTGGCCGGCCGCCGCTTCGATGCGGTGGTCTGCCGCCAGGTCATCGAGCACGTTCCGGATCCCGCGCCGTTTCTCACCGCGTTGCGCGCAAGCCTTGCGGATGACGGCACCGCCTACCTCGAGATGCCCAGTGCCGACGACATCCTGCTGCGCCATTCGATCGTCGATTTCCATTACCCGCACGTGCACTACTATCGCCGTGCCGAGATGGAATTGCTGCTTGCACGCGCCGGCTTTGCAGTCGCGGAGGTCTTTGACATCAAGCAGGGCCACGACATGGGTTTCCTGCTGCGCGCGGCAGAACCGCTCGCGCGTGAGGCCCGCGCATCATCCTATATTTCGCCTGCAGCATTCGCCGCGGCGCTGGCCAAACGGCGCGTGCGGGGAGCTCAGCGCCTCGCCGCGATCGACGGTCCGATCGCACTTTACGGCGCCAATGCCTATGCGCAGGCACTGCTCGGCCTCTACCAGGAGAACACGCCGTTCGCCGCAGTTTTCGACGACACCGCCGCCTATGCAGGACGCTGCGTTTACGGCCCTGCCGGCGAGATCACCATCGAGCCGCCGCGCGCCGAACGCTTCGCCGGCATGGCGGCCATCGTAGTCGCTGCCTATCTGCATGACGCCGAGATCGCACGAAAAATCGCAGCGATGGGATTTCACGGCCCCGTCTACACGCTGCGCGCGCCGGGCCCGGACGCACCTGGTCTGATCGTCAGCCTGTTCGATCCGTAAGGCAGATCAGATCAGATCCGACTCGGCGTCGGATGCGATGTAGGACCTCCCCCACCAGCCGATGTCGAGATGGCGCACGAAGCGCCAGCGTGAGCGCTGGCGGTACTCGACAAAGGCTTTCGCCAGACCTGTGCCGGGATTGCCGCGATTGCCGACGAAGAGGTCGTCGATGTAGAGCACGGACCCGGCCTGAAGCAGCGGCTCGATGAAGTCGAACACGGGGACAGCGGATTCATACAGGTCGCAGTCGATGTTCGCGAGCGCGATCTTGCGCCCGCTGCTGGCGAATTGCTGCTTCAGCGCAGGCGTAAGTGAAACGCCGTAGAGGCCTTTCACCGTGTGCACCTTGTCCATGTAGATGCCGTGCTCGCCGATCAGGCGCAGAAACTCCTGTTCGGAGGTCGCGAGCGCGCCTTGCGTCCATTTGCCGACGCTGGTCTCGGTTTCCGGCGCAGGCAGGCCGGCAAAGCTGTCGAACGCCCAGAACGCCATGTCGTGGAGATTCTTGCGCCGCGCCTCCGTCAGGGCCATGCGGAAGGTGCGTGCGCGGTGACAGCCATATTCGTGATAGTCGCCCGCGATCTCGTTCTCCTTCAGGAAATCGAACACCTGGCGGAAGAATTTCAGTTTCTCGCTCTGCCGGTTTTGCTGGTTGTAGCGGATCTCGTCCTCCGCCGACCAAGTCGCAAGCGCGGCACCGTCGGCGATCTCGACCCAGGGCTCGCGGGCGAGCGTCCTGATCCCGGTCGCAGGACCTGCGGGAAAATCGTCGGCACGATCGCTGCTCATGGCGCTTCACCGGCTGGAGGTCATTCGCGTTCCACCCCTGCCCGCCTCTGCCGCGCCGGGATGGAATCAGCGCCTGATAGCTTAAGCAAGCCACCGATCAAGGCCAGCAGCCGTTCGCAGCAGCCAATTGGCGCAGAACGGGGCCGTTCCTGCGCATGACCTGTTGATAACTGCCCTCGGCCTATCGTTAGGCAGCCCCGAATCGACTCAGAACACGGACATGGATCAGCAATACGCGGACACAGTAAGACTACGGTGACGCGAATTGCGGCGGTTTTGAACGTGTGTCGGGATTCGCAGCGGGATAACCAGATCAGCGGTGATTCGCCGGCTGGCCCGCACACCGGGCTCGACGAAGCACAAACGAGGCCGGTTGCGAAGGTGGAACACGTCGCCCAATACCTGCGAGAGGTCCGCGATATCGCGCAGGCCCTGCCGGCAGGCGAGATCGAGGCGCTCTGCGACGAGCTCGTGGCTTTGCGCGAGCGCGGCGGCCGGCTGTTCATCCTCGGCGTCGGCGGCAGTGCGGCGAATGCGAGCCACGCCGTCAACGACTTCCGCAAGCTGTGCGGCATCGAGGCCTACGCACCGACCGACAACGTCTCGGAACTCTCCGCCCGCACCAATGACGAGGGCTGGCCGAGCGTGTTTGTGGAATGGCTGCGGATCAGCCGCATCGGATCTCGCGACGCTATCCTGGTTCTCTCGGTCGGCGGCGGGAATCTCGAACGCAATGTCAGCCCCAACATCGTCTCTGCAGTGAAGGCGGCAAAGGCGAACGAGGCGCGCGTGCTCGGCATCGTCGGACGGGACGGCGGCTATGCAAAGCAGGCCGGTGACGTCGTCGTCGTGATTCCCACCGCGGCAGAGCAACGTGTCACGCCGCATGCCGAAGCGTTCCAGGCGGTAGTTTGGCATTGCCTGGTCTCGCATCCGAAGCTGCAGCGCAGCGCCACCAAATGGTGAGGCGCTGGTTCGGGGACTCCTGGAGGCGTAATGTTGCGTCGTGCGTGAGTCGTCCTGTTTGCACGGCGCGAAACGCGTCCGGCGCAAATGCGGAGGGGTGTGACTTGGCCGCGCTGGGCCGCGTGAGATGGATCCGGCGGGCAACAGGCTGAAGGGGGCTTACGCAACATGAACGCACCGAGCATCGACGCGCTCAATATCGAGATATTCGGCGACGGCGCGGATCTCGCAACGATCCAGCGCACGTCGCTCGATCCGCGGATCAAGGGTTTCACCACAAACCCTTCGCTGATGCGTGCGGCAGGCGTCGGCGACTACCGCACCTTCGGCTGCGCGGCATTGCAGATGGTGCGCGACCGGCCGATCTGCTTCGAGGTGCTGGGCGACGACCTCGCCACCATCACCCACGAAGCCCGCGAGATCGCCTCGTGGGGACCGAATGTCTATGTGAAGCTTCCGGTGACGACCACCCGCGGCGAATTTTGCGGCCCTGCCATCGCCGAGCTCGCACGCGAAGGCGTGAAGGTCAATGTTACTGCCATTCTCACGCTGAGCCAAGTCGAGCGCGTCCGCGACGTGCTCGATGCCGACACGCCGGCGATCGTCTCGGTGTTCGCCGGCCGCATCGCCGACACCGGACGCGATCCCGTCGCGATGATGTCGGAGGCGCTGGACATCCTGTCGGACCGCCCGGCCGCGCAACTGCTCTGGGCAAGCCCGCGCGAGTTGCTCAATCTGTTCCAGGCCGACGCCATCGGCTGCCACATCATCACGCTCTCCGCCGACCTCCTCAAGAAATTCGACCTGGTCGGCAAGGATCTCGACATCTATTCGCGCGAGACCGTCGCGATGTTCCGCAATGACGCGCTGGCAGCCGGCTACGAGCTGTCGCCGCGCAAGCCGGCCCGAAAGCGCGTGGTCGGTCGTATCGATCGTTAACGACACCGGATTGCAATGCTCAAGAACGTCCTCGTCACCGGCGGCGCCGGATATGTCGGCCATGTCCTGGTCCCGCGCCTGCTCGCCGACGGCTACAACGTCACCGTCTACGACCTCCTGTTCTTCGGCTCGCGGCTGCCGAACCATCCGAACCTGCGCGTCGAGCAGGGCGACATCCGAGACACCACCAAGCTCGCTACGTATCTCAAGGGCCAGGATGCCGTGTTGCATCTCGCCTGCATCTCCAACGATGCCAGCTTCGAGCTCGACGAGAACCTCTCCAAGACCATCAACTACGATTGCTTCGAGCCGCTGGTGGTCGCGGCGCGCAAGGCCGGCGTGAAGCGCTTCGTCTATTGCTCGACCAGCTCGGTCTATGGTGTCAGCGACGCGCCCGACGTGACCGAAGAACACCCCCTGGTGCCGCTGACGCTCTACAACAAGTTCAAGGGCATGTGCGAGCCGCTACTGTGGAAGCACAAGGCCGATGATTTCACCTGCGTGACGGTGCGCCCGGCGACGATCTGCGGCTACAGCCCGCGAACCCGGCTCGATCTCTCCGTCAACATCCTGACCAACCACGCCGTGAACAAGGGCGTCATCACCGTGTTCGGCGGCAAGCAGATGCGGCCCAACCTGCATATCGAGGACATGGTCGACGCTTACAGGCTGATGCTGACCGCGCCGCACGACAAGATCCACGGCGAGACCTTCAATATCGGCTTCGAGAACCACTCGATCGCCGATCTTGCCAGCATGGTGAAATCCGTCGTCGAGACGAACGGCCGCCGCGACATCGGCATCGTCACCACGCCGTCGGACGATAACCGCTCCTACCACGTCAATTCCGACAAGATCCGCCGCGTGCTCGGCTACGCGCCGGCACGGTCGATCGAGGACGCGATGCGCGACCTCGCCCGCGCCTTCGTCAATCACCTCCTACCGAACAGCTTTGACGACGACTGGTATTACAACGTCCGCACAATGAAGAAGCTCGGGGCCCGATGAGTGCGCGTCCGACTGCACTGGTGACAGGTGGCGCCGGCTTCATCGGCAGCCACATGGTCGAGCTGTTGCTGGCGCGTGGCTACCGGGTGCGCGTGATCGACAATCTCATCGGCGGCCGCGAGGCCAACCTCGCCGCGCATGCCGGCAATACCGATCTCGCCTTCGAGCGCGGCGACATCCGTGATGCACAACCGGGCGGCGCGCTGTTTCGCGATGTTGTCAGCGTGTTTCACTTCGCCGGCATCGGCGACATCGTGCCGTCGATCGAGTCCCCGCTCGACTACATGTCGGTGAATGTGCAGGGCACCGCGCAGGTGCTGGAATGCGCACGCCAGGCCCAGGTGCGCAAGTTCGTCTATGCGGCATCGTCCTCCTGCTATGGATTGGCGGCGACGCCGACCCGCGAGGACCATCCGATCTCGCCGCAATATCCGTACGCACTGAGCAAATACCAGGGTGAGCAGGCGGTGCTGCACTGGCACACCGTGTACAAGCTGCCGGTCAACGTCATCCGCATCTTCAACGCCTATGGCACGCGCTCGCGCACCTCGGGCGCCTATGGCGCGGTGTTCGGCGTATTCTTGCGGCAGAAGCTCGCCGGCAAGCCTTTCACCGTGGTCGGCGACGGCACCCAGACGCGTGATTTCGTCTATGCCAGCGACGTCGCCGAGGCGTTCCTGCGCGCCGGCGAGACCGGGCTGACGGGTGAGATCTGGAACCTTGGCGCCGGCAATCCGCAATCGGTCAACCATCTGGTCGCCTTGCTCGGCGGCCCCGTGATCCATATCCCCAAGCGCCCGGGCGAACCTGATAGCACCTTCGCCAACATTGCAAAGATCCGCCGCGAGCTCGGCTGGGAGCCAAAGGTGAGCTTCGAGGAAGGCGTCCGCCGTATCCTCGCCGAGATCGACTATTGGCGCGATGCGCCGCTGTGGAACCCTGATAGCATTGCCGCGGCGACCTCGGCGTGGTTCAACGCCCTGGCGACCAAGGGAGCGCCGGCATGATGGACGATGCGACGCATCGCATGGTGAGCCACAAGCTGAAGAGCGCGGCCGAGATCGCCGCGCTGATCGGCCGCCGCCCGCGCGTCCGCAAAGTCATCATGTGCCACGGCACGTTCGACGTCGTCCATCCCGGCCATGTCCGCCACCTGCTCTACGCCAAGAGCAAGGGCGACATCCTGATCGCGAGCCTGACGGCGGACGCGCATATCCTGAAGGCGAATTTCCGCCCCTTCGTGCCGCAGGAGCTCCGCGCCTTCAACCTCGCCGCGCTCGAAGCGGTCGACTACGTGATGATCGATCCGAAGCCGACGCCGATCGACAACATCCGCCTGATCGAGCCCGACATCTTCGCCAAGGGTTACGAATACACCGCGGCCGGGCTGCATCCGCGCACCGCCGAAGAGAAGGAGGCGGTCGAGGCCTATGGCGGCGAGCTGATCTTCACGCCAGGCGACATCGTGTTCTCGTCCTCGCACATCATCGAGACGGCGCCGCCCTCGATCGCGACCGAGAAGCTGCTGACGCTGCTCTATGCCGAGCATCTCGATTTCGACAGCCTGCGCGGCGTGCTCGACCGCTTCCACGATCTGCGCGTCCACGTGATCGGCGACACCATCGTCGACACCTATACGCGCTGCGCCGTGATCGGCGGCGGCACCAAGACGCCGACCATGAGCGTGCGCTTCGAGGAGAAACAGGATTTCGTCGGCGGCGCCGGCATCGTCGCCAAGCATCTCGCCAGCGCCGGCACGCAAGTGACCTTCTCTACCGTGCTCGGCGATGACGCAACCGCGGAGTTCGTCAAGCAGGACCTCGGGGCCACCAACATCGATTTCCACGCAGTCGTCGACCCGAACCGGCCGACGACCAACAAGGACGTCATCGTCGCGGCCGGCCACCACCTGCTCAAGGTCGACCGCGTCGACAACAGCCCGATCCCCGAGCGCATTCGCCGCACGTTGATCGATCGCATCGCGTCGGTGCCGGCCGACATCGTCGTGTTCACGGATTTTCGCCACGGCATCTTCAACCGCGAGACCATTCCGCATCTGGTCAAGGCGATCCCGAAGACCGCCTTCCGGGTTGCCGACTCGCAGGTCGCGAGCCGCTGGGGCAACATCCTCGAGTTCCAGGGGTTCGACCTGATCACGCCGAACGAGCGCGAGGCGCGGTTCGCGCTCGGCGACCAGGACTCGGTGGTGCGCCCGCTCGGCACCGAGTTGTACCGCCAGGCGCACTGCAAGACGCTGCTGCTCAAGCTGGGTCCGCGCGGCCTGATGGCCTTCCGCGGCGAGCCCAAGAGCGACGAGGACGTCCGCTCCTTCTTCGCCGTCGACAGCTTCGCCGACAACGTCGTCGATGCCGTCGGCTCCGGCGACGCGCTGCTCGCCTATGCCGCACCCGCGATGTACCTCACCGGCAACGCCGTGATCGCCGCCGTGCTCGGCTCGCTCTCGGCCGCAGTTGCCTGCGAGCACCAGGGCAACGTCCCGACCGCCCCGAACGACATCCTCGACAAGATCGACCGTCTTGAGCGGCAGGCGCAGTACCGCTGAGGCCGCGATGAAAGTCATCGTTGTCGGGTACGGGATTCAGGGCCACAAGCGCTTCAAGGTGGCGGGCGAGGACGCGGTCGGGATCGTCGATCCGGTTGCGCCGGAGGCCAATTGGCGCCGCCTCGAAGACGTCCCCATCGATCGCTTCGATGCGGCCATCGTCTGCACACCTGATTCCCCCAAAATCGGGCTGCTGCGCCATCTGCTCGAGCGCGGCAAGCACGTGCTGGTGGAGAAGCCGCTGTTTGCCGCAAACGGCGACGATTTTCGCGCGCTCGAAGCGCTCGCCCGCCGGACCGGTGCGCTGTGCGTCACCGCCTACAATCACCGCTTCGAGCCGCATTTCGTGCGGATGCGCGACCTGCTGCTATCCGGCCGGCTCGGCTCGGTCTATCGCTGCCGCATGTTCTACGGTAACGGCACCGCGCGCCTGGTGCGCAACTCGGCCTGGCGCGACACCGGCGACGGCGTGCTCGGCGATCTCGGCTCGCATCTGCTCGACACTGTACGCTTCTGGTTCGGCGACGTCGCCGACGGCTTTCGCATCGTCTCGGCTGAACGGTTCGAGAACCGCGCGCCGGATCACGTGGTGATCGCCGCCGAGGGGCGCCCGCAGATCGAGCTCGAAATGACGCTGCTGTCCTGGCGCAACTATTTCACCTGTGACGTCTTCGCCGAGCATGGCTCCGCGCATATCGAATCGCTGTGCAAATGGGGTCCGAGCAGTTTTATTCACCGCACCCGCGTGCTGCCGAGTGGCCGGCCGCCGGAGGAGAGCCAGATCCTGGTGCAGGACGATCCAACCTGGGCACTGGAATATGCGCATTTCAAGCAGCTCTGCGAGGCACGCACGGAAACCGATCTCTCGAATGACATCTGGCTGCATCGCGCGCTAACTCGGCTCGGCCGCGAGATTCAGGCGGGGAACGCTGCATGACCCGTCCCCGCATCGCTTATGCCGGAATGACCCATCTGGGCCTTTGCTCGGCGATCGCAGCAGCCGCCCAGGGTTTTGCGACGCTCGGCGTCGATGCAGATGCATCCCTGATTGCTCGCATCACCGCCGGCGAACTGCCGGTCCGCGAGCCCGGCCTCGACGATCTCCTGCGTTCTCATCGTGACCGCATCAATTTCTCTGCGGATGCGGCAGCGCTGCGCGCCTGCGATCTCGTCTATGTCGCACCTGATGTGCCGACCGATGGCTTCGGCGTCAGCGATCTCAGCGGCATCGACACTCTGCTCGACATCGTGCTCGCGAATACGCGCGACGATGCCACTATCGTCATCCTCAGCCAGGTGCCGCCGGGTTTTACACGGGCAAGACAGCGTCCCGGCCGGACTATCCTGTACCAGGTCGAGACGCTGGTGTTCGCCCGCGCGGTCGAGCGCGCCACAAAGCCTGAGCGCTTCATTCTCGGCTGCCTCGATCCGGACGCCCCATTGCCGCCCGCCTGGCAAACCTTTCTCGAATCCTTCGGCTGCCCGCTGCTGTCGATGCGGCTGGAGAGCGCCGAGCTTGCAAAGATCTCCATCAACTGCGCGCTGGCGGCGTCCGTCACCACCGCCAACACGCTCGCCGAACTTTGCGAACGCGTCGGCGCGGACTGGTCCGAGATTGGGCCTGCGTTGAAGCTCGACGCGCGCATCGGCCCCTATGCCTATCTCGCGCCGGGTCTTGGGCTCGCCGGCGGCAATATCGAGCGCGATCTCGCCACCGTGATGCGGCTGTCGGACCAGCACGGCACTGATGCCGGCATGATCCGCGCCATCGTCGCCAACAGCATCCATCGCAAGGACTGGGCGCTGCGCGAGCTGAACGAAGCGCTGCTGGCAACGTCGCCGCAGGCCCGGATCGGCGTGCTTGGCCTCGCCTACAAGGAAAACACGCATTCGGTGAAGAACTCGGCGGCGCTGGCGCTGATCGCACAGCTCGCGGTGTGTCCCATGCGCGCGTTCGACCCCGCGGTGCCCGCCTCCGCCGCGCGGCACCCGAACCTGACGGCCGCATCGAACGCGCTCGAAGCGGCGCGCGACGTCGATGCGCTCGCGATCATGACACCCTGGCCGGAATTCCGTGACCTCGCGCCCGCCGATCTAGCGCTCCTCATGCGTGGTCGGCTGGTCCTCGATCCCTATCGCGTGCTCGATGCCACGGCCGCGCGCGCGGCCGGGCTTGATTATCGCACGCTCGGCGCGCGAGCGTCGTGACACGAACTGGATGATGCCTATGCCTGAAGTGAATCTCCTCTCCAAACTGCCGCGCGGCAAGCGCAATCTCTCCGCGCGCGCCACCGCCAAGACCGAGGAGCACATCCGCATTTCCCGTGAATATGGCGAGACCTATTTCGACGGTCCGCGCGAGTATGGCTATGGCGGCTATCGCTATGACGGACGCTGGGTGCCGGTGGCGCGCGATTTCATCGAGCACTTCTCGCTGAAGCCCGGGGACCGCGTGCTCGACATCGGCTGCGCCAAGGGTTTTCTGGTCAAGGATTTCATGATCGCCTGTCCGGGGCTGGAAGCGTTCGGCCTCGACATTTCCCGCTACGCGCTGATGCATTGCGAGGCGGAGACGATCGGCCGCCTGCATCTCGGCAACGCGCTGGAACTGCCGTTCCCCGACAACAGCTTCAAGTGTGCGATCTCGCTCAACACCATTCACAATCTCGACCGCACCGGATGTATCCAGGCGCTGCAGGAAATCCAGCGCGTCTCGGGCGGACGTGCGTTCGTGCAGGTCGATTCCTATCGCACGCCTGAGCAGAAGGCGGTCCTCGAGGAGTGGGTGCTCACTGCCCGCTTCCACGACTATCCCGAAGGCTGGATCGCGCTGTTCAATGAAGCCGGCTATACCGGCGATTATTTCTGGACGATCATCGAGTAGGACGAGGACGCTGTCATGACCCAAGCCAGCTTCGATGCAAGAGCGGCGCGTACGCGCTGCCAGCGCTACCGCCGGCGCATCCTCGATATTTCGCAGCGCGTCTCGGCGCTCCACATCGGCGGCGCCTTCTCCTGCACCGAGATCGTCGATGCCATCTACAACGCGCTGATGCGCAAGCCCGGCCTGTCCTCGCCCGACACATTCCTGATGTCGAAAGGCCATGGCTGCATGATCCAGTATGTCGTGCTGGAGGAGCTCGGCGTCCTCTCGCGGGCCGACCTCGACGCCTATTGCACGCCGCACGGCCGCCTCGGCGTGCATCCGGATTACGGCAATCCCGGCATCGAGGCCTCGACCGGTTCGCTCGGCCACGGGCTGTCGATGGTGGTGGGCATGGCGCTGGCCGAACGCGGCAAGCGTCGCGACGGGATGATCTACACGGTGCTCAGCGACGGCGAGACCCAGGAGGGATCGACCTGGGAGGCCGTGCTGATGGCGTCCTCGCTGAAGCTGACCAACATCGTCGCCTTCATCGACAACAACGACTTTCAAAGCCTCGGACGCACCTCCGAGACCCATCCCTCGCTTTACCCGTTGACTGCGAAGTTTGACGCGTTCGGCTGGGAGACTGCCGAGATAGATGGCCACGATTCTGCAGCGATCTTCCGGGCCGTATCATTGCGCAAGGGCGACCGGCCGCTGATGGTGGTGGCGCGCACGACCAAGGGCAAGGGCGTCAGCTACATGGAGAACGCGCCGATCTGGCATTACCGCGCGCCCAACAAGGACGAATATGCCCAGGCGATCCGCGAGTTGGAGACACAGGCGTGAGAAACACCTTTTCCGAGACGCTGTACGCGGAAGCGACCGCCAATCCCGACGTCTATATCGTCGTCGCCGACATCTCGCCGGCCGGCAGCATGGGGAAATTCTCCAGCGAGTACCCTGAACGCTTCATCAATGTCGGCGTCGCCGAGCAGTCGATGATCGGCATCGCCGCCGGCCTGGCGCTAAAGGGCTGCCAGCCCTTCGCCTACACGATTGCGACCTTCAGCCTCTATCGTCCATTCGAGATGATCCGTGACGATCTCTGCTACCAGAACCTGCCGGTCACCGTGGTCGGCATGGGCGCGGGCGTGATCTATTCGACCCTGGGCGGCACGCATCACACCCAGGAGGACATCGCGATTGCCTCCGCGCTGCCCAACATGCAGGTGCTCGCGCCCTGCGATCCCCTCGAATGCATCGAGGCCACGCGCTGGTGTGCGCAGCAGAAGAACGGTCCGGTCTACCTGCGCATCGGCAAGGCCGGCGAGCCCGTGCTGACGGCGAACGCGGAGCGCTGGCAGTTCGGCAAATTGCGTTACCTGCGACGCGGCAGCGACGTCTGCATCCTCACCTATGGCGTGATCACGGCAATGGCGGTTGAGATCGCCGACAAGCTGGCGGCGCAGGGACGCTCGGTCTCACTGGTCTCCGCGCATACACTCAAGCCGCTCGATCGCGACGGCGTCACGGCGTCCTTGCAGCAGCACCGCCATGTCGTTGTCATTGAGGAGCACGCGCCCCAGGGCGGACTCGCATCCCAGGTGAAGCAGATCGCGTGGGACGTCCGCGCCACCTGCCGGCTCGATACATTCACGCTGCAAGATGCTTTCATCCACAATTACGGCTCGACCAGTGATCTGCTCGCGGCACACGGCCTGTCGCCCGAACGGATCCTGGCCAAGATCGGCTGAGGGCGGACGATGCGCGTGCTCGTCACCGGCGTCTCCGGTTTCTCGGGCGGCACGGTGGCGCGCCGGCTCGCGAGCAACGGCCACGATGTCGTCGGCACTTATCGCCGCGACACCGGCTTTTTGGCCCCTTTGCGTGACGTCAAGCGCCTGGAACTAGTCCAGACCGACCTAATCGACGCGGGCCGGCTCGTCGGTCCGTTCGACGCCATCGTGCACATTGCTGCTACATCGCCGGCCCCGGGCATCGGCGTCGCAACGCTGGTTCGAGACAACATTGATGCGAGCTTTGCGTTGATCGAGGCCGCCCAACGCTGGGGTACCAATCGCTGCATTTTCTTCTCGTCGCTCTCCTACTACGGCCGGATCGAGCAGGACGTCGTCGACGAAACCACACCGGTGCGCGATCCGGACGTCTATGGCGCAACGAAGCTCATCGTCGAGCAACGGCTCGCCGAACTCTCGGCCGAATTTTCCACGCTGGCACTGCGCCTGCCGGGAATCGTTGGCCCGGGCGCGCATCGGAACTGGCTCTCTGGCGTGGCGTCGCGGCTGCGAGCGGGCGAACCGATACGCGCCTTCCATCTCGACCGGCTCTACAACAACGCAGCTCATATCGACGACATTGCAGCACTGGTCCAGGCCGCACTGACCCGCGAGCCCTGGAGTGGCTTCGACTCAGCGGTGCTCGGCGCCGCGGGATCGCTGACGGTCCACGAAGCCATCGAGCGCCTTGCATTGGCGCTGGGGGTGTCAGCCAAAATCGAAGGGATCACCCCGACCAACACGTCGTTCACGCTCTCGAGCGCGCATGCGATCGCGCGCTACGGCTACCAGCCGATGGAGATCGGCGCAATGATCAATCGCTACGGCCGCGAGATCGCCGGCTAGGCGCGATCATCCTCGCGATAACATCCCTTGCAGACTTCGGGAATGCGGCCCTCGCGATGATCCCTGCGGAAGGTCTCATAGGTCTCGCCATGCCAGATCGCGACGAGATCCTCGGCGTTGCCGAGATCGACAACTTCAGGATTGGCGATGGTGCAGCATGGAACGGTGCGCATATCGGAGGAGACATAGAGCCGCTCGAACGGCCAAGGGCAGAGCTTGTCGGTCTTGCGCCAGCTATATTTGTCGGTCACGTTCCAGAACGCCACGCGCACGCCGAGTTCGCGGCCGCGCGCCATCAACCTGTTACAGAGCTCTTCGGTGAAGGCATCCTCCGCGACGATGTCGCGCAGCGCCTCACCCCATTTGTCCTGGCCCCAATTGGTGAGGTCGAGCGAGAAGGCGAGACTTGTGAAGCCGGCCTCGGCCGCAAGCTCGACGAAATCAGGCAGCTGGTGCCGGTTCGACTGCTGCACCACCACCCACATCTTGGTGCGATCGACGCCGCGCTCGCGGGAATAGGCGTTGATCAGCTTGCAATTGGCGATGACGCGCGAGAACACCGAACCACGGCGGATGCTCTCGAACGTGGCCTCGTCGGCGCCGTCGATCGAGATCTGCACCTCGTTCGGATCGGCGTCGATCAACCGGCGATAGTTCTCGCGCAAATGCAGCAGCGACGCATTCGTCGTGGTGCGCACCCAGATCTCGCGCTCGCGCGCATGGCGCAGCATGGCGAGATAGGCATCGCCCTGCATCAGAGGCTCGCCCATGCCCTGCAGCTTGATCTCGATCAGGCCGTATTGCCGGTCGAGCAGCGCCTTGAAGCTCTCGAGCGACATGTCGGCGGCACGCTGGCCTTTGTGCCAGTCGCTGACCTGGCACATGGTGCAGCGGAAATTGCAGCGGCTGACATTCTCGATGTCGAGCTTGATCGGCAGATAGTCGACGATCTTGCGATCCGCCCGCGCGCGCAGATATTTCTCGTAGTTGGCGCGCCGGCGCGGATCGAAGGCGAGTGCGCGCTCGCGCTGGGCGGCGTAGGCGGCCGACCCCATTGACGGCTCCGGCGCCGGCAGGTTGCGCAGGAAAGCGGCGTTTGCGGCCCCCTGTATCGAGGCTGGTCGTTCGATCGTTTCGGCGTCGTGAGCCATTTGCGTCCGTCGCGGCGAGGATCCCGGGGCCCGGGATGTCTGGGCAGAACGCAAAACTGATTCGCACTTAAAATCGACCATCATTCGTCCGGCGTGGCAAGGCCTGGCCCGGCTGCTCCGTACAACTCCGGTGGATCAGCACCGCCACTTCAGATCACATAGAACCCGTGTGTGCCGTCGCGGCGGAGTTGGTCGACCAGGCCATATTCCCAGTCGAGATAGGCCTGCATCGCACGCTCGGCGATATCGGTTCCTTCATAGGGCCGGCGGTAGCGATGCGCGGGGTCCGGCTTCGGCAGCACGAGGGGCGGGCCGACATCGAGCGTGCCGGCATAGCCGCCTTCGAGCACATAGACCTCCCAGCCCATCTGCGCGAGCCAGGACGCCGTCATGTCGGCGCGCACGCCCTTGTCGTCGGTCAGGACAATGCGCGCGCCGCGCACCGGGGCGGCCATGTCGGTCTCCTGCACGAGCTGGCCGCCGGGATAGTGGCGGAAGCCCGGGAGATGGCCGGCCGTATATTCCTCGGCGTCGCGTACATCGAAGCGATAGAGCGTGCGGCTGGTCTCGCCGACCAGCGCCGCCATCTCGTTCGCGCCGATATGGCGGACGCCGGCGCGATAGGCGACGTCGCGGGCATTGGCCGGACCGCCTTCGAACGAGCCGATCGCGCCGCGCGTGTCAGCACCGTGATCGAGCGTGTGCCGCGCCAGCGTCCAGCCGATCGTGCCATTGCGGAGCGCCCGCACCTTGTTGGGCACGCCGGCATTGATCAGCGACTGGGTCCCGATGATCGAGCGGGTGCGGCCGGCGCAATTGACGATGATGGTGGTGTCTGGATCTGGCGCGGCCTGGCCGGCCCGCAGCACCAGCTCCGCACCGGGCACGCTGACCGAGCCCGGAATGTTCATGGTCGCGTATTCGTCGAAGCGGCGGACATCGAGGATGGCGATGTTGGCCTTGTCCGCGATCAGCTTTGCCACTTCGTCGGCACTGAACGACGGAGTGTGGCGACGTGCCTCGACCAGTTCGCCGAACGCCTTCGAGTAGGAATTGACGTCCTCGAACACCTCGTAACCGGCCGCGCGCCAGGCCTTCAGCCCGCCGTCGAGCGCACGGACATTGCCGTAGCCGAGCGCTGCCAGGCGTTCGGCGCCCACTCCCACCAGCCCCTCGCCGTCATCAAAGAGCACGACCGGCACGTCGCTGCGGGGCAGCCTCACCGCTGCCTCGATCGCGATCCGCTCCGCGGCCATGTTGGCCGCAAACAGCGGATGGCCGGTGGCGAAGGCCGCCTCGTGCCGAAGGTCGAGCAGTGCAATTTCCTCGCCGAGCAGCAGCGCACGGCGGATATCGGCGGGGGTGACGGTCGAAAGCTTCATGGCATCAATCCTGGTGAGGACAGGCCATGGGCTTTTGAACGATTGTGGCGCACTTGGCTAGCCACTCCGGTTGAGGATCACTCACCCGGAACCAGCCTCCCAAGCGTCGGCGGCGCTGGACGCTGCAGCTTGCGACGGGACAGATACAAGAACACCCCGGTGATCGCGAACAGCGGCATCAGCGCCGCGGCAATCATGAACGCTAGTTTGCCGGGAAAGCCCAGAACCGCGCCGCGGTGGATGTCGAGCACGCTCGCGATGACTTTCTCGCCCAGCGTCTTGTCGGCATAGCGCTCCGCGGAGATCACCTGGCCGGTCGCGGCATCGATGCGGAATTCGTCGCGTACGCTTTCCAGCGTGGAATCCTTCGGCCACGACCGGATCCGCATCACAGTGCCCAGGCCGGCCGGGAGCATCAGCTGCGCCCTGGCAAAGCCGCCGCTCTCCTCGCGCAACAGGGTCGACCACGCGCGATCGAACCCGACCGGTTGAGCCGGCTCGACGCGGCCAGACGGACGCGGCTGCTTCGGCTGCATCTTCGCGGCCGCAACGTGGGGCCGTGCCAGCAGCCAGACCACGCCGTCCTTGTACCAGTCGAACGAGTACCAGAGCCCGGTGAGCGTCATGACCAGATAGATCGGCAACACCCAGGTGCCGATGACGGCATGCAACGAACGATGCAGGCCACGGCCGCTGAGCGCGAGATTCGGCTTCAGCCACATCTTCGCGCTGCTCGCCCGGCGCGGCCAGCGTAGCACGAGACCCGAGATGAACATCACGATCAGGCCCAGCGCGGCGACGCCTGTGATCTGGCGGCCCCAACCTTTGGCATCGCCGGGGATGAGCAGCCAGCGATGCAGCCTGCGCACGGTCGTAAAAAACTCCTCGCCGCGCGGGACACCAAGCACGTGGCCGTCATAGGGGTCGACATAGACCGACGACGGCCGCCCGCCTTGCTCGTCACGCGCGAAGCGGACGTGCACGGCGGCTGACGGATCGCTCGACAGCATGATGGCCGCGACCTTGCCGGCATCCGGCACGGCCTTTAGGCGCGACACCAGTTCGTCCGGCAAGAGCGCCGCCGTCGTCCGTGGCGCGACCTGCACGATGGCGGCATTCAGATGATCGACGATCTCGTCCTCAAAGCTCATGATCACGCCGGTCAGCGCGATCAGGCAGAGCAGCAGTGCGAGCACGAGGCCCGCAATGGAATGGACCTGGAGCAGGGCCGACTTGATCGTTGGCCCGGACACTAGAACTTCACCGTTGCCGACAAGGAGATACGCCGACCATCGCCCATCGCGACGTTCAGGGCGTTGCCAGTCGTGGACGTGTAGTAGACCTTGTCGAACAGGTTCTTGACGTTGAACTGATAGGTCACGGGCACCTTGTCGACCTTGGTGTCGTAGGTCGCGAAGATATCCGCGACAGTATAGGCCGGCAGGAAGAACGTGTTGGCGGAGTCGCCCGGCCGGTCGCCGACATAGTGTGCGCCGCCGCCGAGCCGTAGGCGACCAGGAAGCCGCTCGCCGAAATCGTAGACGAGGTAGAGCGACGCCGTGTTCATCGCGGCGTTCAGCAGCTTTGCGTTGCCGTATGCGGGATCGTTGATCAGCCGCGCATCGGTATAGCCATAGCTGCCGATCATGCTCCATTCGTCAGTCAGCCGTCCTGTGACGTCCAGCTCGACACCGCGCGATCGCGCCGCGCCCGAGGCCCGACCCATTGACTTGCCGCCGCCCACATCATCCAGTACCAGCACGTTCTTCTTCTGGATGTCGTAGATCGCCAACGTGCCCGACAGCCGCTTGTTGACGTCGAACTTCAAGCCGGTCTCCCACTGCGTTCCCTCCTCGGGTGCGATAGTGGAGTCGACGACAAAGCCGCTGGTGAATGCCGCGATGGTCGAGGTCGGCTTCAACGACTGCGTATAGCTTACGTAATAGGAGAGTTCTTCGTTCAGCTTGACGATGACGCCGCCGAGCGGCAGCACCTTGTCGCCCGACAAGTTGGTATTGGTGACGAAGACAGGCCGGCCTTTTCCGGCGAGTTGCTCGTATTCCATCCAGCGCACGCCGCCGACCGCCGACAGCCAGCTGGTCAAATGGAACGTGTCCTGGGCGAAGAAGCCGCGGGTGCCGAGCTTGTCGGTCTGCTCGCTGTCGGTTGCCGAGACGGTCGTGCCCGGCGTAACTAGCCCGTAGACCGGATTGTAGAAGTTGAAGCTCGCCGTCGCCTGGCGGATGAGATCGCGGCGATCGATCGTGCGATACATCGCCTCGCCGCCGAACAGGATCTCGTTGCGGAAGCCGCCGGTCCAGACGTCGCCCTGCATATAGGAAGTGCCGTAGCTGACGTTGCTCAGCGAATTGTGGGTGCCGTCGTTGCTGCGGGTCTCGACACCGGTCGCGGCATTGACGCCGGTGATCCGGAGCTGGTTGGCGCTATAGGTCTCGGTGTTGTAGCTGTAGGCCGCCGTGACCTTCCAGGTGTCATCGAGCTTCTGCTCGACCGAGCCCTGCACCAGGTCGGACGTGCCCCACATATTGTTGAAGGGCTCGTCGAGCCGCCGTGTCTTCGGGATCGCCAACGGCGCGCCGTTCACGAAGGCCGTGCCGCGGTCGAACGGATAGATGAACTCGCGGTGCTCATAGGTGAGCTGGACCGTCGTGGTCTCGCCGTACCAGGCGAGCGACGGGTTCACCAGCATTTCGCGATGGCGGCCGAAATCGCGCCAATAATCCTCGCTTACGCCGTAGCCGATGAAGCGATAGGCGAGACCGCCGTCGCCGATCGGACCGGTGACGTCAAGTGTGCCGTCGGCGCCGTTACGGTTATTCGCGTAGCTCGAGCCGAGCAGCGTGACCGAGCCATGCTGGTAAAGCTCGGGACGCTTGCTGATGGTGTTGACGATGCCGCCGGGGTCCATGATGCCGTAGAGCAGCGAAGCCGGCCCTTTCAGCACCTCCACGCTGTCGACCGCGGCGTTCAGGCTGCGCCCTTGCACCAAAGGCATGCCGTTGCGCATGATCGAGCCGTCGCGGTTGTCGCCGAAGCCGCGGCGGATCACCGCGTCCTGAGTGCCTGCGAGCGTATTGGTTTGGGTGATGCCGCTGATGTTGACCAGTGCATCGTCGATGTTGCGCGGCAACTGGTCCTTGAGGACCTGCGCCGGCACGACGTTGACGGATTGCGAGGTATCGAGCGGCGATGCGCCCGAACGCAGCGTGGACGCGCTCGGCATCGCGCGATAGCCGAGCCTTGCTGCCTGTTGTGCCACCGCGTCTGCCGCAGCCCGTTCGGACAGTGTCGGGGCTGCGGGTGGAACAGCCGTTGGGCTGCGGCGCAGAACCGCCTGTGTCCTTCGTTGAGACTGCCGCGAAGCGCGCGACGGTTTCGGCCGCTGGGTCGGTGCATCCACATTCACCGGCGGCAGCGCCGTTTGCGCCTGCGCGACGGTGATGCTCAGTGGGTATTCGGCGAGCAGCACGGCCGCCCCGATGAGAAGACTTGCACGGCTCCTGCCGGCGCGATTTCGATGACCTCTGGCGCGAGGGCCATCCACAAGGGCACGCACTTTCGATTCACTTCCAAGTCACAGTATCGACGTTGGCGCATCTACCAGCGGCTGCGAGTAAAGAGAACCGTGTGTGGACTTGAATAGCTCTAGTGTTGAATCGTTCTAAGAGCAGGCGCGATCGAGTTGCGACGCTTTCGTGAACAGGAACAGCAACGTCGTCGTCGGAACACGCCCGACAATAAGCGCATCTGCTCATTGTCGATGCTGACCATACGGCATCGGCGCGACGCCATGCCGCACGACGGCTCCGCCGCGCGCGAGCTCCATACCTTCACCGCCGCGGCGCTCACGTCATTTTGTTCAGGCCACCTACGCAGATAGCCTTTACAGATTACCTTCATATATGTCATTCGGTCCGCCATGATCAATTCGTCGGACCATCGCCCGTCCACGCGCGCTGGCACGCTCGCGGAAGAGCTCCGTTCGCTGGTCGGCAAACTCAAGCGCCGGTTGCGCGAGCAGGCCGGCCCTTCGGATTTGACGCCATCCCAGGTGTCGATCTTGCTGCGGCTGGAAAAGGGTGGCCCAGCCACGGTGTCGAGCCTGGCGCGATCCGAAAAGATGCGTCCGCAATCGATGAGCAGCGCGGTGGCCGCGCTTCTGACTGCGGGCCTGGTCAGTGGCGCCCCCGATCCGGAGGACGGTCGCCAGACCATTCTCTCGCTGACCAAAGCGTGCCGTGAGCGGATTCGCGTGGGTCGCGCCGCCCGTCAGGACTGGCTCTCCCGCACCATTTCGGCGCGGCTGTCACCACGGGAACAGGACGAATTGACCGCCGCCGTCTCGCTGCTCAAGCGGCTCGTCGACGACTGACTCGGGCGATCGTCGATCCACTGGCAACACGGAGCGCGCAGGCATGCACTTGCTTCATCTCGTTTCCTATTTTTGGGGCGGCGCATTTCTTGCGAACGCCATTCCACATCTCGTGAGCGGCCAGCGCGGGGAGCCGTTCCAGACCCCGTTCGCAACGCCGCGGGGCGAAGGGTTATCCTCGTCGACGATCAACGTGCTGTGGGGCTCCCTCAACGTGATCGTTGCCTATCTCCTCGTCTGCCGTGTCGGAGAGTTCGCCTTGCTGAACACCGAGGATGTCGTTGCGTTCGGGCTCGGCGCGATGCTCTTGAGCCTCTTTCTCGCGCGGCGATTCGGCCAATTCCACGGCGGCAACTCGCCGGCGGGGTCGTGAGCGTGGCGACACCCGGCACATTTCGCTCACTGCGGAACTACAATTACCGTGTCTGGGCTGCGGGCGCGCTGGTGTCCAACACCGGGACTTGGATGCAGCGTGCCGCGCAGGACTGGCTCGTTCTCACCGAGCTGACCCGGCACAACGCTTCAGCCGTGGGCATCGTGATGGCGCTCCAGTTCGGGCCGCAGCTCCTGCTGATGCCATGGACCGGTTTTGCGGCCGATCATTTCAACCAGCGACGGCTTCTGGTCGCGACCCAGGCGACGATGGGCGTGCTCGCGCTTGTCCTCGGCCTCCTCACGGTCAGCGGAATTGTGCAGCTCTGGCACGTCTATGCATTCGCCTTCCTGTTCGGCTGCGCTGCAGCCTTCGATGCCCCGGTACGCCAGACCTTCGTGGCCGAACTCGTAGGCGACGGCGAGCTTTCCAATGCGATCGCGCTGAACTCAACGTCGTTCAATGCCGCGCGGATGGTCGGACCAGCGATCGCAGGGATGGTCATCGCCTCGATCGGTACGGGCTGGGCTTTCCTGCTCAACGCCGCATCCTTCATGGCCGTGCTCTGCTCGCTCGCCTTGCTGCGCACCTCGGAGCTTCGCCCCAACGCACGGGCGCACCGGGCACCGGGCGGCATGACCGAGGGCTTTCGTTACGTCTGGTCGCGCAGCGATCTCAGGGCAATCATGATCATGCTGTTCCTGATCGGCACGTTCGGGCTGAATTTTCCGATCTTCATCTCGACCATGGCAGTCAGCGTCTTCCACACCGACGCGCGCGGCTTCGGCCTCTTGTCCTCGACGATGGCGGTCGGGACGATCTCGGGCGCGCTGTTGGCCGCAGGGCGCGCCCAGCCGCGGTTCATCTCGTTGTTGATGGGAGCCGCAACCTTTGGCGCCGGATGCACACTGGCCGCGCTCGCGCCCAGCTATTGGCTGTTTGCAGGCACCCTGGTCCTGATCGGCGTCGCCGCGCTAACGGTCACCAACACCTCCAACGCCATGATGCAACTCTCCACCGAAGCTCGCATGAGAGGACGCGTGATGGCATTGCGACTCGGCGTCGCCCTGGGCGGGACGCCGATCGGCGCACCGATCGTCGGATGGGTGGCGGACAATCTGGGCCCGCGCTGGGCGCTCGGCGTGGGTGCGGCGGCCGGCTTTGCGGCTGCGCTCGTCGCAATCCGCGCCATGTCGGCGCGCAGCGCGGAGGTTCACGGCGAATGAAACGCGTCTAGGCGATCGCAGGGCTGGTCAGTTCGTCCAGCTTCGCCTTGAGCGCAGCTCCGTCAGCCAACGCGCGCAGCGGCGGCCGTACGCGTAACCAGCCGGCGTCGCCGGTCTGCGCGGCGAGAATGGCCTTGAGCGTCGCGAGGAAGGACGGTGACTTCACCACGATGTCGACCGCAGCCTGCATGCGTGCTTCGACATCCTTGCCGTCGATCATCGCCTTGACCAGTTCCGGCGTGATGTTGGCCATGCCGCAGATGGTGCCGGCACCGCCGCCGGCGATCGCGCGCGCAATGTCGGTTTCGTTGCCGACGGTGATCGCGAGTTCGGGAGCCGCCGCGCGGAACGCCTGGAATTGCTTGAAGTCGCCGCTGGAGTCCTTCAGGCCCGCGACCACCTTGCCGTATCGCTTGCGCAAGTTCGCGGCGACCGCCGTCGGGATCGCGACGCCCGAGACTTGCGGGATATGATAGAGATAGGCGCGCAGACGATCGTCGGCGACACCGTCGATGATCGCCGCGAATGCATCCTCGATGCCTTCAGGCGTGACGCCGCGATCGAAGTAGGGCGGCAGAGCCAGCACGTGGCGCAGACCTAGGCCGAGCACGGCGCGCGTCAGCGCGATGCTGTCGCTGACAGCAGGGAAACCGCCGCCAATGCCGATGCGCTCCGCCGGCACGCCGGCCTTGAGCACGGCTTCGGTGGTCGCGACGCGTTCGGCGACATTGAAGGAGGTCCCCTCGCCGGTGGTGCCGAACAGCACGACGCCATCGACGCCCTTGCCGAAGAGGTGTTTCGCGTGACCAGCCAGCTTGGCGGCGTCCACGCTGCCATCCGTCGCCAGCGGCGTCGCCGACGCCACCCAGAACCCGCGAATCGCCTCCGTCATAGCACCACCCATGTTGCGGCTCACGAATAAGCCCCGGTCTCCAGCGAACCGAGACAGCCTATCGAGCCTTGTTTTTTGCTTTACTTTTCATCTTGTACCTTACATACAAGATCGACGCAAATCCTTTCCGCCGTCATTGCGCGCATGGAGCGCAGCCGAATTTCGAGGAGGTCTTGCATGAACATGGTGACCCCCGTCGGGCATCCGGAACCATTGCTCGTCGCCTTGCGGGACAAGCTCGGCACTGCGGCCGTGCTGACCGGCGGCGACGTGCCCGCACGCAATTGCAACGACTGGAGTGCGAGCCTGCCGCAGACGCCGCTCGCGGTGATCCGACCGCTCGACGCGCAGGGCGTTGCCGATGCGGTCCTGACCTGCCGGGAGGCGCGCTTGCCCTTCGTGCCGCAGGGCGGCCTGACCGGGCTCTGCCGCGGCGCCGCGCCCGAGGCGGGCTGGGTCGCGATCTCGCTGGAGCGCATGACCGGCATCGAGGAGATCGATCGCGCCTCGATGACGATGACGGTCAAAGCCGGTACGCCGCTGGAGACGATCCAGAAGGCCGCGGACGAAGCCGGCTTCTTCTTTCCGCTCGATCTCGGCTCGCGCGGCTCCTGCGCGATCGGCGGCAATCTCTCCACCAATGCCGGCGGCAACCGCGTGATCCGCTACGGCATGACGCGCGAGCTGGTGCTCGGCCTCGAAGTCGTACTGCCTGACGGCACCATCATCACCGCCCTCAACAAGCTGATGAAGAACAACGCCGGCTACGATCTGAAGCATCTCTTCATCGGTTCGGAAGGCACGCTCGGCATCATCACCCGCGTGGTGCTAAAACTGTTTCCGAAGCCGCGCTCGACCATGGCCGCGCTCTGCGCGCTGAAGGATTATGCGGCGGTGATCGACCTGCTCGGTGCCGCCCGCAGCGGGCTGGGTCCGCTGCTGTCGGCGTTCGAGGTGATGTGGCCGGACTATTGGGACGTGATCACCGCGCGCGCCGGCGTGAAGCCGCCGGTCGCCGCCGGCCAGGGTCTCTACGTGCTGGTCGAGGCACAGGGCACCGACGAGAGCGTCGATGCGCCGCGTTTCCAGGCCTGGCTCGAAGAGCTGATGGAGCGCGGGCTGCTCGCTGACGCCGCGGTGGCGCAATCGCTGGCGCAGGCGCAGGCGTTCTGGCGCGTGCGTGACATCTGCGCCGAGTTCGGCCAGGTGCTGGGACCGCACATTTCCTATGACATCGGCCTTGCGGTGGCGCGGATGGACGAGTTCGCCACGCGCTGCAAGGCGGCGCTCGCTGATGGCATCAAGGGCTGCGAGAGCGTCTATTACGGCCATATCGGCGACGGCAATCTGCACCTCGTCTCCT
This sequence comes from Bradyrhizobium sp. WYCCWR 13022, assembly GCF_030435535.1. NCBI lineage: Bacteria > Pseudomonadati > Pseudomonadota > Alphaproteobacteria > Hyphomicrobiales > Nitrobacteraceae > Bradyrhizobium > Bradyrhizobium sp. WYCCWR 13022. The sequence goes on from NZ_JAUIZJ010000023.1 coordinate 241,103, forward strand.
GGGTCACGGGCCTATCGGTCGAGCAGCAGCCCAAGGAGGAGATGGACGCGATCATCTATGGCCTCGTGCGCGAGCTGGGCGGCAGCGTCTCGGCCGAGCACGGCATCGGCACACTGAAGAAGAAGTGGCTTGGACATGCCCGCAGCGAGCCCGAGATCGCCTTGATGCGGACGTTGAAGGCCGCGCTCGATCCCGACCATCTGCTCAACCCCGGCAAGGTGATCTGAGGGCATCCATGCGATCGCTGAAGCTCGATGCGCCGAAATCGCTGTCGCAGCGGGTGATGCTGCGGCTGCGGCAGGCCATCATCGACGGCGAGTTCGCGCTGGGCGCCGCCATCTCCGAGGAGATGGTGGCCAATTCCTTCGGCGTCAGCCGCACGCCCGTGCGCGAGGCGATGGGCCAATTGCAGGCACAGGGGCTCGTGGTGATCCGGCCGCAGGTCGGCAGTTTCGTGTTCACGCCCAGCGCCGAGGACATCGCCGCGCTGTGTACGTTTCGTATTGCGCTCGAACCCAAGGCGGCGGAGCTCGCCTTTCGCCACGACCGCGACGGCACGATCGCGACGCTGAGCGGAGCGATCGCGGCGATGGAGCCGGCGGTCGAGGCCAAGGACAACATCGCCTACGGCCGTGCCGACGCAGCCTTTCACGAGGGCCTGTTCGCGCATTGCGGCAATCGCTATCTCGCCGAATCCTACCAGCTCGTCTCGGGGCGCGTGGCGGCACTGCGTACCAATCTGACCTCCCCGATCGACGTGCGTACCCGTTCGTCGTTCGACGAGCATCGCAAGCTGCTCGATTTGTTTGCGCGCGGCGAGTTTGCGGCATTCGAAGCGGCGATGACCACACACATCACCAATTCAGGCGTTGTGTACGCCAAGGCCTTGAAGGTGGACACGCTGAAGGTCGACTAGCGGCTCTACCGCGCGTCTCTCGATCCCGGCCTGTCCAGAAAATCCAGCGCGGTATTGATCTGCTCGAGCTGGTGCTCGATCTTGTCGCGGTCCTCGACAGACTGCGCCCTCTCGAGCTCTTGCACCAGCTTCTGCTTTCGCAGCAGCAGATTCTCAATGACTGTACTCACCGCTCCCCCAATCGCCCGAGGCGAATATCGAGGCCATCCGGATCCTGGGCACCGGCGCGCGCAAGCCGGTCCGCCACGATCCCTGAGGTCAGAATGTGCGCCGTTGCGGATGGTTCCTGGAATTGCACAGCGGCACCTCCGACGGAAGAAGCCGGGAAGCAGGGGGCCGAGGTCCGGTAGGCGTTTGCGGACCCAGATGCGCCCGAACGACTACGGAACATCGATCTTTCACGCGCCCGTTGGTTGAATTCGAGCGGCCGGAGTCCTATGCCTTGGCCCCATGGACACCCAGATCATCACCGCCGAAAAGCCCCTGATGGCCCAGGCGCGCCCGCGCAAGCCGGCGCCGTTTCTCCCGATGAGCCGCGCCGAGATGGATGCGCTCGGCTGGGATGCATGCGACATCGTGCTGGTGACCGGGGACGCCTATGTCGACCATCCGAGCTTCGGCATGGCCATCATCGGCCGGCTGCTGGAGGCGCAGGGCTTCCGGGTCGGCATCATCGCGCAGCCGGACTGGCAATCTGCCGAGCCGTTCAAGGCGCTGGGCAAGCCGAAGGTGTTCTTCGGCGTCACCGGCGGCAACATGGACTCCATGGTGAACCGCTACACCGCCGACCGGCGCATCCGCAGCGACGACGCCTACACGGCCGGCGGCGAAGGCGGGAAGCGCCCGGACCGCTCGACCGTCGTCTACGCCCAGCGCTGCCGCGAGGCGTTCAAGGACGTGCCGATCGTGCTCGGCGGCATCGAGGCCTCGCTGCGCCGGATCGCGCATTACGACTACTGGTCGGACAAGGTGCGCCGCTCGGTGCTGGCCGACGCCAAGGCGGACCTGCTGCTCTACGGCAATGCCGAACGCGCCGTCGTCGAGGTCGCGCATCGTCTCGCCGCCGGCGAAGCGCCGCGCGAGCTCGACGACATCAGGGGCGTCGCGCTGTTCCGCCGCGTGCCCGAAGACTATGCGGAGCTGCACGCCGACGATCTCGATTCCGCCGACGAGGGCGCAACGCGCCAGAAGGGCCCGACCGTGATCCGCCTGCCGGCGCTGGAGCAGGTCGAGCAGGACAAGGAAGCCTATGCGCGTGCGTCACGCGTGCTGCATCGTGAGAGCAATCCCGGCAATGCGCGCCCGCTGGTGCAGCGCCATGGCGACCGCGACCTCTGGCTCAACCCGCCGCCGATCCCGCTCACCAGCGAGGAGATGGACGCGGTCTACGATCTGCCTTACGCACGCGCGCCGCATCCGTCCTATGGCGAGGCAAAAATCCCTGCCTGGGACATGATCAAGTTCTCGGTGACGATCATGCGCGGCTGCTTCGGCGGCTGCACCTTCTGCTCGATCACCGAGCACGAGGGGCGCATCATCCAGAACCGCTCGGAAGGCTCGATCCTGCGCGAGATCGAAAAGATCCGCGACAAGACGCCGGGCTTCACCGGCGTGATCTCCGACATCGGCGGTCCCACCGCCAACATGTACCGGATGGCATGCAAGGACCCGAAGGTCGAGGCGGCATGCCGGCGGCCGTCCTGCGTCTTCCCCGAAATCTGCCCGAACCTGAACACCTCGCATGACGATCTCATCAGGCTCTATCGCAAGGTGCGCGAGACCAAGGGCATCAAGAAGGTGATGGTCGCCTCGGGCGTGCGCTACGACCTCGCGGTCGAGAGCCCCGAATACATCAAGGAGCTCGTCACCCATCACGTCGGCGGCTACCTCAAGATCGCGCCAGAGCATACGGAGCGCGGCCCGCTCGACAAGATGATGAAGCCGGGCATCGGCGCGTACAACAAGTTCAAGCGGATGTTCGACGAAGCAGCCGAGCGCGCCGGCAAGAAATACTATCTGATTCCCTATTTCATCGCGGCGCATCCGGGCACGACCGACGAGGACATGATGAACCTCGCGCTGTGGCTGAAGAAGAACCGCTATCGCGCGGATCAAGTGCAGACCTTCCTGCCCTCGCCGATGGCGACGGCGACCGCGATGTACCACACCGGCGTCAATCCCTTGCGGGGCGTGCGTCACGGCGGCAGCGACAAGGTCGAGGCGATCAAGGGCCTGCGCCAGCGCCGCCTGCACAAGGCGTTCCTGCGCTACCACGACCCTGATAATTGGCCTGTTCTGCGCGAGGCCCTGATCGAGATGGGCCGCCGCGACCTGATCGGCTCGCAGCCGCACCAGTTGGTCCCAGCGCACCAGCCGCCCGGCACCGGCAAGGCCGCCGGCACCAGGCGTCCCATTCGCCCCGGCGGCAAGACGCAGAAGTTCACGACCAAGGGTCTGCGGGTGATGAAGTAGCTGGCGGCTTGTCTGCTACAACGCGAGCACGACCGCCCCTGACACGGCATCCGTGACGCCGCGCCCTTGGCCCTGGTCCTCCAGCGTCGACCTGAAGCTGTCGAGTGTCTTGATCATCGCGGGTCGTGCCGCGACCATCGCGTCCTGGCTGGCCCATGCGCCGATCAGGCAGAAGGTCTGCTCGCCGGTCTTGATGATGACGCCATGCTCGAGGCCCGGCCATTTCGCCTTGCCGCCCCGGTGCGCGTCGAGGAAGGCGGCCTCCTCACCGGACTTCACCTTGAACTTCACCACATTGTAAACCTGCATGGGGTGCCTCCTGAAAATGGACTGATGAAAAGGCGAACGTCGGACCGGGTCCCGTTCGGCCCTGATATTTTTGCACCCCTCAGGCAAAAAGTCGAAAACAACCCCATGCACAGTAGCCGGCAATAGCGAAATCAAGGGCTTGAAGCGCAGCGAGGCCAGGGATGAATCGTCATCGCGCTCGAGCCGGTCGCCAAACCGCAATTTTCCGAAAAACCGCAATTTGCTTGACCCGTCGAGCAAAACAGGTGCAAGATGACATCATCGGAGCACGCGGGCTTTCCCAGCCACATCGTCCGTCTCACCTGAATGTCAGCAGACGAACCGCTCCCCACCATCCATAGATAACCCATGAAGAAAATCGGATTCCTGTCCTTCGGGCACTGGACACCCTCGCCGCAATCGCAGACGCGCTCGGCGGCCGACACGCTGCTGCAATCGATCGAGCTTGCAGTCGCGGCCGAGCAGCTTGGCGCCGACGGCGCTTACTACCGCGTGCATCATTTCGCGCGGCAGCTGGCTTCGCCCTTCCCGCTGCTCGCCGCGGTCGGCGCGAGGACGAGCAAGATCGAGATCGGCACCGCCGTGATCGACATGCGCTACGAGAACCCGCTCTACATGGTGGAGGATGCGAGCTCCGCCGACCTGATCGCCGGCGGGCGGCTTCAGCTCGGCATCAGCCGCGGCTCGCCCGAGCAGGTGATCGACGGCTGGCGCTATTTCGGTCACCGGCCGGCCGAAGGCCAGACCGACGCCGACATGGGCCGGCGCCACGCGGAAGTCTTGCTCGATTTGCTCCGCGGCGAAGGCTTTGCCGAGCCCAATCCGCAGCCGATGTTTCCGAACCCGCCGGGGCTGTTGCGCCTGGAGCCACACGCCGCGGGCTTGCGCGAACGCATCTGGTGGGGCGCCGGCTCGAATGCCACGGCGGTGTGGGCCGCCAAGCTCGGCATGAATTTGCAGAGCTCGACGCTGAAGAACGACGAGACCGGCGAAGCCTTTCATGTGCAGCAGGCCGCCCAGATCCGCGCCTATCGCGCGGCGTGGAAAGAAGCCGGCCACGTCAGGGAGCCCCGCGTCTCGGTCAGCCGCAGCATTTTTGCGCTGATGGATGATCGCGACCGCGCCTATTTCGGCGGCGAGCGCGGCGACGAGGACCAGATCGGATTCATCGATCCCCGCACCCGCGCGATCTTCGGCCGCTCCTATGCCGCCGAGCCCGACATGCTGATCGAGCAGCTCAAGCAGGACGAGGCGATCGCGGAAGCGGATACGCTGTTGCTGACGATCCCGAACCAGCTCGGCGTCGACTACTGCGCGCATGCGATCGAGGCGATCCTGAAGCACGTCGCGCCGGCGCTGGGGTGGCGGTAACGGTTAAGATGGCGCCGCCACGCGTCAGATCCTTCGCGGCGGCAGGGGAATGATCATCGATACGCGCTTCCGGTACTCGATATAGGCTTCGCCGTGGAAAGCGACGAGATCACGCTCTTCCAACAAGATGCCGATGAAAATATAGCCGGTCGTCGCGATGGCAAACAGCAAATGTCCAGCCGTCATGACCGGTGCAGCCCAGAACGCCAGCAGGAAGCCGAGATAGATCGGGTGACGCACCGATCTGTAGAACAGCGGCATCCGGAAGGTCGGCGAGTCCGCAACCTTGCCCTGCCAATGCGCAAAGACCTGCCGAAGCCCGAACAGGTCGAAATGGCTGATCATGAACGTACTCAGCAAGACGATCGCCCACCCGAGCCAGAAGATGAATTCCAGAATTGCTTTGCCGGCAGGATTGCTCACCGACCAGACGATGTCTGTCAGTGGACGCCATTGCCAGTAGAGGAGCATGAGCGCGAGGCTCGAGAGAAGAACGTATGTGCTGCGTTCGATCGATTTAGGAATGATACTCGTCCACCAACGCTTGAAACCTTGTCTCGCCATGACGCTGTGCTGAACCGCGAACAGCCCCAGCAGCACGGTATTCACAATCAGCGCATCCACCGCGAGGCCCGAAGGCCCCGCGCCGTCGATCGATTTTGGCACGATGAAATTGCCGACGAACCCAATCGCATAGAGAAAGGCGAGCAAGAATACGACGTAGCAGACCACTCCATAAACCAGCGCAGCCATGAGACCCTCCTTACACCCGACTAGATGAGTTCGGACAACATGCGCGCGGCGCGCGCGGCGCCGTCGGCCTCGACCGGCCGAAAGCGGCTACGTGCCGTCAAGGCACCGACCATTGCATCGGCGATTACATCAGGTGTCGACGTCGCATAGTCCATGCGTTGGCCGGCTTGGTAACGATCGAGGCGATGGGCGACGTGAAAATTCTGCTCAAAATGGTTTCGCAGCGGAAAATACAGGAACGGCGTGCCCGCTGCCGTCAGCTCCATGCAGGTGGTCAGCCCGCCCTGCACTATGGCCAGATCGCAAGCCGCGAGATGACGATCGAGATCGGACACGAATGAACGCACCTCGACGCCAGGCGGCGCTTTGACGGACGCTGGATCGATACGCGGACCGGCGACGACGATCACCCGGAGGCCTGAAATTCGAGATTGCGCCAGATGGTAGCTTTCAAGGATACGTTTGATCAGGTGAGTGCCGACGCCGGAACCACCGACGGTGACGATGCAAACTCGTTCACCTTGCCGATAGCCGAGGCCTTCGCGCAGGTCACTACGCGCTCCGAAGGTTTGCGGATGCTCGCCGATGACATATCCGGAGAAGTCGAAATGCCTGGGCACCCAGTCCTTCATATCCGGAAGATCACGACCGAAGGAACGGCCAATGACGTCCTCGCAGTCACCCACGAAGATGGCGCGATCGCGAACGTCGGGATTGCGCTCTACGTGCCCGATCATCTCGGCGTTGTAGTCGCTGGCGAGATACGCCTCGTGCTCGCCGCCATCCGGCATCGGCAGGAAGCCGACGAAATCCGTGAGCCAGGCCAGCTTTGCTTTCTTCAGCTCCGGATGCTCATGCCAGTAATGATCGATGTCCCATGCCTCGTCGGCGACGACCAGCTCGTAGTCGCCACCTCCGACCGCATCCTGGAACACCATGAAATTTGCGGCCAGCACTTCATCCATCCGGCGGATCGCCTGAAACGCATTCAGGTCGTGCTCGCCTGATTCGAGCTCGATATGCCGTGTCTCGCTCGCGAGCCGCGAGCTCAGGGGATGGGTGTTCTCGCCGCTTGCCGCCAGCAACCGCGTGACCGGGTCTTGCGCCAGCCAATCGATCTGCAGATCGGGGTGCAGCTTGCGGAGCTCTCGGGCAATCGCGATGTCGCGCCGTCCATGACCAAGACCGATGGGAGAAGACAGATAGAGAACCCGCTTTGTCCTGCCTCGCGCAGGTGATTGTTGCCTGGTCTCACGACCGCCAAGTTCGCGGTCGAGAAAGTCCGTGATCGCAGTGTTGCATTTGGCGGGGTAACGAACGAGCGGGTTGTGGCCGCACCCCGGCAGCACGAGAAGCTCTGCCCGGGCGAGTTCAGCAACGACCTTGGCACGAGCCAAGGGCTGAATCCGATCGTCGTCACCGTGGATCATCAGCGTCGGACACCGGACGCTGCGATACATCGCCTCGCCAATATCAACGCTCGGCGGGATCATGCGCGCCTCGACCGTCTTGGCGAGAATCGCGCCGGTCGTGTCGCCGGCCCATGCGATTCCGTCCTCGATCTGCTTGGTGGAATGAGGCTCGGAGAAGATGTGATTGATGAAATGGCTGGCGAAGTCCGGATAGTCCGAGAGCCAATAGTCCCTGTTGTATTTGTTCCAGCCTTCGAAATTGTCCTGCTTCGACAGGAAGTGCTGCGGGCTCATGTACGGATAGCCCGGACCGACAATCGCCGCGGTCCCCGCGAGGACGGCCGCCTTGACCCGCGCGTGATGGTAGGCCGCCAGAACACATGCGAGGATCGTCGAGGCGGAGAGACCCAGCACGATGGCTTCACGTGTATCGGTTGCATCCAGCACGGCAAGGGCGTCGGCAACCTGATTGTCGAGCGAGTAGGCGGCCACCTCATCGGGCCGGTCCGACTTGCCGTTGCCACGACCATCATAGGCGATGCAGCGGAAGCGTTCGCTGAAATAGGGCAGCTGCGCCTTGTAAACGCGCGAATGGACGATCTGCCATGCTGGCAGGAACACCATCGTTTGCGGACCGCTGCCATAGACCTCATAGGCGAGCTTCACGCCATCACGCTCAACGATGCCTTCTTGCTCCGGTAATTTTGCGCGCATGGTCTTGCCCCTCCCGAGCTACGCGATCAAAAATCAAATCACCCGCTTGCGCCCCTTCGTTGCAGCGTCTTCGGCCATACGAATGAGATCGCCGAAACGGCGAAGCGCCCGGCGCACTGGAACGCCCTGCGACTCGAGACCCAGGAGATACAAGCTCTCCCCGCCCATGAAGGCATGGCTCACGAGCGTCGCAATATCCTCGGGCGTGAATGGGCCGAGGCCACCAAAGCTCTGTTCGGCCCGCTGCGCGAGGCCAGTGAGGAGACCGATCCATCCCATGATGCCGGCGCGGATGACCTCGGCCACCGGGGCGTCCGCCCAACTGGCAGCTATCAATTCTTGCAGGACACGCACATAGCCCGAGGCGATGTCCTCATCGAAATAGTCGCAGGCGCGGTCCCATTGCTCCGAAAGCTTGAGCGAAGGGTCGTTGAACATCGCGTGCTGCCGGTCGAGCAACTGGGCGTTCAGATGCTCGAACAGCGCCACCACCATCCCGTGCTTCGAACCGAAGTGATAGTGGATCTGACTGAGCGGCACGCCCGCCGCTTCCGCAACATCGCGGGTCGAGAGACCAGCATAGCCTTTCTGGCGAAGCACCGCTTTCGCAGCCTCCAGGAGCGCCGTCCTGGGATCCGCCTTCCTTGAAACCACTTCTGCAACGCGCCCGCTCACAAGATAATTCTAATTCGGTCGACCGACCGAAGTCAAGAGCCCGACCATGCGAGGCGCCATCGGAAGGCCGTGCTACCTCACCCCGCCTTCAGGCTCGCGTCGATCAGCAGCTTCGCGGCCGCCAGCGCCGACTGCGCGGGGCCGTCTTCGGATTGCTGGCCGGTGACGTAGATGCCTTCGATCAGGAGCAGCAGCGCATCGCCGAGCACGTTGGGCTGGCGCGCGCCCATTTGTGCGGCGAGCTCGCGCAGGCGCTTGCGGAAGACCTTCTTGTGCGCTTCGGCGACCTGGCGCGCGGGATTGTCGCGGGAGGGATATTCCACCGCGGCGTTGCTGAGGCCGCACCCGCGGTAGCCCCTGGCGACGGCGCGCGGCGCGAGCTGGCCGATATAGGCGAGCACGTGATCGCGCGCATTGCCGTAGGTCTTGCCGCCGGGACGCTCGAAATTGTCCCAGAAGTTCAGGTCGTAGTCGCGCAGATAGGCCGCGGCGAGATCGTCCTTGGAGGCGAAGCTGCGATAGAGGCTGGGCTTTGTCACGCCGGCGCGGTCCACCACTTCGTCGACGCCGACGGCGCGGATGCCCTCGCGGTAGAACAGCTCGCTGGCGGAGGCCCTGATCCGGTCGGCCGCCCGGAGCGGCGCGGCTGCTGGCTTTTCGGCTTTTTTCGTCATCTGGCTTGGTCCGATCTCAGACACGGCTTGACAATGTTACTGACCGATACGTATTGGTATCGCATCGCAATACGTACCGGTAAGTAACATGCCCCAAACTTCGATTCAATCCTCCCCCGTCTCGCGGCGGCCGTTCGGCCCGAACTACGCCTTCGTGGTCATTGCCGTGATCTTCCTGGCGCTGCTGGCCTCCGCCGGCCTGCGCGCGACGCCCGGCGTGCTGATGCTGCCGCTGCAGAAGGCCTTCGGTTGGGACGTCAGCGTGATCTCGTCGTCGGCCGCCGTCGGCATCTTCCTCTACGGCCTCGCCGGACCCTTTGCGGCGGCGGTGATGCAGCGCTTCGGCATCCGTCGCACCGTGCTCGGCGCCTTGACGCTGATGTCGGCCTCGACGGCGGCGAGCTATTTCATGACGACGCCGTGGCAATTGTTCCTGACCTGGGGACTGCTCTCGGGCATCGGCTCCGGTGCGGTCGCCAACGTGCTCGGAGCCACCATCGTCAATCGCTGGTTCACCACCAATCGCGGCCTCGTCATGGGACTTTTGACCGCGAGCACCGCCACCGGCACGCTGATCTTCATGCCTGGGCTTGCCTCGCTGGTCGAATATGGCGGCTGGAAACCGGTGGTGCTGACGGTCGCCGCCTGCTGCGCGGCGCTGATCCCGCTGGTTTATTTTCTGGTGCCGGAGCGCCCCTCGGCGATCGGCCTGCGCTCCTATGGCAGCACACATGACGATCAGCCGGCGGTGCCGGCGCAGGGCAATCCGTTCGTTGCTGCGATCAGCAATTTAGTGCGCGCGGCGAAGACGCCGACATTCTGGTTCCTGTTCGCGACCTTCTTCATCTGCGGCTTCACCACCAACGGCCTCGTCGGCACCCATCTGATCGCATTCTGCGGCGACCACGGCATCTTCGAGGTGCAGGCCGCGAGCCTGCTGGCGTTGATGGGCTTCTTCGACCTGTTCGGGACCACGCTGTCGGGCTGGCTCACCGACCGCTTCGATCCGCGCAAGTTGCTGTTCTTCTACTACGGGCTGCGCGGGCTGTCGCTGATCTACCTGCCCTACTCCGACTTCTCCTTCGTCAGCCTGTCGGTCTTCGCGGTGTTCTACGGTCTCGACTGGATCGCGACGGTGCCGCCGACCGTGCGCATCGCCAACGAAGCCTTCGGCGACAAGAACGCGCCGCTGATCTTCGGCTGGGTGGTCGCCGGCCATCAGCTGGGCGCGGCCAGCGCCGCCTTCTTCGCCGGCTTCATGCGCTCGTCGCAGGGGAATTATCTGCAAGCCTTCATGATCGCAGGCGCGACCGGCATCGTCGCGGCCGTGCTGTCGCTGATGATCGGCCGGCGGCCGGTGCAGCCACAACTCGCGACGGCGTGAACGAGGGTGAGACCGGCGGGGATGCGCCGGTCTCACCACGCGACTCTCGCGCCTTGCAAATATCTCAAAAATGAGATATCTACGGTATTGTGCCCTGGCGAGTTGACATCCTCAACGAAACGGTTGTCGCGGAGATAGCTGCCCTGCCGGCCGACATGCAGGCGCGCTTCTGCGGCTTGCTGAGCGCATTGCCTCGACCGGCTTGGAAAGCCTGGGCGAACCGCACGTCAAGCACCTTGAAGGGAAGCTGTGGGAGCTACGGCTAACAGGGCGCGACGGAATTGCCCGTGCCCTCTACGTCACCGCGATCGGTCGGAGAGTTGTCGTCGTGCGCGCGCTTGTGAAGAAGACGCAAAAGACCCCACGCGCGGAGATCGAACTCGCTCTACGGAGAGCAAATGAGATCGCATGACGATGGTGTTCGAGTAACTGTCGACCTTGTCCTGCGCAATTGAAAAGAAAGTCCCATGACGATTCCATTCGACAAGCTCAAGGCTCGCCTTCTGGCCAACCCGAAGGTCAAGGCCGAGTATGACGCGCTCGCTCCTGAATTCGAGATCGCCGCTGAATTGCTGAGAGCGCGCTTGCGGGCTGGGTTCTCGCAGTCCGAGTTGGCTGTGCGAATGGGCACCAGCCAGTCCACGATCGCCCGGCTTGAAAGCGGGCAAACGCTACCGAGCACAAAAACACTTCTGCGATATGCCGAGGCAACCGGCAGCAAGTTCCGGGTACGACTCTCGGCGGCTTGATGCCGCCACCGGATCGACGGGAGCGCTGCCGAATTGGCGATTGATTCCGTTAAGGAATTTGAAATATTGTCGTGGCGACGCGAGCGGTTCGAAGGCTTGCGCGGGAGCTGAGAGTTCGCGTTGCGTCCAGCTCCATCTCGACCAACCGAAACAATCTGTGGCGGCCCCGGCGGATGAGCGATTCCCTTCTTGCAACGGTCGGTGACCATTTCTTCATTGGCCTGCGGCCGACCAGCGTCCTCGATGACCGTGACCGCGCACTGCTGCGGGATCTCCGGCCCGCCGGCGTCATCCTCTACAAGAGCAATTTCCGCCACGACCTGCCCTATCGTGACTGGCTGTCTGTTCACCGCGACCTGATCGCCGCGATCCGCGATGCCTCGCAGCGCGACAGGCAGTTCATCGCCATCGATCACGAAGGCGGACGCGTGTGCCGCACGCCGCCGCCGATCACGCGCTTTTCCTATGCGGCGCGCTGGGCTTCGACCGCGGAGCAGGTCGGCGACGCCATGGGCGTCGAGCTCGCCTCGCTCGGCTGCAATCTGAACTTTGCACCGGTGCTCGACATTCACTCTAACCCCGCCAACCCCGTGATCGGCGAGCGCGCCTTCGGCCGCACCGCCGACGACGTGATCAAGGCGATGCTGCCGTTCGCCAAGGCGATGGAGCGCCGCGGCGTCCGGGCCTGCGGCAAGCATTTTCCGGGGCATGGCGACACGCAGGTGGATTCGCATCACGAACTGCCGGTGCTCGATCTCGACCTCGACCAGATCAAGTCGCGCGAGCTAAAGCCGTTCGCCGCCGCGATCGATGGCGGGATCGGGATGATGATGACGTCCCACATTCTCTACCGGAAGCTCGACCCTGACGATCCCGTGACGTTGTCGCGGCCGATCACGCAGGGTCTGCTCCGCGAGGCGATGAAGTTCGACGGCGTCATCGTGTCCGACGACGTCGGCATGCGCGCCATGGCGGGCCGGCTCGACGCACCTGACGCCGGCGCGCGCTTCATGGCGGCCGGCAACGACATGCTGATGATCTGCTCGCATCTGACCGACACCGAACGCGCCCGCTTCCTCGCCCGGTCGATCATCAACGGCGTCGACGCGGGCAAGCTCGACCCTGCGGTGCTGAAGGCATCAGCTGGGCGCGTCCACGCGATGCTCGATCGCACCGCGCAGAACGCGGTGACCGAGCTGTCAGGCGACGTATTCGCCCGTCATCGTAGCGCCGGCACCCAGTTCGACGCGGCGACCGTCGAAGTCGTCTAGAGCTGCCCCGGGTCCGGCCCGGGCCTCGAGATCCGCCGGCCACCCGGCATCGGACATATAGAATTCGTTAACGCAGCAGCCCTAGCTTTTGAGCACCAGGGCAAGATCGCGACATGCTGCCGGACCGTCGATGAGAGAAGACCATGCCGCCTCGGCTTTGCCGGACGAGGTTCGCGTACGACTCTATGATCAGGCCCTCAATGCCGCCCGCATCGGCGCCTGGGAATGTGAACTCGAGACGGAGCGCCTGAGCTGGACTCAGGGCGTCTACGATATCTTCGGCTATCCCGCGAACAACCCGCTGCGGCGCGCGAACATCGTCGATCTCTACCTCGACGAATCCCGGCGCAGCATGGAACTCGCGCGCGCCGAGGTGATCCGGAGCGGTTCGCCGGTCACGCTCGATACCGAGATCAGAACCTGGCGCGGCGAAAAGCGCTGGATGCGCCTCTCGATCAACGCGGTGCGAGACGGCGGAAGGCCGCTGCGGATCTTCGGCTCCAAGCAGGACATCACGTCCGACCGACAGGCCCTCGATAGCCTTCGGCAGCAAGCCGAGACCGATCCATTGACCGGGCTCGCCAATCGTTCCGTCTTTCAGGCCCACTATCGCGAGGTCGTCAACGACAGCCTGAATCATGGCTTCGCGTCGGCGCTCGTTCTGATCGACCTCGACGGCTTCAAGGAGCTCAACGATACATCCGGTCATCTGGCCGGGGACGCATGCCTGTGCGAGGTCGCGCAGCGCTTGCGGCGAGCCTTCCACAATGCCGGCCTGGTCGGGCGGCTCGGCGGCGACGAATTCGCGATCATCCTGCGCGCTCCGACAGACCCTGCGCGGATCGCACGCGTGCTGCAAAAGACCGTGATGATGCTGAGCCGTCCGCTGTTCTGGAACGGTCTTCGCCTCGAAGTCAGCGCCTCGATCGGAGCTGCCCTGATCGGCCGCCCGCACCGCCGGCGCATCGTCGAATTGTTCGCGGAAGCCGACATCGCGCTCTATGACGCCAAGGCCGCCGGCCGCAACCGGGTCCATCTGATCGGGGATGAGAAGCGTGGCCTGGCGGCTTAAGCAGGTTGAAATGGCGCGCCCGGAACGATTCGAACGTCCGACCCTCAGATTCGTAGTCTGATCTTCTCGTTGATTTTCTTGCACATTTTTGCAAACCGACGTTGTTTTGCGCTCCGCGATATCAATAGTTTACCAGCGTTTTGCAAACCGCTTGGGCGAGCCCGCTCGGCGCCGTTGACCCGCGCGCCGGCGCCGGACAACTCGGGCAGCACCATGCCGCCGAATTGGAAGCTACTGCCGATCGCGAGCTTTCGGGAGGCGCACATCACCCTGGCGAACGCTCTGTGGTCCGGCCGGCGCTCTAGGGGCTCAAACGCGCCAGCGCCTCGTGGTCCTCTTCTGAAAACGGGTCCACGAACAGCGAAACGACCAGCACCTGAGGCACGTCGCGGTCCGACGTTTTCAGCTCGGCGATTTCCCGACGCATGGCCGAATTCTTCGCGTCAAAATCGGCCACGGCGGTCTCACTTGGAACTGCCAGTACGACCACGTCGTATAGCCAAGCCAGTCCATATGCGCGCCCAACCCAGTCGGCGCTCTTCGTGATGTAGTTCTTTGCGTTCGTGTACGGCCCGACAATCAACACTGCTATGCTTGTCGGCTCTCCGTCCTTGGTGGCGAGGACAAAGTCGACGGAAACGCCACCTGGCGACTTGAGACCTTTCCCGACAACGGAGACGGGCCTGCCTATCAAAAGCTTAACCGCCTCGACGATGCCCGGCTCCGCAGCCGCTGCGTACTCTCGCTCAAAGGCCAAGCCAGTTCGGCCATAAAAGCCCTTTGGCCGGCGGGCTTGCATTTCGTCGGTGATCGAGCGGACGGTGCCAACTCCGCGGGACCACTTCTCGACCGCCTCCCGTGCACCGGTTCGGTCGAAGGCATACCATCTCGCTATCACCTCAACGATCGACAGCGGCGCGTCCGCCAAGTGGGCGTGTAGCACGGGTTCGGGGTCGGCCAAGCTCCGCCAAAACTCGTATGCAAAAATGGAGCGACGAAGAGCCGTAGTATCCTTGTGCTCTTTGAGCTGGAGGGCGATGCGCTGCATCTCCTTCTCCCTCTCTCCGTGCGGTACGGTGCTTAAGCTGTCCAGTGCCGCCCGGGCGTCATCCTTCCAGTCGCGTCGCAAGTTCGGGCCCTCGGTCAGTCGTTAACTATTGGCATCGCCGCGGCCTTGCAGGATGGCATGGCCGCCAGTATAACCTAGAACAGGTTACAATCCACTCCTTAACGCTCTTTGGAGGCCCCGGCCGACCTTAAATCGCGCCCTGTTTGTAACCTAAATTAGGTTATATTGGAGCTTTAAATGCGAGCGCTGATCATCGATCCCTTCAGGAAGGAAGTCCGGGAGTTCGAAATCGAGAAAAGCCTCTCCGCGTACCAGGCCGCGGTCGGCGGATTCATCGAGTTCGCTGCCTTCATCGATCGGCGGGACGTCCTGTACGTGGCGGACCTCGCCAAATGGCCCGAGCGCTTTCTCATTGGCGGGCAGCGCAGCTACTCGGGCTGCGGGCTGGTGATTGGTGCGACCCGCGACGGCGACGCTGCCCCCGCCAAAGTGTCGGCAGACGCTCTTCGCGGCGTGGTCCGCTTTCCCTAACCCAGGCAGGAATGCGCGGTGACGCGGAAGGTTAGGACCGGGACGGTTGAACGACGCGCTCTCACCAGACTCGAGGCGGCGGAAATGGCCGCGTTGTCGCCGGCCGCCTTCGACAAGGCCAGGCGCGACGGTCTCTACCCGCAACCGACGTTGCCGGGTGGCCGGTACGATGTGGAATTGATGCACTTGGCCATGAACCGCGCCAGCGGATTGGACCAGGATCGGCAATCGCCATCAGCCCTCGAAACGTGGAGGGCGAACCGCCGTGCGCGTAAGACTTAAAGGGATCAACACCGTCAAGAAGCGTCTCGCTGACGGCTCGACGAAGACCTACCGTTACCATCGGGCCACCGGTAAACTCTTGCAGGGTGAGCCTGGATCGCCGGAATTCATCGAGTCATATGGCTCTGCGGCGCGAGGCCAAAAGCGACCGCAAAGTGTCTCGTCAGATACCTTCGCGGCGATGGTCGTCAAATACAAGGACTCGGAAGTCTTCAAGCTCCTCGCCGATCGTACGCAAAGCGAATACGCGCGTCTTCTCAAGGCGGTCGAAGGCGAGTTTGGAACGCTGCCTTCCTCGGCCTTGAACGACCCCGAAGTCTTGGGTGACTTTCTCGAATACCAAGATGCTGTTGCCAAGGCCTCCGGCGCTCGCGAGGCGGACAATCGTCTCGCCGCGACGAGCGCGATGCTTACTTGGGCAAAAGACAGGAAATACATCAGGTTCAATCATCTGCGCGGCTTCAAGCGTTTGCACTACGCCGATCGAAGCGAAATCCTCTGGTTGCCCGAACACGTCCTGGCGTTCATGGACAAGGCGGAGCCGGAACTGCAGCCAGCCTTGATTCTCGCGGCTCACACTGCTCTGCGCGAAAGCGACCTTCTCGGGTTGAAATGGACCGCCTACCGCGACGGTTGCCTTGTCGTCAGAATTAGCAAGTCGCGTCGCAACAGAGGCAACGGCCGTCTGGTCGATATTCCTTGCACTAAGAGTCTTCGCCAGATGCTCGACAAGATGCCGCGCACGTCAGAATACATCCTGACGACACGGACCAATCGCCGCTTCAAGATCCGTTACTTCAGCCGACTCTGGCACGAGACGATGGTGGCGGCGGGAATCGACAAGATCAAACTCGAAGGCGTGGAAGAGCCGGTCTCGCTTCACTTCAACGATCTGCGTGGCACAGCCATCACGCTGCTGTCGGAGGCCGGCTGCACTCCCCAGGAAATCGCGACCATCACGGGCCATTCGCTGAAGTACGTGAATCATATTCTGGAGAAGTATCTCGCGCGGACCAAAGGTCTGGC
Source organism: Bradyrhizobium sp. WYCCWR 13022 (assembly GCF_030435535.1). Classification (NCBI taxonomy): domain Bacteria; kingdom Pseudomonadati; phylum Pseudomonadota; class Alphaproteobacteria; order Hyphomicrobiales; family Nitrobacteraceae; genus Bradyrhizobium; species Bradyrhizobium sp. WYCCWR 13022. The sequence goes on from NZ_JAUIZJ010000023.1 coordinate 257,783, forward strand.
CCGGAAGGCTATCGAAAAATTCGAGTCTTCGCCGAGCGCCCAGTTCATGCACGACCTAAGGACTACGGCAAGCGGATGAGGCCTTCCGAAGCACCGACTGTGCCCCGGACATCGATCTCCTAGGCCGACTTCCGCCGTTGGCGGTGGCGGGCTTCTTCGCCGCGGCTCCCCTCGCAGCGCGGGTTCAAATGTGCCTCGCCTCAGACCGCCCTTGTCGGCGCGCGGGCCATTTAGGAGCGCCCGCGGTATTTCGCGGGCGATCCACCGTCCGAAGCCGATCCAGGCTTCTGAGGCGCGTTTCTGCCGACGACAGCGGCCATCTTTCCATTTGCTCCACCGTCGGCGTGCGCCTGAGAGGATGGCTGACAAGATCCTGTTGATCCATGTCAGTCAGAAGTCAGCTACCAACCGCCATATTGGCGCGCACCAAGAACGGCGAGACTGAGCGACCAACGTCAGAGTTCGCGAATTGGCAAGAGTGCAGGCAATGAAGGAATCGCTGGCAAGAGTTGCGACCGGCGCAACGCTCAGAGCAGGTCTGATAGGCGCAGCGATGACTGCGATGCTGGTCGCGTTCTGCACCTCGCCAGCTTCAGCCCTGAGCGACGAAGACTGGGATACCTGCGCACGTCCCGAGCTATCGTCTGATCGCCCCATCCGGGGATGCACAGCGGTCATCGCCGCAGGCGAGAGGATTCTCGCCCAATTGGTCGCGGCTTACAACAATCGGGGGCTTGCGTTCAGGGCGAATGGAGATCTGGACCGTGCCATAGAGGACTACGATCAGGCCATTCGCCTCATGCCCGACCACTATGTTGCCATCAACAATCGGGGCGTGGCGTTGATGGCCAAGGGCGAGTTAGACCGCGCGATCACCGATTTTGATCACGCGATTCGACTGAAAGCGGACTACCTCGCAGCCTTTGGTGCTCGAGCAGCGGCTTATGGCCGCAAAGGCCTATTCGACCGTGCCATCGCCGATCTCGACGTCGTGATCAAAGCAGATCCGAAAAATCAGGCTCTGATCCGCGAGCGCGGTACGGTTAAGTCGAAAATGGGCGACGGGGTCGGTGCGGAAGCGGATTTTCGCCAAGCAGATGCCCTTGGCGCCGGCACCACCGCCCCAGTTCGCCCGAAGTGACGTCCGCCCGGATCTGACAAGAAAGGTCGAAAGACCGGCAAGCTTCACGTATAGGGGACGTCGATCACGCCAAATTCCGAGACCGGCACGATCCAATAGACGATCCTTGATCCAAGGAAGGCTGCCTTCAGTCGTTCGAGCAACTCAGCCGCGGCTTGTCTCTCAAGGATCATTCGCACCATCAACTCGTCCGCATGTCCTTTGACCCGCTCGGCTGATGTCTGCAATCGAACATCGGGACCGTGTCCCGCAGCGTCCGATGCGGTGAAACCGGAAACGAGATCGCGCTGTTCGCTGAGATAGTCGAACAACTCGTCGCGGAGCGATTGGGCAGCAATCAGCGTCAGGCAGACGAATCCGGCACTCATTTGGCCCCCTTCACGATGCCGCCAAACCGGCGATAGAGGATCGGCAGAAGGATCAGTGTCAAAGCGGTCGAGGAGACCAGGCCGCCAATCACCACGATTGCGAGCGGGCGCTGGATCTCCGATCCCGGACCAGTCGCAAACAGCAGCGGAATCAAGCCCAAGGCCGTGATGCTCGCCGTCATCAGGACCGGCCTGAGCCTGCGCTGGGCGCCGTCAATGACAATGCGCCCTTCCGGCACGCCGTGAGCGCGCAGTTGGTTGAAATAGGAGACCAGAACGACACCGTTGAGCACCGCGATTCCGAGCAGCGCAATGAACCCGACCGACGCCGGAACCGAGAGATACTCACCGGCGAACACCAAGGCAAAGACGCCGCCAATCACGGCGAACGGGATATTGACCAGGACTAACAGCGCTTGCCGGATCGAGCCGAAGGTCGTGAACAGCAGCACAAAGATCAGCCCAATCGCCACTGGCACCACGATCGAGAGGCGCGCGGCCGCACGTTGCTGATTCTCGAACTGACCGCCCCAGGTTAGCCTGTACCCCCCAGGCAAGGGCAATTCCGTGGCGACCTTCTGCCGGGCAGCCTCAACGAAGCCGACCATGTCGCGACCGCGAACGTTGGCTCGTACAACGCTCATCCTATTCCCGTTCTCGCGATTGACCACAACGGGACCGTCGACCCGTTGAATGCGGGCGACTTGCGAGAGCGCCACGTGCTGACCCGAGGCAAGGGTTAGCGGCAGACTGGCCAGCAACGTCGGCGCCTCGCGCGTCGTTTCACTGCCGCGAACGAGGATGGGGGTACGGCGCCCCTCTTCCAGCACAGTGCCGACGGTGCGTCCCTCGATCTGGGTGCGCAACGAATTGGAGATGGCATCCACCGTCAGGCCGAGCCGTCCCGCCTCCATCCGATTAACGGCGACCGTGTAATATTGGGCACCCTCATTGATGGTGGTGTAGACATCCTCGGCGCCGTCGATGCTGGACAAGATGGCGGACAGCTTGCTCGCAATCTCATTGAGCTTTGCGATATCAGGTCCAAAGATCTTCACCGCGACATCGCCGCGCACGCCGCTGATCATCTCCTGCACGCGCATGTCGATCGGCTGTGTAAAGCTGAGCGATAGTCCCGGGAAATTGCCGAGCACCTGCCGCAGCTCTTCAATCAGGGCAGATTTGTCGATTGTCTTCCGCTCTTCCGCCGGCTTCAGAACCAGGAATGTGTCAGTCTGATTGGGCCCCATCGGGTCAAGCCCGAGCTCGTCGGACCCAGTCCGGGCCACGATACTCTTGACGTCAGGGACCTTCGCGAGAATGGCCGATTGAAGTCTGGCATTGATCGCGATCATTTCATCGAGATTGATCGATGGCAGCGCCTCGACGCTGACGATCGTGTCACCTTCGTCCATCGTCGGCATAAACGTCTTGCCGAGCTGGGTATATGCATATCCGGCAGCGACAAGGGCCGCGACTGCCGCGATGACTACCTTGCGCTCGTTTTTCAGCGCCCACGCAAGTGCGGGCGCATAGAGCCGAGACGCAAGTCGGATCAACCACGGTTCTTGATGCGACGTCGCTTTGAGGAGAAATGACGTTGCTACGGGAATGACCGTGAGCGCCAAGAGCAGCGAGCCGCCGAGCGCAAAGATGATCGCGAGCGCCACAGGAATGAATAACTTCCCTTCAAGCCCCTCCAGCGTCAGCAGCGGCACGAATACCATCATGATAATCAGCACGCCCGAGGCGACCGGCTGGAGTACCTCGGAGACAGAGCGGTAGATGATATGAACTAGCGGCGCGGCCTTTCCCTGCGGTTCCTTACTCAGATTTCCGACGACGTTCTCGACAACCACCACCAGGGCGTCGATCAGCATGCCGATGGCGATCGCAAGGCCGCCCAGGCTCATCAGGTTTGCCGACATGCCGACCATTCGCATGACAATAAGGGCGATCACGATCGCGAGCGGCAGGCTTAGGGCGATCACCAGGGAGGCGCGCCAGTTGCCGAGAAATAGCAGGAGGAGGACGACGACAAGGACGGTTGCTTCGCCAAGTGCGCGGATAACGGTGCCAACCGCGCGGTCAACCAGCCGGCCACGGTCGTAAAATACTTGGATACTCACACTTTGAGGGAGTGATTGCTTAATCTCGTCGAGGCGAGCCTGCACATCGGCCACGAGTTGACGCGCATTGGCGCCTCGCAGACCAAGCACGAGGCCTTCTACCGTTTCACCGTGGCCATCCGCAGTGACAGCACCGTACCGTGTCAGCGCGCCCAATTGGACACGGGCAATGTCCTTGACCCGGATCGGAACCCCATCTTTGGTATCGACGACGATTTGCCTGATGTCGTCGATGGTCCGAATGCTGCCTTCGATACGCACAAGAGCGCTGTCTTCGCCCTGATTGACACGGCCTGCGCCGTCATTGCGGCTGTTCGTCTCGATCGCCCGCCGAAACATCTCGTAGGAAATGCCGCGGGCTGCAAGCGCATCGCTTAGCGGGACGATGTCAAAAGCCCGGACATAACCTCCGAGCGCATTGACGTCGGCCACTCCTGGCACAGTCCGTAGCGCCGGGCGGATCACCCAATCGAGCAGACTCCGCCGCTCGGCCAGCGAAAGTTCCGCACTTTCGATGGTGAACATGAACATTTCGCCGAGCGGGCTGGTGATCGGGGCGAGCCCACCTGCTACCCCATCTGGCAAGTCACGGGTGATGTTGGCCAAGCGTTCGGACACTTGGTTGCGTGCCCAGTAGATGTCGGTGCCATCCTCAAAATCGACCGTGACGTCGGCGAGCGCGTATTTGGTGGTGGAGCGCAGGATCTTCTTGTTTGGCAACCCAAGCAGCTCAAGTTCGATCGGCACGGTGACCCGCTGTTCCACCTCCTCCGGGGTGAGACCCGGCGCCTTCATGATGACCTTGACTTGGACGGGCGAAACATCCGGAAAGGCGTCGATGGGCAGGCTAGGCAACATAACCAGTCCGGCGCCGATCAATAGGAGCACGCCAAGAGCCACGAACAGCCGCTGAGAAAGCGCAAAGGCGACAAGTCGTTCGAGCACTAGCCTGCTCCCAGCTTCAGCAGGATACCGCGGAGCGCGGAGATACCGCTGACGGCAACTTCGTCGTTGTCCGTGATGGCGCCAGAGATCACGACATGATCTTGGTCCTCCTCAAGCAGCGTGACCGGCACCAGGCGGAAGCCGCCCTTCATTGCCACGAATACAGAAGCTTGCTCGCCGCGGCGGAATAGCGCGCTGTAAGGGAGTTCCCAAGCGTTCTCCCGTTTAGAGGCAAAGGAGATGCGAGCCGCAGCAGTTTGACCAGGCCGCAAATCGCCCGAATTTGGTAACTCCGCCCGGACCAGCACGGTTTGCGTAGCCGGATCGGTCGTTTCAGAAACCAGCACCACCTGGCCTGGAGTTTCGTAGCCGTCGACCTCGACCCTCGCGCCTTGTCGAATGGCCTTGATGTTCGATGCCGGAACCGCGATCTCGACCCATAGTGGAGAAAGCTGTGCGATCTTGATCAATGGCGCCGACTGCTCCACGCGTTGGCCGGGAGAAACGGCAATATCGATCACCGTCGCCGGCCGCGGAGCGGCAACCGTAAGGGTCGCGCTGATCGCGGCTTCGTTGGTCAGTCTTGAGATTGTCTCATCTGAGAGGCCACTGAGACGAAGCATCTGACGGCGCTCCGCGACCGCAATGCTCGCCTGCCGTGCCTCCGCCTGGCTCGCCTCAAGAACACGCTGTGCTACCGCATTGCCTTGGAAGAGCTGGGTGTTGCGGTTGAGTTGCTGTGTAACCAGGACTTCCTGCGCCACGGCATGCAGATAGTCGCGCTGCTGCGACACGAAGCCCTGGCTCTCCATGATGGCGAGCGGCTGCCCAGCGGCGACGCGGTCCCCTCGCGCCACCGAAAGATTGGTGACCATGCCAGCCACGGGAGCGCTAACGACCCACAATTGCGGTGTGGGAACGACGATTTGGGCTGGATAAGGAAGTGTCTTGTCGGTTGGACTCGCAACAGGATGAACGACACGAACTCCCAAGCTTGTTGCCTGCTCAGGGCTGAGTTTCACTCCATCCTCGGCCATCGACATAGAAGGCACAGCCAGAAACGCCGCTACCATCAGGGTGCGGGTGCCGATGCTCCATAAGCGCGCTGTTAAACTCCGATGCATTGCCAAGATCCCATTGCAGCGATCGAGACCGGAGATTTGGCCGTTGGACCAACTATTCTCCAATCTGCATGTCAAAGGGTTGATATTCATCAACTGCCTCGCCGGTCGCTGTTTGAACAATAAGGCACCCTCACTGACCGGAAGCTGTTGAGCCATGTCAGCAAATTGTCAGGTCCAATCGGCGATAGAGACCGGCTATGAAGCCGAAGTGGTACATCTCCTTCGAACCAGCGAACCGCGGAACAAACCGCATTTACCGGCGCGAGACCAAAACCTTTCTCACGGAAGCGGAGGCCAAGGCATTCGCACGGATGATCCTCGAGCGCGCCTATCGCATTTCCGCCGGGACAATAAATCCCGTTCAGCCAAAACGAGTGATTGGATCGAAGCGAGAACTTTCTGAGTGGCTTTCTCGGACTTGATCAAAATACTGGCGCCGGCACCTAATAGCGGCGAAGGTGGGGCATTCGATTCTGTTGCGGGGGGACTCGAGAGCTTGGAGATCGCAGATCGCGGAGCGATTCTCGCCTTTAGCCCGCCGAGTTCCGACTTCGAGAGGTGCAGCCCCCACTCATAAGCGTCCAGGACGTCCTGGACGATTGCAAGACCCAGGCCCGCGGTTCCTCCGCGCTCGTCAAGGCGGGCACCGCGCTCGATCACCCGCTCAAGCTGACTTGGCTCGATCCCTTCGCCATCATCTTCGACGACAAGGGACAGCCCGTCGTCGTCGGCGGTGATGCGCACACGTTCCGTAGCATGGCGGGCGGCGTTCTCGATCAGATTGCCTAGTACTTCCGCGAGGTCGGTCCTGTCGAGCGGGAGGGACAGATCGTCGCCGACAAGGTTCTCGAACGTCACTCGCGCGCCGTCGAGAGTGCGCGAGACGGTCGCGATGATCGACCCTATGAGCGGCTTCGCAGAGGCGGATGTTGCGGCGCTACCCCTGGCGCTACCGCGAATCCTCGCCCGCGCGAGTTCACGGTCGACGTGACGACCCATGGCTTCGCCGACGGCATCAATGTCCCGAGCGATGTCGCGCTCGCCCCTCTCCCGAAGCCGCGAAGCATCGGCCGCAAGAGCAGCAAGCGGCGTCTTCAGACCGTGCGCCAGGTCCGCGGCGCGACCGCGGGAACGTTCGATTTCGTGTTCCTGCGCATCAATGAGTGCGTTGACTTCCTCGACGAGAGGTTGGACTTCGGTCGGGACCGAGGATGGCAGGTGGCGAATTCGCCCCGCTCTGATATCGGCCACTCCGCGGCGCAGCGCGACCAGCGGATGCAAGCCGATGCCGACCTGGACCCAGGTCGCAAGGGCCAGTACGCAGCCGAGAAGGACAAGTGCGATCGAGAGATCCTTGGCGAACGCCGAGCTTGCCTCCGACACCCTCGCAAGGTCTTCGGCGACGGCGAGGCGGACGGTCACCGGCCTCCCGCCCGCGGAAAGGGTGACGGCGCGCTCGGCGACCAGCACGCGCTGGCCACCGGGACCCGAAGCTTCGTGCTGGTGCGTTTCGCCAGGGCTTGGACGGTCGGCCGGAAGCTCCATGGCCGAATCCCACAGCGAGCGCGAGCGGAGCAGTTGCCCGTGATCATCACCGACTTGCCAGTAGAGCCCGGAAAGAGGATCCGCGAACCGCGGATCGACCGGGGTCTGCGACAGCACCAGCTTGCCCTGAGGGTCGACGTCGATATTGGCGAGAAGCTGCTTCAAATGGACGTCGAGATCTTGCGCCAGGGTGCGTGACACATGGCGTTCGAAGAGGACGACGAGCCCCCCACCGGCAATCGCAAGCGCGATCAGGATTGCGACGATTCCGCCGGCGACGAGTCGCAGTCTGAGCGAGTGTCGTTTCATGCGGGCGCATCAGGCATCATGTAACCGAACCCCCGCCGCGTCTCTATCGCGTCGGGACCAAGCTTCTTGCGCACGCGCCCGACCAGCACCTCAAGTGTGTTGGAGTCGTGCTCTTCGCCGTGACCGTAGACGTTCTCGTCAATCTCATGCTGCGAAACGACTCGCCCGCGATTGCGGAGGAGGTAGGCAACTAGCCTGTACTCGAGCGGTGAGAGCGTGATCGGCACGCCGCGCCGGGTCACCTTCATCTGCCGTTCGTCGAGTGTGATCTCACCCGCCGTGATGACCGAGGAGCCGTGCCCAGCCGAGCGCCGAACGATGGATCGCAGCCGGGCCAGAAGCTCCTCCATCCGGAACGGCTTCGGCAGGTAGTCGTCCGCGCCGGCGTCGATGCCGTCGACGCGCTCGGCCCAGCTTCCTCGTGCCGTGAGGATGAGAACGGGCATGTGGCGGCCGTTGGCACGCCAACGCTTCAGGACGGCCAGGCCGTCCATTCGGGGGAGACCCAGGTCGAGAACGACGGCACCGTAGTCCTCGGTATCGCCGAGGAACCAGGCGTCCTCTCCGCTCGCGACGGTCTCGACCACATACCCGGATGCTTGGAGCGCGTGCGAGATATCCGACGCGATCCGCTGGTCGTCCTCGACAACAAGCACGCGCATCACTTCTCCTTCGTTCGCTCGACTTCGCCGCTGCGGGCGTCAACGTGGATCTCGAGCAGACGCCCCTTCTCGTCGACCACCCGGAATTCGTATTTCCAGGCGCCGGCCTCTCGTTCGAGCTTAACGCCGACGACCTCGCCTCGAAGCTTGTCCTTGACCATGTTCAGAACGTCGGCAAGAGGACGTATCTCGCCGGCCTCCACGGCCCGTCGCGCGTCGTCATGATCGCGGGCGAACGCCGGCGCCCCGCTGGCCGCGAGCAAAAGGGCGGCTGCAAGGGTAAGGGCGCGAACTCGGTGCGGGCCTAAGTCCATGAGGAAGCTCGTCATCCGGAAGATATTGATGCCAGATATCACCTGACAAATCGCTGACTTGGCTCAACAGGCACCGGTCAGGCCGCTTCTGGCAGGTTGCCTCGCATCGCCGCCGCATTGTGCGGCCGGCCACCGTCAGGGAGATACCTATGCGCAAGATCGCCATTCTTACCGTCGCCGCTGTCACGCTCGGAGCGGCCACCGCCCAGGCCGGCAGCCTTGGCAAACCGTGCACGTCGGCCCCGGAGGCCCAATGGCTGCCGATGGCGCAGTTGCAGGCCAAGGTCGAGGCCCAGGGCTACAAGGTCCAGAAAGCCAAGGTCAAGAACGCCTGCGGCGAGCTCTATACGCTCGACAAGAACGGCAACCGCGTCGAGCTGTTCGTGGATCCGACCAACGGCCAGATCATCGGCCAGATGTGATGGTTTGCGAATGAGAACCGATAGCAACACGATCGGAGCCGGCGGCGCGATGCCGCCGGCCACGGTCAAGGTTTGGGATCCGTTCGTCCGGATCTTCCACTGGTCCCTGGTGAGCTTGTTCGTTCTGGCCTACGCCACTGGCGACGAGATCGAGCGGGTACACATCGCGGCCGGCTACGCCATCGCCGGCCTCCTCGCGATCCGCATCGCCTGGGGCTTTGTCGGCCCGCGACATGCGCGCTTTTCCAACTTCCTTCGTCCGCCGCGCGAGGTGCTCGCCTATTTGCGGGACGTCGCCCTGCTCAGGGCTCCGCGCTACATCGGGCACAACCCGGCAGGCGGGGCCATGATCGTCGCGCTCCTTGTGGCGCTGGCCGGCACGTGTGCGACGGGCTACATGATGACTACGGACGCCTACTGGGGCTCCAAGCTGATCGAACACGTCCACGAATTCCTGGCCAACCTAACCGTGGGCCTGGTCGTGGCGCATGTCCTCGGCGTCTTGATTGCAAGCTTCGAGCATCGCGAGAACCTAGTAGCGTCCATGATCTCCGGTCGGAAGAGAGCTGCTGACTAGGCAGCTATCCTCAAATCCAAACCGCAACCAAGAGCATCCCTGTGCCAGCCACCCCTCACATAGAAAAGCACTTCACCGCTTCCGAAAGCGTCCGCGACGTCGTGATCGGGATGGCGGACGGCCTGACGGTCCCGTTCGCACTGGCGGCCGGGCTTTCCGCGGCCGTCGCCAGCACCGACGTGATCGTCACTGCCGGATTGGCCGAGGTCGTCGCTGGCGCGATTGCGATGGGCCTTGGTGGGTATCTCGCTGCGCGGACGGACGCGGAACACTATGCTGCCGAGGAACAGCGCGAGCACCATGAGATCGATCAGCTTCGCGAGCGGGAGATCGAGGAGGTGGAGCAGATCTTCCGGGAGTACGGCCTTGAAGGGGATGCGCTCAAGTCGGTCGTCGGCGCGGTCTCGGCGAATCGCCAGCGATGGGTCGACTTCATGATGCGCTTCGAATTGGGATTGGAGCGTCCCGATCCGAAGCGTGCCCCAATCAGCGCCGCCACGATCGGAGGCTCATACGTGGTCGGCGGCCTGATTCCCCTCGTCCCCTACATGTTCACCCAGAACATCGGAACGGCCCTGCAGATCTCGGTCGCTGCGACCGGCGTCGCCCTGCTTTGCTTCGGCGCCATCAAAGGACACTTCACCGGCGTCAACAAGATCAAGTCTGCCCTGCAAACGGTGCTGGTGGGTGGATTGGCCGCCGGAGCGGCGTACTGGCTCGCGCACCTGTTCGGATAGGCCGTTTTGCCGATCTCGAAGGTCAGTAACGTAGCGCGCCCAAACGTTATCCGCGACTAATCAGCCAGATGACGCCCCCGATGCAGATGACGCCAATCATGTAAGGCAGCAAGTAGCTTAATAATGTCCTCACCCCAACCTCCCGACAGCCTGTGCTTGCAGTTTTGACTACGTATAGGCATCTCAAGGTGCGACCTCATCAGGGCCTTAGCCGCGCAGCGCCGGCACAGTCTGCGCGCATTCGGCAACCAATTTCACGCTCCCAAACGGCCGAAGATATTTTGAAAACAAAGAGAAAAGTCGCTTCCCTTGTCGCTATCGCACTCTCGTAATCCGTTGGACGACCGCGCTGCCAATTTGCGTGACGATTAGCGGCACCACGCTAAAGATAATCACGATCAACCACATTTCAGAACTTGGAGGCGCAAGCTGCAATAAATGCGCAGCCGGCGGTAGGTAGGGTGGCACAGCGAGCAGCGTTGCACAGAGCAAGAGCGCGCCCCACAACCAGGCGTTCCGCGTCACCTCGTTGACGATGAACGGCGAGCGCGGATCACGCATGTTGAACGCGTGCCAGAGCTGGGCAAAGGCGAGCGTGAGGAACGTGATAGTGACTGTTGACCGGGCATCGAGAGCGAGCCAGGCCGACGCAGCCAGCGCCCCGAACGTGCCTGCGGTCAACGCCGCCCCGTGCAAGACGATGGTGATCCATTGCCAGCGGCCCAGAATCGGCTCCTTTGGGTCCCGCGGCGGCCGCTTGAGGATGCCCTCCTCGCCCTCGCCCATGGCAAGCGCGAAAGCCGGGAACACGTCCGTCACCAGATTGAGATACAGAATTTGGAGCGGGAGGAGCGGCAAAGGAAGCGCCAGCGACACGGCAAGGCCGACCGCCAAGACCTCGCTAAGATTGCAGGACAAGAGGTAGGCGACGAAACGACGGATATTGGCGAAAATCACGCGCCCCTCGTGGATCGCCTTGATAATGGTTGGAAATGCGTCGTCGAGCAGGATCATGGCCGCCGCTTCGCGCGCGACATCGGTGCCGCGCAAGCCCATCGCCACACCGATATCGGCCTGCCGCAGAGCGGGTGCGTCATTCACCCCATCCCCCGTCATGGCAACGATCTCGCCCGCAGCCTGATACATCCGAACGAGGGCGAGTTTTTCATCTGGAGTTACTCTCGCGAAAATTCCGATGTCTTGGAGCGCAGGCTGCCCGGTTTCAATCATCTGCCTGATATTCTTGCCCTCCACGACGTTCGCAACGTTCTCACCAAGACCGACGGCTCGACCGATACTTTTCGCCGTCACCACGTGATCGCCAGTGACCATGACAACGCGAATTCCCGATTGCCGGCAGTCATAGATGGCCGGTGGCACGTCGGCCCGCGCGGGGTCTTCCAAACCGACAAGACCAGCAAGCACCAACCTGTCATAGGGTGCGGCATCAGCCACCTGGTCGATTCTCGTCGCGCAGGCGAGCACCCGCAGGCCCTCATGGCCGAGCCGATCGGCTCGGCTGAGCCACTCCGCTCGCATGGTGTCATCAAGCGCGACCTCGCCATCGCCGACGGCTACGCGCGTCGTCGCCGCTAGGACCGCCTCGGGCGCCCCCTTCACGGCGATCAGTACACCCCTCCCATGCTCATGAACGGTCGCCATCATCTTGGCGACGGGATCAAAAGCATGCTTGCGCACGACGCTGCGCCCTTCCAGCAAGGTCGTCCGCCTGAAGCCGGCGCGTAGCCCGGCACGCAGAAGCGCGATCTCCATGGGATCGCCGCTGCCGCGCTCCTCCGAACCATCGAGATGCGCGTCGTTGCAGAGGACCGCGATCCGGAGCAATTCGGCCGCCTGCGGATCGCCTGCGACCTGCTGACGTTCGCTCCCCTCTGGAGCGCCGGTGCCGAGCTCGATTTCGCCTGAGGATGTACAGAGCCGTCGCACCGTCATCCGATTTTCGGTCAGGGTACCGGTCTTGTCGGTGAGAATGACCGTGGTCGCCCCGAGCGTCTCGACCGCCGAGAGACGTTCGATCAGTGCATTTTGCTGCGCCATCCGCCACATGCCACGGGCGAGCGTAAGCGTCGCGACGATGGGGAGACCTTCGGGAATCGCAGCTACGGCGAGCGCGATGGCCGCCTCGATCATCAGGAGAGGGTCTTTGCCACTCAATAGACCAACGGCACCGATGATGGCGGCGACAGCGATAGTCGCCCAGACGAGTTGCACCGACAGGCGCTCGAGCTTGCGCTCAATGGGCGAACGACCCGGATCGGCTTCGAGAACTAGCCGCGTCACCCGGCCGAGTTCTGTGACGATTCCGGTCGCGACCACCACACCGGCGCCGGTGCCGCGCGTGATCGCGGCGCCCTTGAACGCCATCGAGGCGCGATCGCCGAGACGGGTGTCGGCGCTGACCGGCTCGACCTGCTTGTCGACGGCGACGGATTCTCCGGTCAGCGATGACTCGTCCGTTGAAAGACGAGATGTCTCGATAAGGCGCAGGTCGGCCGAAACGGCATCACCAGCTTCCAAGACCACGACATCGCCCGGAACCAGTTCCTCGGCTGGGATCACATGAACCCGCCCCTCGCGTCGGACACGGGCGGTCCGCGTGCCGAGCGCGCGCAAAGCCTCGATCGATCGGACCGCTTTCAACTCGGTCAAGAAGCCGATCAGTGTGTTGATGGCAAGCACCGCAAAGATGGCGCTGCCCTCCTCGAGTTCGCCGAAATAAAACGCCAGGCCGGCTGCGCCGCTCAGCAGATAGACGACTGGACTCTTGAACTGGTGCACCAGCAGGCGCAGCACGCCAGCAGGGCGCCGCGAGGCGATGGTGTTAGCGCCGAAATGCTTTCGCCGTGCGCTGACCTCGGCTTCGGACAGCCCCTCGGCGCTGGACACGCGTAACTGCGCGAGCAGCTCCGCCACGGACAGAGCATGCGGAAATTTCGGGAGTATCAGCGGGCCAACGATTTCCTTCTTCGCGATGGCTATCCTCCTTTGCGCCGAACGGACATATTGTGTCGCTAAGGCCGGGCCTAAGCCGCCACGGCTTCGTAGATGTCCTCTTCCTGAGCCGTGTGCATGCGCACCAGCGTCTCGATGGCCTCGATCACCCGTTGCGCGTCGCGCACGACGTAGCGGTCGATTTTCTCAGAGGGCATGTCCTCCACGATCCTCGTGAGCAGCCGGGCAAGATGCAGGATTTCCCGATGAGCGCGGCTCATGGCTGAGAGGCCATGGCGCTCGCGCAGCACCTCCGCAAGCTTCGGATAGACGCTGTCTTCGTCGTCGCGCTCGTGTTTCACGACACTGCTCTGAACCAGCCGCTGGGCCTCGCCGATCAATGTCCCGGCCGATTCCGGCGTCACGTCGTCCAGGGCATCAACGATTTTGCGCAGGCGGTCCAAATCCCGGAACAAGGTCTGATGATCGTGACGCAATGTCAGCCCCTGCTCCTGGGTGAAGCGCCGGCCACCGGCGCCGAAGGCCGGAGTGAGCGCGCGCAGCGCGTTCAGGATGACGGCGACATCGATCACCTCCTGCGCAATAGCCGCCGGTACCGGCGCGAGCCAACCCAGAGTGGCAGCGACCATCGCGACGAGCGACAGCCCCATGCCGACGACAATACTTTGCAGGGCAATCCGCCGCGCCCGCTGCGCAATGATGATCGCTTCGCCCACACGGTCGAGGCGGTCGGCCAGGATCACCACATCAGCCGCTTCAGACGAAGCGCTGGCGCCCCGCGCCCCGAGCGCGACCCCGACGTCGGCTACGGCCAGCGCCGGGGCGTCGTTGATGCCATCGCCGACCATGATGGTCGGATGCAGCCGCTGCTCGCCCCTCACCGCCTCGACTTTGTCGGAAGGGACGCGGTCGGCCAGCACGGCATCGAGGTCGAGCGCCGCACCGATGGCCTGCGCCGCCGCGGCGCGATCACCGGTGACCATCACCATGCGCGCGACGCCCGCGTCGCGCAGCAGCCGGATCGCCCGCGGCGTATCGGCCCGCAGCTCGTCCGCCAGAAGCAACGCACCGATCGTACGCCCATCCACGGCGACAAAGACGATCAGCGCCGAGCGCCACGAGGCGCGCCGGATTGCCCGCAATTCCCACGGCGACAGCTCGGTATTCGAGAGAAGCATCTGCCGCGAACCTGCGGTGACGTGCCGTCCATCGATAAGGCCGCTCAGACCCGAGCCCATCGCCTCCTTGACCTGTTCGGGCGCTTTCAGCTTGAGGCCGCGCTCGACGGCCGCCGCTACCACGGTCCTGGCAAGCACGTGATGCGAAGCCTGCTCAAGCGATGCCCCGAGCCTGAGAACCTCATCCGGGTCCCCTCCCGGCGCAACCTCGATCGAAAGCAGACGCGCCCCTCCGACGGTCAGGGTACCCGTTTTATCGAACAGCACCGTATGCGCGCGCGCCAGCGCCTCCAGCGCCCCACTGCCCTTGGCCAGGATGCCGCGGCGCGCCGCTTGCGCGACGCCGGCAATGAAAGCGACCGGTGCAGCCAGGATCAGCGGACAAGGCGTAGCCGCTACCAGTACGGCAAGACTGCGGGTCAGATCACCGGAGATCCGCCACGCCACTAACGCGATCGCGATCGTCACTGGCAGAAGGATCAGCGCGTAGCGATCGGCCAGCCGCACAAAGGGAGCTTTTGCCGTTTGCGCTGCCGTCACCATGCGCACGATGCCAGCATAGGTGCTCTCGCCGGCGGGCGCAGTCACCGTCAACTCGAACGTCTCGCCCGCATTCAGCGAACCCGACAGAACGGCACTGCCACGCGCTTTTTCGGCCGGGATCGGTTCGCCGGTCACGGCGGACTCGTCAATGGTAGCCGAGGCCGAGGCAACGATGCCGTCGACCGGCACGATCTCGCCGGCTCGCACCAGGAGTTCCTCGCCGACGGAGACGGCATCGACCGGAACCTCTTCGATCCGTTCGCCGCTCTTGCGGTGAGCCTGGCGCGGCGCACGATCGACCAGCGACCGCAGGTCGCGCTCCGCGCGTGCGACCGCGATATCTTCCAGCACGTTGCCGCCGGAATACATCAAGGCGACCACGGCTCCGGCCAGCGGTTGGCCAAGCGCCAACGCTGCGCTCATGGATAGCAGCGCAATCGCGTCCACCCCGAGGCGGCCGTTCAGGAGATCTCGGATCATCGAGATCGCCAGCCCTCCGATGACGGGAGCCGTGCCCAGCTCCCATGCAAGATCGGCCCAAACAGGCCGCCCAACGGCTCGCGCAAGAATACCCGCGATCAATCCTGCAATCGCGATTGCCACCAGCGTCCATCGAAGGACTCGCTCCAACAACATGGCTCCGTTTCATATCTTGCGAATGATTCTGATCCGAAACCAGCTTCGCCATTTGAGCAACAATTGGGGTAATTGTATCCGGAAGCCTCATGCGACCATGACCTGAATCAACATGGCCGATCGTTTGTCCGATATTTTCGTGGAGGAGGCTGTCATGCGTACACTAGCTCGCGTTCTCGCGGTGTTTTCCGTGTTATCAGTCGGCATGCCCTGCTCCGCCGGTCAGCTTGGAACGACCGAGGGTTACTCGCCGTCCAAGTCATCACAGCGCTCTGGGGAGCGTCAGCCAGAAGCGACGGACCAAACCCGAAATAACACTCATCGGCTGCAGCGAATGATGGACCAGCGGGACTGGGATCACCGCAAAGCGGGCCGCGAGTGGCGGCTGCGGAACGACAAGAATCCAAGCCATTGAGCGTCCATGCTCACAAAACTCGCGTATGGCAGACGAGAAAGACAATCGCGTGTTCTGATCGGCGCCAGTTTTGGCAAGGATGCGATCAGCGCGCAGACTCAGTGCTGCCGGGGATAGACTGCTTTCGCTCGACAATCGCAGTGGAAAGCCGCCCGTAGAGATCTCGGCGTCTCGCAAGAGGCCACCAGTCGTAAAGAAATATCTCGAGCGGACGCCAGTTTGCGACCCACCCAAGGATCAGGAAGCTTTCCTCAACCAGCCTTCGGAAAGGGGCTTCAATGAGGTATCCAGCGACAAAATGTGCCGAGAAAAGGCACGCGATCAGGATTGTAACGCCGATTGCGAGAGACCTCCGGCCGACCCGGAATAGTTCGTTCAGGTCGCCTTGGATGGCGCCGGCCCGGCCCGCGAAGTACCGGCTGAAGGCTTCCGGCAGCTCCTGGGCCAGTCGCGTCTGTCCTTGATCACCCGGAAAGTGGACGATGATCCTGAAAGGACGATTGCGCGGCAATTCTCTTGCCCATCCAACGATGTAGTCCTCGACTTCTCGATCGAGGTCCTTGTCGCGAAAGGGGTACGGATCAAGCGTGTGAAAGAGCTGTTCGACCGTGCTGACGCGCATTTCGATAATGTTGTCTGCGTTTTGGTCTTCTTTGCGCATTTCGTTCTGCCTAAGCGCTTGTTGATCCACGTCAGGGCAACATTGAACGTTTCCGCGTACCGCAAACTGTATGCAATGCCATGGCCTGGAACGCTGGAAGCCCGCTACCTTCGATCATTCCGAGCTCTTCAAGCTGGATTCAAACCACAATGCAAATTGCGCAACCTGTCATCCCGGCACCGATTTCAAGCAATACACGTGCTACGGCTGCCATGCCCACAACGTGGAGAACGTGCGCCGTGAACACATGAAGGAACGCATAGTAAACTTCGAGAATTGTGTGCGCTGTCATCGAAGTGCCCGTAAATGATATGGTCGCGTGGCGGTTGGGACCAGCAGCGACCCGGAACAAGCAAGATGGCGGGCGGTCTCTTCAACGCGGTCGAGGTGCGACGCGCGTACCCGGTGCAACGCGGTCGTTAGGGTAGACGATGACCTCCTCGCCGGGAGTAAGTCCGGCGGCCACGGCTGCGAGGCGGCCGGACCGGCGTACGAGCTCAATCTGGCGCAACTCGGCGCGACCTTCCCTCGCAACATAGACATTCCAGCCTTCCCCGCGACGAAAGAGCGCACCGGCCGGAATGATCGTGGCATCGTCCAGCGCGAAGACGGTGATCTGAACATCCACCTGATAGGCGTCACCGAGCCGCGCCCACTGCTCCGTCGGCGAGAGGATATCGACGAGAACATTCACCCTCTGCTCCTCGACGCCGAGCGTCGAGATCTTGGTAAAGGCCGCCGGCTCGACCCGGCGAACGCGACCCTTCAGCTTTCCCTGCCCGCCCCAATGATCGATGACGACTTCAGCTCCTGGTCGAATCTCGACGGCATCGGTGCTCAAGACGTCGACGACGACTTCGATATCCCTGGCGTCGCCGATATCCAGGAGTGGAGCGCCCGGCTGGACGATCGTCTCGCTTTCCTGCGCGATCTTCAGCACCACGCCGGCAACCGGCGATGTGATGTTCCAGCTTTCCGGCTGCCCGCCGCCGTCACTACCGTATCGCGCCAACAATGCACGCTGTTGGCTGATCTCATGCTCAGCGGCGTGATCCTGAAACTCCGCCGCACGCAAATCCCTATCGGCAAGACGCATCGCGAGTTCTGCACGCTCGAGTGCCTGCGCTGTTGCGGCCCCTTGTTGAGCCAAGGTTTTCGTCCGCATCAGGTCGGTGTTGGCCTGTTCCCTCTGGGCCTGCGCACGCTCGACAATTGCCTTGGCGCGCTCCAGGTTGGCTTCGGCTGTTCCGAGCATTTCCTCGACCTCGCGCCGGGTCCGGGAATCCATCAGCGGGGCCGGAGATGGGGTGATCGTCGCAACAGCATCATCGACCCGAATCTGGTCGCCGACCTTGAAGCGCACTCGGTTCAGCCGCCCCGCGAGCGGCGCGGCCACCACGTATCGCTCACGCACACGGGTCTTGCCGTCTTCGTCTACGGTGGCGACGAACCTTCCCTTCGTCACCGCGGCAGTCTCGACCGGCACCGGCGCCGGCATCAAGAGCCAGGCCGTGATTCCGGCGGTGGCCAGAAGCCCGCCGGCAATCCCGAAATGGCGGCCCGTGATGCGCATGCTCATTCCCTGGTCTTGAGAGCCGCGACCAGATCGAGCCGATCGACACGGCCTTTGACGATGTAGGCGCTGGCGGCGGCCGCCGCCAGCACGACACTCACTGCGATGAAATAGGTCTGCGGCGCGATCACAGCGGGTATCTGGAAGCTCTCGTTGGAATGAAATCTGGCGATCAGGCCGATGACGGCGTGAGACAGCGGCAGGCCGATCAGGATCCCCAGCGCGATCTCGATGGCAAACTCGCAGAACAGGATGCCCGCAACCTCGCTGCGGGTAAAGCCCAGCACCCGCAGGCTGGCCAATTCCCATGCGCGCTCCTGCAGGCTGATGCGCGCACTGTTGTAGACCACCCCCACCGTGATGATGGTGGCGAAAGCGGCAAGGATGCCGGCGGTTACGAAAACAACACCAGCGATCTTCTCCATGAAGGAGGAGAGCGTATACGCCTTCATCGACACCGATTCGATAGTCGGGAGGTTCTTGAACCTCCGCCCCAATGCAGGCATCGCCGCCGGCTCGACGTACAGGCTCGCAGCCGAGATCACGGCCCCCTCGTCGGTGGAGCGGTTAAGGGTCTCGATCGCCATATAGGATGCCATTCCGATCGACTCGTCGACGATGGCGCTGACCGGGAGATCGCGCTTGCGCCGGCGGCCCTCCATTGCCTCGACCGCAATGACATCGCCGGCCTTCACATCGAGCCGTTCGGCAAGCCGCCGGGTGAGCGTAATCCCGTCAGGCGCGGCCGCAATCGGGCGCAGCGCGGCATCATGTGGCCGGCGCAACTCGCCCCCGGCGGACAGACCGATCACAGACGTCAGATAGCTGCGCTGCCGGGCGCGCAGGCGCACCGGCACGATGCGCAGCCCTTCCGCCACGAGAACGCCGGGCTCACGTGCCAGATCGCGCATGATCGAACGTTCCATCGGGTGCGGAAACGTCACCGTCGCGTTGCCGCGCTCGACCAGGTTGAACTGGAGGTCGATCATCTCGTCGATGGCGTCGCGCCAGAAGATCCCCAGCACCATCATCGGAACGGCAAAGGCTACCCCGATCACAGTCATGAGCGAGCGAAATGGGCGTCCGGCCGTATTCCGCAGGATCATCAGCCGGCGTGACCTGGTCGCGGTGCGTGGCAGGAGCGCTTCGATCCACGAGCGGCGAAAGCCAAGCGGCGCGGCCGGCCGCATGGCGATTGCTGGCGCAAGGCGAACGACCTGCCGTAATGCAGTCAAGACGCCGAGAGAAGCCGCGGTCAGGCTGATCACAATGCCCAGCACTGCAGACCAAGGGGTGAGCCCGAACGGCAGCTCAGGCAGACGAAAGAACCCCTGATAACTTGCGATCATCGCTTTTCCAAAGCCCCAGCCTGCAGCAATTCCCAGCACCGACCCGATCAGCACGATGACGAGTATCAGCTTCAGATAGTGCAGGATCAGCGCCGCGGTTGGAAAGCCCAACGCCTTCAACGCAGCGATCTGCTCGCGCTGGGCAGCCACCAGCCTGCCCAGTGCGCTGTTTAGCAGGAACGCTGCGATGCCGAAGAAGATGAATGGGATGGTGGTCGACATCACCTTCTGCTGGTTCAGCTCGTCTTCGAGAAACCGGTTGGACGGCTGATCCCGTCGCTCGACAGCGCCGACCGACCCGTAAGGTTCGAGCACTCGATCCAGCTCGTCGATCACCGGTTTCGGATCGGTGCCCGGCGCCAGCGAAATGACGGCATCATTGAAAGCCCCCTTCATGTCGAAGGCGGCCTCCGCTGCGCCGCGGTCGAACCAGAGAATTGCATAGAGCCGGTCGTCCGGAATCGGAAGGCCCGGCTTGACAGCGTAGACATATTCCGGCGAGAGCGCGACGCCGGACACGTGAAAGGCTTCCACCTTGCCGTTGAGCACCACGCGGATGTCGTCACCGGGATTCACGCCGTTGGCTTCGGCAAACGCTTCGTTGACCGCCGCGCTTCTTGCGGAATCGGGCTCTGGCGCCGCGCCGCGGCGCAAATGCAGTCGGGCAAGCCGTTCGTCGCCGGCATGGCTGAGCGACACCATGCGAGCCGAGACCGGCTGCGAAGCGGCCGGCCAATCCACGATGACCTCGCGGACGATCCGGGGTTCCACTGTAGCAACGCCGGGAATTGCGGTGAGCTGCGGAACGATCGACAGCGGCGCACGCTTGAGCGTCACGAAAAGCCTCGGGAATCGCGCGGTCGCGTAGAAGTGCTCCACGGCCGAGTTGAGGGAATCGTAAGTCGAGACCGAACCGACGAAAACGGCAACGCCGGCGGCAACGAGCAAAGCAATGGTGAGCACTTGGCCCCGCATGGCGACGATATCCCGCCGCAGTTTTCGATCGAGCAGGCTCACCAGTGCACCTCGTCTGCCGACAGTCGGTGTGCATTGCGCTCCTCGCCGACGATCCGCCCGCCACCGAGCCGCAGCACGCGGTCTGCCATGCCCGCGATCGCGGCATTGTGCGTGATGATGATCGTTGTGGTACCGAGACGCTCGTTGGCGCGCGCGATCGCCGCCAGCACTACCTTGCCGGTCTCGTAATCCAGCGCCCCCGTCGGCTCGTCGCACAGCAACACGTCCGGCGACTTCACGATGGCGCGGGCGACTGCGACGCGCTGCTGCTCGCCGCCGGACAGTTGCGAGGGGAAGTGGTCGATCCGCTTTTCGAGCCCGACGAGCGCGAGCACCTCGAGCGGATCGAGCGGCTTGTCCGCGATTTCGTTCACCAGTGCGACGTTCTCCAGCACTGTGAGGCTGGGGATGAGATTGTAGAACTGAAAGACGAAGCCGACGTGCTCGCGCCGGTACCGGGTCAATTCCGCATCAGTCGCGCCGACCAGGTTGTGGTCGCGCCAGTGGGCCTCGCCCGAAGTTGGGCTGTCCAGACCACCCAGGATGTTCAGCAGGGTCGACTTGCCCGACCCAGACGGCCCGAGGAGCACGACAAACTCGCCTTCGAAGATGTCGAGATCGACGTCTCGAAGCGCATGCACGTCGATCTCTCCCATTCGATAGGTCTTCGAAAGCCCCCTGGCGTGAAACACCGGCGATCCGGTGCTATCCGTCTTGGGCGGATGGACATCCATCAGCATAGCCCGCTTACGGCCACCCTTCGGTAATTTGGCCGGGTACTGATCAGTTCAGTGCGACAGCAGCACGGGAACTGGCGGCCTCGTCAGAATGCTGCGGGTCGCGCCTCCCAATATGAACTCTCGCAAGCGGGAATGACCATACGCCCCCATGACGAGCAGATCCGCCCTGCGGGAAGCTATCTGAGCCGCGAGAACTTCGCCGATGGCCCGTCCCGCGGCGTCGACCTCCTCGACGACCACATCAATGCCATGACGCGAGAGATTCTTTGCAAGTTCGGACGACGAGCGCCGGCTCGAAATCGCCTTCTCGTTGGTCACCGTGAGAATGAACACCTCTCGCGCCTTCTCCAGAATGGGGATCGCATCGGAGACGGCACGTGCCGCCGCGCGGCTGAAGTCCCACGCAACGATCACTCTATTCAGCTCGGCTTCCTTGGAGGCGGTGGCCTCCGGCAGCACCACCGTCGGTCTTCCCGAACCGAAGATGATCGCTTCAGCGTACCATTGGTCATAAGATTCCGGCACAGGCACGATGGTGAGATCACGCAGGCGAGCATAGTCAACCAAGAGGTCCGGGACCTCGGACGTCAGGCAACGCTCGAGAATGATCTCGTTCAGCAGCCCCGATTTCTCGGTGGCCCCTTCAAAAGTCGCCAGCAGATCCTGCGCATTTTTCCTGCTCTTGTGAGCCTCACTTGCCACGATCGATCCGAGATTACCGACCCCGGACAGGAAAGTCCCGGGTACCTGCACATGGACTTCACAAGAGATCGCCGCGATATGCGCGGCAAATGGTGAGATCAGCGATACGGCGCGGTCAATCACCGACACCGGGGTCGGTTCGGGATAGCTGGTCAAGGTGAGCAGAACGTCCCTGATTGCCATCGCGTGTCTCCGAAATTGCAACTTTGACACGATACCAGCGCCGAGTTTGGATCGATTGATCTAGGTCAGAAAGCCTCCGGTCCAAACCGTCCCGTCAAAATTCCGGTCGCCGACCCGCTGCCGGGACCTAGGGTCCCCAGAGTTGAGCCAAATCAAGCGGCCATACCTCGGATTGGTTGATATAGGCTCCGATCGTTAGTCCCCTCTTCGTAAAACGGCTAAAAGTGGAAGCCGTACCGGAATATCCAATCGCGCCTCCGGCACGCCATACGGTCAGGGCTCTCAAGACTGCCTATGCCGAACTTGCCACCCGCTATCGCGTCAGTGCCGGAGAGGCTGCCTACGTTCGCGCCCGCATTCGCGTTCGATCGCAGCCGCTACGGATACCCTCGCTGGGCCTCATCACATGCATCGTGATGATAGGCAACTTGTCTCGCGATAGCGCATGAGATGGAAAATTGAGACAGACCAGATCAATGCTTCCAAGCCCAAAATCTCCCGATCGAGCGCCGGTTTCGGTCCCTCTTGCGGTCGCCCTAGTGTTAGGCGTTGTCATCTCTGCTGTGATGGCGGCGCCATTCCTGGGAGCTCTCGTCTGGTCGACGACGATCGCGGTCCTGTTCACGCCACTCGACCGCGCTGTAAGCGGACGCGTCAGGTCTCGCAACCTCTCGGCATTGATCACGGCCATAGTAACCGCCCTTATCGTGGTCGTTCCTGCCATCCTGGTGACAGGGACGTTGCTCAACGAGGCCGTCCGAAGCGCAGCCATTGTCGTGCCGATGTTCGACGCCGACGACTGGACGCGTTTCATGAACGACCATCGCTGGCTTGCTCCAGCGCTGCAATGGGTCCATGACAAGGTAGATTTTCCTGATCTAATGCGAACGGCGACTTCTGCGCTGGCAACGTGGAGCGGCTCGGTGCTCCGCGCCTCCTTTTCCGGAATGGCCAACTTTCTGCTCACTTTCTATTTTCTCTTCTATCTCTTGCGCGACCGGGAGGCGATTGCCGAGGCCGCGCGGCTCCATCTGCCAGTTTCGGAGCCGGAACTAGCGCTGATCGCCGGGCGCTTCACCGATACCATCTTCGCGACCGTCCTCGGGACCGTCGCGGTCGCCGCGCTGCAGGGCGGGCTGGGAGGCCTGATGTTCTGGTGGCTAGGCCTGCCGGCTCCGGTGTTCTGGGGCGTATTGATGGCACTTCTGGCCATCGTTCCGTTTCTGGGCGCCTTCGTCATCTGGGCACCGGCCGCTGTCTATCTCGCGCTGAGCGGCGGCTACACATCGGCGATCATTCTGACGGTCTGGGGGACTTTCGTCGTCGGTCTCGTCGACAACGTAGTATACCCGATCCTGGTCGGCAGCAGGCTCCGGATGAACACGATGTTGTCTTTCATCGCCGTCGTCGGCGGGCTTGTCTTCATGGGGACACCGGGCGTGGTGCTCGGTCCGCTGCTGCTCGCCCTCACCCTGACCCTGCTGCAAATCCGGCGGGACAGGACGGCAACCGCGATGGACGTTACGCCACAGCGACGGGATATGCCCGATCAACATCTCTGTTGAAGTACCTCAACGAGATGACAGGCATACCCAATATCGACATTTACGAAACGGAATCGACGTCAAGCGGCCGCTCAAGGAAAGGCTCGTCGCCCGGAGCGAATGGCCGCGAGCCTATGTGGAAGCCCCATCTCTGTTCGGCGCATGTCAGTATTGGCCGCGAGCTCTTCAGCTACTTCCGCAAGCGCGTCAGTTGCGCAGATTGCGGCACATGCGTTTTCCTGGTGGAGATGCAAAATCGGCTGACGAAGTTGAGATCGGCCTGCACGCAAGGCCGATGCGGAGGTTACTCTTTCTCTCTGGAAGCAACTCTCGGTATAGTAAGGAGCCACCAGGGCCGCACCAGTCGCATCTGTCAACGCCTATAGACGAATTCGCGGTGGACCTCTCGGCCGCTTTCATCGACAACGATAATGCGGAGATCCGGATTACCCACGGGTTTCTCCTTGCGCACTTGATCCGCGAGGCGCTTGCTGTGTGCAATGGCCGCGCCATCGCTCACTAGCTCCAGGCCGGCACCGTCGCGAACGGGAACGCCGTCCTTTATGTCGAAATAGTACATGCGCATCGTATCGATCCTGCGGCTGACGGCGAAACGGGTTATCCAGCCAGACACAAAAAGGCCGCCGAGGGTTTTGGGGGGATGGGCCTCGGCGGCGGCTTGGGGGCGTAACGGTGGGCCAGTTACGCCAGAATATACTAGGCACCTCTCCCTGGCTTGGCTTGATCGGGATCAAAGGAGATCTCGAGGATCATCTGCTCCGGACATCGCGCGACAATTCACCTGTCGCCACATTGATCAAATGAATCCGCGCACAAGCCGGGCAATGCACGACCACGACCGCCTCGGCGGACGTCTCTGAGGCAGGCTTGCAGATGGGATGTTGAACGTTCATGCCTGTGTTGGGGCAGCGAAACAGTATGTTGGACATGGAAGCTCCGTGACACAGACCTGTCTCTCCTCTGCCCGAAGATCAACTCAGGAAGGGCCGTAACTGTATCTGAATACCTCAATTGATTCACCTCTTCGGTGCTTGATCCGTTTAGCCGACCCCGCCGTTAGTGGTAACATTTAACAGTTGCGCGCAGCGGGGGGAGCACACCATGGACAGGTACGTCGCCCGGGCAAACATCGATCACTACATAGAGATTTTGAAGGACAGGAGCCTCACGACGGAGCGCCGAAGTACCACGATCGCACTGCTTATTGCTGAGCTCGACAAGCTCGGCGAGGACAGCGAGCATCTGGAGTTCGCGGAAACCAAGGTCTCAGGGAGCCGTCAACAGGTCGCACAAGCAGCCGCCCGCCGCGATTCTCTCGTCCTCGGCACGTCAGAGCGGGAAGACGCGGAAAGATACCTGATCCACCTTGAGAATGTTCATACGGTACTGGATGATTTCTGCCACCGCCTTCGTCACAGAATCGGATCGGGTCCCGCTTGAGAGATGGCGCAGGTCGCGCTGGTAACGCGACGCCAAGCTGCGAACTCTTGAGGATGTCATGGTCGGTCAGTTAGCATCAGGCCGCGATGGACTCGTTCTTTTCAATGCTCTTGCCGAGTAGTGGCGTAAACTGCTCCGCGGTCACGGTTTCATTTGCAATCAACAGTTCAACACCGGCGTCAAGGTCGGCATGGCGTCCCTGCAGAATATCGCGGGCACGGCGATCACCCTCCTCGATCAGATTACGCACGGCAAGATCGATCTCGCGGCCGGTGGCTTCGGCTGCAGTAACGACCGCATCCTGGGCCGCGAGAAATGCCTGGGGCTTGGGGGCATAGGTGCGCTGCCCGACCGTCTCGTCCATGCCGTATCGGGTCACCATCTCAATGGCCACCTCGGTCGCACGCTGAAGATCGTCGGCGGCCCCGGTCGAAATCGCACCATCGAAAATCAGGCGCTCCGACGCACGTCCGCCCATCAGCACCGCGATACGGTTCTTCAGCTCTTCAACCGTCAGCAGGAACCTGTCTTCGGTCGGACGCTGAATGGTGTAGCCCAGCGCGCCGATTCCACGCGGGATGATCGATACTTTCTGCACCGGATCGACCCCCGGCAGGCTCGCAGCCACGAGCGCATGGCCCATCTCGTGATACGCGACCCTACGCCGCTCCTCCTTGCCGAGCACCCTGCTCTTCTTTTCCACTCCGGCGACGATCCGCTCGATCGCGGCGACGAAATCGGCGAAAGAGACCTCGCCAGCGCCCCGCCTGGTTGCGGCGATCGCGGCCTCATTGACGAGATTGGCAAGATCAGCTCCCGTAAACCCGGTTGTGAGGCCAGCCACCTTCTCCAGATCGACTTCCTCACCCATCCGGATCTTGCGGACGTGCACCTTAAGAATGGCAATGCGCCCCGTCTTGTCCGGCCGGTCAACGAGGACCTGCCGGTCGAACCGTCCTGCCCGCAACAGCGCGGGATCCAGGATTTCGGGACGGTTGGTCGCTGCCAGCAGGATCACGCCGACGCTTGGATCGAAGCCGTCAAGCTCGGACAGGAGCTGATTGAGGGTCTGTTCTTTCTCATCGTGACTCGAGAATGACAGCGGCCCGCGGCTACGTCCCAGCGCGTCGAGCTCGTCGACGAAAATGATGCATGGGGCCGCCTTGCGGGCTTGCTCGAACAGGTCCCGCACGCGCGCAGCGCCCACGCCGACGAACATTTCGACGAACTCAGAACCCGAAATCGAGAAGAACGGAACGCCAGCCTCGCCGGCGACAGCGCGGGCCAGCAACGTCTTGCCGGTTCCAGGCGGTCCCACCAATAGGATGCCCTTCGGCACATGTGCACCCAGTCGGCCGTAGCTGCCGGGATCCTTTAGAAACGACACCACCTCCTGAAGCTCGAATTTCGCGTCATCGACCCCAGCGACGTCGGCGAAAGTCACCTTGATGTCCTTCTCGACATAGACTTTGGCGCGCGATTTACCGATCGCCATGAGTCCGCCGAACCCCTGCCGGCCGGTCATGCCGCGCCCGACCCAGTACCAGATCAGGAAAAAGACGACGATCGGGAAGATCCAGGACAGCAGGCTTTGCAATGCGCCGCTCCCGGGAACGCCTGTGACGCTCACACCCTTCTGCGCGAGCTTATCGGCCAGGGCCATATCAACCCGCGCGGTGACGAACGCGGACTTTCCGCTCGGGAGCTGTTCCTTCAGCTTCCCCTGGATGCTATCCGGTCCCACAGAGACCTCTACGATCTTTTCCTGGGCGAGCAGCTGTTCAAACTGGCTGTAAGGGATGGTCTCGATCGAATTATAGGTTGCGACAAGGAATTGCAGGGCAACGAGCAACATGCTGCCCGCGAAGAGGATAGCCATCACGATGGTCTGCTTCCGCGACCCCTGACCTGCCTCCACCTGCTCCTCCCATCAGCATCAGCCCACATTCAATTGGTAGCGGGAGACGGCTGCGTCGGATTGATTCAGGTCAACTCGATGGCCAACACCGCTGCAGACCGCGACATCGGCATTGATCACCTGTTTGACCAAGATCAATTTCCGTCAAGCACAGTCGTACACAATGTTTGGCGAGATTTCGGCACACGGCAGCACAGCCGAGGCATTTCAATGGCACACAAACAAGTTCTGTTCCATTCAGCAGCTCGCGAGAAAGTCCTGCGCGGCGCTTCCCTCCTCGCGGACGCGGTGCGCGTTACGCTCGGCCCGAAGTCGAAATCCGTTCTGATCCAGAAAGGATGGGGAGCGCCGATCGTCTGCAACGATGGTGTCACCATAGCGAAGGAGTTCGATCTCAAGGACGCCGAAGAGAATCTCGGCGCCCAGGTTCTTCGCCAGGCCGCCGAGAAGACGGGCGACGTCGTCGGAGACGGCACCAGCACCTCCACCATCCTTGCGCATGCCATCTTGTCGGACGGAGTTCGCAACGTTGTTGCCGGCGCAAGCGCGATCGACCTGAAGCGTGGTCTGGACCGAGGGACGCAGGCCGCCATCGCGGCGCTGCGCGCGATGGCAAAGCCGGTGAAGACGAGAGCCGAGAAAGCTCAGGTCGCAACGATTTCGGCCCACAACGATACGTCTGTCGGTGAGTTGGTCGCTGACGCGATCGAAAAGGTCGGCGGTGATGGTGTGATCTCGGTCGAGGAATCCAAGACGACCGAGACCCTCCTGGACGTCGTCGAAGGGATGAAATTCGATCGTGGCTTCCTGTCCCCTTACTTCGTCACGGATGCCGACCGGATGGAATCGGTGCTGCAGGACCCGTACGTCCTGCTCTGCGACCACAAGATCGGTGCATTGCGCGACCTCGTACCCGTCCTCGAGCAAGTCGCCAAGAGTGGCCGGTCGCTCCTGATCATCGCCGAAGATATCGAGGGCGAAGCCCTGGCGACACTCATCGTCAACCAGCTGCGCGGCGTGCTCAAGGCCTGCGCGGTTAAGGCACCTGGATTCGGCGATCGGCGCAAGGCCATGCTGGAAGACATCGCGATTCTGACCGGTGCTCAGGTGATTTCGGAAGAGATCGGCTTGAAGCTCGAAAGTGCTACCCTGCAGCAGCTCGGCCGCGCCGCGCGCGTAGTTGCCGACAAGGAGAACACCACCCTGATCGGCAGCGGCGGCGACCGTTCGCGCATCGACGCGCGGGTCGCGCAGATCCGGGTCGAAATCGAGAAGACCACCAGCGACTACGACCGGGAGAAGCTCGAGGAACGTCTGGCCAAACTGTCCGGCGGCGTGGCCGTGATCCGGGTCGGAGCACCGACCGAAGCCGAAATGAAGGCCAAGAAGGAAGCTCTCGACGATGCGATCAGCTCCACCAAGGCGGCGGTTGCGGAAGGGATCGTACCCGGCGGCGGACTTGCACTGCTTCGAACGGTTGCGGCCGTAGCCAAGGAAGAAGCCGCTTGCGAGGGTGACGAACGTACTGGTGTGCAGATCCTGAGGCGAGCACTCGAAGCGCCGGCCCGTCAAATTGCCGAGAATTCCGCTACCGACGGCGGCGTCGTGGTCGCGCGGATGCTCGGCAGCGAGGGCAATTTCGGTTTCGATGCTGCCCGCAAGGTCTATGTCGATCTCGTCGAATCCGGCATTGTCGACCCCGTCAAAGTCGTACGGACCGCACTTGAAAACGCCGTCTCGGTGGCGAGCGTCCTGCTTCTGACGGAAGCGACGATGACGGAACTTCCGGAGCCGAAGCGCGAGCGCTTGGCCGAGCACGACATGGCGATGTAGGGCGCGTCCCAACTGCCCCGATTTTTTTAACGCCAGAAGGCCGACGATACGATCATCCAGATCTTGCTTACGCTTCTAACACACCCGGCGTGGGAATTTGAGGGAGATCAACCAGCGCGCGACAGCCATGACTATTCTTTCCGGCGACCGATATGGTCAACCTCTAAGGAGAAGATGATCATGACAACCGAGACCAAACTACCCGTCACCAAGACATCCACCGCGCCCGCTGTCGGCGCAGCATGGCAGCCGTTTCAGGCCCTGAGGAACGAAATCGATCAGATCTTCGACGATTTCGGCAACGGCTTCTGGAAGCGGCCATTCCCGTCGCTCGCTCGGCTGGAGCGTGATCTGTCCAAGAACTTCAATGCGCCAGCCGTGGATGTTGCCGAGAGCGACAAGGCTTACGAGATCACGGCGGAGCTTCCTGGCCTCGATGAGAAGAACATCGACGTCAAACTCGCCAATGGCGGCCTCACCATCCGCGGCGAGAAGAAGGAAGAGACTGAGGAGAAGAAGAAGGACTATTACGTCTCCGAGCGCCGCTATGGCTCCTTCGAGCGTTACTTCGCACTGCCGGACGATGTCAACTCCGACAAGATCGAGGCAACGTTCAAGAACGGCGTGCTCAAGGTCGTCTTGCCGAAGACCGAAGAAGCGCAGAAGTCGGCCAAGACCATCAACGTGAAGGCCGCCTGAGCGCCCCCGTCGAGGTGAGGCTGCGACTGTCGCAGCCTCGCCAACAATAAGCCGACGACCGCCTTCGAAGGCACTCTCGATGCGTTCCCTTGGGGCTGAGATCGCGGCCTAGGGGTGCTTGCCCCGATTATGCAGATTCAGCATTTCACGCACGTCGTCGTCCTCCAGGGCCTCCTTGATCGCGCGACCCTCCCGGCCGGTTACGATCAGCTGCTCACCACGATTGGATGCGGGCAACTCTGGTTTTTGCTTAGTCGCGCTTTCCTGCGCCACTTGACCATTCCTGTCCATCACGCACTCTCCTGTAGCGCTGATCTCAGTGCGACATCAGCAGGCAGACCGGAGCCTGTTGCAACAGGGTCAGTGTCATGCCTCCAAAGATCCATTCTCCCAACCGACTACGTCCATAGCCACCGGTGACAATAAGGTCGGCGCCGAGTTCGGACGCCAACCGAACGAGATAGCCTCCGTCCGGCTCCGCTGTATGAACACGAATCTCGTGTTGGCACTGCACTCCGTGCCGCTGAAGATAGCCGGCCACGTCGCGCACGCGCCTGCGAGCCGCATCCTGATCGCTCGGCGTGCAGATTTCCGCGATTGTGACCTGGGAGGCCCTGGTCAGAAATGGCATCGCGTCGCGAACAGCAAGGCGCGCCTCCCTTGTGTCCTTCCAACCGACCACGATGCGGTCACCGGACAACTCCGTCACACGCTCCGGCACTGATAACGTGGGTCGCCCCATCCGCAGCATGGCTCCGGCCGGATCGAGGAAGTGGGAGTGGCTTGCCGTGTGCGGCCTGCGCTTGACGATCACAAGGTCCGCCGCGCGAGCCTGCTCGACCAGAAAGTCGGTCGGAGAATCGAGCCCCCAGCGCCATTCGGCCGTCTCGCCCGCCAGGCCGAGCACCCGCTTGAACCAAGCTTTTTTCGCGGAAAGCGTTGCTTTTATGCGCTTGACGTCTTCCTCGGTGGTTTGCTCGATGATGACACCTTCCGCCACAAAGGGAGGCTCCACAGCCACCGCCGAAACACCCAGGACAGCCGCTCCGAAGGTCCTCGCGACGCCCCCCGCAACGGCGACTTGTCCTGCCTCCTGCTGTTCGGAATCGACGTAAACCATGACGCTTGCGACCGACATGATGCTGCTCCGGCAAAGTGCACGACAACCCTTTATCGCTTGGCGAATCAGCCGAGCGCTTGACCGACATCAAACAAGCGGAACTTGCCTAGCGATCTGGCAATCTCTCCTCAAGCCGCGTCTCGCAGATGCTTCTCGATGTCGCCCACAGGGTGTTTCGTGAGGTCCTTGTCGAGCTCGGCGATGATCCGACGCTTCACGTCGTCATGAAAGGCCGACCGAAGCTCCGCCAGGGTGCGGGGCGGCGCAACAACGATGATGGCGGTTGCATGTTCGCCACGAAGGAGGCGCTCTGCGGCGGCCGCGACCTGCCTTGCAAAGCGCGCCTCCTCGAGCTCATGCCAATCGGTCATTTCCACCGCGCTTCGCTGCCCCGAATGCGCGCCCTTGCTGATACGGCCGGGTCGATCGCTGCCTTGGGAGTTCGCGGACGGATTCTCTGTCTCGAAAACCGCCTCCGTTTTCAAGTTCGGGAACTTCTCGTCGCCTTCGTTGCGAAGGAACAGCGCTTTCCGTCCGTCGCCAACGAACACGATAGCCCGATGTGGTATCCTGATCATTTCCGACCTCCTCGCTGCAAACCTTCAATTCCTATCGCCTGAAAGTCTGCATTGCTTGATCCCGATCAAATCGGGCAGCTGACGATCCGGCAGGATTATGAAAAATCGCGAGGCGATATGGAGGGTTGCCATGCAGGCACGAGACGTGATGGTGTCACCAGTGGTTACCGTTGGACCCACCGCAACCATCCGGCAAGTCGCACAGATCCTGCTGGAGCATCGGATCAGCGCCGTACCGGTCGTCGACGCTGACAACAGGGTCCTCGGAATCGTGAGCGAAGGCGATCTGCTGCACAGGGCCGAGAGCGGGACCGAACGCTCGCCCCCGTGGTGGTTACGCCTGTTGACCGGTGACGCCGAGCTTGCAACCGAGTACGTCAGGTCACACTCGATCAAGGTGCAGGACATCATGACGCAAGATGTTGCAACCGCTGCACCCGAGACGCCCTTGCATGAAATCGCCATGCTGTTCGAAGAGCGTCAAATCAAACGCGTTCCTATCGTCAACAAGGAAGGCCAACTCGTCGGGATCGTAAGTCGAGCCAACCTGCTCCAGGCCATCGCGAGCGCCAGGCCGAAACTCGAGATATCGCTGCCCGATTCGGCCATTCGGAAGAGGTTCTTCGAGGAAATCAGGAAGCAGCCCTGGGCTCATACATTCAATCTGAACGCGACAGTGCAGAATGGTGTGATCGATATCTGGGGCTTTGCGCCATCACTCGCCGAACGTACGGCCATTCGCGTTGCCGCAGAAGCGATCCCCGGCGTGATGGCGGTGAATGACCACCTGCTGGAAACTCCCGCCTTCGTATATTGACCTGAAGAAGCAACTGGGTTCGCCTCCAGGAGCGGTTGTTTCCGGCGGCACCGTTGATAAGCTCTGGAGAATTTGACTTGGCTCAAGCCCGGACGTCATGAACCTGTTCTGCTGTATTCATGACCGGGTATATTAGATCGTTTGATGAGATCGGATTGGCGGACGTGAGCCTGGTCGGAGGCAAGACTGCCTCCCTGGGCGAACTCTACACCGCCCTCGCCTCACAAGGGATTGCGGTTCCCAACGGTTTTGCGATCACAGCCGATGCCTATCGCGAGGCGCTGTCGCGTGACGGCGTCGCGTGCGCGCTTCAGCAGCTGCTCGACGGGGTGGACAAACGCAAGATCAAGCAGCTCGCCAGCAAGGCTGCGAAAGCTCGCGAGATCATCTACCAGGCGATGGACACGCCCCTCCTCCGCGAGCAGATCGTGGAAGCGTACCGGCAGCTCGAGCGCGAATCCGGAACCGGCGTTGCCGTTGCCGTGCGAAGCTCGGCGACCGCCGAGGATCTGCCAACCGCGAGCTTTGCGGGCCAACACGAAAGCTATCTCAACGTGCGCGGGCCCGAGGATCTGTTCGAGGCCTGCCGGCGCTGCTTCGCGTCCGTCTTCACCGACCGCGCGATCTCCTATCGCATCGACAAGGGCTTCGATCATTTCAAGGTCGCACTCTCCGTCGCCGTGATGAAAATGGTGCGTTCCGATCTGGCGGCCAGCGGCGTCGTCTTCACGCTCGACACCGAATCCGGCTTTCGCGACGTCGTCTTCGTCACAGGCTGCTATGGTCTCGGCGAGACCATCGTTCAGGGCCAGGTCGATCCCGACGAGTTCTACGTCCACAAGCCCACGCTGAGCCAGGGATATCGCTGCGTGCTGCGGCGACGGCTCGGAGCCAAGCAGATCCGCATGATCTATGGCAAGCGCGGCGGCGAACATGCGACGCTCACCCGCAAAGTTCCGGAAGCCGAACGCCAGAGATTTTGCATCTCCGACCCAGAGGTGGTGAGCCTTGCCGAGATCGCAATGCGGATCGAAGCCCACTACTCGCAACACGCCGGTGCAGCGATGCCGATGGACATCGAATGGGCCAAGGACGGCGCTGACGGGAAGCTCTATATCATTCAAGCCAGGCCCGAGACGGTAGCCTCGCGACGCTCGGCGGACGTCTACGAGACCTACAGTCTGAAAGCGCACGGCCCGGTCATCGTCAACGGTCGCGCGGTGGGCGAGAAGATTGCTTCAGGGCGTACGCGCCGCGTCGCTACTGCGCGCGACCTCGCCGCCTTCAAGCCCGGCGAGATCCTGGTGGCCGCGGCGACCAGTCCGGACTGGGAGCCGGTCATGAAGATCGCGGCCGGCATCATCACCGACAAGGGCGGCCGCACCTGCCATGCCGCCATCATCGCGCGCGAGCTGGGCATTCCCGCCGTGGTGGGGGCCACTCTCGCGACCGAAAGGATCAAGACCGGGACCGAAGTCACGATCTGCTGCGCCGAAGGCGATGTCGGCAGCGTCTATCAGGGCAAGGCCCGCTTCGACGTGACCAGGACGCCGTTGAGCGAGCTGCGGCCGCCGCGCACGGCCATCATGGTGAATGTCGGCACTCCCGAGATGGCGTTCCGCACCGCGATGCAGCCGCAGGCCGGGGTCGGCCTCGCCCGCATGGAGTTCATCATCAGCGAGCATATCGGCGTTCACCCGATGGCATTGCTCAAGCCGGACAAGGTCAAGTCAGCCAAGGCACGTGCCGCGATCGCGCGCCTGGTGAAGGGCTTCACGAGCCCCGCCGATTTCTTCGTTCAAAGACTGGCGGAAGGGGTCGGTACCATCGCCGCGGCATTCTATCCGAAACCTGTGATTGTGCGGCTTTCCGATTTCAAGACCAACGAATATGCCAGCCTGATCGGCGGCGAAGGCTTCGAGCCCAGGGAGGAGAACCCGATGCTGGGTTTCCGGGGCGCCTCTCGCTACAGCCATCCTGCCTATGCGGAAGGATTTGCGCTGGAGTGCGCCGCACTTCGCCGGGTGCGGAAGGCGATGGGCCTCTCCAATCTGCGTGTCATGGTGCCGTTCTGCCGCACGGTCGAAGAGGGCCGGCGCGTGATCGCGACGATGGCGGCCAATGGATTGAAGCGCGGCGAAGACGGTCTCGAGATCTACGTCATGTGCGAGATTCCGAATAATGTGATCCGGATCGATGCGTTTGCGGAGCTGTTCGATGGCTTCTCGATCGGCTCCAACGACCTCACCCAGCTCACGCTGGGGGTCGACCGGGACTCCGACATCGTGGCCTTCGATTTCGACGAGCGTGATCCGGGAATGCTGGAGATGTTCCGGCAGGCGGTGGTCGGTGCCAAGCGCAACGGTCGTCATATCGGCATCTGCGGCGAAGCGCCTGCGAACTACCCGGAGATCGCGCGCTATCTGACGGGCCTCGGCATCGACTCCATCAGCGTCAATCCGTCGAGCGTGTTTCGGACCATGGCCGCCGTGTCGGACGCCGAAGCCGCCCTCCCGAAGTCCGCGTCGTGACGCTTTCGCCCATTGTCGCAATCAGACCGCGGCCGGGACGGCCGCAGCGTGAATACGCTCTGCCGCGGCATTGACCTTGGTCATCATCTGCGTCAGCTCGTCATAAACTTCGTCGTCGATGGTCACCGCGCCGAAATTGGAATCCTCGCCGTCAAAGCGGCCTTCGGCCGGCTGATCGGCATGCTCGAACCAGTGATAGCCGACCACATTCGGCTTGCTGAGGGCTGCCGCGACGTAGCCTTCGAAAGCCTGGGCTCGCTCAGTCTGGGTTGGCAGCCGCGGTCCGGCCCCTCTGGAATTCGGCAGGCCCGCATCGTCGCCGCGGAACGAGAATTCCGAGATCAGGCACGGCCTGCCGGTGGCAGCGTAAGCGTCGATGACAGGGCCAGGATCGAAGTCGTAGCAATTGAAGGAAACCACATCCAGGTGACGGCCGGCCGCGGCAATCACGCCACTGAGCGGTTGGTATCCGAACCGGGAGCCGAGCACGAGATGATTGGGATCGGCGGCCCTGATCGCCGAGACACACAATTCGAAATACTTGTCGGCCACGACGGCGACAAAGGCATCGCAATCGGCAGAAAACGCCTCGCGAGCGGAATCTGCCAGGTTGGCCTTGGTCTCGAGCGCATCGTTCAAGACGCCGGGCCGCAGTCTGACAAACGGCGCCACGATGTGTTCGATCCTGCCGAGCTCTTCCCAGGATCGCGCCCGTGTACGCCAGACCGCATTGAATTGCGCAAACTCTCGATAGTGCGCTTGCAGACCCGTGATGGCGGCAATCTTGCCCGGACGATGGGATGGCAGGTTCAGAAAGAGCGTCAGAAGCTCGTCAGTACCGCGCCAGTCGGGCGACCAGTAAAGTTCGTTGTCGATGAAGGTACCGAGCAAGCCGGGATCATTGCGTCGAGGCCTGCAGCGTTGATCGGCGCTCATGCGGATATGCGCCGAGAATTCGGGATCGTAGACATCAGGAAAGACCTGATCGCGGCGGTGCAGGCGGAAAGACGCGCCAAGCTCCGCCGTTGGCGCGGTCGCCAGCAATCGCGATCCTGCGCTGGCGACAAGTTCATCTGACCAGCAGCCGACCGTATTGAAATTCCAGCTCGCCAGCCGGTCGGACGCCGCGGCGCGCCAGATGGACGGGCTGCCGTATTTGGCCATGCAAGCTGTAGCGTAGGGCACGCGATCCGTCTGTCCGACATGGTCCTGATCGAAGCGGATGTTGTTGACGCCTTTGGAGAGGAAGCGGCCACCATCGGGATCGACCAGCCAGAAAACACCGTTGTGTTCGGCGAAGCGGAAGAAGCCGCTTCCGCTGCGGCCGTCGACGACCCCTCCCCACTTCGTTCTTTGCAACTGCGAACCCCGGCAACAGACCAAGCTTGTCAATTCATCGCATGGTCCTCTCCAGGGCTCTTGACCTATCTCAATACCATCCAGCAGCTGCCCGACTATCAACGACAGGGAGAGGATGCTTGCAATCCAAGGGCAGCAACAGGGCACAGCTGGAGTAAGACCAAGCAGGTCGTCCATGTCGACAATTCAACTGCCGAACACCGTCGATCTGCGCCCCGATTTCATCTGGGGAGTTTCCACCTCGAGCTTTCAGATCGAGGGGGCCACGCGCGAGGACGGCCGCGGACCCAGCATTTGGGACATCTACTGCCAAAGCGGCATGATCAAAAATCGCGATACCGGCGACGTCGCGTGTGACCACTATCATCGCCACCGCGAGGATGTGGCCTTGATGAAGATCCTCGGCGTGCAGGCGTACCGGTTCTCGATTGCCTGGCCGCGCATCCTGCCGCAGGGACGCGGCGCAGCCAACGAGGCCGGTCTTTCATTCTACGACAGTCTGATCGACGAGCTCCTGGCCGTCGGCATCGAGCCGTGGCTGTGCCTGTACCATTGGGACCTGCCGCAGGCATTGGAGGAGCACGGTGGCTGGCAAAATCGTGAAATTGTGACGTGGTTCGCCGACTATGCGGCTCTGGTCGCGACCCGCTTCGGCGATCGGGTCAAGCGTTTCGCGACGCTCAACGAACCATCGATGTTCAGCCTGTTCAGCCGATCGCTCGGCAAGCGGGACCGCAGCAGCGAGGACAAGCTGCATCGCATGATCCACCACGTCAATCTTGCGCACGGCGCGGCGGTCGATGTCGTCCGCGCAAAAGTGGCCGACGCCTCGATCGGGTGCATTCACAACAGGCAGCCGTGCCGGCCGTCCAGTAGCAGCGAGGCCGATGCAGCCGCCGCGGCACGCCTCGACGTCTACTGGAACAGCGCCTTCCCGGATCCGCAATGTCTTGGCGCATATCCAGCACAGATGCGGTCAGCGATCGAACCACATCTGCAGGCGGGAGACCTCTCGCGCATTTGCCGTCCGGTCGATTGGTTCGGGCTGAACCACTACAGTCCGGTCTATGTGAGGGCGGATCCGAATTCGATGCTGGGCTACGACTTCGGCGACAAGCCCGTCGGCGCCGCACTGACGCCGATCGATTGGCCGGTCGATCCCAAGGCTTTCGGGGATACGTTGCAGGCGGTCCAGGATCGCTACGGCCTGCCGATCTACGTTCTCGAGAATGGATACGGCAATTTCGACCAGCCTGACGCGACCGGCGCGGTGATTGACACGGGCCGAGTGGAGTTTCTGAGGGACTATATCGACGCGATGAATGCCGCCGCCTCTCGCGGCGTCGACGTTCGCGGCTATTTCGTCTGGTCGCTGCTCGACAATTTCGAATGGGATTCCGGATACAGCATCAGGTTCGGACTGACCTATGTGGATTATGCGTCGCTGCGGCGAACACCCAAATCCTCGTTCTATTGGTATGCAGGGCTGATCAAGGCGGGGCGGGCATGATGAAGGCGCCCCTTCCAGCGGGAACTACCCTTCTGGCCGATATCGGAGGGACCAACGCCCGCTTCGCGCTCCTGGCGGATGGCAAGCTGAGCACGATTGCGCACACGGTCGTCAGCGATCACGGCACCATTTCGGAGGCGCTCGCTGCCTATCTCGGTGACAAGGCGAAGGCCGGGACAATCCAGCACGCAATCCTTGCTGCCTCCGGCCCAGTTCAGAACGGCCGCTGCGCACTCACCAACAATCCCTGGGTGATCGATGCAGAGAAATTGCGCGAGGCCTATGGATTCTCGTCGGTGCGCCTGATCAACGATTTCGAGGCAGTCGCGTTGGCGCTACCCCATCTTTGTCCGGGCAGTCTTCTGCAACTGGGCGGGCGTGAACGGGTCGCGGGGGCGCCTCTTGCAGCGATCGGCCCCGGCACCGGCCTCGGCATGGCGGCCCTCATACCGCACGCCAGCGGCCAGATCGTCCTCTCCGGCGAAGGCGGCCATTCCACGATGGCGGGCGGCTCCTTGCGCGAGGACGCCGTCATCGCGCATTTGCGGCAACGATTCGGGCATGTCTCGTCAGAGCGCCTGCTGTCTGGCGCCGGCCTGGAAAACCTCCATGACGCTCTTGCGTCACTCGAGGGCCTAACCACTCCGAAACGTCGCGCGGCCGACATCACGCGGGCCGCAATCGATGGGACATGTCCAGTCAGCGCTGCTGCTCTCGAGATGTTTTGCGCGATGCTGGGGTCGGTTGCAGGCAATTTTGCACTCGCCATCGGGGCAAGGGGCGGCGTGTTCATCGGCGGAGGGATTTTGCGCCACATGCCCGGCTGTCTTGCCGCGTCCCCGTTTCGCATGCGCTTCGAGGCCAAGGGACGTCTCAGGAGATTCCTGGAGCCGATACCGGCCTATCTCATCCTGGATGACGATGTCGCATTCACCGGCCTCCGCGCGCTGATGGAGGTCGAAGGCCTTGGTTAAGATGCCGCCGATCGTCACGCTGACCATCAACCCGGCGGTCGATGTCTCGACCTCGGTCAGGAAGATGCTTCCCTTCACCAAAATGCGCTGCGCGGAAGCTCAGCGCGATCCCGGCGGCGGCGGTATCAACGTCGCCAGGGTTCTGACGCGGCTCGGCGTCGACGCGATCGCGATCTACCCGGCCGGAGGTGCCACCGGGCAAACCCTTGCGGCACTGGTCGAGCACGAATCCGTGCGCAGCATTGTGATCCCGGCAGCTAACAGTACTCGCGAGGACATCACCGTCTTCGACGAGACGACCCGCGAGCAGTTTCGTCTGGTCTTTCCGGGCGCCTTGCTCAATGAATTTGAATGGCAGCAATGCCTCGACGCAGTCACGCGCGTCAGTTCGCAAGCCGGGTTCGTCATCGCAAGTGGCAGCCTGCCCCCCGGGGTGCCGGCCGACTTCTACGGACGTGTGGTCAAGGCATCGAGAGGGGTAGCCAAGGTCATTGTGGATACGACCGGCGATGCGCTCAAGGCTGCATTGGAGGCCGGCGTTTATCTCATCAAGCCCAATCTTCGCGAGTTTCAGGATCTCGCCGGGATCAGCACCGAGGATGAGCCTTCGCTGCTTGAAGCGGGACGCAGCCTGCTCGATCGCTACCGCATCGAGATCATCGCGCTCTCGCTGGGCTCGCAGGGGGCCCTGCTCCTGGCGCGCGACATCGCTTTGCGTGCGAATGGCCTCCCGATCGAGCCCGTCAGCGTTTCGGGCGCAGGCGACAGCTTCCTGGGTGCGATGGTGTCGAGCTTTGCACACAGCAACGATCTCGAAGCGGCTCTGCGCTATGGCGTTGCCGGCGGTTCGGCCGCGCTGCTGCGTCCCGGCACGGGGTTGTGTTTAAGAGAGGACATTCATCGTCTCGCTTCCAGCGTGAAAGTGACTGCTATCGCCGGCCATCATGCCTAGCAACGCGAAATATCGATCGCCCGGGGAACGCCAACTGCTGTTGCGCTTCTGGCGAAGCGCACGTGGATTTTGGACGGGCAAATCGGCCCGCTGGGCCTGGCTCCTCACCGTGCTGCTCCTCGTCACGATTGTTCTGCAACTACTGACCCAGTACGCGCTGAACTTCTGGAACCGAGACTTCTTCAACGCGGTGGAGCGCAAGGATGGGAACCAGCTTCTAATCCAGGCGCTGCGATTCATACCGCTTGCGGCGGCCAGCCTGTCGCTCGCGGTCTTCTCGGTTTGGGGCCGGATGACGCTGCAGCGCACATGGAGGGCGTGGCTCAGCGACGAGCTTTATCGTTACTGGCTGGAGCGGGATCGATTGGTACGACTGAACCTCGTGGCGGGAGATTATCAAGCCCCGGAATACCGAATTGCAGAGGATGGCAGAGTGGCGACGGACTTCCCCGTCGACCTCGTTCTCGGGCTTGTCGCCTCCCTTCTGACAGCGGGCACCTTTATCGGCATCCTCTGGGTGGTCGGAGGCAATCTCACCATCGACGCAGGCAGCCTGTCTGTGACCATTCCCGGCTATCTGGTGGTCGCCGTCATTGTCTACTCGATTGCTGTGGCAGCAACGACGATGTTGATCGGGCGTCGGCTGACCGACGTCATGGAGGAGAACAAGCGGGCTGAAGCCCAGTTGCGAGCCATCGGAACCCATCTGCGTGAAAGCGGAGAGAGCACCCACGAGGCGAGCGGCGAGGATGGAAAACGCAAGATGAACTCCGCTCTCACGGCTGTGATTGCCTCGTGGCTGAAGTATTGCTGGCAACTCATGCGCCTCACGACCATAACCCATACGAATTCGCTGCTGGCGCCGGTGATTGGCCTGCTGCTTTGCACGCCGAAATACGTTGCAGGTACAATGCTCCTCGGCGAGGTCGTTCAGGCGGCGGCAGCGTTTGCCGTGGTCCAGGGCGCCTGCAGCTGGTTCACGGACAACTATCCGCGGCTTGCTGAATGGGCTGCTTCGGCCAATCGCGTCGCTTCGCTTCTTCTTGCTCTGGACAAGGTCGATCAATGCCGCGCAGATGACAAGGCAACCTTCACGCGTAATTAGTTTTACCAAGCCGGAAGGTCTATCAGGTGGACGACGAAGTGGTATCGAAACTGGAGCAGCGCCTGGGGCGTATCCACGCCCGGCAGCGGCTCGGAATCGAAACCGATCATGACGCCCAGGTCTTCGGCCAGGGCCTCAACTTCTTCCATATCGAGAACTGGTACTCTGTTCATTCGTTGATACGAAATATTCTGAAGTTGTCCGGGCTTTACTGGCGCGGGCGCCGAAATGCCGAGCGAGTGACCCTGAAACACAACAGTATCGAGTGCGCTGATTTGCCAGCTTCGTTCGACGGCTTCACGATTCTTCACATCAGCGATACCCACGTAGATATGAGCCAGCGCGCCATGCGGCGCCTGGTCGAGCTGGTCTCAGGCCTGAGCTATGATTTATGCGTCCTGACCGGCGACTATCGTGGCAAGACTTTCGGAGCGTTCGACGCTGCGCTGGAAGGCATGGCACGGGTGACCGCCAACCTCAAGCGGCCCATTCTCGGGGTGCTCGGCAATCACGACACCATCAGGATGCTACCCGGTTTGGAGGCGATGGGCATACGCATGCTCCAGAACGAATGCACGACGATCGCACGC
Source organism: Bradyrhizobium sp. WYCCWR 13022 (assembly GCF_030435535.1). Lineage (NCBI taxonomy): Bacteria > Pseudomonadati > Pseudomonadota > Alphaproteobacteria > Hyphomicrobiales > Nitrobacteraceae > Bradyrhizobium > Bradyrhizobium sp. WYCCWR 13022. The sequence goes on from NZ_JAUIZJ010000023.1 coordinate 299,017, forward strand.
GGCGGTCAGAAGATATTCGTCGCAGGGATCGACGACGCGCACTACTACAGGGTCGACAACATCGAGAAGGTTGGGTCAGAGATCCCGGACGGCGCCTTCTCGATCCTGTTGTCCCACACACCCGAAATCTACCGGCAAGCAGCCCATGCGGGCTTTGATGTGCTCCTGAGTGGACACACGCACGGGGGACAGATCTGCCTTCCCGGCTCGATCCCCATCACCCTTGACTCAGTGCTGCCGCGTCGGATGGGAGCCGGTGCCTGGCGCTATCACGATATGGTCGGCTACACTTCCGTGGGCGCAGGATCGAGCGTCGTTGCCGTGCGCTTCAACTGCTCTCCGGAAATTACGCTGCATCGATTGTGCCGGCCGACGGACCGCTTCAATACGGCTGATCCCTGATGCGCAACTTGTACAGCACACGGGAGATCGCGAGCTCGCCGACAAAGAACATCAAGACAACCACGAAGATGTCTTCATAGCTCAGCCCGAGGCTTTCCTGGCAAGACAGAAGTGGGAACAGCGATTCCGGAACCTGGTCCAAACCCAACGCCTGGCTGCTTGGCGGCATGTTCATACGGCGCTTCAAGAAGCTCGAAAGCAAGTCCCCCGCCATCGCGACGATGGCCACGAGAGCTCCCAATTCGTAACCTAATCCAAGAAGGGTCCCCCCAACCGTGGTCACGATGATTGACGCAACGATGCCGCGGACGGTCTTCGAGGCCCCGAATACAGGTCGGCCATCGAAGAGCAGAAGCCCTCCATCCAGCGCGAACGCGAACCGAGAGCCGAAGAGCTTCTTGGCTACGACCGGCGACCCATTCGCGAGCGTCAGCAGAACAATCGAATAGAAAATTGGCAGCCCGGCCATCAAGCATCTCGCGGACAGCACCGAGGTATGAGCAAGCAGACACGTCTGCGGATCTACGTCTCAATCTTTGGAGTGAGGCAACATCCGGATGAGCGTGCGGTCCCGAAATACCCAATGATGAATGAGCGCGGCGATCGCATGAAACGCTGCGATGACCACCAGCGCATGCGCCATAATTTCGTGTACTTCTTTCACATTGTGGGCAAACGCCGCATCCTTGAGCCACGGCGACGGAATGGTAGATAGACCGAACAGTGACAACGCATCACCACGCGCGAACTGAAGCACAATCCCGGCGACGGGCACCGTGACGAGCAATGCGTAAAGAGTATAGTGGGCGATCGCGGCGGCAGTATCGCCCCACTTTCCGAGCCAGACCCCAAATTCGGTCGCTTCCGATACAGGCGGCGGATTGACCGATCGCCACACCAAGCGAGCCACGAGTAGGACGAGAACCGCGAGTCCGGCCGCAACATGAACGGCAAGACCGATCTGACGGGGTTCGCCCGTCGGCAAGTCATCGCCAAAAATGCCAAGTGCCCAAGCAACAATGACAAGAATGACCGTCAGCCAGTGCAAGCTCTGCGCAATAGCGCCATAGTTCTTGTCTGAATTGAGTAGCTGCATGTCGGAGCCTTTTGACTATACTCCTCCAAGGCGCACTTCAGGTCGTTGACGTGAATCAAGCAGGTCGAGCACAGGGCTCACAAATCGGCACACCCATAAAAGCGCCGCCTGCTTAAATGACCGCAGGCGGCGGCTTTCCAGCCTGCAAAACCCGGTATGTGACATGCCGCACGACCTGGAGCGGCTGCCACTTTGCTCTAGATCAAGACTCGTCCGGCCATCGAGCGCTTTCGTACCGCGTGCGGACCGGTTCCCTCTACAGCAAGGTACACGGCGCGGCGGCTTCGAATTTTGCAGATTGCTTTGATAAAACCTCCGGAGAGGTCAGAGATATCTGGCGACGATCGTGACGTGCGGCTCGACGCTTGTCGTGGGCTGGCGCTCTGGTTTGTTTTTATCGACCACATCCCTGGCAACGTCTTCGACTGGTTGACCATTCGCAACTACGGATTTAGCGATGCATCCGAAGTATTTGTTTTCGTGTCGGGCTATACGTGCATGGTCTCATATGGCAGCACGCTGCGAAGTCGAGGTTGGCCAACCGTCATCGCAAGCAGCTTGCGACGCAGCTTCGAAATTTACGTTGCGTTTCTACTACTGGTCATCATCTATCTCACCCTGGTCTGGCAAAGCGGCTCTTATCTGGACGAAACGAACACAAGGCACTTTTTCGATGATCCAGGGACAGTTCTCATCCGTCTCCTGGCTCTGCAGTACGCTCCCGTCAACACTGATATCCTGCCCACGTTCGTCATCCTGCATCTCGCATTTCCGCTCGTGCTGTGGCTTATTGCCCGTAATGCAGTAATCGCACTCTCTGCATCATTCATGCTCTACTTGATGGTGCAGCTGTATAACTGGCACATGCCTGCCTGGCCGACTGGTGAACTCTATTTCAATCCATTCGCTTGGCAGATCTTGTTTGTCGTCGGCGCTTGCTCCGCCGGCCCATGCGCCCCGCAGTTCGCTGGCTTCGTGCGACACCGAGCCGCGATACCGCTCGCCGCCGCTTACGTTCTGTTCAGCCTCATTGTCGTCTTGAGTTGGCGTGTGGATGCCTTCAAGTGGCTGATCCCGCAAATGATCGAAGACTGGCTCTATCCAATCTATAAGAGTCATTTGGATCCGGCTCGGCTCATCCACTTCTTGGCAATCGTGGTTTTGTTGACGCGTTTCGTTCCGCCGGCCGGGCACCGTCCACCGGGGCCCTGGACGAAGGCGCTGATCCGCTGTGGCGAAAACTCGCTATCTGTCTTTTGTTTCAGCGTACTCGCTTCGTTTATTGCATTCGTCATATTGAACCGGGTCTCCGACGGGCTGCCAATACAGGCCGCAGTCAGCGCGTTTGGTATCGCGTTCATGATTACGATTGCCAACCTTCTCACATGGGAGGCCAAGCTCGACCGGCGGGGTTCACCGCTGTTCTAGTCAACCTCGATGCCCGCTCCGCCAGTGGTAAAGGAGACTACAGCCGCAATGGTGTTCGCAACGGACGTTCCTCCACTGCGGCAGCTTGCCAATCGTGCGAAGCGCAGGCGCGAGCGCCGTGAACGCCGCCTCGAACCGCAGGGATGGTTCAGATGTCGACGAAGTACGAAGGGATTGTCCGGAGGGTGGCAAGCCCGTGGAGCGCGTATCGGACGACGCTGGGTTCGGCCGCGATCGCTACATTTGCACGAATTGCGATGTCGATCCGCTTGAAAAACCCGTCGCCCAACGATGGGCCGATAACTCGCTGAGGCCGCCGGGCCTCTGACCAAGGCCTAGGATGTCATTCGGTCCGCAATAATGTTGCAGGCCGCACGACAGGTTAACCATGGCGCCGCAAAAAAACATTACCGATTGAATGCAATCGGTTGAGTTTCGATTACCCCTACGAGTCCTTGGCATTTTGACAGAGTTCGCCTTGGCTCGTTTGACGCCTGCGACAATGTACCCAAATGATGCGCACCGCCAAAGCAGTTGGCTGGCGGAAGAAGGTGAAGTAATTCTGCGATTTTATCGGCCATCGGGATCTGAAGCGGATCAAGACGACCCACGGCTACGACTGGGTCGACCATCTGATCGGAAAAGACGTTCCCCGCGAGAGCATCCGCAAGGTCTTCATCGCGGCTCTTTCCGCCACCGCCGGCTTCATGGTCGAGCGGCGGAAGCTCGAGCAGAATCCGTTCCTCGGTATCCGCGTCCGCGACGCGGACGCCTCCGAGAACGCCGAAAAGGAGAAGGAGCAAAAGGAGCCGCCGCGCAAGGGCTTCACGCTGGAGGAAGCCAAGAAGATCCTGACGGCCACCCTCGTCGCTCCCAGCGATTTCATTTCGGTCGAGATGGCCGCGGCCCGCCGCTGGTTGCCGTGGCTCTGCGCCTACAGCGGCGCACGTGTCAACGAACTCACCAGCCTCTACCCGGATGACATCCGCCCTCGCGGCTACGGGATCTGGTGCATGATCATCAAGCCGTCATTGGAGAAGACCAGCCAGTGGCGCGCCGTTCCGATCCACTCCCACGTCATCGACCAGCGGTTCGGTCAGACATTCCTGGAATACGTGGAGGAACGACGGAAGCTGAACAAGCCCTTGTTCTACGACCCCGAACGTCGTCGCGGTGGAACGGTGAGGCATCCGCAATTCCACAAGGTCGCCGAGCGCATCGGGGATTGGGTCCATGGCCTCGGCATTCCGTACGACGTCAAGCCGAATCACGGCTGGCGACACGTCTTCAAGAGCATGGCACGCCACGTGGGAATGGACCGCGAAGTGGAAGGCTTCATCACCGGCCATCGGCCGAAAGATGCCAATTCGGGCAACGACTACGGCGACCCCTGGATGCTGACGATGTCCAAGGAGATCGAGAAATACCCGCGCTACGAGCTTGCCGCCTTCGATGGGCCGCCGGTGCCGCACAAGCGCCGTCGGCGCACCAACTTCGACGTCGCGGTCGCGAAGGCAGCCAAGGAAAAGCGCAAAGCGGCGCGCGCAAAGCGCAACGCATGACCGGCCATTACAGCATCGCACGGAACGACGAGGATAACATGGAAAGACCGAACCCCGACCTCTTCTACACGCAGCCGACCTTCCGGGCGGACAGCCCGGATCTCGCGAAGTTGAGGGCCCGAACCGACTTGACGCTGGAAACCCCCGGCATCGGCTGGCGCTCGCATTCGACCACTACCGATTCGAGGCCTTCGCGACGGAGCGCGAACGCGACGCGCGATGCGGCCCGACCGGCCACCCGGACGTTCGCTACGAGCCGGCGACGATGAAGGATCTCAAGCACAACAAGATCTCCTTGGAAATGATCGCGTGCGGACACGATGTCGATCACCCGCGCTTCGATGAGCTCGTCACGCCGCTGTTCGACGCCGCTTTCAGGCGGCTCATCGGAGACCTGGTCGAAGCCCCGAAGAGCACGGTGGGTACGCTCGCGTCGACTGAAATCATGATCGCCAGGGTGCGCTATTCGATCAAGGCAGATTCTGTGGGCGGATGGATCAAGTTCCCCATCTCCGCGCTGATAGTGTTCGAAGAGGAAAATCGGGGCGTCAAGAGCCGCACGATTGCGTGGCTGGAGAACCGTCTTGAGCTAACGGCCTCGCCCTCCTTGTTCGGCACCAAACCGAACTGACGGTGGCAACGGGCTTGGCAGGATGAACATCCGCGAAGGTGGAGGCATGAAAGAGCAGATCGAATTTCGCGTCCCTAGTGTGGAATTCTACGTGCCCCGAAGACGGCTTAGGGCGAAAGACATGATCGCGGTAACCGGTGCGCCGCCCTGGCGCGTCCGGCGCGCGCGCGGCCTGATGGAAGCGGCGAAGGCCGTATGCCGGAAAGCTGCGCAGGCGAACGGAGGGATCGTCGCTTGAGCAAAAAATATCCGCCTCTCGAATATCACTTCACATACCGCATCAGATACCGACCTCGCGGAAGGCGACGTTGGTGGCGCGGGTATGTTTCGGACATGCAGCCCGTCGAGATCGTCGAGCTTAGCCCGGCCGAAGCTCCGGTCGTGTACCGCATCCGCACCACGCTGCCTGGACTCCTCCGCACTTGCGAGGTGAGATCGTTCGGGGGCGCACTGTGGTGGCCTGTCTACGACAACGATAAGCCGCTCACGCCTGCGGCATTCGTGTCGATGGCGAAGGCGAATTGGAAACGGGCAAGCGCGCTCCTGGATCCGATGCGGCGCACCTACTCCGTATCCAATGCCCCGTCGCTCCAGAAATTCCTGGAAGAGCATGTCCCGAAAGAGACTGACGATTCCCATCGCGAACGGCAAGCCAAACAGGCCGAGCGCGATGCCGCAGCGATCATCTTCTGCGCGAATCGGGTGTTCGTCAGCGCGGGGGATCCGATCTGGTATGCCGTCTGGGACGATAGCTACAAGTTCGACCTAGTCGTCGGCCACTCGTGCCTAGATCGCGTATACAAGGATCAGCCGCACGGCAATGGCTTCCTCACCTGCGGTCCTGATCGCGATCAGCGAATCGCCTGCGGACGCGAGTCGCTGGCATTCGGGCTTGGCGAGTTCTCCTTGGCGATGGAAGCGATCGACGAGCTAGGACATTTTTCCAAGGTCTGCTCCAAGATCGTCGCCCTCTCCGACCACGTTCCGGGCAATGCTGCGAAATTCTGCGTGAGAGCCGCCGCTCAGAATCTTCGTTATATCGCGGGGACCAGCTTCAAAGCGCTAATGCCACAGTTCTCTTGGGATGCGCCCAAAGCGCGAACGACGCTGCGGTCGGACCTGGGAATGCTGCGAGCTTTCGTTTCTCATGAAGAAGTTTTGCGCGAGCGCTATGAGGAAGCCTTGGCCGACGCCCGCAAGGTACTCGACCGATGGACCGAGGATGCCGCGCTTGCAAAGCTGGGAATGCAGCCATGAGAACGTGGCGGTCAGGAGGATGTGCTGCAACTCGCCGTCTCCTCGCGGGGCATATTACCGGCGTCGCAATCTGACCCCCTCGCCTGTCGATTTGCTCGCGAAGATAAACTCGACGAGCATCTCGTTTTCCATCGTCGCCTTCATCTGTTCGAGCACCCGACGTCGTCTCGGATCGACAGGACCGGCCTTCATCGTTTCTATGAGCGCGAGCGTCTTGCGGGAGATGCCGAGCCGTTCGGCCAGCGCTTCCTGATCGTATCCCAGCAGCGCCCGCGCCGCTCTGATGAGAGTTGGGGTGAGAAGTTCTTCGCTCAACTCGTCCTTCGCGGCGCGGTTAACCATTCTGAATATTTCTGTAACAAGGTGCTACCAAAGCCCGTCCCTGTATGCTATGTGACTTATCACATAATGAGGAATGCGTACGGATGAATTACTGGTACTACATTGTGAGCGAGAAGTGGCGGACCTCGCCGGTCCGCGTGGCGGAACTGGAGGAAGCCGAATACCGCTGCCGCATCTGTTTCCGTCCGGGAACGGAAGCGTCGCCGATCGAGGCACATCACGCCACGTACATCCATCTCGGCTGCGAAGAGCGTGGCGAATTGCTGGCCATCTGCCGCGAGTGCCATGAGGAGGTGACCAGCTTCCTTCGGCGGCGCGGTTACCGGCGGCGCCGTCCCCGTCGGGCCGACGTGCCCGCTCTTCGCGACCCACGCATTTCCCTTATCGATCCCACCTGGAAGTAGGAGAACCGGAATCATGCACGCCGAAAGCATCCGGCTTCGCATCACCGGCACGAAACGTCTCGTCATGCATTGCGGTCGCTTGGCCGATCCGCTCGATCCGATCACGAAGGACCTGACGAGGCTCACCAAGAAGCGGTCCAAGACCGAAGCCGATCACGAAGAGATCGGGCGCGTCGAATGGAACGGCGGATTGTGGTTGGACGACGGCTCTCCCTGCATTCCGGCGGAGGCGTTGATGGCCACCTTCGTCGCCGCGGCCAAGACGCGGCGGCGCGGCGACGATGCAAAGGTCGGCATGATCGTCGAGCACCACGCTCCGCTGGTCTATGACGGCCCCGCCGATCTCGACGAGCTCTGGGAGAACAAGAAGTTCAGGCTGCGCGTCGGCGTAAGGGTGAAGGGCTCGCGAACGATGCGCACACGGCCGGTCTTCAACGACTGGAGCGCCGAGTTCACGGCACTGTACTTCCCGACGATCTTCGACCGCGAGGAGATCCACGATCTCTTCGTCGTGGCTGGCTTCATGAAGGGTCTGGGCGACTGGCGCCCGATCAACGGCAACTTCTCGGTGGAGATCATCGAGTAGCGGACACCCACGGGTGGGGCGTGGCCCGGCGAGCTAGTGGCACGGCCCGGCGTGGCGTGGCGAGGCGGAGAGCAGAGACCCCTCTCCCGACCGGTGGAGAGCTCAGTAGAGCTCTCCACCACCCTAAATTCGGCGTCGTAGACGCCAAACGTCTTTATGAGCATCTGGAGAGAGAAGACATGAACGCTGGCAGCACGCCACGTCGCAGCGCGCGCGGCAACAAACCCAAGACCGGCGTGCCGAAATCGTTGCCGCTGATCTGGTGGCGTTCGGTACCGGCGTCCGACTTCCACTCCTCGGCGATCGACGTCATGCGCGGTACGATCGCCAACATCGAGATGCTCCACGAACCGCGCTGGCGGAAAGCCGTCGCGGGCGACGCCGCCAGTGCGTTCAATCTCGCGCTGTCAATCGATCCCACGGGACTGGGACAATCGAAACTCAACCTCGCGATGACCGCGCTGGTCATCTGCGCACATGAGGGTAACCCCACCGCGTGCGTTGTCGTCGCGAGCGTAATCAACCGTACGAAGGGGATCCGCGCGAAGGAGGAACTGGCATATTCATGGGCGCTCCGCGCATCCGCCATGATGGCCGATCGCACGGCGATTGAAGCACCCGATTGAGCGGTGCGTCGTTGCCGATGCCGTCAGCTAAAGCTCGAACGTTTCCCTTAACCAACTAACAAGCATGGTCGCAACTTCGGTAACTTCCTGCTACCAATCTCGTCGAAATGTGCTATGTGATAAATCACATCGAGACGATCGAAATCTCGATGATCATCGAAGGAGAGTAGAGTGAGTACGCAGCGTAAGACCTCCCACGAGAACACCGCCACCCCCGATTTCCGCTCGATGGACGAGATGTCCTTCAGGGCGTTGCGCTGGTGGCGCAGCACGAGGGCCGACAACTTCCACTCGCCCTCCCTGGGCCAGATGAAGGCCGCCGTCACCAACGTCGCGATGCTCGCCGAGCCCCGCTGGCGCGAGGCGGTCTCGGGCGACGCCTCCGCCGCCATCGCCATCGTGCTGGCGATGGGGGTCGACAACTCCCACACCCTGAAGTTCGACATCTGCATGACCGCCTTGGTCATCTGCGCGTGCGAGGGCGACGCCGCGTCGTGCCTCGTGATCGCCTGGGTGCTCAGGCGGTTGCCGAAGGCGACTACCCGTCAGAAGCGCCTCGCCACCTCCTGGACCGTGCGCGCCATGCGGCCGCTCCTCGCGCGCGCCGGGCTGGAGGCCTGAGATGAGGCTCCAGATCATGAACGATCTGCACCTCGACCACCCCGGTAGCGGCCGAGCGCCGCCGCTGGCGGAAGGCGTCGACATGGTTCTTGTCGCCGGTGACACGTGCGAGGGGCTGGCCGAGGCCGTCGAGTGTCTGCGTCGCGCCTATCCGGCGCCGACGCAGGTGGTCATGGTCGCGGGCAACCACGAACTCTGGTCGAAGCGCCTTGGATTCAAGGAGCATTGGGAGATGGGCCGTGTGGCGGCCGAACGTCACGGCGTCCACCTGCTGGAGAACTCCGTCGTGATCTGGAGGGGCGTTCGCCTTCTCGGCTGCACCCTCTGGACCGACTACGAGCTGTTCGGAGCCCGCCTGCGCCAAGCCGCCATGCATACGGCAGCCGACACCATGCTCGACCATCGCCGTATCAGGTGGTCGCGGAATCCTTGGCAACGGTTTCGTCCCGCTGAGGCGCGCATCCTCCACCACCAGTCCCGATCCTTTCTCGACACGGAGCTGGCCAAGCCGCATGACGGCCCCACCGTCTGCATCTCGCACCACGCGATGATGTTGGAAGCTGTCTCGCCGGCATTCCGCGACAGCATCGTCACGGCTGCCTATGCGTCCGATATGACGCCGATGATCGATCGATTCCAGCCCGATCTGATCGTGACTGGCCACACCCACCATGCCGTGGACCTCATGCGAGGCCGCACGCGCCTCCTCAGCAATCCCGCGGGCTACCCTGGCGAGAACAGGTCGTTCAATCCGGCCTGCGTCGTCGATCTGCCGCCACCGTAGACAGAACTCAAATCCATCACTGCAGAGTCACGCCCGAAAGCCGATTAATGACCATCCTTCCGCATAAACCGACCACGCATGAGCTCGCCGCAATGAGCGCGGACGACGAGCAAAAGGAGCCGAACAAGGTTGGAGGCTTCTCCGGCTTGGCTAAGTCGAGTGCGACTGAGCGTGAACGTCTGGAAAGCGAACACGATTCCGACGACCATCCTGGCGACGATGACGACGCGCCTTCGGTCGAAGACACCATTCCCGAATCTTTCACGCCGCGCGAGACGCTGGTGGCCGCCGCGCTGGCCGCCGCGCTCAGGTCGCCCATTGAAGAAGCCCTGAAGGCGCCGGCCTCTCGGGCCCTCGTGATCTCGGTTCCGTCGACGGCCTGGATTACGCCACTGCGCGATCTTTTCGCGAGGCGTCCGTTTGGTCGGAAGTGGACGTGCTTCGCCCGCGACGGGTCTGACCGCAGAGGCCACCAGCCATCCTCCGGCAACACGGAAGCCGCCACCGCCCTCTCGGCTGGAGCGTCGGTGGTCGGCATCGCGGTCGCTCCCGAAAAGGTTCTTCCTTCGACGCTCATCGGCGCCGCAGATTTCCGCCTGGCCCTGAAGTTCGAGCCCAAGGTCGTCGAGGAGGCGATCCGGAAGATCTATGGCCGCGCGCTGCCGGTCGAGCAGCGGGATCTCCTTGGCCTCGACCTCGAAGACGTGGTCGCGGCCATGAGACGCGGCAGCACCGAGCAAGACGTCAAAGTTCGTTTGTCCTCCGCGGCAAAGACGCTCGTCCGACAAACCGGCGCCGAGGACGCGCCGCTGCTCGATACGGCCGTCGAATATGGCGCCGCACGCGACTGGGCCATGGCTCTGGCGCGCGACATGCGTGAGTACCGCGCCGGCAACTTGCCGTGGAGCGCAGTGGACCGGGGAGCGGTTTTCCATTCGGGCCCCGGCATGGGCAAGAGCGTTCTCGCACGAAGCATCGCCCGTGCATGCGAATCGACGCTCATCGCCGGTAGCGTCGGCGAGCTTTTCGCCACTAGTTCCGGATATCTCGACGGTGTGATCAAGGCCCAGCGCGAGCTTTTCGCCAAGGCGGTCGCTGCGGCGCCGAGCATCCTTTTCCTCGATGAGATCGACGGCCTGCCGTCGAGAGAATCGTTGAGCCCCCGAAACCGCGATTGGTGGATGCCCATCATCGAGGACTTTATGTTGCTCCTTGACGATGCCACTAGCGCGCGGCGCGAAGGCGTGGTCGTGATAGGCGCGACCAATCGGATCGAGGCGGTGGATCCGGCCATCTTGCGGCCTGGCCGGCTTGAGCGCGCCATCGAGATCCCGGCCCCGGGTCCGGAGGGCATCCTCAACATCCTGCGCTTTCATGTGCGCGACGGTCTGCCAGAACGGGATCTGCGTGAGGCGGCGGAAAAGCTGGATGGTGCCACGCCGGCGGAGATCATGGAGATGGTGAGAAGCGCGCGCCGCACGGCGAGGAGCGCCGCACGCGATCTCTCTGCCGAGGATCTCATGCGCGCCATTCTGCCGCCCGTCACCATTCCCCCGACAAAGCTCAGGCGCATCGCTTTTCACGAGGCCGGGCACGTCGTCGTCGCCATCGATGCCGGCGTCGGCAAGGTCAGATGGGTGAGGATCGGAGGTCGTCACGGCGCCGGCGGCGTGACCAGGGTCGACCCGGCTACGAGCGATCTCGCCACGCGCCGGTCGATCGAGATGGAGGTTGTCGGCATTCTGGCCGGGCGTGCCGCCGAAATCGTGCTGCTGGGCGCTCCCTCGGCAGGTGCCGGCGGAAGCGGCCGGTCCGATCTGTCGCTCGCGACGCGCCTCGTCGCGAGCATGGAGCTCTCCCTTGGATTGGGCGCGAGTGGCGGCTTGGTCTTCGTCGGCGACGCCGACGCTGCCGTCGAAGAGCTACGCCACGATGCGTCTCTCCGGCGCCGCGTCGACGAGAGGCTGCAGCGACTCCAGGCGCGGGCCTGTGAGATCGTCGATCGGCGTCGGAACCACGTCTTGGCCGTCGCCGATGCGCTCATCGAGAAGACCTTCCTCTCGGGCGAAGAGATCGAGAAGATCCTTGCCCGCACGGGCGTCGACGAGGGAGATATCCTCGACGCGGACGACGCTGGGAGCCCCCCCTGGTGATGCCGGAGTCAGCAGAGCTCCAAGACCTGGAGAAGCTCGCGGCGGTTCTCGAGAGCAGCGGCGAGTATCGGATCCTCAGGCGATTGCGTCCAGGCAGACCCGCCCTTCCACCCGAAGGGACGCCGATGCGGCGCGGCGTGATCGTGGACGTCGAGACGACCGGTCTGGATTCTGTGAGCGACGAGATCATCGAATTGGCGATGCTCGCTTTCCAATATTCGACCGACGGCTCGTTCGTTTCACCTGCCAATTCGTTCGATCAACTGCGCGATCCAGGTCGACCGATTTCGCCGGACGTCACCAGGCTGACTGGCATCACCGACGAAATGGTCGCCGGGAGGAGCATCGAATGCTCCTCCGTCGATGAATTTATCGCGGATGCTGCTCTGGTGATTGCTCACAATGCGGCGTTCGATCGCCGTTTCTGCGAACGGATCGTTCCGTCGTTCGCGACAAAGCCATGGGCTTGCTCTGTCCGCGAAATCGATTGGGTTTCCGAGGGTTTCGAAAGCGCGCGCCTCTCGGCTCTCGCCGCAGGCCACGGTCGCTTCTTCGACGGCCATCGCGCGCTGCACGATTGCGAGGCCGTGCTGGATGTGCTGTCCAGGCCGCTGCCCCGGACCGGACGGACTGCTCTCGGCGTCCTTCTGGAGTCGGCCCGCCGCCCACGCTGGCGGATTCGCGCAGAACGCACCCCATTTGTTTCGAAAGAAACCCTCAAGGAGAGAGGCTATCGGTGGGAAGGGGGCAAAGGCGTCGCCCGAGGCGCTTGGTGCACGGAAACCGAAGAAGAATCGTTCGAGGCGGAATGCGAGTTCCTCCGCGCCGAAATCTACCGTCAACCGGCCCCCGCGATCCACGCGCGGCTGCTCACGGCGTACGAGCGTTACTCGCTGAGAGCTGAGTGAACGCCGACTGAGGTTACCGCCCCCAAACAGCCCCCATGTTCCGGGACATGGGCAAGTCGCGAACCATCTTATGGAAATATTTTCAGCGAGTCCTCGACTCTATTGTTCTTGTTATGTTCTATAGGAGAATGACGGATCGACCCGCGAGCTGGCGAATGCCTAACCCTAAGCAGATGGAAAAGATGGCCGCTCGCGTCGCTAAGAACGGCCCGCCGGCGCGCTCCTTGGCTCCATGTGACGACCTGCCGCCGGAATACTGGCAAGCCATCCTGGCTGACGTTTCCGCCGACCACGCCCCGCCAGAGCCTTCGGTCCGGACGCAGCGACTGGCCGGCATCCAGCGGCACCTGCTGCGCATGGCCTGCCGACGCTGTGGCCGAACGCTTGAGGTTCAGAAGGTCGACGCCCTCAGGCTGTACGGTCCGGATGCGATCTGGGCAGAGGTCGGCCAGCGCCTGCTGGACAATACGTGCACGCAGCGCACGGGCCGCCATGAGGAGGACGGCTGCTGGCCGTCGTACGACGTCTAGCGGGCGGACCGCCATGGGGCCCAAGCATCATCCGACACCACTCTCCGGAGGCGACCGAAAGGCGCTCAACAAGGAATTGGGGAGGGCCCGCGCGATGACGGCGATCCTCGCCGCCCAATCGGCCGAGGCCCGGGCAAGGGGAGAAGCGCTGATCCGCATCGCGGACAAGCTGCTGTGCGAAAGCTGGAACGAGCGCATGTGGGCGGACGGCGAGCCGATAAATCCGTCTCCGACGATCGACCAAGCCGTCAACGGCGGCTACCCATGGATCGAAATCGAATGCTCGCGCTGCAAGACCAAGCGGGACGTCGACTTGGCCGCGCTGTCCCATCCGCCGACAACCTTCGTCCATGACTTGGCGAGCCGACTTCGCTGCAGCAAGTGCGCGAAGGCCGGTCGCAGACCGCCGGCGACGCTGCTACAGCTCTCGCAGCGATCCCGCCATCCGGATCCGGAAGCCTGAATGTGTAACCTCTACTCGATCACCACCAACCAAGCCGCCATCAGCGCGCTGTTCCGCGTCGTCAACCGCTACGTCGGCAACCTGGCGCCGATGCCCGGCGTCTTTCCCGACTACAAGGCGCCGATCGTGCGCAATGGGGCCGATGGCCGGGAGCTCGCGACCGCGCGCTGGGGCATGCCGTCGTCGAGCCAAGCCCTCCTGCAGGCCACGAAGAAACGCGCCGAGAAACTGCAGGCAAAAGGCAAGACCGTCGACTTCAAGGAGCTGCTCCGGATGGAGCCCGACGGCGGCACCACCAACATCCGCAACGTGAAGAGCAAGCACTGGACGCGCTGGCTGGGGCCGGAACACCGCTGCGTGGTCCCGTTCAACAGCTTCAGCGAGTTCAATAAGGCCGAGGGCGGCGACATCTGGTTTGCGCTCGACGAGACCCGCCCGCTGCTCTGCTTCGCCGGCATTTGGACCAACTGGACCTCGGTCAGGAAGGTCAAGGAAGGCGAGAGCACCAACGACCTTTACGCGTTCCTGACGACGGAGCCGAACGCGGAGGTCGGTGCCATCCACTCGAAGGCGATGCCGGTGATCCTGACTACGCCCGAGGAGGTCGAGACCTGGATGGCCGCGCCGCCAGACGAGGCGCTGCGGCTGCAGAGGCCCTTGCCGGACGGGACGCTGAAGATCGTGGCCCGCGGCGTGAAGGAGGACCCCGCGCCCGCCGCATAGTGTTCTGCACAGGCGCTGCGGAACACGTGGACAAACCCTAGCCCTGCCGATTGCGAATCCCTGACCCGTGCTAACCGCCCGGAACGAGCTGGCGGGCCGAGGATTCGTCCAGGCAGGAGCGATCTCGATGCTGATGACGAAGGAACGACGGCCGGCGATCCGCACGCTGCGCGGCTGGGCGATCAGCGTGCTGCAGGAAGCCGGCGCGATTCACGAATGCGAGGAGAGCGGCTGGGCAAAGGATCGGACCTACCCGCACGCTTGCGAGCGGGCCTTCGAGATCGCTCGGCAGGATCAACCACCCGGCGTCTCTCCGGACGAAGCCGCGGCCGAGGTGCGCGATTTCTGGATTCGATCGGCGACGACTGCCCGGAGTGCCCGCCCGAATAGTCTGTCCCTTCAACTGCAGAGACCTTTTTGACGCTCGCGCAAGTTGGCCTTCTTGACCGCCTTCTTCGTCGCCGACGCAGAACGGCCGGTCCTATTCTATTCGTACCTCACCTGGCAGCTCTGTCCGCCGGCCACGCCCACCCAAATGACACTCACATACTTCGCCCGGATGCGTGGCAAGACAATCGCCAGGATCCAAGCGGAGCCACGCTCGCTGGGAGAACGTAAGCCTTGTCCTGACCCAGCTCTTAGGGGTGGACCTGAATGATCGTCTTACCTTGACGTCGCTGGGCGGAGTTGAAGGTGGGCGAGCGCCTCGTCCAGGGAGGAGACCTTTCCGATGTTTGTCCGCAGTCGTCCGTCCCGCACCCGCTGGACGATCTCGCTCAACTGGCCACGATCGGCCTCTACGACGAAGTCGATGGCCAACCCGTCCCGCGGCCGGGCCTCCGCCGGGCCGACGACACTCACCAGCGTGCCTCCGGCTCTAACAAGTGCTGCAGACTGCTTCTGGATGTCGCCGCCGATGACGTCGAATGCGAGATCGACCCCACCGACATCTTTGAGCGCCTCGTTCTCCAGGTCGACGAATTCATTCGCGCCGAAGTCGAGCGCTTTCTGCCGGTCGGCCGCACGTCCTGTTCCAATGACATAGGCACCAGCCTCTCGCGCGAGTTGAACGACCATAGAGCCGACCGCGCCGGCCGCGCCATGCGCAAGCACGCTCTGGCCTCCCTGAAGACGGCCGTGCTGGAAAAGCCCTTGCCATGCCGTCAAGCCCGAGATCGGCAGACTCGCGCCCACCTTGAAATCGACGTTACCCGGCAATGGCGCCAGATTGCGCGCTTCGATGGCAATATATTCAGCGAGCGAGCCATCGCGGTACCAATCGGCAAGGCCGAATACGCGCTGTCCCACCGACAGTCCCGTCGTGCCGTAGCCAAGCGCCGTGACGATCCCGGCGAATTCGTGCCCAGGGATCGACGGAGTTCGGTTCTGGTCGCGGCGATCGGTCCACGTCGAGGGCCATTCCAATTCCGTCGGAACGAATCCCGAAGCGTGAACCTCTACGACAACGTCGTTTATCCCTGCTTGAGGTTCGGGCCGTTCCACCAGCTTCATCCCGGCAAAGCCGGCAGTTTGGTCCGTCACAATAAGCGCTTTCATCTTCGTCTCCATTATCTGTGGTATTTTCAGATTCCCAACTTCCCGACCGTGCTCAGATCGTTCCGGCAGGTGCCACCGCGGGGAAGTCCCTGTCGGGCTGGAACACGTTGTTGAAGAAGTTGGTCAGCGAGTACATGGCCACAAGCGCGACGATCTCCATGATGTTCGCATCCGTGTAGCCCGCGTCGCGGACGATCTGCAGATCGACATCCGTGACGTGGCCACGGCTCTCGGCGACCTTGCGTGCAAACTGGACAGCGGCATCCCGCTTCGGGTCTCTCGCTGGACCCTTTCGAGCGAGAATGATGTCCTCGGCGGGCAGCTTGGCCATGCGCTCCGCCGTGAAGCTGTGCACCGTCAGGCAGTAGTTGCAGCCGTTCACCTCGGAGACCGCAAGGCCGATGCTGTCGCGCGTCTTGACGTCGAGCGCCTTACTCAACGAGCCGAGCAAAGCGGCCCATGCGTTGAACGCGATCGGGCTTTGCGCGAAGGTCGCCATCATATTTGGCGTGAATCCGACGTTCTTGGTGAAGGCATCGAGGGTCGGTTTCGAATCGGCCGGCACGTGTTCCGGCTTCAGAGCAGCAGCTCTGGCCATGGTATTTCTCCTTGAACGATTGGCTTCGGGATCGATTATGCGAAGTGCAGCACATCGGCCGCGGGCAAGCGCGGCTTCCGCGGCCAGTTGCCGGGCCGCTCCGGCCCAACAGTTAGCAGCATGACGGGGATTTCGTCTTCGGCGAGGGCGAACTCTCTGTGCACCGCCTCTGCGTCGAAACCGATCATCGGTGTCGAACCCAGGCCTAACGAGCGGGCCGCATAGATGATGGCCGCGGCGCCGAAGGTCGCGGAGCGTACGGCCTCGTCGCGCTGACGCTGCGGATGATCGTCGTAGAGGCCGCGAGCAGGCCCCTCCCATTCCGGCACCACATGTGCCGGCATGATCCCGGCTTCCACGACCGGCGCCAAGCGGTCAGGGACGGTGCTGGCATCGGCCAACTGGCCGATGATGATGAAGGTCACGGCGGCTTCGGTGATTGCGGGCTGATTCCAGGCGATCGGAAGCAGCCGTGCCTTCACTTCGGGTGAGCGGACGGCGATGAAGCGCCAGTTCTGCAGATGGAAGGACGTCGGCGCTGAAGTGCCGATTCGCACCAGGTCGCGGATCTGATCATCGCTTAAGGTGGCGGTCGAGTCATAGTACTTCGCAGCACTGCGGCTCAGAATGGTTTCGATGACGGCGTTTGTCGGCAGCGGCCCTACGAGCCAGCGGGAGGTTGCGCGATCGGCAGCGGTTGTAGCGGTGTTGTGCATTGGGTAACTCCCTCATCAAGTGATTACGGAGTCCCAACCTACTGATGGAATTGATAATTTCGAGCCTCTATTGGCTCATAATGATGCTCAAAAGGATCAATGTATCGGTCCCCCTGGTAGCCTACTCGCCGTTATGCGCCAGTCGGCGCCATTCCCCTGGCGTCATCCCCATTCTCTCCGCAAACACACGCCGGAATGCCGAAACGGATTGATAGCCGACCGTTTCAGCCACAGCTTCCGTGCTGATCGTCGGCTTCTTGAGCTCGTTGGCGGCCATGCTCATACGAAGATCGGTCAACAGGTCGAGGGCGGAGCGGCCTAACCTGTCCTGAAACTGGCGCATGAATGTTGCGCGTGACATGCCGCATAGATCCGCCAGATCTGGAAGTTTCCAAGGTCGCGCCGGATCCGCGAACATCGCCGCAATGGCCGCTGCCAATCTCGGATTGCCGGCAAGCGCCAACAAGCCTTCGGTGGATTTGCCTGCTTCGCTCGCGGCGCGGAGAACCAGAGTGAACAGGACCGAAGAAAGCGCGTTAAGAATGGCGCGTCCTCCCGCTCTGTCACCAGCGGACTCCATTCGCATCAGGCCGACCAGTCCGGAAAGTTGACTCGACGCCGAGGCGATGTCCTCTTCTCCATGGTTTTTCACAGCCCGCACGACCAGATTTGCCGGCAGATAGTTGCGGATCAATCGATCATGGGGTGGCACGACGAAAAACCGTCCGCAAAGCAGATCGAGTTGCTCACCCGGTCCATCGTTCTCGCTCAACATCCATCCCGCGGAGCCCCTGCTTTGGCGCGTGCTGATCGGCGTTTCGCCGCTGCCGTCGTGCAGCATGTGCGACGAACCGTGAGGAAGCAGCACGATATCCCCGCTCCCAAGCTCCTGCACCGTTCTCGAATCCGGGTCTTCGAAAATGGCACTGCCCCTGACTATGACATGGTAGGGGATCTCGTTCGCCGCCGCCTTAGGCCAGGTGAGACGCCATGGTGCGCCGTAGGCGCAGCGAACCTCAAGTTGGCCAGTAACGCTGATGATTTGCAGGAGATGACTCAACCAGTCGATTTGAGACATAAGACCTCAAGACGTGAATCGCCGACGGAGCATTCAATTTAGCCGCTCCTTCGGCCAAAGGCTTGGCGTTCCGTGTCAGCGCGGCCTTCGACAAACGAGCGCAGAGCGCGGAGAACCGCTTGACTAGCCGGATGAACCTTTCTTGCAAGGTCCGCGTCAAACTCGAACCAGCGCCTTCTATGCGGCCAATTCGCCAGATGCAGCACGTCGACGCTTCAAATAGGTAGTTTCCAACGACAGATCGCCATGCGCTGGCTCATTCCCGCCCTCCAAATCGTCATCGCGTTCGCGAGCGCGTTCAATGTCATCCGTTTCAGGTTGGACAACCTGCTCATAGAGGGGGCGACCGAGCTCGATCGACTTACGCTTTCGGCTCTCGTCGCAATCGCCGTGCTCACGGCTGCCGTCCTCACTCTCTGCTGGCGAGTTCCTGTCATAGTGCCGCGGCGCGCGGCGTTGGCGTTTCTCATGGTCGCGTTGAGTGCGGTGTGCGGCTTTGTGCCGCAAACACTTCAGAAGCAGCGCCGTACCGCGGAGTACGTTGCAAGCCAGGCGCGAGAAGAACATCGCGATAAGGTGTTGGCGCGCGAACTGCGCTGGTGGGCCGAGGATATCGATAAGCGCATCGCTGCGTCACATCCGCTTGAACCAGATCAAGCATGGGCCCTTCTCGATGCCGTCAGCAGCGCCGGCGACAGGAACGATGGCCCTAACCCTCCGAGCGCTCAAGCACTGGAGCTCCTGCGAATGGCCCTTGCGGCGAGACTCATCGATGTCAACGCCGATGTAACGGGCCATAGACTCAAGGATCCGATAGCCCGACCGCTGTTCTTGCAGTTCTACATGGAGCGCATCGAGCCTCTCCGGTATTCGCTTGCGAGGCAGGATTGGGAGATCGTGCGCCTGCTCGCGAGTAGTGCCGAGCTTTCGCGGTCTGATGCTGCGCCCCTGCTCGCAGATCTCAAGAAGACAGTGGTGCCGGGTCCGTCGCGTTTCATCAGTCTGAAGTAGCCAAAAAGCAGGCAGGGGGATGCACCATCTCGCGCGATTTTGCGGACGAGCGAGATGAAGTGCCGTCACCTTCTGCGCCTGACAAGGTCGCGCGGATCCATGTGTTCGCTAGGGCTTCGTAGGGCTACTATCGACATCCGGATTGCGCGTCAAATTCTCAAAAGGATTTTGTTTCGCTCATCCAGTCGGAGGCTCGAAATCATAGGAGATGCGTCCGGCCGGCAGATAGAACAGCGCGATCACCGCGCCGCCCCTGACCTCGGGATAGTGCCTGCTGCCCGGATCGGGCGCCGTCCAGCCCGGGCCCTGCCAGCCCTGCAATCCCTTCAACTCCGCTCCCTTGTTCAAGGGCACCACTAGGTTGAGCTCCCCATAGGGATGGCCATGGTATTGTCCGCGCAACACGTCGTGATCGTCTTCGTCCTTGAAGCGGCGCGGATCGGCGCTGTCCATGTACACGGCGGTGATGCTGAACTGGAACGTTTCGGGAGTGGGCTCCAGGATGCGGCTGCGCCGGTAATTCGGGCCGTCCACCTCCTGGTTTGCCGCCCATCCCTCCTCGACCCCGATTTTGATCAGGCGAGCCAGATCCTGGTAGAGCGCGCTATTTTCGCCATATGTCTCGTTGAGCCAACGTTCCATCTCGGCGCCAGGCGTCTTGTCCTTGACTTCCCGGAGAAACGGAATGCTGCGCTGAATCAGTTCTTCCCGGCTTCCCATTGCGATCTCTCCTCTTCGACTACTACGTTTCGAACCCTACGAACGTGGCGAACTCATCAATGTCCGCCCGCGGCATCAATCTATCCGGCCGCTCAACCTTGGCCTTGCCGACCGAGATGCCGCACACAACCATCTGCTCCGCCGGAATTGACAGCAGCGGGCGCAAAATTCGATGGTATTTTGCGAACGTTTCCTGCGGGCACGATTGAAGCCCGCGTCCGGCCGCCGCGAGCATCACGTTCTGCACGAACATTCCGAGGTCGAGCCAGCTTCCGACTTCCAGGCGACGGTCGATGGTCACGATCAATCCCACCGGCGCGCCGAAGAATGTATAATTCTTCGCGGTTTGTTTGCTTCTCGCCTCGAGATCGATCTGAGCAATTCCGAGCGATCCGTAGAACAACCGACCAAATTCTTGCCGGCGTTTGAGGTACGGGTCCGGCAAATCGTTGGCGTAGTATTTGTATTCCGAGACGTGCTCGTCGCGCGAATTTTCGTGCGCGTCCAACAGCGCCGTCGAAACTCAGTCCTTGGCCGCTCCTGCCAGCACGTAGACGTGCCAAGGCTGGATATTCGCACCGCTGGGAGCGAACCTTGCGATATGGAGGATCTGCTCGATTGTGCGTCGCGGGACAGGAGCGTTGCAAAACTCGCGGCACGCAAATCGGCCGACCAAAATCTGATCGATTGGGCTCTGCACAATGACATCTCCTTCACGCGTGCCGATGGCGGCTTGTTCAGGACCGGACGTCGTCGTACGGCTGGTATCCATCTCGGCTTCCTCGGCTCGGAGCAACGAGCGCTCAGTGCGGCCAGGCTGAGCCAAGGATGATCGAGCAGAAGTTCTGACGGACAAAGTTCATGTCCTTCAGGGCCAGGACGTCGGCCTTCACATTTCCGAACGTCGTCAGCGGCTTCTTGATGATACCGTTGGCGAAGTGATCGATGATATTCTCCTTGAAATTTGTCTCGCGTGGGTGATGGACGCAGACATGGTCGCGCTGTTCTTGCGAGAAGTCGTGATAGGCGATGCCGAGCACGTCCATCTCCACACCGGCGGTCACCAGCGAAATGGTCGGGCGCATATGCTCGGGGATCCCCGGCGTGGTGTGGAGCGCGATGGCAGTCCAGACGTCCTCGATGTCACGCTCGGGCACGCCGTAGCTTTTCATGAATTCGCGCGCTGCATTGGCGCCGTCGACCTCGAATCGCAGATCCGGGCTCGAGTATTTCTCGGTCAGACCCATGTCGTGGAACATGGCGCCGAGGTAAAGCAGTTCCGGGTCGTATTTCAGCCGGCGGCGCTCGCCCGTGAGAGCGCCCCACAGGAAGACCCGGCGACTGTGGTTGTAGAGCAGGTCGTCTTCGGTATCGCGCACAAGCTGCGTAGCGGCGCGGGCGATAGCACTGTCGGGAACGCGGATGCCGGCGATGATCTCGGACATGGGACAATTTCCTTGGTTGAGTAGCAGGCTCCTTGCTTTTCGGTATTAGGCAACAGAGCCCGTCGCCGGACAACGTTCGGGATGCTATGGATCAGGACAGCGGTACGTCGTTTCCTGACAGCACGCCTGTCGGAGCGTTCTTGGCAGCAGGAGACGACTGCTCTATCGCCAGTTAAAGCGTGATGGCATTAAGTTCGATAGCCTGAATTTTTGAGGTAGTTGGCGCATTCCTCGGAGGTGAAGGCATCGAGTGCGTGGCCGATTGCGGCGCAGACTGCGTCGACGGTTCGCGCGGCAGCTTTGCGAAGCAGGTGCTTGAGCTTGGCAAAGACTTGTTCGATCGGGTTCAGGTCGGGCGAGTATTTTGGCAGGAAGAAGAGCTTGGCACCGACCGAACGGATGAGTTGGCGAACTGCCTTGCTTCTGTGGCTGCCGAGGTTATCCAGGATGACGATATCGCCGGGTCGAAGGACGGGCAGAAGAACCTTCTCGACATAGGTGCGAAAGCTTACGCCGTCGATCGGCCCCTCGATGAACCACGGTGCATCGATCCGGTCATGGCGCAGGGCCGCCAGGAAGGTCATGGTCTTCCAGCGGCCATGGGGAACCTTGGCGTGAAATCTGTGGCCGCGCGGCGCCCATCCCCGCAAGGGCGCCATATCGGTCCTGGTCCAAGTCTCGTCGATGAAGACCAGGCGATCAGCTTCGACGCGATTTTGATACTTTGCCCACTGAGCTCGCCGCCGCGCCACCTCGGGTCGATCGCGTTCGCCAGCCGCCACGCTTTTTTTTGAAGCTGAGCTTCTCGGCATGCACGAAGTCCCACACCGAGTGGTAGTCGACCTTCAGACCGCGACTGGCAAGCTCAGCAATGAGACCACGTATGGTGAAATCGCCGTCCTTGATCCGCTGCGACAGCCAGACGGCGTGGTCTCCCGAAACCGCCTTCGGCTTGTGACCGCCCATTTGGCCAGGCTCAACGCTGCCGGTCTCTTCGACCCGCTGCATCCAACCGATGGCCGTGCTGATCGCTACTCCAAACTGCTTGGCCGCCTGATTGCGGGACATCCCGCCCTCGATCGCAGCCACGACACGCTTGCGAAGATCCAGAGAGTAAGGCTTACCCATCCATGCTGGCCTCCGATCCAGCCAGCATGGTGAATCAGAAACACACTGATTTGGGAATCCCAAATCGATTCAACCTAACCCCATCCCGCTTTAGTTCGCGATCTATTCCGATTCCGCCCGGCGGAAGCTGGCGCGATATTGGACGGGAGTCACGCCAAGACGGGTGCTGAAGACGATCCTCATCCGGTCCGCCGATCCGAAGCCGCAATCGAAGGCAATGGCCTTCAGCGGTCGGTCGCTCGCTTCCAGCATCATGCGCGCGGCATCAACGCGGGCGCGCTCGATAAATTCGTGCGGTGTGGTCCCGGTCACCTGCCCGAAATGCCGGGCCAGATTCCGGGAGCTCATTCCGACGACAGCGGCAAGCGACTCAAGCGTATGGCGATCCCCAATGTTCGCCATGACGTGGTCCTGGATGCGTGCGATGGGCGATTCCGGATCGGCAGGTGCCGTGAGATAGGGACTGAACTGCGACTGTCCGCCCTGGCGCTGGGCAACCACGACCAGACGCTTGGCAACCTTGAGAGCCGTTTCCGCGCCGTGCCGCTGCCCGACGAGTGCCAAGCCCAGATCTATCCCAGCCGTCACACCCGCCGCGGTGATCAGCCGTCCATCGCGCACATATATCAAGTCCGGTTCGACTTTCGCCTTCGGGAATCTCGCCGCCAGTGCCTGTGCATCCTGCCAATGGGTCGTGACACGCCGATCGTCGAGAAGGCCGGCATAGCCCAGCACAAAAGCTCCTGTGCAGATCGAGCCATAAACGCTCGAGCGCCACGGCAGCTCCTTGACCCACCGAAGCAGGCCCGGTTCCGGTTCCGCTTCCGGTGGCGTCGGAGTGCCGGCCACCAGGACGATGTCGAAGCCGCCGGCCGCCTCCTCGAAGGTCAGGTCGGCGACCATGCGTATGCCGTTCGACGCGCGCAGCGGTTCGCAATGAGCAGCAACCAACACGGTTTCGTAGCGATCCGCGCTGCCGAGAAACGTGTTCGCCTCACTGAACACGTCCATCGGACCCGCCACGTCCAGGGCCTGGACCCCCTCACAGACGACGATCGCAACAGCTTGTACCGGCACCTGCCTCTCCGCTCAGGAGACTTATTATGCAGGTAGTCCGGAACCTGTAAAAGGCCTGGCGCGATCCGAGGCAACAGAACGAACATCCGCGCATCCGGGATTAACCAAGGGCTATAGACTTCCAGCGGGTGATTTCGCTGGCGTGGCCGCCAATCAAGAGGTACTTGCAGCTCCCCAAAAGGACCGTCACGGCCATTGGTGAACTCGTCGCGCCATTATTGTGATCCCGGCGCCTTGTCTGGCGTGGTCAAGGGCTCGTCCTTCGAATCCACGACAAAGACTGCCAGCAAGCTGGCGGACTCGTTGTCACTCGCGTTCTCACTAACCCTGTGATGTGAACCGGGCATTTCGTAAAAGCTTTCGCCTGCGTGATAGATCTTCGCGGGTTCCTCGCCGACTTGACTGCGGATGGTCCCGGACAGCACATAGGCGTAGATAAAGGCCGACGCTGCGTGGTGATGAGCCAGCGACTTGGCACCGGGAGGATAGGTCACCGTCACGGCAACCAGCCTCTTTCCTTCGAGGTTCGGCAGTGCGTGCGCGAAGGCGACTTTCACCTGCTCCCCGTTATGCGCGATCGCTGGTGAAGCTCCCAGGGCGATCGCTGCTGCTATCAGCGGGACGGTGGCCGTCCGCAAGGCTCCTCTCGCTGCTTTTGCCAACATGCCTTGAGGGTTTGATACAGCACCAATCTCATAGTCAAAGCCACTGATCGACATCATCGCATCTCCTCTTATAACGAGTTCACTCAACTGCTTGAAACCAGAACGCAGAGCCGAATCGATGATCATGGTGAGCTTCCGATGAGAAGCCATCGCCGCCGCCATCACCTTCGGCCTGATGCGCCGCTGCCGCTGAGCAACACCGACAACAGAGCTGCCAGAGCGAATCCCGCGGCTACAAGCACCGAGGGTTAGCCAGATGACAGACGCCAGCGAATCGGCGCTGGCAGCTTGCGCGCGACCGGGATTGAGTTCCCGGAGCAGAGGATAGGCCCTAGTCATGATGGTGACCCTTGTGCGGGGAATCCGGGAAGGGCGACGCAGCAATCAGGTCGCAGGCGTTGGGGCTCTTGAATCCTGGGATGAAACGTTCGCAGACGGCGGCGTTGACGGTGCCATACGTGGTCGCCGGCTTGTGCGCAAAACCGGCGAAATATTCCTGAATGAAGCCTTCTTTGAAATTTGTGCGCGGGTACTTGGCTACGATTTCCTCGCGCAGCTCCGCCGGGAACTGATCGAACCCCACCCCGATGACATCGAGAAGCACACCGGAGTTCAGGAGTGCGACTTCAGGACCCATGTACTTCGGGATGCCGGGAGTGGTGTGCAGCGCGATCGCTTCCCAGACGGTCTGCACCTGATCTTCAGCGATGTTATGGGTGCTAAGAAACTGCCGCGCGGCATTTGCGCCATCGACCTCGAAGCGTTCGTCTGGGCTCGAGAACTTCTTGATCAGGCCGAGATCGTGAAATGCAGCGGCGACGTACAGAAGCTCACGGTCGAAGCGCAGATTCCTCTGACGACCCTGCTCAGCACCGAACAGGTAGACTCGGATCGAATGATTAAACAACAGATCGGTGGAATGTTCGCGCAGGATTTCTGTCGCCTCTTTGGCAAGCAAGGAATCGGGAATGACGAGAGTCTGGGCGAGATTTGGGGTTGTCATTGTTTCTTCCTTCAAATTAGTGTGGGCTTAGCTGCGCGTTGCGCGCGAGCGAAACGATGAAACGATGCCGATCAACTTGCTCCGACGTCGAGCACGATCTTTCCTTTGGGCTGAGGCCGCACGCGTTCCAGCATCAAATGAGCCTCGCGCGCATCCGCGAGGGGTAAGACTGCCCCCACCCTTGTCCGTAGCTTTCCATCGTCGACGAGGCGGGCGATCTCCCTCAGATATTGATTCGTGACGTTGACCAGAAAGAAATTGGCGTCGACACTATAGCGCGTAGCTAGATCCTGATCCGGGCGGGACACTGCGGAGACCAGCCTGCCGCCGCGACGAAGGACCTGGAACGAACGAGTTTGGGTTTCGCCCCCAACCAGATCAAGGACGGCGTCCGCATCGTGCACTACTTCCTCAAAGCGCTGGGTCCGGTAATCAATGATGGTGTTGGCGCCGAGGTTGCGCACGGCGGAAATATCGTCCGTCGATACGGTTGCGATGGTTTGCAGGCCCGCGTGGCGGGCCAGTTGAATCGCATGGGATCCGACATTGCCCGCTGCTCCGTGAATGACCACCGTTTGACCTGCTTTGAGCTGGGCCTGATCGAACAACGCCTGCCATGCAGTCACCGAAACGACAGGAAGGGAAGCAGCTTCAACGTGGGTTAGCGTGGTTGGCTTAGGTGAAACCATCCCTGCGGAAGCAACAGCGTATTCGGCGTAGGCCCCGACGAACTGCGGGTTCGTAACACCGTACACTTGATCTCCTACGGCTAACTCGGCGACGTCAGGGCCCACCGCGACGATTTCACCGGAAAGATCCGAACCCAAAGTGAGAGGAAGCGGTTGCGGCAAAGCGCTCTTGCCGCCCCTGATCCAGCCATCCCATGGTCCGACCCCAGCGGCTTTGAGTTTGACCAGGACTTCGCCAGCGTGTGGCTCAGGCCGTGGAACGCGCTCGAACTTCATGATCTCTGGTGGCCCGAACTCGCGAACGCGCCACGCCATCATTGTCGAAAGAGTTCGTTCTTGAGTTGCGTCACGGATGATGCTGCTCGAAATCATCTGAAACTCCTACTGCTTGGCTGGCTTGTCCGTATGTGGCCACGGAGCGCCGCTTTGAACAACAAATCCGATCCTACGGATCGGGACAGCCGCACGTCGTTTCTTGACAAAATAAGCTGGGAACGGGCGAGCCTCTATCGGTGCCATCGAATCGCGCCGGACGAAGCGACTTGGAGAATCCAGGATCTCTAAGCGATCTCAGACTTTCTGTGCCGCGGAGATCTGCTGGTCGTTGTGGGGAACTGCGACTCTGTCTGCAGCGAGGCGAGCGAGATCCCCAGCAACCGCTTCGGCTTTGGCAACGGCATCGCGGCTTGAGAAGGCCGATCGACAGGCGCGCCCGGAGGAAGTTCAGGCGCATGGTTGCACTCGACTATTCGACTTCGGCGTGGGAGAGCGATGAACCTGCCGCCACGTGAGGAGCTTCGATGATTCCGGACGACGTTCTGGTAAAGCGAATTATCGCTTGCTCTGTTGGGCAAAACAGTGGTTCATAAGGCGCTGGTCCCAGTAGGCGAGGAGCCAGCCCCTATGACGAACGAAGTCGACACTTCGTCGGAACTTTCCAAGATCGCAAAGCTGAACGGCGATTTCCGCAGGAATTACGGCACGCTCATCAGAGCGATTTTGTATCTCCGCACCGTAAGCGCCGCCCGCCCGAGCCCTTGGCTTTGGGCTGGCCTGCTTTCGATCGGTTTGTCGACTTTGCTGAGCTGGCTGGGGCGGCACGGCTGGGTTTTGCCAGCGTTGCCTTGATGGCCCCGTATAATGCCCCCCTTTCCCGATAAAGCGCACTCCGATGGCGACGAAGGGAGCCGGATGAGAGCCACACGTAGCGTCCTGACCTCAACGAGGCAGGCAATAGAACGTAGTCCTCGATCTGTCGATTTGCCCTGTCCAGCCGCATCACGGCGAGCAGACCAGATGAGATCTGCCTTCGATAGGCTTTCCATTGCGGAGCGTGATCCTCTCCGCGGCGCGCCAGGCGTCGCGCGACGAGAAACGAAACCAGGCGTTTGCCTCCGACATCAAGGCCTATGCCGTCCAGAACGAGCTCCACCTGAAGACCAAGGTCGGTTCGCAGCGCCTCCGCGAGTTCGTTGGCATGCCTCGCTTGTTCGGCGGCCCAAAGCTCCCGGGTGTCGATCCAGTCGCACTCGCGGGGCGACACGTATCCGATCAGCGCATAGGCCTTTCGCAGCGAACCGAAGTGCTTCACGTACGAAGAGACGTGATTGAGGCCGAGAGTCGTGTTGATGATGCGCGAATTGAGCTTACCGCGCCTGCGGAGCGTGAGACGAAGGCGCAGCAGCATCTCATTTTCCGGAATCTCCACGCGGCGCTCGGCAAGCAGCTTTTGGGCGCGTGCGAAGATGCTGGGATCCACAATTGGCTCGATCGCCGCAGCGCCCCGCACCCAGGCGTGATCCGGATTCTTGACCAGCTTCTGCCCCAAGCGCCGCGAGGTGCGATTGTAGATGGTCTTGCCGATGTAGTTCTCGTTCGCGAGAATGGTGGGGATCATGCCGTCGGTCCAGGGGCGGCCGTTGTGATTGGCAATGCCCGCGTCGTTCAGTTGTCGCCTGATGTCGCTGTACGATCTTCGGCCGTTGACGAATTGATCGAAAATCGTTCGGATCACGGCTGCCTCCTCAGCGGAGCCGTGCTGCAAACGAACGCGGTCCGATTGCAGAGCCTTGAACTGGCCCTTTGCGAGGAAGCCCTTTGGCTGCTCGCTTTCGTCGACCATCAAGCGTCGAAGGCCGTAACCGACAGGAGCGCCGACCCGGTATCCGAGGCTCGCGACCCGGCAGTGTCCCGCGTGCACTTTGACCGAGAGTTCCCGGCTCCATTCTGCGGCCATGCCGCGCTTCAGATTCTTCGCGATCCCCGAAACGAAGGTGCCATCGTTCTTGAAGAGCTCCGCGCAGTATTCGACCTGCACGCCACTCCGCTTGCACAGGAATTCGTAGTAGGCGCTTTCGTCGACATCCTGGAAACGCCCCCACCGAGTGACGTCGTAGACGAGGATGTGATCGAAGTCGGCTTGCCCCGACTGGACGTCCTCGATCAGTTCGATGAGACCTGGTCGTCCTTTGATCCGAAGGCCGCTGCGGCCCTCGTCCGCATAGGTGCGGACGATGGTGAGACTGTTCGCCTCGGCATAGGCGGCGATGGCCGTCATCTGGTTCTTGATCGAGTAGCGCTGAAGCTCCCTCGACATTCGAACGTATTGCGCCGCCCGGCGCGCTCGGGTCCGCCTCGCCAAGCTCGTCCCTTTGGGAACAACGAGCCAGTTACCCATGCACCCCTCCTGCTACTTGGAGGTACCCGCGCCAGCAAATACACCCGCGGCGTTCTGGATGGCAATGCCGATTCGAACTACGAAAACCGGCTTCCTAGGACGAGCGCTGCGCCCGTGGTGTTGTGCACAGCGCCGCGGGAACACGGGGACAACGCCCAGCTCTGCCGATTGCGAATCCCTGTCCCGTGCTAACCGCCCGGAACGAGCAGGCGGGCGGAAGGATTCGTCCGGGCAGGAGCCATCTCGATGCTGATGACGAAGGAACGACGGCCGGCGATCCGGTCGCTGCGCGGCTGGGCGATCAGCGTGCTGCAGGAGGCCGGCGCGATTCACGAATGCGAGGAGCACGGCTGGGCAAAGGATCGGACCGACCCCCATGCCCGCGAACGCGCACTGGAGCTTGCTCGGCACGATCACCCCGACGGCGTCTCCGCCGACGATGCTGTCGCAGAAATCCGCGCCGTCTTGGATTCCGTCGGTGATACCTGCCCGGAGTGTCCGCCGAGCGATTGATCGCGTCCTTATGCCCGGCCAAGTCCCTGCTTAGTCACGGTGCCGGCCTTTCGGAGCAAGCGTTTCGATCGCCTGAGGCTTGTCGCCTGAACCCGGCGTACCAGTCCGCGTACGGCGTGTTCCTGACTGCGTGTCGATTGAAGTCGGGCGTGCCATCCTTCCACCACACCGGCCCGCGCTCTCCCAAACCACACTTGGTCTGATCGACGAGCCGATGCGCTGCAGCTTCAGCTTCCGGATCTCCGGCCGCTTTGGCCGTCTTCACTGCGCGGCGCGCATCCATCAACTGCTTCACCAGCCGCGCCTTGTCGCCGGGAGCTAAGGTCGGATCGCTCATCCGCCAGAGTTTCCCCCGAGCGACGAAGTAGCGACCGTCCGGAGTCACGGGATGCCTGAGACCTGCCATCCAGAAGAGCTACTTGGTACGAACGGTCTTCGCTCCGGCGTCCTTCAGCGCCTCGGCGATCTTGTCCGGCTCGTCGCCGTGGAAATCTACCGACACCTCGATCTCGCCTTCAAGCCTTTGCTGGCCTTCCGGCGTTGGTGCGGCCTTGACGTCCGCACCGGCCGATCGCGTTCCAGACGAATTCCCGGCGCCCACGGGCTGAACGAAGACGTCGCCTCGCGCAACGCCACATTCCTGGACGACGTGCTCGACGGCCAGCTCGGCCTCGCGCCGCGTGGCGAACTCTCCGATGATCGTGCTTTCCAAGGTTGTCCTCCGACTCCATGTAAGGCGGACAACCGGCCAGTGAAGTCGAGAGTTCCTATAGCCAGTCCGGCGCCTTTCCTCCGATAGACGCCGCGCGCGATGCACTGGCGCTCAGCAGCAGAAACAGCGCCCGCTCGGCCTTGTACCTCGCCGCCGCGCGGCTGCACTCTGACCCTGACATCAGAATTTCTCCGCCAGCCCGGCGCACGGCCCACTTCCACCGGCCGCGTCCGCGCGGATTCAAGACGATATCGTAGCAACTCGGATGTTCGGTCGCCGTGGCGGGCTGCAGCAGGGCATTGACGTCCACGACGTTGTCGGCGGGGGCGGTCGTCGGCCGCATCGCTTGCTCCATTTCTAAAGACGAGTTGAGGGATCGCCGCGCGGGAAAACCCGCGCGGCTTCGGATCGAACCCGGCTGCCCTATCCGGTCAGGCAGCCCTGGATTCGATTTGGGTCACGTTGCTCGGTGCGGCGCCGTTGATCTCGATGCGGCGCGGCTTCATCGCCTCGGGGATCTCCCTGTGCAGGTCGATGACGAGCAGGCCGTTCTCGAAGTGGGCGCCCTTGACCTCGATGTAGTCGGCGAGCGTGAACTGGCGCTTGAAGTTGCGGGTCGAGATGCCGCGATGCAGGAAGGTCTTGCCTTCCTTCTCGGACTTCTTGCCTTCCAAGGTCAGGACGTTGTGCTCGGACGTCAGCACGACCTCGTCGGGCGTGAAGCCGGCGAGCGCCACCGAAATCTGGAAGCGGTTCTCGTCGATGCGTTCGATGTTGTAGGGGGGATAGGTCTCTTCGGCGGTCCGCTGGACCTCGTCGAGGGCGTCGAAAAGGCGGTCGAATCCGATGCTCGACCTCCACAGGGGAGTCCAATCATACCTCATATCCAAATCCTCCTTGGAGCAAGATGGGTACGAGCAGGCTCCGGACACCGTCCGGGCGCCCGTCTCGGCCGAGACCCCGCAGGCGTCCCGGTCGCAAAAAAATTTAGAACCGACGAGGAAATTTCAAGGGGCGCGGCTCGATTTTTTGCCGCCGAAATCGGGATGGTTAATCCTTCGATGCCAGCCTAAAACTAGCCGGCGGCCGCGAAAAGATCCCACTTGCCCGGCAGCCCCTTCAGCTCATACGAACCGCGTTCGCTGAACCGTAGTCCTGCGCCCGCGACGAGATCGGTCACTACGCGCGACACCAGAACCTCGTCGGGGCCGGACTGCGACATGACGCGGGCCGCGGCATGGACCGCGATGCCGCCAATGTCGCTGCCCCGCATCTCGATCTCTCCGGTGTGCAGACCGGCCCGCACCGGTAGCCCGATCTGCCGGGCAGCATTGCTGAAGCTCAACGCGCACCGAATCGCGCGGCCCGGCCCGTCGAACGTCGCGAGCACCCCATCGCCGGTGGTCTTGACCAGGTTACCGCGGTGACGCTGGATGAGCTGGCGAGCGAGCGCGTCGTGCTGGTCCAGCCTGCTCCTCCATCGCTGGTCGCCAATCTCGGCGGCTTGCCTCGTTGAGTCGACGATGTCCGTGAACATGACAGTGGCTAGGATGCGCTCAAGATCGGCGTCGCCCGCTTCGCGATGTCCCGTCACGAACTCCTCGATGTCGCCCACCACCGTCTCGGTGTCGCCAGTCCAGAATGCGTGATCTCCCGTGGGATATTCGATGTACTTCGCACCTGGGATTTCCTCCGCCATACGTCGGCCCAGCGCGACCGGCACCTGCTTGTCCGTTGCCCTGTGCAGTACCAGCGAGGGGGCCCGGACACACGAAAGAATGCCGGTGACGTCTATCCGGCGGTTTGAAATGATGTAGGACTTGATGGCGCCCGGACTGCTCGCCAGCTTCTCGAACTTGGCGATGCGCGCGACTGCCGCCGGGTCGGAGAGGTCGCTCGCGAAGACGTTCCCCAGAAACGCTCCATTCCCCCACCGCTTTACAAGGTTTGCCAGTCTTTCTTCGGCGGCCGACGGGGTAAGGTTCGGCGGAAAAAGATCGGCGACGCGAGCCAGACCGCCAAAGAGAACCAAGTGGGATACGCGATCGGGATAGGTCGTCGCGAACAGAACGCTCATAGAAGCGCCTTCGGAGAACCCCACCAGCGCCGCACGCCGCGATCCGGCCGCGTCCATGACCGCCCGAATATCGTCGATGCGCTCGTCAAGAGAGGGTACATCGGCCAGCCTATCCGAGAGGCCCTGCCCTCTTTTGTCGAATGTGATGACCCTTGAGAACTTGGCCAACCGGCGCAGAACCTGCGTGTAGCCCGGAAGCTCATGTTGATAGTCGATATGCGAGATGATGCCGGGGACCATGACTATGTCGATCGGCCCGCTACCCATCACCTGGTAGGCGATGCTGAAATCGCCACTCTGGGTATATTGCGTCTCAGGCAATGCTAGTTCAGCCATGGCCATCCCGCTGCTCCGCTCTGCGGAACTATCGGGCAAATTGCCTTGAAGATCAACGCAGCCGTCGCCTCTCCCTGCGCGATCACAGAGGATGGTCAAGGACTGCTGCCGGGTGCCCCCGCGTTCTACGCCGATCTTCGCCGCGCTCCCGCCGCCGGCCTTTTCGCCGTCGCTTCCTTCGCCGCCTTCTTCCCCTCGATCGACATCAGCATTTCCTTCTGGCCGGCTGCCGCCTTTCGCGGCTTCTTGGCGGGCTTTGCGGCCTTCGCCGGCGCGGCCTCCTTGCCGACGGATCGGCGCAGCGCCTCCATCAGGTCGACGACGTTGGTCGATGCTGGGCGCTCCTTCGGAGTGATCGGCTTGCCGGCCCGCTTTTGATTGATCAGGTCGATCAGCGCCGTCTCATACTGGTCTTCGAACTTGTCGGGTTCGAAAGAGCCGGACTTCTGGTCCACGATGTGACGGGCGAGATCGAGCATGTCCTTGGTGACTTTGACGTCTTGGATCTCGTCGAAATATTCCTTTGGGTCCCGTACTTCGTAGGGATACCGCAGCAACGTCCCCATCAAGCCCTTGCCCAGTGGCTCCATCGCGATGATGTGCTCGCGGTTGGTCAGGACCACGCGGCCAACAGCGACCTTGTCCATCTCGCGGATGGTGTCGCGGATCACCGCGAACGCGTCGTGCCCGACTTTCCCGTCCGGGCGCAGATAATAGGGACGGATCAGGTAGCGCGGATCGATGTCGCTGCGGTCGACGAATTCGTCGATCTCGATGGTGCGCGTCGACTCGAGCGCGATCTCTTCGAGCTCCTCTTTCGAGACCTCGATGTACTGGCCCTTGTCGAGCTCATAGCCTTTCACGATGTCCTCGTTCGGCACCTCGTCTCCCGTGTCCGCGTCGACCTTCAGGTACTTGATGCGATGGCCGGTCGCGCGGTTGAGCTGGTTGAACGAGATCTTCTCCGACTCGGACGTCGCCGGATAGAGGGCCACTGGACAGGTCACCAGTGACAAACGCAGGAAGCCTTTCCAGTTGGCGCGGGGGGCCATGAACGCGGTACTCCGGAGGGACGGTGCTGGATTCAAGACGAACGGAGCCTGCCGGTTCCGACATGCTCCGGGCCCGCCAACAGGAAAATTGGCCATCTGCCCGCAGCGCCCCCGGGCACCTCCGAAAACGTCGTGAATCGCTTGTTTTCCAGGTACCTCGTGGAGCTTTTGGCCGGTATTGTGGCCCCATGGACGCGCTGACCCAGCCCCTCAAAGACGGGCAAACTCTGGACCCGGCGGACCTGGCCGCAATGGCCAACGCGTTGGCTAAATCGGCCGATTACAGGGTCCTTCGGCGCCTGACCCCCCCGGTCTCCCTACACGCCGGCCGCCGGGCAGGAGGTCCGGACGGGCATTCTTCTCGACACCGAGACGACCGGCCTGGATTACCGGACCGACGAAATCATCGAGCTCGGGATGGTCAAGTTCGACTACACGCCCGACGGCCGCATCGTCGGCATCAGAGATACGTTCTCCGCTTTCAACGAACCAAGTGCGCCGATCTCCGCGGAAGTTACGGCGCTCACCGGCATAACCAACGAAAGGGTTGCCGGTCAGAAATTCGACGATGCCGCCGTGAACTCATTCGTCGACGGGGCGCTCATCACGATCGCACATAACAGTAGTTTCGACAGGAAGTTCGCGGAGCGCTACTGGTCGGTCTTCGAGCGGATGGCCTGGGGCTGCAGCATGAGCGAGATCGACTGGCGCAAACATGGCTTCGCGGGCTCGCAGCTCGGCTATCTCCTGAACGGAGCTGGCTACTTCCACCAGGCGCACCGGGCGGTCGACGATTGCCACGCTCTGCTGGAGGTGCTCGCTTTCGAACTGCCGACGACGGGCTCGCCGGCGCTGGCCCTGCTGCTGGAGACCGCCCGCAAGCCGACGATGCGGGTGTGGGCGGAGCAGACCGCGTTCGAGCTCAAGGACTCGCTGAAGCGACGCGGCTATCGCTGGAACGACGGCAGCGACGGGCGCCCCAAGTCCTGGTTCATAGACGTCGACGAGACCGCGCTCAACGATGAGATCGAGTTCCTCCGGACCGAGATCTACCTGCAGGACGTGGACCCACTTGTGCAGAGGCTGACCGCTTTCACACGATTTTCCTGCCGGGCGTGACGCGGGCCCTCAGGGCGTCCATCCCCGCGTTCCCAAGAGAATGCCGTGATTCCTGCCGGCAACGTTGAAATCGTAGATCTTGAGGTCGGACCAATCGAGCTTGCCTTGAAGTTCGGCAAGGGCGCGCTTATCCAACTTCTCATACACTTGAACGGCGAAAAGGATCCGACTGGCAGGAAATGCCTCGGCGAACTTCGCAATGATCTCGGTTATGGGAGGTTCTGTTCGGCGGAGATCTAGTCCTTCCGTCTCATTCAGCGCAGTGCCCCAAGGCGGCGCCACGAAGACGATCATGGCCTCATCGGGCGCCGTATGGAGTTGCCCCATCATGAGGCGATAATCGCCGTGCTTCAGATCGATGGTCCGGTCAAGGACCGCGAGGTTTTGCTTGGTGAGCTGAAAGATCTGAGGATCGAACTCGAAGGCGATCCCGCGCGATCGCGGCACGTGCCGCAATATCCAGTACAAGGTATTGCAAGAGCCGGCGAAAGGATCCACGACGACCCATCGCCCCCTTGCCGGAAGCGTGGCCGCGACAGCCGCGACGTCCTGCCCGATGCGGTCGGCAACGGCATCTCGGGTGCACTCGACTGCTGTGCGGCCGAGCAAGCGTACCCCTTGCGCGTACCACTGGGCCGGCGTCATGCCGTAAAGCCGGATGAAGTCGGGATCGGAGAAACTGTCGCTGCCGTATCGACGGACTTCGTCCAAAGTCAGCAGCTCGTTACGTTTCGAACCGTGGAGGAGCAATGTCCGGTCATAAGGCGGCGTCTCGGAATGCTTCGAATGCTCGTTCACGTGTGGTCCTCCTACGATCGGCGTTTCCAGTTTCAGGACGCCGGCAGGCCGCCTGAACGAGTAGTCCCGGTCGAGCGTCAGCAAAGCGATGCGACGACGACGAAGGATTCCTGGGGAAACGTCAGCCTGCCGTTCGCCAGCGTTGAGGGATCGAGACGGGCGGCCACGTCGTCGGCGATCTCTGCGATCAATCGCGCGCGGCCGGCCTCATCCTCCCCCTTCAACAGCGCAGCCATCGGGGTCGCGGTGAGCTGGAAGCGAACATATTCGAGTGCCGACGGAAAGCTGATCTGCTTGGTCACGGTCTCGACTTGGGCACGGTCGAATCCGGCCTGCCGCACCCAATTCCCCACCTCGTCGGCGCCGCAGGAAAGATGCTCGGCGCGTTTGGTCCGCGAGGACTCGGCTCCGAGAAACTTGTCCAGCGCCTGCACGAAGGCGTATGCGGCCGGCGTGCGCTCGATGGAGCTGTACACGCTCAGCCCCAGTCGCCCGGACGACCTGAGGACGCGAGCGATCTCTCTGAGGGCCTGCGGCCGATCAGGGAAGAATTGCAGTCCGAGTTGGCAGAGCACGACATCGAAGCTGCGCGGCGCGAAGGGCAAACCCAGCGCGCTGCCCTCGATCCACTCTACCTCCCAGGATTTGGCCCGGGCGATGGCCAGCATCGCGCCGTTCAGGTCTACGCCGACAAGTCTTCCGACGTAGCCGCGCGCGGCCAGCCGTCGCGCCACGACGCCGGTCCCGCACGCCACGTCCAGGATGCTTTCTCCATGTTCCGGCTCGATTCGATCCAGCAGGTCATCGGCCCAGACAGAGGTGATCGCTGGCACGAGATAACGCTCGTACAGCTCGGGAGCGCTGGCATCCATCTGCCAATGTTCGTGTGCGGCCATAACACCCTCTTGAAAATGGCAGGGTGAAAGCAAGTAAGATCAATGCAAAAAGTACCTCATGTTGGCCGATCCGGACGGTCAACACAAGGTTTCTGAAAGTAAGCTCGGCTCCGCCCGTGGCGGAAAAAGAGCGATGCTTCTGCCGCGTCTGGAGACCGCTCCGGCCTAGCGGCCGAGACGCTTCTCGACCCGCTTGCGGCTGTTGCCGACCTTCTTGACGGCCTTCTTCACGGCCGATGCGGAGCGGCCGGTCTTCTTCGCTTCGTAGCGGACTTCGTAGTCCTGTCCCTTAGCGACGCGTGCCCGGTCCTGCTTGCGTCCACGCGCGGTCTTCTTCTTCGCTGCCGCCATCGGCTCCTCCTCTTGCGAACTGATGGCGATCCAACGCCGCAAGGATTCGCGGGTTCCGGAAACGAATTCTATCGTCCTCGCTTGAGCCCGCATGTTGGCACGGCCCCGGATGCGGCGGATTCGAGCGCAGTTGCATCGGCTCGCCAGCCAGTGCGCAGCGCCTCTAGAAACTGGTCAAGGCGTCGATCACCTTTGGCCCGTCGAGCGCTCGCGGCGACCAGCATGGCGCGAGGCCGATGCATCCGACGCCCATGAAGCAGATGGCGCGGTTCTCGGAAAGGCTGAGATTCGGATCGGAGATCATCTGTAGGCGCGCGAAGAACGGCTGTCTCTCACGGTCATGTGTCCAGGCCTCTATTGAAGTACGATCGTAATTTAATATTATGACCGTAATCACATCCGTGGCCGAGGGGCGACGGATGCCTTCTTCAACTCTTCTCGAGATTTCCATGGCCCACACCACTGCCGCTTTAGTCCGACCCACACTCGGCGAAATCAGTGACCTGGCTCTACTCGGGCTTGCAGCGGCGGCTGCGGCTATCCGAAACGGCGACATCACGTCGGAGGCCTACACCGCGGCACTTATGCAGCGCGCCCAGGTCCTTGCGGACTTAAATGCCTTCATCACCATCGATGAGCCAACCTTACTCGCGGCCGCCAGGGAAGCAGATAAGGCGCGTGCCGCGGGGACAACAGCCCCGCTACTTGGTGTGCCCATCGGCATAAAGGACAGCTATTTAACGAAAGGGCTTCCAACAACTCTTGGTCTGGAAGGGCTCGCGAACTTCTTGCCTTACGAAGATGCGGACGCCGTTCTCGCCATCAAGGACGGCGGCGCCCTTGTGTTCGGCAAGAACAACCTGGTTGAGATGTCCTATGGCCTCACCGGCCACAACGCGCGCTTTGGCCAAGTGAAGAATCCGCATGCCCGCGATCGCGTGTCGGGTGGATCGTCCGGCGGCTCCGCCTCCTCCGTCGCCGCCAACATTGTACCCGCATCCCTCGGGGGCGATACGGTAGGGTCAATTCGGGTGCCCGCATCATTCTGCGGCGTGGTGGGGTTCAAACCGACGACCGGGCGATGGCCGCGCGGCGGAGTCGCGCCAATTTCCCACACGCTCGACACCACGGGCGTGTTCGCGCGTAGCGTCGAGGACTGCGCTCTCATCGATCAGGTTGTGACCAAGGAGTCGGCCGGGGAGCTCTCCAATGGCGGCTATGACCTGAAGGGAGCCCGGCTGGCTTTCGCACCGCGTCAGTTTCTCGATCTCGTTGACGTGGAAGTCGAGGCTCGCTTCCGCGAGGTAGTTCGGCGGCTGCAGGACGCCGGCGCCGAAGTCGTCGAGGTCGATCTGGGCGACGATTTCAATGTCCTCGTCCAAACCGCGACATGGGGAATCTTCGCTTTCGAGACGATGGAAGCCATTTCGGAATTCCTGCGTCAGCACGACCTTCCGACCACTTTCGAGGAGATCTACAAGGGTCTAAAGCCTCAGCTTCACCAAGTATGGGGTCAAATAGTATTGCCTGGCGGTGCGGGTGCTACATCGGCAGAAGCCTACCAGACCGCGCTCAACGCGAGCCGTCCGGAAATCCGGCGCCGCCTCCAAAGGGCGTTCGTCGAACAGGGGGCGCAGGCAATCCTGCAGCCGACGACGCCGTGCCCGGCACCTTTGATCCAGAACCAGGCGACAGTCCATATTGCGGGACAGGAAGTGAGCTACCTGGCTTTAGCGAACCACACTGTGTCGGCCAGCAGCGTCGGGCTGCCCGGTATTAGCCTTCCTGTTGGCTTGTCTAGCAGTGGGCTGCCGATCGGCCTTGAGTTGGATGCCCCCTTAGGAGGCGACCGTCCGCTCTTGAATCTCGCGAGCCGAGTCGAAGTCCTTTGGGAAGCCTAGCGCGTAGGGGCGAAGAGCGGGAACATCCATGCGTTTCGAGAAAGGCCACAAGGCAGCAACGCGACGGCATATTGTCGATATAGCCTCTAAATGCATTCGCCGAGACGGTGTCGCTGCCGCCGGCATCGGCGGGATCATGAGCGAGGCCGGTCTGACCAAAGGGGCCTTCTCTCCCCATTTCGAGTCCAAGGAGGCGCTCGTCCGGGAAGCGATGGCGAGTGCACTCGCCGACCAGCAGGATCGTCTCGGCGGGGATCAGCAGGGCGGCGGGGACCTTGAAGCTTTGATCCGAGCCTACCTCAAGCGCGTCCACCTCGAAAATCCGGCGGAAGGGTGCCCCTCAGCGGCCTTGCTTCCGGAAATCGCCCGTCAACCGCTGCGCACTCGAAAGGCCTATGAGAAGGGACTGCGGAGCTACGTCTCGGCACTGGCCGCGCTGCTTCCGATAACGGACACCGAGAACAGCCACCGCCGCGCGACGGCCGTCTTCGGGCTTATGGTCGGATCCCTCCAGCTCGCACGCGCTGTACCAGACGCTGCGTATGCCGAGCAGATTCTGAAAGGGGGCATCGACGCCGCGCTGCAACTCGCGCGAGCTCCATATCCCGAAAATTGAGCACGTTAGCGTGCTACTCGCGCTGGTGCCGCGCCGCGGCGTGCATCTTCGCGGGACTTTCGTCGCCCGTGCAATCCGCGGGGCCCGAGCTCTTTGCGCCGGAGTCATCCTCTGAGCGTTCACGCTCCCCGCCTTTCATCAGCTTCTCAGGCATCATTCCATCCGAGCCTTGTCTTTCAGATCGCGGATCCGGGTTTCGGCTTCTTCCTTCGAAGTCACGATCTCCGATTCGTCCGGCACACGCGCAATTGCACTGAGCCTTTTGAGCTCGTCGAGTTGTTCTGTTGTGGGCTTTTCCATCTTCGAATCCTTGAGCGCTTGCACGACGCCTTCGTCGTCGAGCACATCCAGCAGCTTGTTTATGGTTTGCTCGCAATTTCTAGGGCCGGGCTCGACATGCCGGGCCAAGATGCCTTGGGCGTCTTCCAAGGCCTTCGCAACTCGCTGTTCCGGATCCATGACCGGCACTCCACATACTTCGCACGAAAACGCGGCTATGATCGGCGCGTTCCTTTGCTCAGCCCCTTGAACGAGCTGGCCCGCAGTAGACCTTCGGAGGTGATGTCACGGTACTCGATGTCGGCATGGAACTTGGGTTCGACCCACGTCGCCTTCGGTTTCCTGATGGTCTTGGTCAACTTCTGCTTCGGGCTCACGACGGTGTCGAGCGCCTTGCGGATCTTCGCCGAGGTGGTTCGATCCCACCCGGTGCCGACCTTGCCCATGTAGACGAGATCCTTGCCTTCCCTCCTGCCCAGATACAGCGCGGCGACGCCGGAAGGATCCTTGATGAAGCCGACCACGGGAAATGTGCCCTTCTGAACGACCTTGATCTTCTGCCAGGCTTCAACGCGATCCGAGCGATATGGCGCATCCACGCGCTTGGAGACGATGCCTTCATAGTTCAGCTTGCCGGCCGCGACGAAGAGGGCTTGCCCGTCGCCTTCGTGGTGCTCGCTGAAGAAAACGGGCTCCTCGATCTTATGATCTTCGATCAGCTTCTTGAGCAGCTTCTTCCGTTCGATCTGCGGCATCTTGCGCAAATCCTTGCCGTCGAGCCACAGCAGGTCGAACGCGAAATAGACCAGTCGATCCTGATCGCCTCTGCCGAGGTCTGCCTGCAGCTCGGAGAAGTTCGTGCGTCCATCATGGATGACGACAGCCTCGCCGTCGACGATGGCCTGTCCTTCGATATCGAAGGCAG
This sequence comes from Bradyrhizobium sp. WYCCWR 13022, assembly GCF_030435535.1. Taxonomy (NCBI): domain Bacteria; kingdom Pseudomonadati; phylum Pseudomonadota; class Alphaproteobacteria; order Hyphomicrobiales; family Nitrobacteraceae; genus Bradyrhizobium; species Bradyrhizobium sp. WYCCWR 13022. The sequence goes on from NZ_JAUIZJ010000023.1 coordinate 339,472, forward strand.
CCGCAATCCTTGAGAACTTGTTGACCCAGTTGTAACCGTTGCGGGTGTAGGCCCGCCGGTTGTCACCGTCGATCCGGAGCTGGATGCGGTAGCCATCGTATTTGACTTCGTGAATCCATAGAGATCCCGAAGGAGCCTTCATCTTCAGGGTCGCCAACTGGGGTTCGATGAACCCCGGCATTGTAGGGCCTTCGGTCTTTTCGGCCCGAGGCGCCTTCGTACGCTTTGCCACGCTACTCAACTCACAAAAAACCCGCCGCCGGGTTGGGGCCGAGGGCGGGCAGTCTACCTACGTTAATCAACGAGTCTCGCAACTTCGAAGGTGGCGAGGAGTTCCAGTGATTGCGCTCTTCCCGCATTTGCCCCAGCCCGCGACCGGGCGATCCAGTCTTAGCCGAGCCATCGAACTCCCGGCGAGAGCCGGCGTTTACTGACATCATGTCAGACGCATTCGACTATTTCCGCGCCTACGCAATCCGGGCTCTCTGCAAAGCGAGATCCATGCCGCAGGGCAAGATGAAGCATCTGCAACTGGTGGCGGGCCGGATCTACAATCTTCTCAAGAAGGAGGCTGCCTACGGCCCCAATGTCCAGCACCTTGAGGACTTTCGCGCAGCCCAGAAGCTCGAGGCCTCTCTCGATCGCCGGTCAAGCGACCGCCCCGGCGGTCGCCTTACTCCGGCGGCGCCGCAAAGCTCGGACCGGGAGGCTGGCTGAATGCCTTCGCTCGCCGCGCGCGGTGTGGCAAGTCTCCTGCGGGAGTACGCGCAGCGCGCCGCCTTGCGAGGCGGCAATCCCTACCGGGCGAAAGCCTACTCTCGGGCCGCCGACAGCCTGGCGGCCCTTGCCGTCCCTCTGGACGAGCTCATCGCCGAAGACCGGCTTACCGAGATCCCGGGGGTCGGCGACGCGATAGCCGACATCATCACCAAGCTTCACAAAACGGGCAGTCATCCCAGCCTCGAAAAGTTGCGGAAGGAGATTCCCCCGGGCGTGCTCGAGATGCTCGCTATACCCGGCCTTCGTCCGGAGAAGGTACTGCGCCTGTACAAAGATCTTGGCATCGGCTCGCTCTCGGAGTTGGAGGCCGCCGCCAAGGGTGACCGCATCAAGAAGGCGAAAGGACTTGGCGCCGCGCTGCAGACCAAGATCCTGCAGAACCTCGCGATCGCCAAAAGCGGAGAAGGCCGCCTCCACCTGCACCGCGCTTCCGCGCTGCTCACGCATGCGAAGGACTCGATCCGCAAGTCCCGTCCCGAACTCAAGCGTGTGACGATCGCCGGGGAGTTCCGCCGCGGCTGCGAACTCGTTGGCGATCTCGCGATCGTTGCGGAGGCTGCCAAGCCGGACAAGACATCGACTCCATCGGCCGACGGGCTGCAAATCCGAGTATCCGACCGCAAGCACTTCGGCGCCGCTCTTCTCTTCGCCACCGGCTCCGCCGGCCACATCGAGCAGCTTCAAGCCTTGGCCGCCGAGACGGGTATGCGGCTGGACGCTGACGGCCTCCACAAGGGGCGCACGCTGATCGCCGGCGAGGAGGCCGACATCTATCAAGCTTTCGGCTTGCCCTTCATCGATCCGGAACTTCGGGAGGGGCGCGGCGAGATCGAGGCGGCTCTGAAAGGCAAGCTCCCGAAGCTCGTCTCCGACCAGGACCTGCGCGGGATCCTTCACTGCCACACGGATGCGTCTGACGGCACCGAGACACTGGAGACCATGGCTAAGGCCACGCGCCAGCGGGGCTTTGAGTATTTCGGCGTGGCGGACCATTCCAAGTCCGCCCACTATGCCGGAGGTCTCTCCGTCGAGGAGATCGCGCAGCAGCACCGGGAAGCGGATCGACTGAACAAGCGCTTCGGCAAGGACTTCCGGATCCTCAAAGGGATTGAATCCGACATCCTGGCGGACGGGTCGCTCGACTACGACGACGAGGTGCTGGAGCGCTTCGATTTCGTGGTCGCCAGCATCCATGGGCGCTTCAAGCTGGATCGCAAGGCGCAAACGCAGCGCCTGCTACGGGCCATTTCCGACCCTCACACCACCATTATTGGCCATATGACCGGCAGGCAGTTGCAGCGGCGGCCCGGCTACGAAATCGACGTTGAAAAGGTGCTGCGGGCTTGCGCCAAGCACGACGTGGTAGTCGAGATCAATGCTCATCCATGGCGGCTTGACCTGGACTGGCGCTGGCACCAGGCTGCTCTCGAGTTCGGCTGCATGCTGAGCATCAATCCCGACGCGCACTCGATCCCCGAACTCGACCACATGCACTGGGGCGTCCAGATGGCCCGGAAGGGCGGCGTCCCTGCCGATCGGGTCCTGAACGCAATGAAGCTTCCCGAGATCACGCGCTACTTCCGCCAGAAGCGGCGCTCGCTCGCCCGCGCCGCCTGATGCCGCAGGCGCACGATCTCTCGCTCGAAGGGAAGGTTGTAGCGGTCGCCGCCGATCGCGGCCACCACTTCAGCAAACCAACTCAGGCCCTCATCATCCTGATGAAAGATCACGGGGTCGAAGGTGACGCCCACGCCGGTCCGTTCGTCCGGCACCGCTATTTGGCACGCCGCCGGCCCCGCCTGCCCAATCTCCGGCAGGTCCACCTGATCCCGTCCGAACTCTTCCTGTTTCTCCTCGAAGCTGGCTTCGAGGTTGGCGCCGGCGACCTCGGCGAGAATGTCACCACCGCCGGATTGGACCTCGAACGGATGCCGCTCGGGACCCTGATCAAGTTCGGGCCGACCGCGGTCGTCGAACTGACGGGCCTCCGGACGCCATGCGTCCTTATTGACCGCTTCCGAGCCGGCCTCAAGCGGCAGGTGCTCTCGTCGGCGGAAACGAGCCCTCCATTCAAATCCGGGGTGCTGGGCGTGGTACGGGCCGGGGGACCGGTCGTGGCCGGCGACAGTGCGCGGGTTCGCCTTCCATCCTGCTCGTTTCGGCCTTTGCCGGCCCTGTAGAGAGAGCCCCTGCCATGGCCCGAAAATCGACCTTGCCTCTTCGCCTGCAGCCCATGCTGGCCACGCTGACGGATGCGCCGTTCGACGATCTCGACTGGGTGTTCGAGGACAAATTCGACGGTTTTCGTATGGTGGCCGAAATCCGGCGTGGTCGGGTCGCGCTCTACAGCCGTAATGGGAAGATCATCAGCCACTCCTACGTCGAGGTCGCCAAAGCGCTAGAGGGTGTGAAGGCGGATGCCGTGATCGATGGCGAGCTCGTCGCGATCGGCAAGGACGGCGCATCCCATTTCCAGTTGCTCCAGAATGCCCTGCGCCATGAGGCCAAGCTCTTGTACTGCGCGTTCGATCTCATGTTCGCGGGGGGCAAGGATCTGCGCGCGCTGCCGCTCCTCGAGCGCAAGCAGCGGCTAAAGGCCATCCTGCCGCGCCACAAGCTGATCGCGTTCAGCAACCACCGCAAAGGCAATGGAACGGCGTTCTTCGCAGAAGCCGAGCGAAGGCATCTCGAAGGCATCATGGCCAAGCGCGCCGACAGCCCGTATGCGTCCGGACGCCGGACAGCGGATTGGCTGAAGGTGAAGACCGCGCAGCGGCAGGAGGTCGTCATCGCCGGGTTCACGGCACCGAGGCGGACCCGGCCCTTCTTCGGCGCCCTTGCGCTGGCGGTACGCGAAGGCGAAGCTTGGCGGTACATTGGCCACGTTGGCACCGGCTTCAGCCACCAGGTTCTCGGAGAGCTTCACGGCAAGCTCCTGAAGCTCAAGACGGCCAAGTCGCCCTTTCCCGCCAAGGTGAAGAATGAGCAGGTCACGACCTGGGTCCGTCCTTCGCTCGTCGCAGAGGTGAAGTTCGCGGAGTGGACCAGCAAGGGCGAGCTGCGCCAGCCGGTCTATCTTGGCCTCCGGTCCGACAAAAAGGCCAAGGATGTCGTTCGCGAAAAGAGATGGTCGCGAAAATAAGCGGAGGCGGAGCAAAAGACCCGGGTTCAGCAGGCTTCGCGCGCGGCTGCTGAAGGCCACGGCGGGAGGGGCGGCAACCCGAGAGCTTTGCGTACAGGCCCGAATGACCGCCGATGAGCGGCGCATGCGCCAAGCCTGGCGAGAGCTTCGTAATGAGCCGGCACCGGGTAGCCCTTGTGATCCGCGAAGCCGTAGCCGGGGTGTCGCACGTCGAGCGCCCGCATCACGGCGTCGCGCTCGACTTTCGCGAGGATGGAGGCGGCGGCGATGCTGGCGGACTTGGCATCACCCTTGGTGATCGCCTGCTGCGGGATGTCGATTCCCTTTAACCGCTTCGCATCGATCAGCAAATGATGCGGCGTCAGCCCTAGGCCGCGGACCGCGCGCTGCATAGCCTGGATGCCTGCCCAATAGATGTTGATCGCGTCGATCTCCTCGACCTCGACCAACGCCACACACCAACTCTCTGCCTTTTCCTTGATCTCCTTCGCGAGTTCTTCGCGAGCCGTGGCGTCAAGCTTTTTCGAGTCGTCGATCCCGGCGATCCGCGTCCCGGGTTTTAGGATCACGGCGCCCGCGCTCACCGGCCCGGCGAGAGGGCTCATTCCCGCCTCGTCCACCCCTGCCACGGCGTAATGACCGCTTTCCCAGAGAGCGGTCTCGAAGCGGAGCATCTTGCGGAGGCGCTGCCCTTCGGACCGATTTTCAAAGCGGCGTTTATCGATTGCGGCCAGGATGGCGCGCGCTCCAGCGCGGCTGTCGGCGCGCAAGATCTGCTCCACACTGGCTTGGAGCGGTCTTTTCTCGACGACATAGCGTTGACGCAACACATCGAGTGAATACTGGGACATCGCGGCCTTCGTGGAGACTGACTGTGGGAGCATGTCGGTGAATTTTGTGGCGATTGTCTGAAGTTAAGCCATGCCTCATCCGCTGCGCAGCACCTTGTTGAATGGAACCGGGCCGGCTCTCATCCGAGGTTCGGATAATTTGCGCTGCCACCGACCTCAGAGCGTAACGAACTCGGCGCTGCAAAAGCCCAGTGCACAACTCGGCCCTTCGATGGCCAAATCGAAAAGCGCTCGGTAGATCGGGCTGGCATGGCCGCAAACAAGGTAACGGCGGTACGCTTGGGGCTGGGGAGGCAATCGACGGTCCGGGACTATCAAGCCGTCCGGCTTCGCTGGCGGCTTTTTCTTTGACTAGGAGGCGTTCGCCCTGGCTCCCTCACGGGCCTCGCGGCGGCGTTCTCGGCGCTCTCGCCGCCGCTTCGCACGGTCCGCGGGCTGCCGCAGCGGAGGAACCGGAACTTGCTCGACAACCGGTGGGGTAATCTCGTTGACCGCAGCCGCCTCAATTGGCTCGGGCGATGGCCGGACTTCCATGAACTCGAGCACCTCCCGTCCCTTGGAAGTCAGCCTCCACCCGCCGCTGATGCGTTCGACCAACCCTTGTGACCAGATGTCGAGATCCGGGACCCGCGCCGCAAGGCGCCTGGTCCGATCGGCCCAATCACGCCCGCTCGTCGCCAGGATGGCCATATCCCTCTTGAGGTCTTCCATCACAGCGAATCCGTCCGGATATGCAACCAGGATTTTCAGGACTGTCACGTGGAAGTTCACGCCCCACCCTCTGGATCAGCGCCACATCGTGGGCGCGTGCGAGAGGGCATCGCGACCGACCTGCTTGAGAGCCTCCCGAGAAACCTCGCCCCTGGTCGCGGCTTCCAAGATTTTCGAGGCGACGTGGGTACGCGCTCCGATTTCGCGCTGCGAGATGCTTTCACAAACTTCGTCGAGGACCGCGCGCAATAGCGCGGTGGTCGCAGTATCCAACATGAGATGCCCCCATACGGGAAAACTCCATCGTAACCCGATTTGGCCGGTTTTGGGATTCAGGCAAGTTAAGGTTCCCGGAAATGTCGTGTTGGGACGCCCCGACGCTTTCGCGTCAAGTGCGTACTTTGTTTGAGCCACTTGCACCCTTTGAGCCATTCCTGAAGAGTTCCGGAGAGACGGCGAAAGATACTCCTTGCTCGGCGGCTGCGGACAGGCGCACGCTGTGGCCGTCACAGCCCGGACCTTGGCTGCTATCTGTGATGAGAACGCCGGTAGCGCTCCCGCCCTCGAACAAGGAAGCAGCGCCATGACGAAGCGGCGTCGTTTCAAACAGACTAAATCTCTCGAAGAGCGCCTTGCCGAAGAGGCTCAGCGCTTGCGCGAAGAAGCGAAACTGCTTCCGCATGGGACCCTACGGGAGCAGATCATTCGGAAGGCCCGGCAATGTGAGACCGGATCGCACATGAGCGACTGGCTGCGCTCGCCGGGATTGAAGCCGCCCGAGTGAGCCGCTCCAGTTGAACCTGCTGCATCGGGGCTGGTTGACCCTCCATGGCAGAGTCATTCGGCCAAGAGTTCACCATCGTCGAGGCGACCTCGGACTCGGGATCAACGACTGAAATATGGCTCGCTCTCGCTAAGCCGAACCAGGCTGTAACCCTAGTCCTTGCGGCCCTGCCGGAAGGCTGGACAGCACGCGTTTTGCCGAGCGTCCTGTCTGATAAGCAGCAAAAAATGTTCGAGGAAGTACACCTTCAACCCGGCGGGGTATACAGGCTTTCGACTGAGTAAGGCGGGTCGATTGGCTCGACCTGGGTCTCACCCAAAGGCCGCGCCGCATAATCGATCACGCGAAGACGCTGGCCGCCTTTGTCCGCTTTTCGGCCGTAGCACACGGAAAGCCTGCTCGCGTCATTCCGGCGGCGTCGCGCGCTTCTTCAGGAACTGGTCCACAGCCTCGGCACGCGCGTTCGCCGTCAAACCCCGCGCGCCCAAGGCGCGCCCTAGCCATCGGCGAAGCTGGGGGCTTACCGTTTCGTCTCGGATCCACAGGTGACGCTCAAGTGGAATACGGGCGTCAATAATCTGATGGTGTACGGCGCCGGCGACATTCCGGTCGGCGACTACGATCCGGTCCGCTTGGCCAATCTGGGCATCGGCCACGGTGCCATCGACTTCGGCGGCGGCTACACCTACTTCGACCCGAAGTCCGGCAACGAGTTCTCCGCCGTCGCTGGACTGACCTACAATTTCAAGAACACCGACACGCAGTATCAGAACGGCATGGACTTCCATATCGACTGGGGGGCGTCGCACTTCTTTGACAACAAGCTGCAGCTCGGCGTGGTTGGCTACTATCTACAACAGGTGATGGACGATTTCGGCGCACCGCCCGCCCTGGGCGGCTTCCGGTCTCGCATCGCCGGCGTGGGCCCGCAGGTTGGTTTCCTGTTTCCCATCGGCGACATGCAGGGCTACGTGAACGTAAAGGCCTACAAGGAGTTCGCGGCCCAGAATAGGCCGGAAGGGTGGAACGCCTGGCTGACGTTCGCGATATCGCCGACGGCGCCCGAGGCTACGGCCGCGAAGCCGCTTTCGCGTAAATTCTGATCCTTGGATATCCCCGAGCCGCCTCGAAATCGGGCGAGATTGACGGTCCGAATCGCCGAAGCGGTGGTACACAGTGGTGGTCACAGAATCCGGCCGGGCTTTCCGGGAATCCTTGTTTTTCGGCGTTTTTCGCGCGTGCGGCGCTTGGAGGAAGAGAGTCCCACTTTCTCCGCCACTTAGATTACCTCAGGAGACCCCTGACGCCGTCAATCAACCTGAAGCGCGCCCCGATTTTTCAAAAACAGCTGATGATGCTCCGGTCCTTGCTAGTGAAGAAAGAACAATTCGCGAGAATTGTCGGCCGTTAGGACTTGCGCTTATTCACTACACTCGGCTGCAGAAGGCGCGGGACCGTGACTCCGAATGCTTGGGCCAGGCGTTCGAGAGTAAGAATTGTTGGGTTTGACCGTCGGTTCTCGATTTTGCTGATTTCATTCTGCTGGACGTCGACCATGGTGGCCAGGGCCTCCTGAGACAGCCCATTCTCTTGGCGTAGCTCACGCACATTGCTCGCCAAGTGCTCAAGTATTGCAGACTCCCGCGTTGGAAAACGGTCCGCGAACGGCTTTTGATCCGGCTCTTTCTTTCTTGCCATCGGAAGGTGCCTGATCCCAAGGCAGCATGGCTTCGATCTTGCGGCTGCCGTCCCGCTCCACCAGGAGACATTGATTGCCCGCGTCGGAGATCTCAACTGGTTGAACGCCATAAGACCAGGGCATCCACCGCTTACTTCGTGGCGGCGTTGGGACCGGCTCGTCCTCCCGGCAGACGCGGTCACTCACGATTGCACCACCAAAGGCGTCGGGCCTGCCAGTGAGATTTAGCGCCACAAGGGGTCGGCCGCCAGCACTCTCGGCCTGCCCTGCCCGACGTGAAATCAGGAGATCCACCCTTTCTCGGCGGTCAACGGTCAACGGGTGGTCCCCGTTGACCGTTCTGCCTCGGACTAATCGACTGGCGGCAGCTCGTCGGCGGCTGCCAAGGTCCTTGCCCCCGTGATCTACAGGCTCGCACCGGAACCTGTTAGGCGACCCTGACGAAAGGTGCCCCGCTCCGCTTCAAGTCCTTGTTTTTGCTCGCCAGCAATGGCGCTTGTGCCCATGCTTTCCCAACCTCCGTAGAACTGCTGCGCAACAACAAGCGGGCTTAGTCGCCGCTCTGACAGCGTGCGCAGTTTTGACCGGCAGTGTCAGTGATGGGTCGATTTGACCGAAAAAACGTGGGCGAATCCTCGCATTGCGCGCGTAAACTCTTGGCAATTGAACCCGAGCCCTCTTTGGTCGCTTCACGCTCGATCTGAGGAAGCACGCGGTCAGCGATCGCTTGGCACGGGCAAACTAAAATGGAAAGTTGCCCCGACCCCGTCGTTTAGTGTGGCCCACAGCTTCCCACCATGATCGTCGATGATAGAACGACTAATGGAAAGCCCCATTCCTAGGCCGCCCCGCTTGCTCGTGTGAAAAGCTGTAAAGAGCTGCTCCGCTTTGTCGGCGTCGAATCCGACGCCGGTATCGCGCACGCTTGCCAAGACGTTTCCACGATCAAGCTGCGTTCCGATTACGAGTTCACGAGCCGCACCATCAACAGCGGTCATCGCCTCAATACCGTTCAAGATCAAATTGATCATCACTTGTTGCAATTGGACGCGGTCACCGAGAACGGGCGGCAGATCAACGGCCAGATCGAGTCTCAGGAGAACTTGTCTTTGCTCCATCTCGTTTTTCGAAAGTGCGATGACCTCATGAAAGATTGAGTTGATGTCCAACGGCTCCCTGACTGACTCCGCTTTCTCGACGAGAGCTCTAATTCGGGTTATGATCTTACCGGTACGAATGCCGTCCTGAACGATACGCTGTAGGGCTTTTCGAGCCTCCTGAAGTTCGGGAGACTCGTCCTTCAACTGTGACAGCCAACGGACGCATGAATTGGCATTGAGTGTCATGGCGCCGACTGGCTGATTGACTTCATGCGCGATGGACGCCACCAGCTCGCCCATCGTCGTTGTGCGAGTAACATGGGCCAACTCAGCCTGTGCCTTGCGAAGATCTGCCTCGCGCCGGCGCAATTCGCTCTCGGCCTGCTTAAGATCTTCAATATCTGTATTTGTTCCATACCACACGACGTCCTTCCCCTCGGGATTCCTGAGAGGAGCCGCTTGAAATAAAAACCAACGATAAGCTCCGTCATAACGGCGAAGGCGAGCTTCCAAGCTTCCTTCGCGCCCTGACGCCCTTATTCTAGTCCAGCTCGCAGCGAGGCCTTCCAAATCGTCCGGATGGATCGCGCTCACCCAACCCGTCCCACTCGCTTGCTCATGCGAAAGACCGGTGTAGCTCAGCCATCGCTTGCTGAAAAAGTCACCAATGCCATCTTCTGGAGACGACCAAGCCAAAGCCGGAATCGTGTCGATGATCGTCCTCAATTCCTCTTCAGATTTTTTGATTCTGTCGAACGCCTGGGACAACCTTTCTTCGGCCTCCTTCCGGTCCTCGATATCCGTGTTTGTTCCACACCAGCTAACAAGCCGCCCGCTTTCGTCGAATTGGGGAACGGAGCGCATCAGATGCCAGCGGTACTGGCCGTCATGCCGTCTGAAGCGCGCTTCCACTTCACTGGCCTTTCGAGAAGCAACGATCTCGGTCCATTTTTTGCTTAACGATTCCAAATCATCGGGATGGAATGCCGCCATCCAACCACTGCCATACGCGACGTCCGGCGCAAGCCCAGTATACTCAAACCAGCGCTCATTGAAGAACTCTGCTGAGCCATCTGCTGTAGTACGCCATACCAGCGTGGGTATGTCGTCCAGCATTGTACGAAATTGTTCTTCAGACTTGCGCACCGCCTCCAGTGCATTTCGCAACTCGGCAATCTCACGCGGGGGATCGAGGGGAGAGTTCATAGCATTTCGCTCAGCGCATATCATGCATGTTACGGACTATATACGTTCGAGCAAAGGGGCGATTGCTTGTGCTTTCCAGGGGCGCGAGCATCAATAACAGCACAACCGAGGCCCAAAGTTTGCGGCTCGACTAGCGTGTGGCGGTCAAGACGGCAAATGGGTCAAAAAGAATTTTTGCGCGAAAGGGGGGATCCCGCAAGCGTAATTCCTATCGAGCTAGTAAACCGAATCGCAGAAGCCGCGATCAGCGTCGGCCGACTCGAGGCGCTTCCGAACACTCGCGCATCCTCGAGGCGCGAGGTTTCTTCACGAAAAAGCGCAGGGTCCGTGACAGCACCTCATCGCGAGGCGCGACGACCATCGGGATCTCGCGCCGCATAGATGTCGCGGCGCAAACTCTTCAACGCGGGAGCGCGTCTGCACATTGCGGAGTAACGGCGTTTTCTAGCGCGGCGCGTTCAGGCGAGGTGGATCATGTTCACCCATCGTGCGGCGGACCCAGCCGGTTCCACTGTTGGCTCGACTTGCAGGAGAGGCAGGCGCCTATGTCATCGGAACAGGCGCGCAGAAAGCGGTCGACTTCCGCAACGCAAGTGAATTCGTCGACCTCTGCCAACTCGCCGTTACGACGACCTGGTCATTCTTGTCGATTGTCAGTGTTGAAAAGCTGTCGCAGAAAGAAGGCCCTCGACAGAAAGCGCAGCTATGGCCGGCTGCCCCGCTCATTTTTACTCCAAAAACCTCTAATATGCGTGTGGTTGAGGCTCGTCGCATCCTGTTTGGCGCTCTGTGTCAATTCGGCCTTGCCAAATGAAGCGGCTGCGACAGCCATGCTCCGGTGCTTCTTCTCTTGACGTACCGTTCCCTTCTTGATCCTCGCATCATAGTTAGCGATAAATGCGAGTTTGTTGACCATGATCTTCGTCTACCGAACGAAGCCTTTTCCGCTATAAATTCTCCCCTGTAGAGCTCACTCTGGCAATGCTGTGGAGCGCGATAGATGGATGCCCGCGTCTCGCTTGCGTTCGATAGCGGTCCCCAACTCCTGTGGGAAGACGGCGAGCATGCGCTCCATCGAGGACAATTAACCTACGAAAAGGGGCGCACACGTAGCGTCCTGGTACTGCGTTTGACCGCCGCGCGGCCCCGGCCGGCCAGCTTCGACCGGCTCACCCATGAGTACGGATTGAAGGATCATTTGGACGGCGCTTGGGCCGCGAGCCCGTTGGAATTATTTCGCGATCACGATCGAGCTGTGCTCGTCCTTGACGATCCGGGGGGCAAAATACTCGACCGGCAAATTGGCGAGCCTATGGAAGTCCTCCAATTCCTTCGCGTCGCCTTAGACATCACCACGGCTTTGGGCCAAGTGCACTTGCGAAGTCTCGTTCATAAGGACTTGAAGCCGGCTCATATTCTCGTGGACAACGCGGACGGACGGGTGCGCCTGACAGGCTTTGGCCTTGCCTCCCGCCTTCCCCGAGAACGTCAACCTCTTGCTCCGCCTGAGATCATTGCAGGGACGCTCGCTTACATGGCGCCGGAGCAGACTGGACGGATGAACCGATCGGTTGACTCGCGGAGCGATCTCTATGCGCTCGGCGTGATCTTCTACCAAATGCTGACGGGCAGTCTGCCGTTCACGACACCGGACCCGATGGAGTTGATTCATTGCCACATTGCTCGGACCCCAGTGCCGCCGCATGAGCTGGTACCGACCATTCCGACTCCCGTTTCGCACATCGTCATGAAGCTGCTCGCCAAGACAGCCGACGAGCGTTACCAGACCGCTACTGGAATTGAGCACGATCTGAGACGTTGCCTCTCGCAATGGCAATCCAAGGAGCGGATCGACGCGTTCTCAACGGGTGACCGCGACACACCAGATCGCCTATTGATCCCTGAGAGATTATACGGACGAGAATCCGAGATCACGTCCCTGTTGAACGCGTACCACCGTGTCGCTACGACGGGCACGCCCGAGTTGATGGTGATCGGCGGATACTCTGGTATTGGAAAATCCGCAGTTGTAAGCGAGATGCACAAGGCGCTCGTGCCGTCCCGCGGTCTATTCGCTTCGGGCAAGTTCGACCAACAGAAGCGGGATGCTCCATACGCGACACTCGCTCAGGCCTTCCAAGGACTGATACGCGGCTTCTTGAGCAAGAGCGATGCCGAGCTGGCGGGCTGGCGCAGAGCTTTAAGCGAGGCGCTGGGCGCGCAGGGACAGCTTGTCATTGGGCTCGTGCCCGAACTCAAGCTGATCATCGGCGAGCAACCGCCCACTCCTGATCTCCCGCCCCAGCAAGCCCGCCAGGCATTTCAGATTGCCCTTCGGCGTTTCGTCGGCGTATTCGCCGCGCCGGACCATCCCCTGGTACTTTTCCTCGACGACATGCAGTGGGCCGACGCCGAGACGCTCGATTTTCTCGAAGATCTGATGACGACGTCAGACCTGCACCATCTTTTACTGATCGGCGCCTATCGAGACAATGAAGTCGACCCAACCCATCCCCTCGTGTCCAAGCTGCAAATTATCCGAAGCGCGGGCGCACGGATGAGCGAGATCGCGCTGTCACCCCTTGGCCGACACCATATTGAAGAGTTCATCATGGAGGCGTTGCGCTGTACGCGGATGCGCGCCATCCCGCTCTCGCAAATTCTCCATGAGAAGACTGGCGGAAATCCGTTCTTCGTCATCCAATTCCTGATTGCGCTCGTCAACGAAGGCGTCGTCGCGTTTGATCCGGTCGTTGGCGGTTGGTCTTGGGATTCCGATCGCATTCGCAGCAAGGGATACACAGACAACGTCGCCGAGCTAATGGTTGCCAGGCTCGGACAGTTACCAGCTGAAACGCAAACCGCGCTGCAGCAACTTGCCTGCCTCGGAAGTACTGCCACCATCGCGATGCTATCGACCGTGCTCGAAACATCTGAGGATCGCGTCCACGCAGCCTTCTGGGAGGCCGCACGTTACGACCTGATCGAGTGGGACCATGGCTCATACAGGTTCATCCATGACAGAGTGCAAGAGGCCGCCTATTCGTTGATTCCGCAGGACCAACGCGCGAAGTTCCACCTACGGATCGGTCGGCTGCTGGCCTCGCACATGTCGTCGGTGGAACGAGAGGAGAGCGTCTTCGACGTCATCAATCAGCTCAATCGCGGCGCAGCCTTGATCATCTCGGAACGAGAGCTCGAGCAAGTGGCGAATCTGAACCTCATCGCAGGCAAACGAGCCAGAGCATCGACGGCCTATTTTCCAGCACTCAAGTATTTCATAGCTGGCGCATCGCTATTGCCGGCGGACTCCTGGGATCGCCGTCATGAACTCGCCTTTGCCCTTGAGTTCTACCGTGCTGAATGCGAATTTCTTGTGGGCGAGATGGCAGCTGCCGAAGAGCGTTTGATTATGCTCTCGTCCCGCGCCGCAAATAGTGTCGAGCAGGCAACTGTCGCGTCGCTCCGCGTCGATTTGTATACCACTCTCGACCGGAGCGATGACGCCGTTGGCGTCTGTATAGGTTATCTTCGTCACTTGGGAGTTGACTGGTCGCCACACCCGACCCAAGTCGAAGTTGTCCGTGAATATGAGCAGGTCTGGAACCAACTTGGTGATCGCGCGATTGAGGAGCTTATCGATCTGCCGTTGATGAGCGATCCGGAGTCTCTCGCGACTCTGGATGTTCTCACGAGAGTCTTTCCCTCCGCGCTCTTCACTGATGAACATTTTCTTTCGCTGGCCATCTGCCACGCGGTCAATCTAAGTCTGGAACGAGGTCACGGCGACGGCTCATGCGTGGCGTATGTGTTCTTCAGCAAAATAGCGGGGCCACTGTTCAGCGATTACAACGCTGGATTTCGATTTGGTCAGCTCGGCTATGATCTGGTCGAAAAACGCGGCCTGAAGCGATTTCAGGCTCGGACCTATCTCTGGTTTGCACAGTTTTCGTCGACCTGGACGAGGCATGTCCGCGCGAGTCGGGCGCTTATTCTGCAAGCATCCGAAGCGGCGACAAAAGCCGGCGATCTGACCCTTGCGCTGTATAGCTGCGACAACCTGAATACGAACTTCTTGGCGGCGGGCGATCCGCTTGCAGAGACCCAGCGGCAAGCCGAGTATGGCATCCGTCTCGCTGAGAGCGCGAAGTTCAGCCACGTAATCGATATCATGAGAACGCAGCTCGGGCTTATGCGGAGTTTGCGGGGTCTAACTCATAGGTTCGGCTGTTTCGACGACGGACAGATGAGTGAGATTGAGCACGAGCAGCGCTTCTCGCCCAATCCGGCAACAAAACAGCGCCAATGTTGGTACTGGATCCGAAAGCTTCAAGCCCGTTTTTTTGCCGGAGACTACTTGTCTGCATTAGAGGCGGAAGAAAAAGCGAGTAGCTTGCTTTGGACCTCGGCCGCCCAGTTTGAGGTGGCAGAATATCATTACTATGCAGCGCTTTCTCGTGCAGCGTGCTGCAATCCCGCGCTTTCGAGGCCTGACGGTTTTTCGCCCGTCTCCTCCGACCTTTCGGCCGAAACCTTAGCTGTAGGTGCTCCAGCGAAGGATAGTTTGAACGCGTTGATGACCCATCACAGGCAGCTCGAAGTCTGGGCGGAAAGCTGCCCCGAGAATTTCGAGAACCGGGCGGCCCTTGTCGGTGCCGAGATTGCACGAATCGAAGGCCGAGAGCTCGACGCTCAGCGTCTTTATGAGCGTGCTATCCGCTCGGCGAAGGCGAACGGCTTCGTACACAACGAGGCCGTCGCCTACGAGCTGGCCGCGCGCTTCTATCGCGCCCGAGGCTTCGATGAAATTGCCCGTCTCTACCTGCGGAATGCTCGCTACGGCTACTTGAAGTGGGGGGCCGATGGAAAGGTGCGGCAGCTGGACGAAATGTTCCCGCAGCTTGGCAAAGAAGGGCCAGCGCTCGTTCCGACAAGCACAATGTGGGCTTCCCTTGAGCATCTCGATCTGGCGACCATCGTCAAACTGTCGCAGGCCCTGTCAGGCGAGATCGTCCCGGACAAGCTGATGGACACGCTGATGCGGATGGCGGTCGAGCATGCGGGGGCACAGCGAGGCATATTGATCCTCTCGCGAGGTAGTGCGCTGCAGATAGTTGCGGAAGCCACAACCCGCGGCGACGCCCTCGTCGTGCGACGGGAGGATCAGGCGGTGGTCGGGAGCGTGCTGCCAGAGTCGGTCGTATATTACGTCGCGCACACGCGGGAGAGCGTGATTCTCGACGACGCCTCTGCGCAGAATCCGTTTTCTGCCGATCCATTCGTCGGTCAGCATCGCACCCGCTCGATCCTCTGTTTGCCGCTGATCAAACAGGCCATGCTGGTCGGCGTCCTTTACCTCGAAAACAATCTTGCACCCCACGTCTTTACCCCGGCGCGGGTCGCACTCCTCGAATTACTCGCGTCGCAGGCCGCGATTTCCTTGGAGAATACACGACTATACGCCGAACTTGAGGAGCGCGAGGCCAAGATCCGAAGACTGGTAGACGCCAATATCGTAGGTATCTTCATATGGAATTCCGAGGGTGAGATCGTCGAAGCCAATGACGCCTTTCTTCAGATGGTTGGGTATCGCCGCGAGGACATTGGCGCCGGCCTGCGCCGGACGGACCTCACACCCCCGGAATGGCGCGACCATGACGAGCGATCCAACTTGGCGCTGCAGGCTTCAGGGACCGTTCAGCCCTTCGAAAAGGAGTATTTCCGTCGAGACGGTAGCCGGACCCCAGTGCTCGTGGGCGCCGCAGCTTTCGGCGCAGAACGGGATGGAGGGGTCGCCTTCGTCATCGATCTAACCGACCGTAAACAAGCGGAGGCGCAAGCACGCGAAAACGAGCGGCGACATCGCGAATTGCAGATGGAGTTGGAGCACGCCAACCGTGTCGTGACTTTGGGCTACCTGTCAGGATCGATCGCACACGAAGTTAACCAACCGATCGCGGCTGCGCTCACCAATACGGAAACGGCGCTGCGTTGGCTTAGCACGGACCCGCCAAACCTCGATAAGATGCGAGCGGCACTGCGCCGCCTGGTCGACAATATCCATCGCGCCCGCGATGTCATCGGCGGTGTTCGCGCGCTCATCAAGAAGGCGCCTGCGCGAACTGATCGAATCGATATGAATGATGCCATCCGAGAGGTCATAACTTTGACCCACGGCGAAGCGATTAAGAATGGAGTGCTGGTGCGTACACGGCTCGCAGAGGCCTTGCCGGACGTTGAGGGGGATAGGGTCCAGTTGCAGCAAGTTGTCCTGAACTTGATCATCAATGCCATTGAGGCCATGACGGACGTTGATGAAAACAAGCGAGAATTGCTGATCACCACCACCGCGGCTGATTCACAGGGGCTCCTGGTGACCGTGACCGACTCGGGTCCAGGGTTGAGCCCAGCCAAGCTCGAACGCTTGTTCGAAGCCTTTTACACAACCAAGGCCAGCGGCTTGGGGATGGGCCTGCCGATTTGTCGCTCGATCATCGAGGCACATGGGGGACGCCTGTGGGCAACGACGAATATAACTCGAGGCGCTACTTTTCAGTTCACGTTGCCGGCTCGCATGGTGGTGAGTGCGATAAGCGGCTAACTCTCTTCCGCGTATTTGTTCCATTGGCTTGTGGCTGACGCCGCAAAGGAAGGGTGGACAGTTGTGTTTGATGACGCATCTTGTCGACATCGATCGGGTCGATGGCGAAAGAGCCAAACAGCTTCGTGACCAAAACTTCGAAATAGGTCCTTGGCGAAGCCCGGCAGCAATTATGATCCGCGTACATACCAAACGTGATTGATCGTGAGGCAATTGCGGCACTACCCATAAACGCCACTCTAGATCAACTGCGCAGATCGCCGGGCGCTCTCATCATTCCTGGAGTCGGTTCGCGACGGCCCGCTCTATGCATTCCGTCAGGTCATCGATTTCAAATGGCTTTCTGAGGAGGCACGCCGCGCCTGCGGCCGTGGCCTTGGCCTGCAGGTTCGGGTCTGATCGCGCCGTGATCAGTACGACAGGCACCGTGCTCTTACTGGCAGACAGACGTTTCATCAGCTCGAGGCCGCTCATGCCGGGCATATGAATGTCGGTTACAATGCAATCGAACGGCTTGTTCAGTGCTCCACCGAGGTAGTCCTCGCCAGACGCGTATCCGTCGGATCGATAGCCGAGGGAAGATAGCGCTTCTACTAGCGCCGTTCGGAACGACTCGTCATCGTCGACGACCGCGATTTCGAGATTTGTGGGCACTCGGCATCCTTACTCCGTCATTGACTGACGTAACCTTTGCACGCGCCCCGGTGCCCAGGAATTATACGAGGGTGTTATATTCAACCTCCAGGTGGGGTCTGGCTTAGATGTTGGCAATCGTCTTAAAACAAACTTTAGCACATTCCTGCTCCCGCCAGGATCGATTGCGCATTTATAGGACGTACCTCCGATTTATTGCACGGTTGGCAGGTGTTGTCCGCCGAGGACATATTCGGCGCTCTTGATCGGCGAAGGACTTAGTAATTTCAGAGCGTTTTCGGCCACGCCGCGTATGTTCATGCGTGCCGTCCAATAGCGGGCCGGGTTTTGCCGCTCGGACGGGACCGGAACGGGCCTGAAAGCAAGGAACGACCGCCACCTGAGCGACGACTCTGGATGCGGTGCGGTGATCGGCGAGCGTGGCATCGAAAAGGCCGCCGGACGTAGATTGCCTACCTTGTGCGTGGCCTGCTTGAGGAAATGGCATGCGGCAGATTTCCTATTGCATAAGGACATCCGCGAATTTGTGATTGTGGCAGAAACTATCGGTCCGGCCATACGTCTTCACCTCACGGACTCACTCCAACGTTATCCTGTCAGACAGCTCACACTGCTTGGAATATCTGATCGAATGAATCAGACACCGGCGTAGGGCTAGTCATACGGAAGGGTCATTGGCGGTCGGCTCTGCCCTGCCTGTGCCTTGATAGGTTCAGCTCAATCCTCCTATCGCGGCCGACGCCATGATCATACGATCGGCTGATCAAGATATCGGAACGTACGATGGCGAATTCTGGAAGGCGGGCTTTTGATGATGACGCGGAATAT
Source organism: Bradyrhizobium sp. WYCCWR 13022 (assembly GCF_030435535.1). Lineage (NCBI taxonomy): Bacteria > Pseudomonadati > Pseudomonadota > Alphaproteobacteria > Hyphomicrobiales > Nitrobacteraceae > Bradyrhizobium > Bradyrhizobium sp. WYCCWR 13022. The sequence goes on from NZ_JAUIZJ010000023.1 coordinate 357,828, forward strand.
ATGGCGAACAGGGGACTCACATGAAGACCGTTGAAGGCTTTGTCACTACGCCCGCCGGACAGGGGCACGAGCCGAAATTCCTTGCTGCGCAGGAGTTTCAAACGACGCTGGTGGGAATGATGGGCCATGACCTTCGACAATCCTTACACGTTATTCAAGGAACCCATGCGCTACTTCGCTCACGCACGAAGGACTCGCCACAGCAGGAATGGCTCGACCGCGGGGATCGGGCAGTCGCGAAGCTCGCGGAGAAACTTAATTGTCTTGTGGATGCCTTCTACCTGGCCGAACGCACAAATGCGCTGGAGACATCCTCGGTCGGGCTAGGACCGCTGTTCTGGCGGCTGCGACACGAATGTGAAGATGCAGCTCTGCAAAGGGGCATCGACCTTCGGGCGGCCGACACCTGCGCCAGTGTGGCGAGCAACCCGGTGCTGCTCGACAGCATCCTGCGCAATCTCCTAACCAATGCCATCAAGTATACCGAGCCGGGAGGACGCATCCTGCTTGGCTGCCGCCGCAAAGGCGCCGAAATCAGGATTGACGTCTATGATACGGGGATCGGCATTCCGGAGAGCCAATTGCCTCGAATCTTCGATTCCTTCACGCGCCTCGCGCCCGGACGCGGCGACGGCCTGGGCATTGGACTGTCTATTGTTCGTCGTGCGCTCGAGGTGCTCGGACACCGGATCGAAGTCCGATCGGTTGTTGGGGAAGGATCACGATTCTCGATCTACGCGCCCACTTCCATCTAAAATGCCGCCTAAACCACCGTCCCGTTTGGATTTTTTGGGAAGCAACCGGCACGCGCGGCGTCACCTATACACAGGTGTGATCCCCACCCCAGCACCGCTCATGTTAGACATATCCGCGAAAATACGGTGTGTGATTAATCGCATGCGGCCCGCCAACAACGAAAAACCCCTCATACACGTCGTGGACGACGACGCGTCCATGCGCAGTGCATTAGAAGGCCTCTTCGATTCGGTCGGACTTCAGACCGAGACCTACGCCACAGCCGAGGATTTCCTTTCAGCGAACCTCTCGGACAGACCTGGCTGCATCGTCCTTGATGTCCGACTGCCGGGTGTGAACGGTCTCGAGTTTCAAGGTCGCCTGACCCAGATTGGCCTCGGAATCCCGGTGGTGATGATGACGGGATTCGGGGACATTCCGATGTCAGTTCACGCCATGAAGCACGGCGCTGTAGATTTCCTACCCAAGCCCTTTCGCGATCAGGACATGCTCGATGCCGTCATGTCTGCCATCGAGCGAGACCGCCAAAGACGTCTTATCGAAAGCGATATTTCCCATTTGAGAGAACGGTTCGAAACACTGTCTCCGCGCGAGCAGGAAGTGATGTTGCACGTCACAGCCGGGAAAATGAATAAGCAAGTCGCCGGCGATCTCGGAATTAGTGAGATCACAGTCAAGATTCATAGGGGCGCGGCCATGCACAAGATGGGCGCGCGCACCTATGCCGAGCTGGTTCGGATGGCCGACGTCCTCAAGCCAAATCGCCGGAAGCTGGGTCGATAACCGTGCATCAGTCCACCCCTTCGACGATACGAACATCCCGTTCGCAGGCGCTACCGAGTGCCTTGAGAGCCTCTTGATAGGCGGCACTGTCGTGGGCGGCTATCGCCTGCTCGATGCTATCGAACTCCGTCACGGTAGTTCGCAGAGCAATCCCTTGCTCATAGGCCTTGATGGCATCACCACGCGCAATAAAGCGCCCGCCGTGAGCGAGGATGGCTGGCCCCGCCAGCTTTCCATAAGCGGCCAGCGCAGCCGGATCGGAAATTGAGCGATAAAAGGTGATCCAATATCCGTTTGCCATTTCAGCCCTCCCGTTGCCTTTGACGAACTGACGGTGTGGACGTCATGCTCAATACACCCGCTCCTTAGGGGGGATGGTGGCGACGTCGTTTGAAAGTGGCTGCAGATGCACCGGCCGGTAGTCGAGCCGAACACGGCGGCCATCGTCGAGCCACGAGAGCGTGTGCCTGAGCCAATTTTCATCATCCCGTTTTGGAAAATCCTCGCGCGCATGGGCGCCGCGGCTTTCGGTGCGGCCGATCGCTGAGCGCACGCTGACATTGGCCTGCGCCAGCATGTTGTCGAGCTCGAGCGCCTCGGTGAGATCAGTGTTGAACATCATCGAACGGTCGGCAACCGCGAGGTCGTCGCGCATCATGGCAAGCACCTCATCAAGTTTCGCTACGCCTTCGTCTAGCAGCGATCCGGTCCGAAACACTGCACAATGCTTCTGCATGGTTCGTTGCATCGCAAGACGTATGTCGCCGGCGCTGGTCTGGCCCTTTGACCAGCGAATGCGATCCAGCCGCGCGATCGCCCTGTCGCTCGCGGCCTGTGGTACGGGCGGATGCCCTTCGTCCGGGCACAGCATCTCGGTTGCGCGGAGCGCCGCCGCGCGCCCGAACACGACGATGTCGAGCAGCGAGTTGGAGCCAAGCCGGTTGGCGCCATGTACGGACACGCAGGCGGCCTCGCCGATCGCCATCAGACCAGGCACCACTGTTTCGGCATTGCCTCTGTGCTTGGTCCTGACCTCGCCATGCAGATTGGTCGGCACCCCGCCCATGTTGTAGTGGACCGTTGGGAGCACCGGGATCGGCTGGCGCGTGACATCGACACCGGCAAAGACACGCGCGGTTTCGCTGATGCCGGGCAGGCGCTCATGCAAGATATTGGCTCCGAGATGTTCCAGATGCAGCTCGATGTAGTCCTTGCGAGGGCCGCAGCCGCGTCCCTCGTTTATCTCGATCGTCATGGCGCGGCAGACCACGTCGCGACCTGCCAGATCTTTCGCGCTTGGCGCATAACGCTCCATAAAGCGCTCACCTTCCGAATTGGTGAAGTAGCCGCCCTCGCCGCGCGCGCCTTCGGTGACCAGGCATCCCGAACCATAGATGCCACTCGGATGAAATTGCGTAAATTCCATGTCCTGCAGCGGCAGCCCGGCGCGCAGCACCATGGCATTGCCGTCGCCCGTGCAGGTATGCGCGGCAGTGCAGGAGAAATAGACGCGGCCGTAGCCCCCGGTCGCCAAGACCGTGCGATGAGCGCGAAAGCGATGGAGTGTCCCGCCTTCCAAATTCCAGGCGATCAGCCCGCGGCAGACGCCGTCGTCGTCGATCAGGAGATCGAGCGCGAAATACTCAACATAGAACTTGGTATTGTGCTTCAGGCACTGCTGATACAGCGTGTGCAGAATCGCGTGGCCGGTGCGGTCGGCCGCCGCGCAGGTACGCTGGGCCATCTGCTTGCCATAACCAATCGTCTGGCCGCCAAATGGCCGCTGATAGATCTTTCCCGTCTCGGTGCGAGAGAACGGTACACCGAAGTGCTCCAGCTCCAGCACGGCGGGCACTGCCTCCCGGCACATGTATTCGATCGCATCCTGATCCCCGAGCCAATCAGAGCCTTTGACGGTGTCGTACATGTGGAAGCGCCAGTCGTCGCCGTCCCCCATGTTGCCCAGCGAGGCTGCCATTCCGCCCTGCGCGGCGACGGTATGGCTGCGCGTCGGAAACACCTTGGTGACGCAGGCAGTACTCAATCCCGATGCTGCCATGCCTAACGCTGCACGCAATCCGGCACCGCCTGCGCCGACGATGACGACATCGTAGCTATGATCAATGATTTCATACGCTTCGGTCATGCGCTACTTCCAACCGTAAATCCTGATCACATCCGGGTCCGGGTCGATACCAAGGCCCGACCCCGCGGGCACCGAAATCCGGCCACCTTTCGGGCTAAGCGCATCGCCGTAAATCGTGCCTTCGAGATCGAACCAACGCCACTCGATCATGGAGTCCGCTGTTCCGAGCGCAGCGGTCGTATGGATTGCCGCCAGCAGCCCCGGACCATCGTAGAAGGAGTGGGGCATCACGGGGACGTTGTGGAGTGCGGCGAGCGAAAAGATTCTGCGTAGCTCACTGATCCCGCCCATCTTGGCAGGACTTGGCTGAACGAAGTCCACTGCGCCTGCGGCCAACAGTCGCTCGAAATCCATCAGCGTGTAGACGTTCTCGCCGGCCGCGATCGGAATACCGCTTACGTTTCTCAGCGTGGCGAGACCATCGAAGTTTTCCGGGGGCCAGAGCGGCTCCTCCAGCCATTTCAGGTCGATCGCCTTGAGCTTTTCCGCCATTTGCCGCGCCTCATAGAGCGTCCATGGACAATTGACATCTAGTGTCAGTTCGACGTTGGGGCCGGCCTCCTCGCGAGCAGCGCGAATGGCCGCAAGTTCGATCTCATGAAGTTTTAGCGTACGAAATCCGGCCTCGATTGCTTGTCGAACGGCGGTGTGGACGAGCGACGGTTCTGAATATCGGACAAGGCTCGCATAGCATTCAAGCGCGGGGCCACCGCCCCCCAAAAGGCTGCACAGCGGCGCATTGGCGGCCTTGCCAGCGATATCCCAGAGAGCGATGTCAACTGCTGAAATGGCGAAGGCCAGCGCGCCGCCTCGTCCAAACACGTGCAGCTTCTTCTGAACATCCAGCATAAGAGGCTCGATCCGGCTCGCATCTTGCCCGATGCAAAGCGGCGCGATCAGTTGGTCGACAGCAAGTTTCGCGGAGGCGACCGCGCGAAAGCCAAAGGCCTCGCCCCACCCCACCAGCCCCTCATTGGTCGTCACCTTGACGAGAAGCGAATCCGCGGCTGGCAGATTGCTGTCGCCCCAGGCAGACGAGGCCGATTTGGTTCCAGCCTTAAACGGAATGCGCAGCGGAATGGACTCGACGCCTGCTATGATCATCTGAAAGACCTTGGCATGCCGGCAAGGCGGGCTCACGCACGCTGATGACGTGGATCGTCGTGCGCGTCGTGATATTCGAGACCAAGCGGACCGATCGCGCTCACTTGCGTGACGTACTCGCCGGACTTCGCCCAGTGGAAATGCCAAGTCTCGCCTGGAAGAACGATGACGCTGCCCGGCGGATAGGCTTTGACCTTGTCGCCATCGAAACTTTCGCCGAGCCCAATGTAGAAGACGCCAGACATGACCGTATAGATGCGATCTTCCGGATGCTTGTGCGGCATCAGCTTCGTGCCGTCGGGCACCTTGACTCTGACCACATATGGACCTGGTTCGGCCGGATGGCCGACGAGGACCGCCAGGCGAGCCCCAGAAGGAAACGCCGGAAACGGCTTCCAGTCGATATCTTCAGGCAGAATCGCTCTGAAATCAGCCTGATCCGGTTGATGATTGCGTGGCATCGGTGGCCGTCCCTTTAGGTCAATGCAGTTTGCCGTCAGATATCTAATTTCGCGTCCAAGGTGATGGTCGCGTTGAGAACCTTGGATACCGGGCAGTTCTTCTCCGCTTCTCCAGCGGCGCGAGCAAAGCCCGCTTCATCCAGGTTTGGCACTTTGGCGCGCAAGGTAAGTGCCGACTTGCTAATGCGGAATCCTTGCCCCTCCTGCTCCAGGGTCACTGCGGCTTCTGTCGAGAGCTCTGTCGGGATGAAGCCCGCCGCCTGCAGACCAAAGGCGAGCGCCATGGTGAAACAGCCGGCATGGGCGGCGGCAACCAACTCCTCGGGATTAGTGCCCTTCTCATTCTCGAAGCGTGTCCTGAACGAATATGGCGTGTCGGCGAGTACGCCCGAATCGCTCGAAAGGCTACCGCTGCCGGTACGGCCAGTGCCGTGCCAAATTGCTTTTGCCTTGCGGATCATGTTGACCTCCAGGTTGGTGCGATCCTTGTTCGAGGCGTCACACCGGCTGCTTCAGAATATTGACGTCGATCGGCATCTTGCGCAGACGCTTTCCCGTTGCGGCGAACACGGCATTGGCGATGGCGGGGACGATCGCAGACGTTCCGGTCTCGCCCATGCCGCCCGGCGGCTCGGCACTCTTGATAAGGTGCACCTCGACGGCCGGCGCCTCGTTCATTCGCAGGATCTGGTACGTATCGAAATTGGCCTGTTCGACACGGCCGTTCTTCAGCGTGACCTCGCCATATAGCGCGGCTGTCACGCCGTACATGATCCCGCTTTGGAGCTGCGCTTGCACAGTGTTCGGATTGATCACAGTGCCGCAGTCCATGGCGCAGGTAACGCGTTGAACGCGAACGGAGCCGTCCTTTGCCACCTCGACCTCCGCCACTTGTGCGAGGAGACTGCCAAACGCGTTCTGGAGCGACACGCCGCGGCCGCGCCCCTTCGGCAAGGGTTGGCCCCAGCCGGCTTTCTCGGCGGCAAGATCGAGCACGGCTCTAGCCCGTGGATTGTGCTCGAGCAGCGCGCGCCGAAAGGCGACGGCATCTTGTTTGGCCGCTGCCGCCAGTTCGTCGACAAAGCTCTCGGTGACGAAGACGTTGTGCGACGGACCGACGCTGCGCCAGAAGCCGGTCGGAATGCCAGGCGGCTCAACACGGACATATTCGACATGGAAGTTCGGGAATTCATAGACGAGGTTGATTGCCCCTTCCGTCGAGTCCGGATCGAGACCGTTTGCGTATGCGGGTGGGAGCCAGCGCGAAATGACCGAGGATCCTGCAAAGCGGTGCTTCCAGGCGATCGGCTTGCCATCCTTGTCGAGCCCTGCGGTGAGGCGATCGAACCAATAGGGACGGTAGAGATCGTGCTGGATGTCTTCCTCACGCGTCCACACCACCTTGACCGGCCCATCGACCTGTTTGGCGATCTCGACCGCACGTACGGCGCCGTCAGCTTCCAGCCGCCGGCCGAAGCCTCCGCCGAGCAAATGATTGTGGACGGTGACCTTCTCTGGCGGCAGACCGGCGGCCTTGGCTGCCATGGCTTGCACCCGCGCGATAGCCTGGGTACCAATCCAGATATCGCACTCGCTGCCGCGGAAATGGACCGTGCAGTTCATCGGCTCCATGGTGGCATGTGCCAGGAAGGGAACCTCGTACCTTGCCTCGACCTTCGTCACGGCACTGGCGATGGCGGTGTCGCTATCACCGATGTTCTGTGCAATCGCACCCGGCTTAAGCGTCGCCTGCTCCAGCTCGCGGGCCACGTCTTGCGTCGACAGCCCGGCGTTCGGGCCGCCGTCCCACTCGATCTTGAGCGCTTCCAGTCCCTTTTTAGCGGCCCCCATATGATCGGCCACGACGGCCACAGCGTCATCGAGACGAACGATCTGGCGCACCCCCTTGACGGCCTTCGCCGCGCTATCGTCCACACTTTTCAGCCGCCCGCCGAAGACGGGCGATTGCGCAAGCGTCGCAATCTTCACACCGGGCGGGCGAACATCGATGCCATAGGTCGCTCTGCCATTCACCTTGCCTGCCGCATCAAGCCGTTTCGCAGGCGTGCCGATCAGCCTGAATTCCTCCGGCCGCTTCAGCTCGACCTTGTTCGGAACCGGCATCTGCGCAGCGTCCGCGGCCAGCTCTCCATACTTGAGGCGCTTTCTGCTCGCCCCGTGGATCACCTCACCGTCCTGCGCATGGCAGGATTGGGCATCGACGCTCCAGCGCTTGGCTGCGGCTGCGATGAGCATCGCCTTGGCAGTCGCACCCGCTCGGCGCAGCGGCATCCAGCCGCCGCGCAGTGCATTGGAGTTCCCGGTCGCCTGCACGCCCAGCATCGGATTGGCGTAGAGCTTTTCGTTGGGAGGAGCGTGCTCCAGCTGAACCTGATTCAAGCCAACCTCGAGCTCCTCAGCGATCAGCATCGGAATCGAGGTATAGGTCCCCTGCCCCATTTCGACATAGGGCATGATCAGGGCGACCTGGCCGTCGCTGCCGACGCGAATGAAGGCGTTCGGCGCAAAGTCTTCGGCGCCGGCCGCTTCAATACTCCCGAACGGAAGCGCCAAGCTTAGAATCATTCCCCCGCTGACGGCGGCGCTGCTGACAAGGAAATTTCGGCGGGAGAGATTGGCATTGGATGCCAAGGATGAGATGCCGTCGCGGACCATGATTAGCCTGCCCTTCCATTCACTCGCCCGGCGAGTTTGATCGCCTCGCGGATCCGCACATAGGTGCCGCACCGGCAGATATTGCCGCTCATGGCATCGTCGATGTCCTTGTCTGTCGGATGCGGATTGCCGGCGAGCAGCGCCGAAGCCGACATGATCTGGCCGGACTGGCAATAGCCGCACTGCACCACCTCATGATCGAGCCATGCCTTCTGGATCCTTGCTCCCGCCGGCGTCGTCTCGATCGCTTCGATCGTGGTGATCTTGGAGTCGCCGATGCTGTCGATTGTTGTGATGCAGGAACGCGTCGCAGCGCCGTCGACATGCACCGTGCAAGCGCCGCACAGTGCCATGCCGCAGCCGAATTTCGTTCCGGTCATGCCGAGCACGTCGCGCAACACCCAGAGCAAAGGCGTATCGCCGTCGACATCGACGTTGTGTGTGGTTCCATTGATGGTGATAGTGAAGGCCATATGCCTCTCCTTTCCTGCAATCCAAACCGCGTGATGTGACGGCCACGCCGATAGTCCGCCCTTACCGAAGACGGCGGTACCCCCGCCGCCCGGCAGCTTACTGCCGTCGTCAGCCGCCGATTTGACCGACGTAGAACCCGAGCCGGTTCTCGACATCTCCTGGACGATGGAAGCCGCGCTCCATGAGCGCCTTGATGCGCTTCTGGCTGGCCGGCCGACCGAGAGCCGCGATGAACGCATCCCACTCCGGTTTGATTTCCGCATCCGGCGGCAGGCTGGCGACATCGACCAGGCGCTTTGTCTCGGCGATCGCCTGCTTGTCGAACGATGCGATACGCATCGCGAGCGCCTCGACGAAGCCATCGAGCTCGGCGTCGGGAAGCGATCGGTTGACGTAGCCATACCGTTCGGCGAGATCGCCATCGATATCGTCGGCGCTGAGCAAGACCTCCAGCGCCCGGCCTCTGCCCATCAACCGTGGCAATCGGGCCATCGGTCCACCGCCCGGGACCAGGCCCGCGCCGACTTCCCACTGCGATAGAATGGCCTTCTCGCGACTGGCAAAGCGCATGTCGCTTGCCAGCGCAAGCTCGCTGCCGACACCGGTTGCACGTCCTCGAATAGAGGCGATGGACACGACTGGCGCCCGGCTGAGGCGCACGAACATGTCGGGCAGCGCCTGGAGTCCGGTCGGCCCCGGTGGGATTTTCGCCGATTCTTCGAGAGGCGCCAGGAAATCATAGTGCGTGATGAAGAAGCCCTCGACGGCGCTGTCAAACACAACGACCTTCACCTCGTCGTCTTGCTCGATAGCCGTGATGATCTCGCTGAGGCGCAGCGTCTCCTTAGGCCCGAAAATGTTGACCGGTGGCAGATCGAACGTAACTCGCCAGTACGTCGGCAAGCGCCGCTCAAGGCGGATTTCCTGTCTTGCAAAGGCTCGTTCGGGACGGTTCATTGTTTTCTCCTCAATCTCCTGGGAACACGCGTCGGTGACGGACGCACGCCCGCCTCAAATCGATTGACGCAGCGAGCGGAACGCGGCGCGCATTTCCGCGGTGAATAGCTTGGGCTGTTCCCAAGCCGCGAAATGACCGCCCTTGTCGAGCTTGTTGTAGTAGATGAGCTTTGGATAGGCCCGCTCGGCCCAGCTCCGCGGGGCCGCGTAGATTTCGTCGGGGAATGCGCTCACCGCGACCGGGATCTTGACGCCTCTGACGTCGAAGAAGCCGCCTCCCGTCGAGATTTGCGTCGTGTCCCAGTAAAGTCGCGCCGAGGAGATCGCGGTGTTGGTCAACCAATAGAGCGTGACATTGTCGAGCACGTCGTCCCGCGTCAGCCCTTCTGTTTTCCCATCGAACACGCGGGAGATCATACCGTAGCTGCGAATATCATGATCCAGCATCCAGGCCGCCAGACCGACCGGCGAATCCGCAATTCCGTAGAGAGTCTGCGGACGGTTACCCATTTCCTGGGCGTAGGCCAGGCCGTGCCTATAGAAGTCGTCGAGTTGGTCCCATGCATGCTTCTCATCGCCCGAGAGACCGTCCGGCGGCGGGCCGCCCGCCGAAAGCGCCTTTGAAACATCGGCCGGAACTGTAGCTGCCATGTTGGTGTGAATGCCGAGCAATCCCGCGGGCTGTTGCAGCGCCATCACCTCAGACACCGCGTTCCCCCAATCTCCGCCCTGCGCCACGTAGCGGGTATAACCTAGGCGTTGCATCAGCGTCGCCCACGCGCGCGCAATGCTGACCGGGGTCCAGCCGGGCGCAGTCGGCTTGCCCGAAAAGCCGTGCCCCGGCAGCGATGGAATAACCACATCGAATGCGTCGGACGCGGCGCCGCCGTGCGCTGTGGGGTTGGTCAACGGATCGATGATCTTCAGCTGCTCGACGATCGAACCCGGCCAGCCGTGAGTCACGATCATCGGCAACGCATTCTCGTGCTTCGAGCGAACGTGAATGAAGTGGATGTCGAGCCCGTCAATCTTGGTGACGAATTGCGGCAACGCGTTCAGGCGAGCGGCGACTTTCCGCCAGTCGTAGTCCGTCGACCAGTATCGGGCCAGTTGCTGGATGGTCTTCAGCTGGACGCCCTGGGAAGCGTCGGCAACCGTTTCGCGATCCGGCCAACGCGTCGCCATTACGCGCCTACGCAGATCGGCAAGTTCATCGTCGCGAAAATTGACGTGGAAGGAGCGAATTTCATCCTCTTTGGCTGCCGCGGCGGGATGTGCAGAGAGAAGGCTGGCGGCACTAGCGGATGCGATGCCGATCGCCGCACTGGTGAGAAACTGGCGACGGTCCTGTTCGAGGGCTGCTACATCTTGGGCCGACTGGTCGATTGGATGTGTCATGGTGCTTGCTCCAAAAGTTGATAGACGCGCGTCAGCCTCGGCTGACGTCGATTACGGCTTGTGAGAAGGCCTCTGGCGCCTCCTGAGGCAGATTGTGGCCGATCCCGCCCGTCACGAGACGGTGCAGATACTTGCCCGAGAATTTCCTGGCATACGCGGCCGGATCGGGATGCGGCGCGCCGTTGGCGTCGCCTTCGAGAGTGATGGTCGGTACGCTGATCTGCGGCGCGGCGGTTAACCTCGCTTCCAGCTCGTCGAACACCGGATCACCCTGGACGAGTCCGAGTCGCCATCGATAATTGTGAACAACGATGTCGACATGATCAGGATTGTCGAAAGCCGCGGCAGTACGAGCGAAGGTGGCATCGTCGAAGCGCCAGTTGGGTGATGCGAGCCTCCAGATCAGCTCGGCGAACTCACGCCGGTATCTGCTGTATCCTTCGCGGCCGCGCTCCGTTGCAAAATAGTATTGGTACCACCACTGCAATTCGGCTTTCGGCAGCAAGGGCATTCTGCCCGCTTCCTGACTTCCGATGAGATAGCCGCTGACCGAGACGAGACCGTCGACGCGGTCCGGCCAAAGGGCTGCGACGATGTCGGCCGTGCGAGCCCCCCAATCGAAGCCGGCCAAGGTCGCTTGCCCGACATTAAGCGCGTCCATCAATGCGATCGTGTCGATTGCCAGAGCTGACGGTTGACCAGATCTAGCGGTCTTAGCCGACAGAAACTTCGTGGAGCCATAACCTCGCGCATAGGGAACAATGACGCGAAACCCGGCCGATGCCAGGCGCGGCGTCACATCGCCAAAGCTGTGGATGTCATAAGGCCAGCCGTGCAGCAGAATGACCGTCGGTCCATCGACGGGACCGGCTTCCACATAACTCACATTGAGTACGCCGGCATCGATTTGCTTCAAGGGCGAGAACGAGCCGTGAAGATCCGATTGTGCAAGCTTTATGGTCCCGTCCAGACGCGCATCTGCAGGTCGGCTTGCCTCGAACTGTGTCGTTGTAAGCACACCCGCGGCGACAGCGAGAAACTGCCGGCGGCCAGGACAATTTAGGCGATTGAACCCGCTCATTTGCGGCACCTGCTGTAAACTGTTGTGATCGGAGCCTTCGCAGGACGATCGGATGCAGACGCACAATGTCGGGCTGCTCCCCGCTGAGCCATTCAACGATGGGAAGACCACGCTCATATCAACGTATGAGTGACTGGCGCTCAATGTATGAGTGAAGCCAGCGCCGTTGATCCGTTAAGCGTTGTGTCAGTTCTGCAATCCGTGAGCTGCTCGGTGACACAATCGGGATGTCGCGAGATCGTGCCGATGCATCTCCGTAGTGGTTGGCAGCGTCTGATTTCAAACAAAGGAGACAGTCATGAAGGTGCTGATGGTGATCACGTCACACGATCAACTGGGCGACACTGGGCGAAAGACGGGCTTCTGGCTCGAGGAGCTCGCGGCCCCTTACTACACTTTTAAGGACGCTGGCGCCGAGATCACGCTGGCTTCGCCACAGGGAGGGCGCCCGCCGCTCGATCCCAAGAGCAACGAGCCCGAATTCCGTACCGATCTCACGCGCCGGTTCGAGAAGGATCCGGAAGCCGAGACGCAGCTCGGCAAGACAATTCGCCTCGATAGCGTCAGGCAGGAGGACTACGACACCCTCTTTTATCCTGGTGGCCACGGCCCGATGTGGGATCTCGCCGAGGACAAGAACTCGATCAAGCTCATCGAGTCCTTCATTGCCGCCGGCAAGCACATCGGCATCGTCTGCCATTCCACGGGGGCGCTGCACCACGTGAAGACGCCGGACGGCAAGTTGCTGGTGCAGGGTAAGGAAGTCACCGGCTTCACGAACGGTGAGGAAGAAGAGGTTGGTTTGACCAAGGTGGTCCCCTTCCTGGTCGAGGACGAAATGCTGAGGCTCGGCGCCATCTTCTCAAAAACAGCCAACTGGACGCCTCACGTCGTTATTGACGGCCTATTGATCACGGGACAGAACCCGCACTCCTCCGGACCGGCCGCTAAAGCGCTGATGGCCGCGGTAAGCCAGAAGGGAAAGCCGGCCATCTCCGCCCGGGCATCGTAAGTCGAGCGCCGCGCCGATCAGATCGGCCCGCTCGCAAGGACACACCATTGGAACAGAAGGAAACGCGAATATGACAATTACTGAAAGCCGGGGCGAACGCGCAACTCTGAACACCCTGGAGATGAAGCTCGAGGTCGTCGTCATCCCTGTTTCGGACGTCGACCGCGCCAAGCTTTTCTATAGCCGCCTGGGTTGGCGGCTCGACATCGACTACGCGGAGGGCGACGACTACCGTGTGATCCAGTTCACGCCGCCAGGCTCCGGCTGCTCGGTCATCTTTGGCACGAATGTTACGACCGCCGCGCCCGGCACAATGCGTGGATTGCACCTCATTGTCTCCGATATCCAGGCCACGCGCGATGAACTTGCACGTCGCGGCGTCGAGGTAAGCGCGCCATTTCACGATTCTGGCGGTATATTTCACCACGCGACCGGGAAGCAGCTGATCAGCGGTCCAAACCCGCAGCGAAAAAGCTATGCCTCGTACGCTTCGTTCAACGATCCGGACGGCAACGGCTGGGTGCTGCAGGAGGTCACCGCGCGGTTGACCGGCCACATCGAGGCCGGCGACACCAATTTCACCCCCGAGCTCACGAACTTTGTTCGGCGAGCGGAAATGGCCGAGCAACCGTGAAATAATGCACTGGTGGGCGGCGCGGGAACGTCAACTCGGATGCGTTCGGGGGCCGCCGCATCTCGCAGACCGGCAATCTCGCAATCTCGAGCAACCGGCGTGCTGAGTAACGTCTTCAGTGCAGGGTGACTGCAGTGACCAACTTTCAACTTCAACCGGATCACCGGCGACCAATTGCAACAACCCGGCGAGCGGTGCTGGCGGGGAGTGTTACAGCCATGAGCCTAGCGACCAATTTGCCTGTCCAGGCAGCAATGCCGCAAGCGTCGATGAGGATAACGCACAAATGGGTTCGCGCCGACGGAGTCGACGTTTTCTATCGGGAGGCCGGCCCGACCGATGCGCCCGTACTGCTCCTCTTGCACGGATTTGCAAATTCGTCTTTCTACTTTCGGCACCTGATGCCGAAGCTCGCCGACCAGTATCGGTTGATCGCGCCTGATCTGCCTTCGTTCGGCTTCACACGAATTCCGGCCGAGCGAGACTATTGCTACAATTTCGCATCACTTTCGCGCACGATCACAGCGTTCGTCGACGCCTTGGAGCTCAAGCGATACTTCCTCTATGTGTTTGACTATGGCGCGCCCATCGGCTGGGACCTTGCGTTGACGTATCCAGACCGCGTTGCCGGAATCATCAGTCAGAACGGGAACGCATATGCCGAAGGCCTTAGGGACGAAGCCTGGGATCCATTGCGTGCCTATTGGGCCAGCCCAAGCCCGGAGAAGCGCGAGCCTATCCGCGCTCGCATGACACTCGAAGGCGTCAAGGCGGCTTATTTCCACGGCGTCGCCGATCCGTCCACTATCGAACCAGAGTCTTATACGCTTGACGCCGCGATTCTCGCCCAGCCTGGAAATGCGGACCTGCAGATCGACCTTAAGCTCGACTATAACCGAAACATCGAACGTTACCCGCTCTACCAGTCATTCTTTCGGCAGCGGCAACCGAAGCTACTCGCCGTCTGGGGAAAAAATGATCCGTTCTTTGCTCCAGAGGGGGCCGAAGCGTTCAGGCGCGATATTCCAACTGCACGTCTCGTTCTTTTGGATACGGGTCACTTTGCGCTTGAGACAGAGGGCAACATGATTGCAGGTCTGATGAGAGGCTTCTTATTAGATTGATCAGCGGTGCGCGATCGGCCCAGAGGCCTCGAAGCCAGCTCCTCAAAATCGATCGCAACAAGTTCGCGTTCTCTGCTCGATCGGCCAAAGCAAAGAAGCTTTTTATCCGCTATTTCCGCAGCACGATCGGAGTTAGCTTGAATGGACACGGGGTCACTTCCTTCGTTTGACCGAGGAATAGGACAGCTTACCTTGGGCGAGCCTGCCCCGTCCTTTAATCTTCGTCAGGAGAACCGCCCACCTAGACCCTCCGTGAATGTTTCGATCTTGGCTGGTCTCCTTGTGCCGAGCTTACCACCTCCTTTCAATCGGCAGTAACCGCGGTCGGGCCTGCATGCATCAGCGCGACCAACCTTTGGGGCGGGAGATTCGAACACAAAGCTGCGCCATCTTTGCCGACCGGATGGATTACGAGCCCACTCATCTCCTGCGTATCAGAACGTAAAACAACCGTTCAATTTTGGCTCGGAGAAGGCATAGCTAGGCCTAGCGAGTTCTTCTTCTGAGTCGACTCGCTCGCAAAGGCGAGCCTTTTTCTTATGAGCCGCGGCGCCGGTCGGGTACCCTATACCGTGAAGTTGAGGATTCCCGTTCGGCAATTTTATTTAGCAGAACATGCGCCTCACCCTAAGGTGCTACCTGCACCAACGCCTCGTATAATTGAGAGTGTACTCCGATAGCTCGATGATGACGTACCGCAGCGTTCGGAGGCTCTAATGCAATTTTCTGCTCCACCGTCAGTTACCACATCGCCTACAGAAAATGCGGCTGTGGCAAGCCGATGCTCATGCTTCATGGATCGTCGCCGGGTGACGGGCAAGAACATGACAATTCGGCCGCGCTCGGCCGTGCGCCGAACCGCGTGCTTTCGCGCGGTGGTCGAATGAGATCGCGCCGCCATTCCCGGTTCGCTTGACTATTGGTGAGTAACGATTGTTGGCCTCTGACCAACCGCCTCCGAGACGGCGGCGCCAAGCCCTTCTGATCGCCAGTTGCACCCACATGAATAGAAGGTTCGTTGAAAGCGCTCGGTGATCACAAGAACAACGAGCCAATGAACGGTCGTTATCAAGCTCGGTGATTTCCTATGCTTTCGGTTCTTTCTCTATCCCTCGCACCGACCTTCTTCGTCATGTCTTTGGGCTATGGCGCTGGAAGAACCGGTCACATCAACAACATGCACGTGACGGAACTCAACACTGTCGTGATGAGCTACTGCCTTCCCGCCTCGTTGCTGGTCGCGACCGCCACTTCGAAGTGGTCCGACCTGACCCGCCAATGGCCGATTCTACTGTCTCTCGGCATCACCATGATGGGAGTCTATCTTATCTGGTATGCCTACCAGCGCTGGGGCCGCAGCCAGGATTCGAGTGAGGCAGCTCTTCAGTCTCTGGCTGTCGGTCAGCCGAACTACGCCGCCGCAGCCTTTCCTGTCATCACCGCCTTGTTTGGCCCGGAACACCTCTCAACCGTGGCGGTCGGCATCGCCATCGGGTCAACGTTACCTTCACCTTTGACATTGGCGCTTCTCGAGCTCGACCGTTCCACTAGCAGCGGAAGTAAAGCCGGAAACGAACGAAATGGTGCTGGCAGCAACACAAGTGCGCTCGCGCAGGTCGTCAAAGCGTGCGGGCACGCCTTATCCAAACCCATCGTGCTTGCGCCATTCCTCGGAATGCTTGTCTCACTGAGTGGCTGGCAGCTGCCGGACGTAGTGGCTGCTTCTCTCCGCCAAATCGGCACCGCAGCTGGCGGCATGGGCCTCTTGGTCACGGGCCTCGTTTTATCGGAGAGCAAGTTTCGACTAACCCTCAACACGGTCTTTGGGGTTGCTGTTTCAAATATTGCCCAGCCGCTACTCGCCTTCCTCATCTGCCGTGCAGTGAATGCGCCGGCTGAGATCACCGAGCTTTCCGTCATCATGGCTGCTCTGCCCTCCGGATTTTTCGGCATCCTCTTTGGCAACAGTTACGATCGCATATCGAGCGAAGCGAACTCGACCATCATCGCAAGCACAATTTTTTCCACGCTCACTTTAGCGGCCGCGATCGCGTGGACGCACGACTATGGTGGCTGACGGACCATTTCTTTCCTGCCGTCTCAAAAAAGGAGTGCTTAAAATGGCGAAGACGATCCTTATTACAGGTTCAGGCTCGGGCCTCGGCGAAGGCGCGGCGATCGGCCTGGCGAAAAATGGGCATACCGTTCTCGCCACGGCGGAGTCCTGGCCGCAGGTAACGGCCTTGCGTGACAAGGCCGCCGCGATGGGTCTGAAAAAGCTTTCCGTCACCAAACTCAACATGCTGGATCCTTATGACATCGCACATGCGGAAAAGCTCGATTTTGATGTGCTGGTGAACAACGCCGGCATCGCGGAGGGCGGCCCGATCGCAGAGATCCCGATACCCCTCGTGAAGCAGAATTTCGAGGTCAACGTGTTCGCCCTGCTCGACCTGACTCAGCGGGTCGTTCGCCGCTGGGTGAGAAGCAAGACTCATGGCAAGGTGGTGTTCATATCCTCGATACTCGGTCTCGTCAGTCCAGGCATGGTAGGCAGCTACTCGGCCACTAAACACGCCGTCCAAGCGATTGCCGAAGCGATGCAAGTGGAGCTGAAAGACTTCGGCATCCAGGTACAGACCATCAATCCCGGACCATTCTTCACCGGGTTCAACGAGCGGGCCGTCGAGGCTGCCCTTCGGTGGCTCGATGACGACGTCAATTTCACGAAGCGCGGATCGTATAAATCCGCAACCGATGGCTTCCTCGATAAGCCCGAGATGCGCCTCGACCCAAACGACATGATCGCCAAAATGGTCGAGCTGATCCCCGAGAACTCAGGTCCATTCCGGAACATCTTCCCCAAGGACACGGCCGATTGGGCCATCTCAGCCGGTCGAGAAATGTGGGAGCGAACCATCTGAGCGAGGATTGGCGGGCATCGGCTTTCACGTCGGTGCCCGATCATCGTCGTAGCACCGTTCAGCGGCTGCAAGCCACCCAGGGCATCGAGAAGGGAGACACGGCATGAGCCAGGAAGCAAAGTTGAAGAATCCGACACGTCGCTCCTTCTTGTTGGGCGCGGCGGCAGCGAGCGCGCTGGCTCTCACGCGACCACCGCGCGCATGGGCCGCTCTGACTCCCGATCTCTCGGGGATCAAAGCGCTGACCTTTGACATGCAGGGAACGGTTTTCGACTTCTACGACCCCCTATTGAAGGAGGCTCGCACAATAGGCCGCAGCCATGGGCTTGCAGAAGACTGGGCGGTAACGTTGCCCGGCGACTGGAGCGGGGCGGCCCACGACATTATCGTCGCGATTTCGGCAGGTCAGCGCCCTTGGGTACCTAACACCGAGGTTTACCGCGAGGCATTGACCCCTCTCCTCGCAAAACGAGGCGTCAGCGATCGACTCTCAGAGAGAGACCGAGATCAGTTGCTTGCTGGTTGGGGAAAGATGGTCCCCTGGCCAGACGCGGTCGCCGGTATTACCCGGCTCCGCCAAAAATACACGGTCTCAACCCTGACGAATGCATCGATGTCACAAATGACCTCCCTCGTGAAAGAGAGCAGGCTGCCGTTTGACGAAGTTCTGACCGGAGAACTCAACCACGCTTTTAAGCCTGATCCCAAAGTGTACCAACTTGCGGTCGACTACGTAGGCCTCCGGCCTGACCAACTCATGATGGTTTCAGCCCACAAGTGGGATCTCCTGGCGTCAAAAAAGGCCGGCTTCCACACGGCCTATGTGCCGCGGCCACGGGAGCTGGGACCCGGACATGTTGCGGATCGCACCAAGGAGAGCTTCATTGACATCGTCGCAGACGACCTTGTCCAGCTTTCGCGCAAGCTGAAGACCGATTAAGGATTGGACCTGAAGATTCTTGGTACCAAACTTGCGTCGCGCCGTATGACTTTCGTTGTTTCCGCTCAGTTATGGCATTGCGGCCGACACGGGGGTGCTGTTCCCCGATATCTAATCAGCCCTCATCCGCTAGGATTCCAGGGCCGATGCACTCTGCTCGGTACGCTCGTTTGCCATTGCAAGCGGCAACCTCACTCGAAAAACGGCGCCTTTTGGGGCGTTCGAACCCACCGAGATTTGACCATCGTGAGCTTCAATGATTGAGCGGCAGATCGACAAGCCCATGCCCATGCCGCCAGATTTAGTCGTGAAAAACGGTTTGAAGAGCTGATGGCGATCCTCTGAAGCAATCCCGACACCCGAATCGGCGATCGAGATCACGACTTCGCCGTCGCTTCCTACTTCTGACCGAATAGACAGAAGCCGCGTTTCATTCTCGTCGGCCATTGCATCAATTGCGTTTTTGACCAGATTCAGGATCACTTGCTGCAGCTGGCTCCGATCTCCCGTAACAACTGCAGGGGAAGCGCTTGGATGCAGGTTAACGGATATGCGGTGTGTCTTGAGATCGCTTTGGACCAACGCGATGGTCTCTCTGATCAGGCCGTCGACGTTGAACGACTTTCTCGCATTCGCATCCTTTTTGAAGTTCGCCCGTATGCTTTCGATCACTCGTCCCACTCGATGCCCCTCGGTGGCGATGTCTAAAACTGCCGCTTTCGCCTTCTCCAAATTCGGTGCCACACGATCGAGCCACCTGAGGCTCGTTTCGGCTCGTAATATCATAACCGCGATTGGTTGCTTGACCTCATGCGCAATCATGGCTGAAACGGCATCACCCGTTATCAGTCGTGCTTCACGCTCCCGATTTTGAGCGCGAACCGCTAGAAGAATGCGCGCGTAAAGTTCCGATATTTCAAACAATAGGACGATGAGCACCAGACTATTGGCGAAGAAATTCAGCGCGACAACGGTATACCAGCCAACGCTGAACCGGGGTGAAGGAGGGTAAAACGCCAGCGGTATACCTATCAAATGAACACATGTTACTACCATCAACCAGAGACCGAGAACGGTCTTCCGTTGGCGCCAGAGTAAACACAGCGCCATGAGGTACAGCGACGCCATAGGCCCACCAGCGAAATAAATCCATGACGCGTCAAACCGAAAACGATCGTTTACAATCTTAGGCAGCCACGCCTCACCAGCGATACACAGATACGCTGCTGCCAGCACTGCAGCCGATGTCATCGCGACGCTTACGGAGATGGCAAAACTCGTTCGGCCTCTCCAACGCTGCGCGACAGAGCTCGAGGTTTTGATGAGAGCATAGGAGGACACGAAGACCGCAAAGCCGCAGTGTCGTAGGATGTAGAGCCACGCGGTGGTTTGCGGGCCGCCAAGCAGGGTGCGCCCGGGCTCGAACAGGCCAGGGAACGCAAGAGTGTATGGAATTGTCATCAATGACAGAAATAGATAGCCGCTTGCGATCACCAGGAGCGCTCGAACCCGCAAAGCGGAAAACTGAGCAAACATAATGACGGCCGTAAGCAGGCCGTTCAAAAGCATCGCAGTTGCGTAAAATGGCACAAAGGGTTCAACCGGGCGCAGTTGCACGCCAGCGAACGGACGCGAAACCACAAATGCAGCGAGTAATAGTGCTGGCAAGAAGCGAAGAGCAATCCGCCTCTGCATCTTGCTTGGCGACGCGCTCGTGAGATCTGGCAAACCGTCGTCGACTTGGGTCTCGACCGTCGCTTCCATAATTATCTTCACAACGCGAGCACGACAGGCACGAACTCCAGCTCAATGAGTTCGCACTGATGTCACAAACTGACGCTTTCGCGCATCGCCTGAAATTGCAGGGTCCAGTGATACTTTAGCTTTAGTGTAACAGGCTGCCGAAGAAGCTTCAATTACCCCAGAGTTGCGGAGGCGCCCACCTGGCCGGTTAGAAGCCCAATGCGGCGCTTTGGCGGGCTGAGCAGGGGCCCCTGACTTTGATTGAGAGCTTGGAACTTGATCGAGCCCCAGAAAAGAGGCCTAATGTAGCGCGCAGACGGGACGCCACGCTCCCGGCTGGTCCGCGAACGTCGACCGTCGGGATGCATGCCCGGTGCGCATCCAAATGATGCTTACCTTTCGGAGATCGGCACTAAAAAAGCTGAAGCGCCCAGTGAGTTCACTTGCGGCGCAACAGTCCGTCCACGTTGATTGGGCGCACGTTCGAATCAATATGGTTTCGACCTTGGCGGGCCGTAAGCTGACCGGTCCGCCTTCAAACCGAAGACAACATTGCTGTTGGATTTACCCACGTCGAATTTCCGCTATGACTTGCGCAGGGTGGGTGAGCCCTACGATGATATCAATCACCAGGGCCAGGACCGTGGCGCAGCCGCCTGCTGCAAACAGCAGCAGATAATCGCCGCCGGTCTGGGCGTAGATCCAGGAGAAACCATAGGCAGCGGCTGCCTGAGAAAGCGCAAAGCTGGTGGTTGCATGGCTCCAGGTCGCACGCAACTGCTCGGTGGAGTGCGGCACGAGCTCATGGATGCGTCCGAGCACCAGCGGCACAATGCCGGGCGTGAAGCCGCCGACTACGAGGCTCGACACGATCAGCGAAACCGGCGCGGTACTGACGGTCGGCAGCAAGACGGCGGCCGCTTCGATCAGGAATGCCGCCCGCAAGGCCGGACCGAAGCCGGAGCGGTCGCCAAGGTGACCGGTGACGAGGGGCCCGACGATCGCGCCAAGGCCATACAGAACCCAGTAGCGCGATCCTGGCGCAATGCCCTGGCCGAGCCCGCGCGCGACGAAATCGACGACGAAGACCATGTGCGGCACCAAAGCCACCGCATTGAGGCCGTATTGAACCAGCAGCGCGCCGGCATGCGGCGAGGTACGGCGACGCTTGCCTTGGTGAGAGGGCGCGGCATCGGAATTGGCTTCCGGAGGCCAGTTCCACCAGTTCGCGAGCGTCAGCGCGGCCGAGAGCACGCCAAGGCCATACCAGGTCTGTTGCAAGCCTTGTTGCAGGAGTAGCGGCACCAGCGTGCCCGATGCGGCGACGCCGAGCCCAACGCCGGCGAAGATCACGCCTCCCACGAAGCCGCGGCGCGCGGCTGAGGTGTGCGGCAGAATGACGGACGCCGCCAGCACCATGATTATGCCGCCGGTGAGGCCGGAGAGGAAGCGCCAGGCGAAGAACCAGGTGAACGACACCGGCGTTGCGCTCGCAAAGAATGAGAGGGTGGCGAGTAGCATCATCGCGCGCAGTGCCCAAACTGCGCCCATGCGTGCCGCCAAAGTACGCGCCGCAAGCGCGCCGGCTAGATAGCCGGCGAGGTTCGCCGCACCGAGATAGACGACGTCGGAGGCGCTGAACCATTTCGCCGCGATCAGGGCCGGGATCAGCGGCGTGTAAGAAAACCGGGCGAGACCAAGCCCGACAAGCGATGCGGACAAGCCCGCCATCGCGTAGCGCCAAGCTCCTTGTGAGGCCGATCCCGGCTGCATATGCAGCCGGGTCTCGATGCGTTGCTTCGTATGTGTCATGTCATCCTCCTGCGCGCACGATGGCGCACGGATCATCCTGTCTGGGCCGCGCGGCGCCGGAATTCCTGCACGGGCAGGCCGCCCCAGCCCCAATTGTCGGTATCGACTTCCTCAATCACCACGAAGGTGGACTCTAGCGGCTTGCCGAGCACGTCGCGCAGGAGCTCGCTCGATCCCTTGATCAGCGCCGCCTTCTCCTTCGCGGTGAGCGACTCCGTTCCCGACGTCGTTCCTTCGCGGGTCACTTGAATGGTGACGATGGGCATCACATCTCTCCCCTGCTCAGTGGCCGGCGCTCTGGCCGCCATCGACATGCAGGATCTCGCCCGTGACGAATGAAGCCCCCTCGAGATAAAGCACGGCATCGACGATGTCGGACATCTCACCCATGTGGCCGACCGGATGCAGTGCGCCAAGCTGGACATGCGTCGCGACCGGATGCATCGGGGACTTGATAATCCCGGGCGACACGGCGTTCACGCGAACGCCGCGCCTCGCATATTCGATCGCGAGCGACTTCGTCGCGGCGCTCAGCCCACCCTTGCTCAGGGAGGCCAGCACCGACGGCACGTTGGAGTTCGCCTGATCGACCAGCGTGGTCGTGATCTGGACGATGTGGCCGGACCCCTGCTTCTCCATCTCGGCGATGGCAAGCTGCGTAATGTTGAAGAAGCCGGCGACGTTGGTGCCCATCACAGCCGCATAATCCTCGGCCGTGTACTGCGTGAAGGGCTTTGCGACGAAGATGCCGGCGTTGTTGACCAGCGTGTCCACTCGCCCGAAACGGGCGACGGCTTGCGAGACGACCCGCTCGGCAGTCTTGTGATCCGCGATGTCGCCGGCAACGGCAAGGACATCATCGTCGTCCGAGGGCCTGACGGAGCGCGCCGTTGCGACGACACGGTAGTTGCGATCGCGGAAACCCTGGACTAAGGCAGCGCCAATGCCCTGCGACGCACCGGTGATGATGGCGACTTTCTGCTCAATACCCATGATGGGCTCCTGTTGTTAACCAGCGCCAGCGGCGGCTGGCTTGAGCTCCAAGGTAGGCCGCAGCACCCCTCCTGCGAATACACGTCGTCCGGCAGACACTCTTACGCGGCGCGAACGAATGCCGGACCGGCTCCGGGCGAGGTTGTCGCGGCGGGAGCGAACGCCTAGCCTGTCGCCCGAATGTGATGGGGGCTTAGAAAGCATGGATCGTTTGGATGCCATGAAGGTGTTCATCGTTGCTGCCGACGAGGGCAGTTTGGCTGCCGCAGGTCGCAAGCTCGGCCGCTCGCCGGCGGCCGTGAGCCGCGCCATCGCCTTCCTGGAGGAGCGCGTCGGCGCTGAGCTGCTGCACCGGACCACCCGGTCGATCAAGCTAAGCGAGGAAGGCGAGCGCTACGTTGCAATCTGCCGCCGAGTGCTTACCGAGCTGGAAGAGGCCGACGACATCGCCGCCGGACCACGCACGACGCCACGTGGCCTGCTCACGCTGACGGCGCCCGTCGTATCGGGCGAGATGGTGTTGCGGCCAATTCTCGATGCGTTTCTAGACGTCTATCCCACAGTTTCGGCAAAGCTCCTGCTGTTCGACCGTGCGGTGAACCTCATTGAAGAAGGCGTCGATCTCGCACTTCGCATTGGGCCTCTCGCAGATTCATCGATGGTGGCAATGCGGGTCGGCGCGATCAGCCGCGTCGTCGTGGCTGCTCCGCGTTATCTGAAGCAGCACCCGAACATCACCGAGCCGAGCGATCTCGCCAAGCATCAGATCGTGGCGATGGCGCACCTGCCGAATTCCTGGACGTTTGCGCCGCAAGGCGGCGCGTCGGCACCGCGGACGGTACAGTTCACGCCTCGCCTCGTCGTCAACAGTACTTATGCAGCGGTGGCCTCTGCCGTCGCTGGTCGCGGCGTGGCGCGGATGTATTCGTACCAGGTGGCCGAGCAGATCGCCAGCGGCGAGCTCGAGGTCGTACTGCCCGGGGACGAAGACCCGGAGATGCCGGCGCATCTGATCTGCCCGCAGGGCCGGCTCTCTGTGCCGAAGGTGCGGGCGTTCACCGATTTCGCCGTGCCGCGGTTAAAGAAACAGTTTGCAGTCCTTAAGAGAAGTATCAAAGCGCGTCGAAGCTGGCCGAACTGAACCAGGCTGACCATCGGACGTTCGAATCGATCAATAGCCGCTCTTTGAAAAACGCTGCGCGGGTCTCTCGGGACATCACTATCGTTGTAGTGCGGGCCGCAGACCGGGCTCATTCTTCCATGACCCTGATGGGCCATGACGGCCTCGCATATTACTTCCCGCGTCATAGATGAGTCGAATCAGCCTCTTTGAGGTTCCGTCACGGGAATGCGAGAAATGACGCAACTGGGTTTGTTCACTGATCCGGGCGCGGGGCCGGCCGGTCTTCGCCATCAGGACAATTTTATCGACAGCGTTACCGAGGAGGCGCTGATCGGCCACATCGCAGCATTGCCACTCCAACGCTTCCAGTTCGGCGCCTTCGAGGGCAACCGGCGCGTGGCGTGGTTCGGCTATCAATATGACTATTCGCAGCAGCAGCTGACCGCGGCCGAGCCGATCCCGGACTGGGTTGCGCCCATCGCGCGGCAGGCCGAGGCGTGGGCCGGCCTCTCGCACGGCAGTGTGCAGCAGGTGCTGTGCACCTGCTATGACCAAGGCGTCGGCATCGGTTGGCATCGGGACAAGCCGCATTTCGACAAGGTCCTCGGACTGTCACTCGGCTCGTCCTGCAAATTCCGTTTCCGTCGCCGTTGCGGCGATACATGGCAGCGTTACACGCTCGAGGCACGACCGCGCTCGCTCTACCTCATGGACGGAGAGTCGCGATCACAATGGGAGCACAGCATTCCGCCCGTCGAGGCGCGCCGCTATTCCATCACCTTCCGGACGATGAAGCGGCCCTGACCAAGTAAACGAGAAAACAAACCCAGCATACTAGGGCGCCGTTCGCGCCATAATCCTAGGTCGCTCCGCGCAATTGTGACATACCGCGGCCGCGCGCAATCTGCCAAAGTAGTGCCAGACATCTAGATGATCTTCTCGCATTGCCATCTCTTTTGAGATTTGCCGGAATATCGGTCCCGTTTGCGGTCCGGCGGCCCCGTCCGGAGCCGCTTGAAAGTCCGCTGAGGCTTGTCTCCGTTCGCCTCCGACCATCTAGGTGACAGCTTAGTAACTGCTTGGGCCGTTTTCGCGCCGTAAAGCAAGAACCCCAACAGTTCTTGGTGTTCAAGACTGAACGCGGGCTGGAGCCATTGCGAAGGCCGCGCTGCCCCTTGGCGAGGGCCTATGCTGTCGCCTCCGCCGGCTTCGGATTGGCCGCCGTTTTATCGTTTACGGCGGGCTTCGCAGCCCCCTTGGGCTTCTTCGCGCCGACGAGGAGATGGGTCATGCGCTTGATCTCCGCTCCGAGCGCGGCGGCGCGTGCCTCCGCCGCCGCCGCGCGGTTCGAAGCGGCCTTTTCGGAAGCTTCGAGATCGGCGTGGTGGCGGCGCGCCCGCTCCAGATCGGCAACCAGTTCGGTGATGCGCCTTTCGGCCTCGTCGATGTCGCGGAGAACGTCGCGAGCCTGATCCTCAGCGGCGACGGCCCTCAATTCGCAACCCAGACGAACGTCTTCGATGGCCCGGCTGGCCCGCTCCTGCGCCTCCGACCAGAGATCCAGCGCCAGGAGGCTCACCTTGTCCTTCAGGGTCTGGGGCAGTTCGGAGTGCACCGCCTTGAGCCGGTCGCGCTCTTGCTTGACCTGCCGGATC
The DNA here is from genome assembly GCF_030435535.1 of Bradyrhizobium sp. WYCCWR 13022. NCBI lineage: Bacteria > Pseudomonadati > Pseudomonadota > Alphaproteobacteria > Hyphomicrobiales > Nitrobacteraceae > Bradyrhizobium > Bradyrhizobium sp. WYCCWR 13022. Next base: position 383,624 of record NZ_JAUIZJ010000023.1, read on the forward strand.
GCGTTGCCGACGTCGGTCAAGGACCCACCCCCGATCGCGTCGCGCACGGCGCGCACCGAGGGGTGCTTTCCGCTCGCCTCTAGCCTTTCCATGGCTGCCCGCACTTTTTCGATCATCGTCACCTACTTGCTCCTTGTTATGTTACGTAACAGCTCGGCTGTTACCCGGGCCTAAAGCTGGACGCGAAAGGCCAAGCATTGGCGAACACCGTTTTGAATAAGGTCTGATAGACGGTTCGGCTCTAGGCGAGCGTCGTAGCAGATTGAGGTCGGTCCCGACGCACCGGGCAGAGTGCGTCGGGGTAACGTCAGGCCTTGTTGATCGCCGGCGCCGGAGTCTGCAGGGCCGAGGTCGCCACCTCGGCCCTAGCTTTCGCCATCTTGGCGAGGATCTCGGCCTGGTACGCCATGACCTTCTTGCGCGCCGTGGCGCGCGCGCGGCGGCTGCGCTTGACGTAGAGCTGGACCGTCGCGGCGGTGGCATGGCCGCTGAGGATCATCATCTCGTTCTCAGTGCAGCCGGCCTCCGCCGTGCCGGTGATGCCGCCGTGGCGGAACGAGGTGAACTTGCAAACCTCCGGGAGCCCGACCATTTGCATGAGGGAGCGGAAGACCTGACGAAAGGAGGTCGGCAAATTGTGGTCGTCCTCGCTCCAGGCCTGGTCCGCGGTGCCGTCCATGGGGATCAGGATCCCGCTCGTCCGGTCGCCCTTGCAGGCGTCGAGACGCTTCTCGAGAGCGGGATAGAGCGGCGACCCGTCCTCGTCATAGAGATCGATCCACGTCTGGAGCTTGGTCTTCCAGTGCACGATCAGCATCTGGTGCGGGCGGTCCGCGGGCTTGTAGTGCTCTACCAGGAGCTTGGAGGGGATCGACAGCACCCGCATCTCCAGATCGTAGGCAACGAAGGCCATAGTCGCCATGTTGGAGAGCCCAACCTTGTCGGCCGCGATCAGGGTCTCGATCAGATCTTCGAAGGTGACGGCGTGCCTGACCTGCTTCATCCGCGTCGCGAAGCGCTGTTTGTCGAACGGATTGTTCGCCGGAGCGAGCTTGTAGATGCCCCTCGCACCGTTGAATGCCGCCCTGAGCGCGCCGAACACCTTCTCGGCGCGGCGGGGGCGAGTCTTCAAGGTGACATTGGTCTCGCCGGTAGCCGGATCAGTTTCGGTCTTCTCGACCTTTTCGTACTCGATCTTCAGCCGGCGCGCGTGGGTGGCTTCCAGCATGGCGACCGGCACGGACCCCACGCGCATGCCCTTGAATTCGCCGTCGCGGTACACGTGGTCGCAGGCCTTAGACAACAGGTCCGAGTTCTCGGCCTTCGTTTTGTCGCTGCAGTTCTGATAGAGCGACGTCTCGTCAGTCTTGTAGACGTGCACCAGCTCGTCGACGGTGCCGGGGACGGGCCCGACCTGCACGTCGATCGCGCTGGCCCCGTCCTGGAACGCACGCAGCCGCAGCAGCAGGTCGTTGTTGACCTTGGCGATGGCCTTCGGGATGTCGGACCCGAGCGCCACGCAGGACGGCCTGAAGCCGGCCCTCTTGATCGCGGTAGAGACCTCCCACCGGAGGTAGGGCTTCCCGGTCCGCGACAGGTGGACCCGGGTGTAGGGGGGCAGAGCGACACTCAAAACACTCACGGAGAAAACTCCTTCACACCAAAGCAGCGACTGACAACCAGCCGCTATCATCGAATAATAATATTGATGGTAGTTATTTGTTCGCAATCCCTCCCGGCTTCTTAAGTGAGCCGATGGTTAATTAAGGGTTGATTATCGGTCGTGTACCGGTAGCGGCATTACCGCTTCACACCGGAGCGGACCACGTCGAATTGAGTCGAAATCTCAGCCGACGTTCGACCCTGAAATCGTCGGAACGAAAGCGGCGCAGTCGGAATAGGATTGCAAAATCCCCGAGGAATCCGCGTGCGCACAGGTAAAGTAGGCCTTTTTCGCGGCCCTCCCCCTGCGCAAAATACCCTATAAATCTCGGCGATTCTCGAAATCCGTTCCGACTGGAAAGCGGCAGAACCGCGTTTAATGGCGCCAATGAGTTCTTTGCTGTCGGAACGAACCCAAGAACTCAACATTCGATGTGAACGCGGTCTTAGACCGCTCCGCGCGCCACACCGAACGTAGTAATCCGTTGAGTATTACGCGCGGTAATACCGATACTACCCCACCAGAATTTTGGTTCGTTACCACATTTGAGAGGCTTTGCTGGGAAGCTCTCCCCAAAAAGGGAGCGCGATATAATGGCCGCCAACGAGGATAGAGACGCTCGTCTTGAACAAGCGTGGTCGTCGCTCTCCAGCCATCCTGGCACCAAAGTCACGACCGCGGCGCTGGCGAAAGCGGCAGCTTGTTCGCTCACGTACGCCGCTCCGTTCCGGCGCATGAAACTGGGCGTGACCAAGAGGGGTCGTAAACAGACGTCCATCCCTGCCAGCAGCGCACCGACCGCGCCGGTATTGGAAGGTCGCGATGGTTTCCAAACCGCACTTCTAAAGTTGGCCTCGGTGGCTCAAGGCCAGGTTGGGCAGCTTATCCAGATTCTGGACGGCGCCGTATCTCAACGAAACGGCATGTCTTTGCAGCCCTTGACTGCCGATGCTGCGGGCGGCGCGGAAGCCGCGCTCGCCGAGACTCGAATGAATGAAGCCGACGGAGCGTCACCACAGAATCCGGTCCCATTCGTCGACACGGTGGAGGCTCCCCTGGCGACCGCTGTCCACGCTCTATCGACCCCCCAAACTCCAAGAAAGGGACGCGGAAAACGCAGTGGGGACCCAAGCCAGTTGATGCTTGGCTTCGAATGGCCGCCTAACGGTCCCGCGACCACACCATCGGCCGATCAAGCAGCGCTTCATTCGACGGGCGAAAATGTCTCATCAATCTCTCTCGAAGCGGTAGACTTGGCGTCGATGGCGTCGGATTTACTTCAAACTGAATCCGATACATCGGACGAGAACGCCCGATCTACCGCCGCCTCGTCTGCTCACATTCTTTGCGACGCCGGTGGGCCATTGGGTGCCTTCGCTATCGGTGAAGAGTTGCGCAAGCGCGGAGAATTAAAGTTTCCGATGAAGCGCCTCAAAGAGGTACTTTTGAGCGCCTGTCCCACGCATTTCGACTACGAAGCAGCCAGCGGGAAATTTTGGGCAAACGTTCCGCAGACTATCCAGACTGAAAACGATCAGCCAATGTCTATACGGATCGCTGCGGTCAAAGAGGCAGTCAAGCAGTTGAACGAACGTAAGCGTCCAGTCGGCATCAAGGATCTTTACTCTAGCCTGCCGGAACAGATCCGATACCACATCACACTCGGGTACTTCGACGTAGCATTAAAGACTGCCGATCTCGAATTGGGCGACCTGAGGCAAAACGATAACGGCCGATGGTTTCTAGCGCAGCATGGTGATCGTGACCCATTCAAGCGCCGTCCGACAAAAATGTACGCCCCCCTCCGAAGGGAGCTCATAAAAATTCTGACCAAAAGCACGTATAAGCTACATCCACGGAAAATTTTCCGCGAGCTTCCTGAGTGGATTGCCAGGCACTTCACTGAAGCAAACATTGAAGAGCATATCGAAAAGGTCAGTAGAGGCCTCGCCCGAGACGTCGACGGCACCCTCTCCCTTTGGCTCAAAACGCCGCCCAACGGTCGTGCAAAGCGACGTGTCTGGCTCGGGAAATTGGCCCGAACGTCCGCAATTGTTGATGCCGCCATCGACCGCCTCGAGAAACAGCGAAGGACTCTTCATTTGGACGACCTATATGAGCCGAACTGCGGCATTGAACGCGATGCCTTTCGCAAGGCGATGAACCAAAGGCAAAAGTCGTCTACTGAACTCGAGCGCATCGATGAGGGGCGCTACCGATACAATCCAGTTCTCGTATGAAAGGCCTAGTACTGCGCAAAGCGCTTGACACGCTGGCGTGACTTAGGCGCCTCGTCCTTTAGACAGTCCAACGCCTCTTGGAAAACTGCACCTTCAACCCTTGAAGCGTTCATCAACTTGGCTTGGCTTTCGAAAACAAGCCACGGGTCATATGCGACATCCGCTAAGAGGTCGCTGCGCTTCTGAGCATCACCTTCTGCAAGCGCAGCGCCAATGCGGCTACGAAGCGGCCACGTGCTGTAGAAGCGCGTCATGACGACTTCCTTGGTCACCCGAGCCCGAATTAATGCGAAGCCGCCCGAGCGCCCTCCATCCATACCCAATGTGAAGCTAAGAGAGTCAAGATCAAGAAGTGTGTTGTACCCCGGGTACCACACGTCGCCATGCTCATCGAATTCCGCGTCCTGGTGCCACGACGCCTTGAGTACTGCCGTTAGACCTTTGTGAAGCGTCGATGTGTTCGAGGTTCCGTAGAACGGACTTGGTGGTGTCCGCACTGAATTGAACCCTTTCGCGATCGTTCCCTGCTTGAAGGAAAGGACATGAGGCATGCCCAGAAGTAGGGTCGTAACTTGCGCGACCTGAGCGACGGTCGCTCCGCTCACAAGCGCAGTGAGGATCGTGGCGGCATCCTCCGGCAGCATATCCGCCGCGCTGCTTCCGCGCCCCTTCTTCGTAATCATGTCGGCTTTCCGCAAAGATTGCAGAGTGGCGACGCCCATTCCCTGGGGCAGACCAAGTGAGGTCGCAATCACGCTCATGAGTGAGCCTGAAGAGGCCATCGCTGTGAACATCTCCTCGAGCAATCATGCTGCTCGTGTACAGAGTTTGGAACGGTCTTCTTAATTCTTCTCTGGCGCTAACGCCATTTTTGCCTGGCTACTTTGGTTAGGTCGACCACCCCAGCGTGGATCGAAGTTCGCTAAGTCACTCCACATGGAGGCATGGCAACGACCCACTGGTGTGCCTCCCATGGTGGCTAGATTTGCGGCCAATTTTGACGAATAGCCACTATCTCTCAACTGTCTCTTAACCATGCAGAGAATTGGCAGGCGAGGTCGGTAACTTTACGCTACCGAAATCAGCCGCAAAGTGGTATGTGATTTATCACATGACACGTTTCTCCTCCTACTCTGCAGCTAGATCTCGACATGGACCAGAGCGATTCTAAGCCCGGCACCTCTCATGAAAAGAGGCGGCCCATGTACGTGTTCACGCGGGCCTCGCGCGCGGGGAAAACTTCCCAGCCATCGATGATGGCAAAGGTATCGTCCCCCATCACAACTGCCAGCAGGCGCCAGTTGAGCGCGGCAGGCTCCGATAAGCTTGTGCGGATCCGGAACGAACAGGCTCGCTATCCCCAGGGACCGACTTGGCCTCTCCAGATGCGCGCGGACATGGTTGCCGCATATCTGGACCTGCGGGACACGAAGGAACTATGCCGAGCGATCACCAGCGGAGACGCTCCTCTGCCAACTGCCGCACGCCTTATCGGCAAACGAACGGAGGTTGTCTGGCTAAAAGATGCGGTCGATCGCTTTGTTTCCAATCGCCCGTGAGTGCCGTCGCTCGTGCCAAATGTGACATCGCCGCTGAGCTATCTCCCGATCGCACGAAAGCCTAGCCCGCGCGGGTTTCAATGATGGCATCTCGGTACAACTAACACTATGGACGACAATCGAAAATCGGCTCTCCACATTTTGTCATTTTGACAAAATTGATTTCGTTTGAAATTTGCCTCGGCGCCCCGAATACTTTTCGCATCGAGATCAAGAGGCCAGCAGCCGCTTCGAGAACGTCCAACATGAAGACCAACGCTGCAGTGTAAAGGCATGACGAGGAATACCAACAAGACGCTCGAGACCTACCTCCCGAGCTTCGGCGGATTCTATCAGACCCACTGGGAGCAGCTGCTCACCGACGTCGAAGAGATGTATACGACTATGCACGCCGAGTCGGAGAGGGCGCAGGGCGGACTGTCGAGGGAGGATCTCGCCGCAATCTTTTCCGAGACGAGGAGCGCTTCCCGTCTCTGCAACGCTCTCGCGAGGTGCTTCTGCGAGCGTTTCGACGAGGAGATGTCGGAGAGGCTCGGCTTCCGGCTGAACCTGAAGTTCGTCAAGCTCAAGAGCCCGAACGAGTACAATTTCACGACCGACCGCATCATCGCCACGATGCCCATGCGGGCGACGAAGCGGCTGTTCAGTCTTAGCATGCGGGACCAGTACGAACGCCTCGCCGACGAGATCAGCGACTGCTTCACGCCCTATCCCGGCTTCGTTCCCTATTACAGCGACAAAGTCAGCGACTGGCTCGCGAAGCCCGTCCAGAAGTGGGACAAGAACGAGCTCTGCGTCCTGCTCGCCGCCTTCGTGGATACCGACATCGACGAGGAGGTCTATCAAGCCGTCGCCGACTACGACGCGTGCAGCGCGTTCGAGGACTCGGTCAACTGGAAGCGGTTCGAAGAGAAGGCGGCCGCCCTACGCCACAGGAAGACGAAGGCGTTTCTGCAGAGCTTCGACTTCGAAGGCGAGGCATCATGAACAAGACGCAGACATACACCCTTTACTTTCCCGAAAATCACATCGACAAGGACGACACGGTAGTCGCGCGGCGGCTGTCGGCCACCGAAGCCATGAAGGTCGTCTTCAGCCACGGCAGCGGCTGGACGACCTGCCTGCAGGAAAACGGTTATGACGCCTTCACGCACTACGTGCTCGCGGCCTGGCCAAACAGGCGCCCGCCCGAGCACACTTTTAACGAACGCCTGCACGCCACGGTGATCCGTAGCGGCGATGCGGAGAAAGACGAGGCGGCCGCGATGGAGATGATCGCCGCTCAGTGCATCCGCTTCAACCATCTCTATTGGGGTGGCCGGGTCGAAAGCGACGAGGCCTTCGACAAGCGGCTGAGCCGCGTGGCGAAGGCGCGCGAGGTGCGGCGGATCGACGGCGAGATCACGACCAAGCTCGTCGACGCCCTGCTGGCCGACGGCTACACCATCACCTGCGACCTGCTAGAGGACGAGCCGGAATTCCAACGGTCGACAGACCGCGACGGAATCTTGGCCTACCTCAGGCAGGTGGAGACGGCGCAACTGGATGTCCATAAAGGCAAGGATCGCCGCTGGATCAACCTGATCTTCGACGAGGCCGGCTGGGACGTGGTTGCCGACTACTCCGTCGACCTCGAGCGCATCATCGAACCGATCTGCGAACCGTACCTGCCGTGGAACCAGCCGGACGCCGACATCCGGGACCATGGCATTCGCGTGATCGCGCTGAACTCGCCGGACGACGTTCTCAAGATCGAGAAGATGCTGAAATGACCGACGACGCCGACGCGCGACTGGAAGAGCGCTTCCATCAAGAAATGACCGAGGGTTATCTCGACGGGCTCAAGCCAGACAATCCGGAGCCATCGACCAACCGATCGCACTCCTACCGCCACGGCTTCGCCAACGGCCGGGACGATCTGGCGCACTCGCCGCGGCTTCCGGCCCAGGTTCTCCGTCTCCTCGCCGACCAGGCGATCAGGGACGACGTGCTCATCGTAAAGGGCATCGTCCGGACGTCTAGCGCGCGTCAGGATCACAGCAGCCGAAAGCGGCCCTCCCGTCACGGAGGACCCGCAAAAGCAAAGGACAGCTCATGAAGCAGTACGACATCACCAACACTTGCGCCGGGACTTACATTAGGGCGCACGTCGGCGAGAAATTCACCGTCCGTATGCCGGAAGTTTCGGGGCGCATCGTCGAGCCCGCGCTCGGCAGCCATCGTACGATCGAGCATACCTGCCGCACCGAAGGCGGCGGGTATGTCGAGTTCGACATGGTGGCGAGAGAGGCGGGATGCGAAGTCGTCGAATTTCCCCTGGTCGAGGAAGGCTGGGACGGAGCGGCCGATCCGGATCCGGCAAGGGCCGAGCCCTATGCCAGCGTCCTTGTCGTCGTTCTCCAGGAACGCGGCGCCTACTAACGCAGATTTCAGCAGGATCGGCGTTCGATAGGCATTTCTGCGCTGACTAAAATCGCAAATGATGGCTCGCTCAAGACGAACCGCTAGGCGGACCGCTGGCCGCGGATCAACTCGGTGAGGTTTTGTCCAAATGCCTATCAAAGAGGGATCGTTATGACCGACCATTCCTTGGATCAGCTTTCTCCTGCGCGGCGCGCCAAGATCGCCGCAAAGGACCGCCGTTATGCGGCCGTTCATGAGGCTGGGCACGTGGTCGTTGCGAGGTATCTCGGGCTATTTGGCGTTCAGGCGGAAATTCGAAAGATTGACCCCCAAGACTACACGGACAAGGAGTGGGTGGGGTCGACCCGATGCCTGATGCTAGACGTCGATGCGAGCACGCGCATCATGGTGGCCGTTGCAGGAGCGGTGGCTGAGGCCTGCTGGCACAACGAGATCTTCGACGAACTGTACACTACGCTGGAGGATTCTCCTGAACAGATGTCGCAATCAGATTGGGAGATGTCCGGCTGTTCTCCTGGCGAGGTATCCGAACAATTCTGGGATGCGATGGAGCAGGTCTTTGAGTTGCTCAATCGAGACACGGGCAAGCTGTGGAATGTGCTTCTGACGGAAGCACGCAGTCTAATCGAAAGATCCCGCCTCGGCGCCGAACATTCGATGCATTCCGAGCCGTGCGGTTTGGCTCGGTAGGACCTCGTCCTTAATCTACAGGCTTTTCGTTCGAGCACGAAAGTTCATTTCAATTTGATGATTGGAGTATTTGCTCAGTCCATATCGAGGACACCACCTACAATACCGACGCCATTTCGGCATACCGACAAAACGCATTAGCCAATTGCATTTGGCGAGGCGTGCGGCACTCTGCTTCAAACAAACGCGGCGAAGCGACTACCATGCAAACGCACTTCGCTCGCGAAACCGCGACGTTCAGCCGGTTGGCGCTGTACAGAAACTCCATTCCACGCGGGGCATCCCCATGACTTGAGGTCGCCATGGAATAGATGACGATGGGCGCCTCCTGGCCCTGAAATTTGTCCACGGTGCCAATTCGAGCGCCGGGAAGTCGCTCCTGAAGTTCGAAGACTTGCGCATTGTATGGCGCGATGATCAGGACATCTTCGAGCGAAATCGGGGACTCACTACCTTTTCGATCGACCCAGGTCGTACCGGATCCCAGGATGTCCGCAATTAGGTCGCGGATCGCATCGGCTTCTTCCGGCGACGAACTCTGATTTCCGTCGTGCTGGACCGGAAGGTAGCGAAGGCCAGAACCGTTGAGTCCGGACTTGGTTCTGATTTCCTGCCGCTCAAGTCCCCGCCGCGACCTCAGGCGACCTTCATAGAATAGTTCCGAATTGAAGGCGCAGATGAGCGGATGCAGCCGCCACGTCTCGTCGAGGAACAAACCCCGATCGACCGGAATGGTCGCATGAGACCCGAGGACATGGTCAAGAGCTGACACGCCAACGCCATCCGGGTGGCTCCCTTGAATTGGCTGCTCCAATTGTCTCGGATCACCCAGTAAGACTACGCTTTGCGCGGCTTGCGCAACGGCCAACACGTTCGCGAGAGCCATCTGCGCGGCTTCATCGATGAACAGCACATCGACGCTTAGGCGTGCGTCCGGCCGGGCCCAGAAATACGATGTCCCCCCGCCGACCGAACAGTTTGTCCGCAACGCGTCGAGGGCATGCTCGTTCTTCTTGACGAACCTTAAGCTGTCGAGATCGTCTTCTTGATGCTTCTCATCGACCTTCTGAACGCAGCGGATCGGAAGACCTTCTTCACCGGCAGCTTCGACGACCTCGTCGAGAAGATTCCGAATGACCTTGTGGCTATTGGCGGTTATCCCAACTCGTTTTCCTGCGCGCACAAGAGCGCAGATCATGCGGGCGCCCGTGAATGTCTTCCCGGCGCCCGGCGGCCCTTGAACCGGATAGACGCTCTGGTCCAACGCAAGCGCAACCCGGGTTGCGGTCTTCAAACTATCCTCGCCAACGCCCTGCAGGCTCGCTCCCTGCAGCCGCGGCGCCGTCGATAGGAGAAGATCGCGCGCGGCGCGGTGCTCGCCGGCTCCTTCAATTCCGTTTTCCGCCACGTACTGTCCCAGCCGGAAGAGAGCCTCGGGACGTTCGTCGCGATCCACCGATTTGTGGCCGAAGACGGCTTCCGGATGGAATTCCGCGGTGTCTCCTCGCTTCTTGATGTCGATGGTCCGATCGTCATGCGAGATGGCGACGACGCTACCGAACTTCTGACCGCCGATGCTCCTGAGCTCGCTGTCGGGCCGAAGATCGGTATCTTGAAGGACAAAGCTGTACCTATGAACAGGCGCCTTTGGGGTGCCGCCTACTGCTTCCTTGAACGTAAGCCCGGAGAGACCGGCGCGTTCGTGGAGGAGGTCCTCGGCGGAAAGATCGCGTAGTCGGAAATATTCCCACCAAACGGCCTTTTTCTCCCGGCCGTGGAAGTCCAGCATAAATGCCAATAGCCAGCGGGCCTGCTGCTCTGTCGTCCGCTCGGCGACGTCGTCGGGGATACCATCCGTAAGCCTTCCGACGAGTACTGCCACCCTCCTCTGCCAATCACCCAGTTTTTCGCTGATCTCCGCGGGCTTTGGAACGGGCCGTTCGATCACTTCGCCGCTGGCAATGAGACTGGCGCGCAGCGCTTCGAGCCATTCCCGCAAAGCGGCCGTCGAGTCGCAGTCATCCTTATTGTAGCCGCGGATCGTGTCCTTATCCGCATCGGGAACGCCGGCGGCATCCGCCATTTCAAGGCGCGCCTGAATCCTGGCCATGACCGCCCCGACGTCCTCCAGCGGAACGCTGCGGGTAAAGGAGTACAGGGGCTCCAGCTTCTTGATCGAATAGCTCTCCACGCTGGCGCGAATCCCGTGACGCACGACGGCGAACAGATCGACGAAGATCTCGGCCCGCAGAAGGTTGTCGACCTCATTCTCGCGCGAGGCATAACGGCCCATAAGGCGCTTCATGGCAGCCGGCTCGTACGGCGCGAAATGGTAGATATGCAGATCAGGGTAGGACTTGAGGCGCTCGGTCACGAAGTCAACGAAGCGCTCGAACGCGGCCCTCTCGTCCCGCCGGTCCGAGGCCCAGTCACCTACGTACTTCGGCTTCTCTTCATGATCGAGGAAGGAGTAGCCGAACAGGAATTCCAAGCCACCTTCCCCAACAAAAGGATCACCCTCGAAATCGAAGAAGATGTCGCCTTGAGACGGCGCGGGAAGCCGTGACAGGCCGAAGCCAGCGATCGGCGGTAGCGCCTCGTACTTCATCGAGCCGCTCGTTCTGCCTTCGACCTGAATTCTCGCCTGCTCGCGTACCTTTTCGTAGCTTTTGGCAGCTCCGCGTTCCGGCCTCCATTCCAAGGGGACGGGCATGGCGGCGAGCGCGGCCGTGCTGTCGACTCCGCGTCTGGTCAATTCTCCGATCTGCGACTTGCTGATACCGGCGACCAGCGACAGGTGGTCGTCCCGCCGCCTTCGATCGTCGCAATCGCGGCGCCAGCGGCAAATGTCGCAATGTTCGATCGGTTCGGGATAGGCGGCGCCGGCGCCCTTGGTGATCGCCGTTTCGAGGCTAGATCTTACGTGCCGGTAGTAGGCTGAGTAGTCGGCGATTCGGTAGGTTTCCGGCTCAAAATTCGTACCCGGGGTTACGACGTGGGCCGCAGTCGGCTCGACACCCTGCATCGCGGAAAGCATGTCCGAATAGAGCGATATCTGCAGAACCGTATTCCCCTTCGTTTCGCGCGAGAGCTTCGTATCGGTAACTTCGTACGACCAGGCGCCGAACCGACTTGGCGTTTCCACGCGGCGGAGCACGTCGGCCCGGCCGTTCCACGTCCCCGATTGCAATGCTCCTTGAACGATGACCGCATCGCCGCGGGTCATGGCCTCCAAAGTCGCCGAAATGGACTTGGGATCCAGCCCTACTCCATCGATCACCGTCACGGTGATGCCGAGCGTCTTCAGGTGATCGATGAAGGCTTGTTCGTGCGCGGCACCGCGCTCGGCAAGGGTTTCGAGAACCGGGTCCCAGACCTTGGGCTTCTGAAGCTCGCCCTTGACCACCTTGAGGTCGAGTTCAGTCAAATACGTGCAGTTCAGGTGCCCGACCAGATCGGTCGAACTAAGGTACAAATTCCCACCGACGTTCTGCATTCCCCACCACAATGCCGTTCGCCGGCGACCCTACTCGGCCGTCTAGCGTGCGCCCATTATGCCATTTTCCTAGGCGATCGGGCTCGAAAGAGGCGAATAATCTACTATAGTCGCGCAAAGAGTGTGGACGGGGGTTGAGCTGGTGGGGGCTGGTACGGTCGAGAAGGCGAGATGGCTGCGCGATTTGCTCCGGTTTCTGCCCTTGCGAAGCCAGTTCGTTCTGTCGGGCAATACCAAGGATCTCCAGATCCATGAGGCCGCGCCCGGCCAGATCACATCTGTATCCCTGACCAGAGCGCTGCCGGACGCACTGAGGGACACCGGCTATGGCCGGATCGCGAGCTTCGATCTTTTGAACGGCTTTAGAGCTCTCGAACCGTCCGACGATAGCTTTCTGACGCATCTTGGGCTGTCGCCCGCTAACGGAACCGCTGCCGGCGGTATCGATCTGTTGGCCTCGACCCTTGAACGGCATATTCCATCCGACGGCCCGCCCTCTGCCCTCATTATCGACTACGCGTCGCGCTTAATCACTCGCAGCGAGGCCCTCTCTCCCGCCGAACATCAGCTATTTTCGCGCGCATTGATCCTTTCCCACTCTGCGCGCGCGCGCCCGGCCGGCGATCGTCGCCAGCCATTTTTCAACACGGTGATCTGGATCGTGGACAAGGAGGGAGACCTTCCCGACTGGTTCCTGATCGGCAATCCACGTATTCGGCACATACCGATCGGTCGGCCCGACCACCTGGCTAGGCGGACCATGATCAGTTCGTTGATGCGGGGACTTCCTGGCGCTCAAAATGCCGAGCCGGCCGACCTGGAGAAATCGACCAATGGATTCGTCGACGAGACCGAAGGACTCCTGCTTCTCGACCTCAGCGCGATCGCACAGCTCTCCCGAAGCGAAAACGTCTCGTTCGATCGCATTTCCGATGCGGTTCGGCGGTTCAAGGTCGGCGTCACCGAAGACCCGTGGCGCAAAATAAGCCACAACAAGATCAGCTCGGCGGACGAGTTCGTAAGGCGCCGCGTGAAGGGGCAGGCGCACGCCGTCACTCACATGCTCGACATCGTGAAGCGCGCCGTCACCGGCATAGGGCAATCGCCGAGGGGAGGCCGACCGAGGGGCGTCGCTTTCCTCGCCGGCCCCACCGGGGTCGGGAAGACGGAACTCGCGAAGACCATTACTAGCCTGCTCTTCGGCGACGACAGCGCATACATCCGCTTCGACATGTCCGAGTTCAGCGCCGAGCATTCCGATCAGCGCTTGATCGGTGCCCCACCCGGCTACGTCGGCTACGACGTCGGCGGCGAACTCACCAACGCGATCCGGGAAAAGCCATTCAGTGTCGTCCTTTTCGACGAGATCGAGAAGGCACACCCGAGAATCCTCGATAAATTCCTTCAGATCCTGGACGACGGCGTTCTCACCTCAGGACGAGGGGATCGCGTCTACTTCTCCGAAGCTTTCATCGTCTTCACCTCCAATCTCGGTATCTACACCCCCGGCCCCGCGGGCGAGCGGATCGCGAACGTGACGCCCGAGGAGACGTTCGATGCGGTCAAGCGGAAGGTGCGCGCCGAGATCGAAAAGCACTTCAAGCAAGTGCTCAACCGTCCGGAAATCCTGAATCGCATCGGCGAGAACGTGATCGTCTTCGATTTCATTCGCGGCGATGTCGCCAACGAGATCTTCGACCAGATGGTGGACAACCTGCTGAACGACATCAAATCGCTAGGCTACGAGGTGACACTGTCGCAGCAGGCCCGCGCGACGCTGCGAGGTCTATGCTTGGCGGATCTTTCGAACGGCGGACGCGGCATACGCAATCAGGTCGAAGCCCATCTCATCAACCCGCTTTCGCGCGGTCTGTTCGATAGTGGCGCAGCAGCAGGAAGCCGATTTCGGGTCTTGGAAGTTGAAACCGGGGCATCGTCGACGCTTCGGCTCGAAAGCGAGCCCTAGAGATGACGGTTCGCATCTCCGTATCGCGTATCCATTTTCCGGTGACGACTTTAGGACCCGGACGAAGGCTCGGCATTTGGTTTCAGGGTTGCTCCATCCGTTGTCCGGGCTGCATTTCCATGGACACCTGGGTGGAAGGACAGGGAAACACGACGGTCGAAGAAGTCGTCAATTCCATCATTCCGTGGATATCTAAGGCCGACGGCATCACCATCTCAGGAGGCGAGCCTTTCGACCAACCCGACGCTCTGTTGGAACTAGCGGCACGAATTAGGTCTAAGACCGAGGCCGACATACTCGTCTTCACGGGATATCCGTGGGCGCATATCCGCGACATGGCTGGCACGTCCCCTGGTACGATCGATGCCCTCGTTACGGGGCCTTTCGACTTCGAGGAAAAGCAGACACTTGCCCTGCGAGGAAGCGACAATCAGGAACTTCACTTCATCACGGAAAAAGGCCGCGCCCGATTCGCCAGCTTCGAGCGCCTGGCCGATGAGCGGGATCGGTCCGTCGATGTCATGTTCGATGAAAACGGCAACGTCTGGTTTGCCGGTATACCCGCGCGCAATGATTTTCGCAGACTGCAGGAATTACTCGAAAGCAATGGATCGACACTCGACACCTCCGAAGACAAGCGAATTTCCTCCAAGCTGGCTCGCCCGGCATGATTAGATTTTGCCCGAATTGCGATACTGAGCGTCCCGTCACCGAGTTTTTTTGCGAAGGCACGGTCGATGGTCACAATTGCGGATGGGACCTGTCATCGATCGATCCCACGCCCCCTGGCCAGCCGCAACCTGTCCCTCCGGCACCGACGCCATCCAATCCGACTTGCCGCAACGGGCACGCCAACTCGCCGGGCGACCTCATCTGCAGCACCTGTGGAGAAATTCTCGACGAATCTGCGCCACCCGTACCGCTGCCCGAACCAGGACCCCAACGGGATCCCGAGCCATCGCCAGCCGAGACTATCATCGACGGCTGGCGTCTTCTCGACAGGATCAAGTCGTCGAGTACCGTTCGCGAACATTACACTGCCCTGCAGGATACCAGCGGACGTCGCGGTGTACTTACGCTATATGCGACCGCGTCCGAACCCGACGGAGCGATCTACGATCTGCTGCGAAAACTTCCGCGCGATCACGTCGCCGAGATAATCGCGACCGGTCGATGGTGCGAGCGCGCTTATGAGGTCGTAGAGGAATTCCCGGGCGGCACCATCGCGGATCTATCCCTGGACATCGGCCATCGGACGGCGCTGGAGAGGTTCATCAGCGAACTTGCCCGAGCCGTACATTCGTTGACCGAGGCAGGCCTACGCCACAGGGACCTCCGTCCCTCCACCATTTTCGTCCGCTCCCGGGATCCGCTCGACCTCGCTATCGGCAGCTTCGGCTCTGCACGTCTTTCGGAATTCGATCTCGACATCGCCTCTCCGCTTGAAACGACCCGCTACATGGCGCCTGAAGCGATTGCGGGCGGCGTAGCGGCGGCTTCGGACTGGTGGAGCCTGGGAATGATCCTGCTCGAGCGGGTCACCGCAGGAGCCTGCTTCGAAGGCATCAACGAGCAGGCCTTCCTGATCCACGTGCTGACCACCGGCGTGCCGCTGCCTGAGAATCTGGATCCTTCCGTGGACCTGCTTCTTCGGGGGCTTCTCGCAAGTGATCGCCGTCACCGGTGGCAATGGAAGGAAGTTCAGGCCTGGTTGGCGGGCGAAGCAGTGTCGGCGCCTGCAGGCCAGAAGGCAGGCGAGGCAGAGGGGCGGGCGTCCATCACGCTCGGCGGCAAGCAGTACAGGTCGGCCGGCTCGTTCGCACTTGCCGCTGCCGAAGCATCCAACTGGGATGAGGCAAGAGGCCTTCTTCTGCGAGGAGCGGTGGCGACCTGGGCTACGGAGGCGGGCTTCGACGCCAAAGTGCCCGCGGCGCTGCGACAGTTCGCAAGGGTCGAGGAACTGAACGAAGATCTGAAGCTATCGATCTCGTTGAAGACGCTGAACCCGTCGATGCCTTTGATCGTCCGGGGAAACATCGTTACCCCCGGCTGGCTACTCGACCATCCCGACGACGGCTTCCGCCTTATCACGGGCCCGGCTCCAGATCTTCTTCGAAAGGTCGATGCGGACGATATGCTTTGGCGGCTGAAACTGCGCGCCGAGACCGTGCGAAAGCGCCTCGAACAACTCGATATCGAAGTCGACGAAGACCTGCTTCGCGTGCACCTCCTCTCGACGTCGATGGCCCGTTTGTCGGCTCTTTGGGAGGAAAAGCGGAGGCTGCTTCCCGACACCGACCATGCAGGCGTCCTTTCGCTGGTGGAGCGGCGACAGTCGGCCGAAGAGGACCTGATAATTCTTCTCAGCGCATCGCCGAGCCAATTCCGCTCGGTGGAGGAGGTGATCGAGGAAGCGGCCAAGCAGGCTTCATCAGCAGGCTTGAGCGCCTTTTCGAAGGAGGAGGCTGCGGCGAGACTCGCGCGCCGTCGTCGTGAAATCTACCAGGTCGTCGACGAGCGTATACAGAATTTCGCCAGGTGCGGGATTTCGACGGTCGATGAATGGGCCGACGAATTTCGTCTTGACCGACGCATGCCGATCGGTCGGGCTCTCGCACTTCTCTCGGTTCCGAAGGACACGTGGAAGCCGCTTCCCAAGCAAGGCTACGTTTCGACCATTCTTGATTTCTTCGCGAAAAGAATATCAGGCGGCGTACTGCGCGGACCGCTTACGCGGATGCTCATTGGCAAGACCGCGCGGATAGATCTGACCGAGTTGAATACGGCGCGACTGCCGGGATCGGAGATCCTCAGCCTTCTTTTGGCAAGGGCCGGCCGAGCAGTGAACATCGATCCTGCCGCGTTTTCCGAGAACGAAGGCCTGGAACGCAGACTGCGATCTCTCCATTCCCATGCACTGCTCTACAAGCGAGATACCGGGATCGACGGTCTATATATGGGATTTCCGTTCCTCCTCATGCGGGACGGGAAGCCGAACACGAAGCCGAGGATCGCGCCCGTCCTGCTCTGGCCGGTCAGCGTGTCGCCCGAGGTCGGAAACCGCGGTCACGTCACGATCGGGTACGGGCGCGAAAAGAACGCCGAGACGGAAGCGGAACCCGTCGTCGTCAACCCAGCCCTCGAAGGCATGGTGGGAATTCCCGAAACAAGACGATGGCAAGAAGCGGCGGACGAGCTGCTCACCCGCGGCAGTCTTACGACTCTGGATGTGATGGACGCGTTCAGCCAGCTCGCCACGCCTACGGGAAGCGAGTTGGCACCGCTACCCGGTAAGGACGTGAAAGTCGGCTCGCACGAACGACAAATCGTGCCGGCAGCCGTGCTGTTCCATCTCGCTTTTATGGGGCAGGCGGTCATGAAGGATCTCCAGCTCTTGAGAGGAATGCCGCCCACGGCGACTGCGCTCGAGGCAGCACTCCGTCTCACGGATCAGAGGTCGGCGCCGCCGACGCCGGCCCCGGTGCGGGAGATCGATCGCTACTTCACGGCCGACAGCGATCCCTCCCAGGAGGCGGCGGTGATCGAAGCTCGACAGGCACCAGGCCTTGTCATTGAGGGGCCACCGGGGACGGGCAAAAGCCAGACCATCGTCAACATGGTGGCGGACGCGATCGGCAGAGGCAAATCGCTGCTTGTGATTTGCCAGAAGCAACCGGCAATTGACGTCGTCAGGAAGCGCCTCGAAAGAGAGCGACTTGCTGACCGGTTCGTCATGATCACGGATGCGACGCGAGACCGCGAGGCCATCGTCGGCTCGATCCGTTCCCAGGTCGAAGCCCTGCATAGTCGTCCCGTGGGCGGCTCGCCCGCCTGGAAACGCGATCGCGAACGATTGGCGGCTCGCATCGACGTGCTCGAAGCGGAACTCGATCGTCAACAGGCCGCCTTGCACGAAGTCGAAAATCGGACGGGATTGACCTATCGGTCATTGCTCGGCGAACTCCTGGCCATCGAGGAAAACGAGCCGAAGCCGATCGATGCGCCTTCGCTTCGCACGCTACTATCGGATTTGCATCCGTCAGACATCGCGACGGTCGAGGAGAATTGTGGACCGCTTGCGAGATATTGGCTTCCGGCCAAGTTCGAGGGCAATCCCCTATCCTCTCTCAAGGTCTTCAATCCGGACCGCGGAGCGGCGGAGGAGTTCGGTACATCCCTTCGTGCCTTCTCGGACTTGGAAGCAGGACGCGGGAAGGCGGAAGTGGAGACCGCAGACTCGTTGAGGATTTCAGATTTCGACTCCTTCCGACAATGGCTTCGAACGGCCGAGCAGCTTCGCTCGATCAGCGAGGGCCTTTGCGCAAACCTCGGACGCTGGCTTCCCATGTTTAGAAGTCCCGAGGGAAGCGGGTCCAAGGGCACGAACATGCTCGCCGGCCTCGTTTGGCTTGAGGAACGCCTCGCTTCGCTGGACCCATCGGCTCACCAGCCAGATCAGGTCCGGAAGCTGGTGGGAGTCCACGACGACGAGCTGAGATCCGCTTCGGAGTTGGCGGCAGCGGTACTCCAGCCGGCGAAGGGATTGGCAACAATCAATCCCATGCGTTGGCTTCGAAAACGTCGTCTTCGCGCTCTGCTGACGACCATGAGTTTTGCCAACGACGACCGAGCCATCTCATCTTTCCATCGCGGGGCCGAACTGGAGTTGGTGCTCAGGCCGCTGAGAATGCAGTTGGCGGGATATCTGACCGCACTTTTCGGCAAGGCTCCCGATCACGACGTTGCTCCGGGCAAACTCGCCGAATTTTCCAGGAACCTGCATTCGATACTTGCGGTCGTCCACAACCTCGTGACCGTCATCGACGATTGCCCCAACCTGGCTGAGCTCGACCGGGCAGCCATGACCGGCAAGGTCGAAGAGATCGACGGTTTCTTCGGGCGAGCGGATCGCGCCCTCCGAAGGCAGGATGTCCGGCAGCAAAGCCATGCGGCGCTGGATGATCTCGCCCGATATGTTGACGCGGCTTGGATCGAATCGCGACGCGCGACGATCGACGGCGGCCGGTCCAACGAGGCCGCCCTAGCCGAAATACTCCAAGCGTTACCCACGCTTGCGCCATACCAGGAATTTCGGCTCCGCTCAGTTCGTCTCGGCGACAAGGAACGCGCTATCTTCCGCACTCTTCGCTCCAAGGAAGCCGAACTCTCGCTGATCGGTACGGACGATCTTGATTCTTGCATCCGGGCAACCATAGGGCGGGAGGCGCGGCTGGCCTGGAAGAGCGCGATGGAAGCCGCCAATCCGGAGGTACTTCTGGATAGCGGATCGGTCGAAGCAAAGGTGACGTCGCTTGCCCAAGCCGACGCGCAGATCAGGGATTGCAACAGGGAGCTCCTGATCCACGGCATCGATGTCAGCCGCGTCCACCCGACACGAGAGTGGGAACCGATCACTCGACTTCGAGGACCGAGGGCGTTGCGGCTTCGAGAGTTCATCGAGAAGGCCGCTCCGCTTGGCCTTTTCGCGCTACGACCGGTTTGGCTGATGACTCCCGACATCGCGAGCCGGGTGCTGCAGGCGCGTCCGGGCACGTTCGATACCGTCATTTTCGACGAAGCCTCCCAGATGCCGGTGGAATACGCATTGCCATCGCTATTCCGGAGCAAGATCGTGATCGTGAGCGGGGACGAGAAGCAGATGCCGCCCACGACATTCTTCGCGAGCAAGGTCGAGAACGACGAAGCGGCGATCTTCGATGGCGAGGAGCCAGAAGAGGAAGCGACCGAAGAGGAGCGTGAAGCCTTCGCGGAAACGTGGAATAGGCGGGAAATTAAGGATTGTCCCGACCTGCTCCAGCTTGCCCGCTCAGCTCTCCAATGCCGAACCCTGCAGGTCCACTATCGTTCGAAATACCGCGAGCTCATCTCGTTTTCGAACGCTTCGTTCTACGCGAACGGTCTCAGCGTGCCGGTTCGTCATCCCGACGAAACAATCCGGAGGATCAAGCCTATCGAGGTTCTCCGTTCCGACGGCATCTACAAGAGCCAGACCAATTCCAAGGAAGCCTCCGATGTAGTGGAGTATCTCAACGGCCTCTGGGAAGACGCTTCTCCGCCATCAGTCGGTGTCGTGACGTTCAATCGCAAACAGGCGGACGCAATCGAGGACGCGCTGGAAGACCGCGCCGAAAACGACGAAGCGTTTCGTGATGCCTTGATGCGGGAGCGTGAGCGGGTCGAAGGCGGCGAGGATATGGGTTTCTTCGTGAAGAACGTGGAAAACGTTCAGGGCGACGAGCGCGACATTATCGTGTTCTCGACCACTTTCGGACGTAACGAGCATGGCGTCTTCCGCAAGAGTTTTGGTGCACTCGGTCATGCCGGCGGCGAGCGGCGCTTGAACGTGGCCGTGACTAGGGCGAGGGAAAAGATCGTCATCGTCACGTCCATGCCAGTATCGGAGATTTCCGACCTCCTGACCCGGCGCAGCGGACCGCGTGTACCGCGGGACTATCTGCAGGGTTACCTCGAATACGCCCGTACCGTTTCGGATGGATCGGCGGAATCCGGCAGAACCTTGCTCGAACGCCTTGTGACGGAAAAGAGCGCGGATCACGAATATGAAAGCCACGTAGACGATGGCTTCACGAAATCCGTCGAGAAATTCCTGGAGACCAGCGGATGGAAGCCGGCCAAGGCGCGCGACGGTGGCGCATTCAGTCTTGATTTCGCGATCACCGATCCTCACACGGGTCTATATGCGCTAGGCATAGAGTGCGACGCTCCCCGGCACCAATTGCTCAAAAGAGCCCGAGCACGCGAGGTCTGGCGACCGAAAGTTCTGAATGGAGCGGTCCCGTTCATTCACCGGGTCTCGTCCTACGCGTGGACCCATTCCGGGGATGAAGAGCGTCAACGCCTCAAGGAAGCCGTCGAAAACGCCCTACACAACGGAGGAGGATACCAATGAGTGGTCCGAAAGCCTTCCGGATAGTCACCCGCGCGGAAATCATCTCGATTTGCCGGCGTAGCTTGGCGCGCCTGGACGCTGCCGTCGAATTTTGGACTTCGACCTGTAAGCGCAACGGGACGGTCGATCAGTCTGATATCGACCGGGTTGTCGCTCGACGCGACGAGATTCGCCGGATGCTCGACGCGGACAGGTTCACGGACCTTCAAAAGCACGTCATAGCCGAAATCTCATATTTGAGCGCCGATGCCGAGCGACGCGCGGAAAAGGCCGCAGAATCTGAGGCGAAGCGCAAGGGCGATCAGAGGCGTGCCAAGTCCGCCGCCCAGGCACTGCTCGCGAAGTTCGAAGCTTCCCACATCGAGATCCCGATCGATCTTCGACGAGAGCTTACGACCGCCGCGGCGTCCGTTGAGATGCTCAACAAGGCTGTAAGCAAGGGGCTGATGCTGCTTCAGCCAACCGACCGCTCCGGAGGCGTCACCGAGCGTCAGCGGGCGCTCGCCGACCGGCTCGGTGCCGGCGACCGTCGTATCACGCTCGACGAGTGGACTTCTCAGCAAACCGGCGCAAGCGACGACCAAGCGCTTTTGAAGGTGGACAAGCTCCTCGGCGAACTTGCTGGCCTTGGGATCGATCCCAGTCCTTTTTCCGCTCGGATCGCGGCTCTCGAGGCCGAGCCGCGCGCCCGGCAGGCTCTTGTTGCCGACAGCCTGCTCCTCGATCTTACCTCCGCGATCAAGACCAGACGCGCGAGCGCGCGCCTCGAACGGGATCTTGCTGAGCGGCATGCCGAACTGTCGGAGATGAAATCGGCTGAAGCGGCCGCTCTGCGCGTCGAGATCGAGCGGGCCATTGCGAAGGCTGGCAGCAATGACGAGGAACTGGTCAAACGCGCCGATTTCCTGATCGAGGCCGAAGTCCGCTCCATGGCTGCGGAGGAGCGGCGACGCGCCGTCTTGGAGGGGCTCGCAAGCCTCGGTTATGAGGTCTCTGAGGGGATGATGACAGCTTGGGTCTCGGGCGGTCGGGTCGTTCTCAGAAAGCCGGCTAATCCCGGATATGGGGTTGAGCTATCAGGCGGATCGCAAACTGACCTTATGCAGGTGAGAGCGGTCGGTCTTGGAAATCCTGCCGATCCGCGTGACGCCGGCAGAGATAAGGACATGGAAACGATCTGGTGCGGCGAATTCGAACGCTTGCAGTCACTAGTCGCGCGAGCAGGAGGAAACGTTTCCATCGAAAGCGCCCGTCCGGTTGGGCAATATCCTATCAAGGTGGTTGCGGACCTTGCCCATCCGGCGGATGCTGACCTTGCTCGGACACGACACCTTAGCCGGCAATAGATTCGAGCGCCCTATGGTCAACCAACTATTTGGCGGGGAAGGGCACACGGCGACGGCCTATCGAAGCAAATAAAATGGTCTCTTGAAAGCATCGGTCACCCCGCCTTGGATCGACTCGAGCTCTGACAGGGCGGCCGCAATGGTCATCCAGGGTGGGGAGGCATACTTCCCGTCTCCACGCCGCCTTGCAGCGATATCGTCCGCAATCACGAGTCGCTGCGCTTCGTCGAGCAGATGCGGGCTCTCGAAATAGATAAGCCGGCGCCCCAGTCGCTTCAGGCGCACATCTTGGAAACGATGGACTATGTCAGGCCTCGCCTCCCATGGAACGCCATGAAATTGACGGCACAACTCGGCATCCGCGTCGGAAATGAAGGTACCGCCGTAAATCTGCTCTTCGACATGATCGGAAGGCGGATAAGCGAGATCGAGGGTCGCGGCTGCACGGGTGAGCGCGGCCATGAATTCGGGGTCGCTACGAACTGAAGATGCTCGCCGCGCACACTCGTCTTCCGTCAGATCGTGAAAACGTTCAGCATCGATGTCCCACAACGGGTATAGTAGTGGCGAGGCATTAACCTTCAGCCGCCGGATGGGACGGGGTTCCACTGTCATGCGGGCCGCGAGCTCGCCGTCGTCGAGTTTGCGCAAAGCGTCGATATCGCTTGTCAGGTCGAGGCAATAATGCGCATTGGCGTCGCGGGGGCTGATGCCGAACCTTGTCAGGAAATGCATCACCTGCGGGCGCCCGAAATAATCGAAATAAGCGAATGCGTCCTCGTCCCGGACGAAATCTACTACTGCCGCTTTCGACGAGAAGCGCAGGAACGTCGACCATAGATCGGGCGCGCCGGCTCGCACCAGCCTGCACAGCCCGAGCGTCGTATCGACGTCGGCCGCAGCGTCATGGACCTTGTACGACAAGATGCCGTTCGCCGCAGCGATGGCACCGAGACGATGAGTAGGACGCCCATCCGGCTCAAGGCCGGCACGCACCACAGAAGGGTGCAGCGTGGTTGCGGCTCGCATTAGGTTGAGGACATCTGCGCGGGCATTCCCGTTCGTGTTGGTGAGGAAGATTGGGTGCAGGCATTGATAGAACGCTTGACGCAGGAATTCCTCGTCGAAGCGGATGGAGTTGTATCCGAGGAACGTCGCGGTGCACCAGGAAGCAAGGGTATTCGCGACCTCGCACACCATTGAATAGTGCGACTGCCTCGAAAGGCTGTTCGCGTCGTCGAGGGTATGACCGGTGACGAGCAAGGCCTGTGGCGAGGGGACGACGTGCGGCATAAGGCGCGACTTCGTCTCGAACCTGTGGGTCTCGACGAGATCGGGGTCGGTCCTGACAGCGGCGAACTGGAGGATCTGGTCGAATCGCTTGTTAAGACCCGAAGTTTCGAGGTCGTATAGGATGAAGGCCACGACGATGTCGCCTTAGAGTCTTCCAAGCCTGAACTGCAGCGCGGCAAGGCTGACGCGGAAGCGCTTTGCAATGCTGATAAGGTACTCATCATCCTGTATGTCGCGAGACGACTCCGACAGAACTTGTCGTACGAGCCGCTCCGGCATCAATAGTTCGGAAGCGAACGCGTTGGCCTGCTTTTCGAACGGATCGATACCCTCGGCGGAGACGGAGTCGCGCGGGAGGAAATTCTGGCCCTTGTCGATCAGCACCGTTGCGTCCAACTTTGATCGATGCAACACCACGTGGGCCAGTTCGTGCGCGATGGTAAAGCGCTGTCGATTCGGATGATGGTTTGAATTGACTCCTATGACGGGTTTGCCGTCGCGGACGAACGCCATTCCCGACAGTTCTTCGTCGAAAGGCGCGTACTCCACACGAGCTCCCACCGCCTTCGCGAGCTTCTCCACCGGGACCGGAGGCGCCTTCAGTCCGAGTTTGTTTACTAGGGCGCGCGCACTCGCTCTCGCCTCTTCCAGCTCGTTCATGTCCGGCTCCCGCCCGTCCGTCTAATGTATTGCTCAATCTGCGCCCGCTGTGCCTCGCTCACGTCGCTGCCCTCGATCATCAGCGGGCCGCTCGCCTGCTCAAACGAGAAATTGCTCGGCACGAGGTCGGTGATCGACTCGACCTCAAGTGCCGCGGCTAGTTTGTAGATTTGATGGAGCATGAGCTTCTGGCGCCCCCGCTCGATGTTCGCCAACGAGGCCCTCTTGAGACCGATCCGGTCGGCGACCTCTGACTGCTTCAGGCGCAGCTTTTTCCTCCGCGCCGCAAGTCCGGCACCAACAATTCTGTAGATCTCCAAATCAGTCATTGTAGGAGAGAATCGCTTTTTGATTCGCGCGTCAATCACACAAACATATTTGTGCTTAATAGAAACATTACTAAAAATTAATGTTCCATGTAACGACTCTCTCACGAAAATCCAGCTAGGCTAATGGCCTAGTGGGTGGCCGATTCCGGTGCCCGAACGAGGAATCGATCATGCACGATCACGAAAAGAAGGATGCCGACCGGCTGGACCTCGAGGCGAAAGAACTCGAACAGGAGGCCGAGCGACTGGAAGAGACCGCCCACTCGACCGAGGAGCGCGCCCATGACCTCGAGCGCCGGGCGCACGAGCTCGAGGAAGAAGCCCGCCGCGAGCGCGACCACGACGGCGGCCATGACCATGGTGGCGACGATCACGGTCATCACCACGGCGACGTCGTCAAGATCACCATGGTGGTCAACGGCCAGCCCGTCACGATCGAGGCAACCCAGCAAGAGAAGCTCTCCGAGGTCCGCCAGCGTGCCTTGACCGAAACCCAGAACCTGGCTCAGCCGCCGGAGAACTGGGAGATCAAGGACGAGGCCGGTGCGGTGCTCGATCCCGACAAGCGCGTCGGCGAGTATCACTTCGGCAAGGAGGTCACGCTCTTCCTCAGCCTTAAGGCGGGAGTTGCAGGTGCGGACGCCGCAGGTCGTTGATCCCGCGGTCTCGCGAGCCAAGTTCGACCGCGAGATCGCAGCGTACCGGAAGATGGAGGCCGCCTACCGCAAGCGGGGGTGGCTGCTTCTCGACGCCGAGTTCCCCGAGGTCTGTATCGCCTTCGCGGTGCCGAAGCTGCGCCCCTTCCCCATCGTCGCGGCGGTCGTGATCGACTTCACCGACTACGACTTGCGGCCGCCGTCGGTCCGCTTCGTGGACCCGTTCACGCGCGAGCCGTTGGTCGCGCGCAACCTCAACTTCTCCATGCTGCGGCGTCAGAGCATGCCGCCCGAAATGTTCGCGGCGATGCTCCAGCAAGGCACCGTCCCCGTCACCAACATCGTGCAGTTCAACGGCCCCGACGACCATCCCTTCATCTGCCTGCCTGGGATCCGCGAATATCACGAGAACCCCGCCCATACCGGTGATTCATGGCTTCTGCATCGCGCTTCTGGCGAAGGCTCCTTGGCCTTCATCCTGGACAAGATCTGGACCTACGGCGTCGAGCCGCTGTCGACGTTCCAGATCCAGGTACAGGCCACCACGCTCGCGCTGGGAGCCAATCCGGAGGCGTTTCGGGAATGATGCGGCTCGCCGACGTCCGCTCGGTCCGGGTGCCGCGGAGCTGCGCCGACGCGGTCCACGCCCACATGCGTAAAGTCGGACGCGACGGCTTTGAAGGTCTCGGTCTATGGGCCGGCCGGCAGACCGGCGACACGTTCACGGTCGAGGAAGCGGTCATTCCCGCCCAGAAACACATGCGCACCGAGGACGGCGTCTGCGTAATCACCGGGCCCGAGGAACTGCATCGGTTGAACGTCTGGCTCTACCGCAAGAAGCTCTCGCTGATCGCCCAGATCCACAGTCATCCGGGCCGGGCTTACCATTCCGGCACCGACGACCGATACGCCGTCGCGACCACGGTAGGCTGCTTCTCGCTGGTGATGCCCGACTTCGCGACCGGCCCTTTCGCGATCGACCGGCTCGCCTCGTACCGGCTGGATGCTTCCGGCGCGTGGCGCGGTATCCCCGCGTCGCAGGCCGCCCGCATAATCACGATCGTGGAGTAGCGATGGCCTTCGCCAATTTCTTTGACAGAAGCGCCACAGCCGCCTCGCAGGTTCTAGCGAACTTCCGACTAGAGGATTTCAAGGATCGCCTGTCGGCGCACGCCGTCGCATTGTCCTTCGACGATGCCGCCGTCAACTCGCCGGAAGGTCGCGCCACTCTCGACCTGTCGGTGCGCCTCCTCGCCCGACTCTATCCGATGCTGGCCATCCATCCGGTCGGGTCCGCGGCCGGCGAATACGCAGCCGGTCTGCGACAGCTCGCGCGCAGCATCAACGACCAGATCGAACTGCCGGACGAGGTCGCTGGCGCCTGCACCGTCGTCAACGTCGGCAAGACGGCGGCGGCCGGGCTCGACGTCATCAACATCGGCTCGAACGGGTGGCGCGCGCTGCTGTCGCGGGATGGGCCCGTGGGATTCGGCCCGACCACGAATCCTTTCGGCGCCGGTGCTGCCGCATGCTTCGGAGCCGCCAACGTCTTCAGAAGGATCTTCGCCGATCAGCTCCCCCGTGGCGATCTCGACGACCGGATCGACCTGTCGCTGTCAACCTATCTTCGGGGTCCGGCGGCCGGATCGCCGCTGCCGGAGCGCTGCGACCTGGGAGACGCCTATCTCGTGGGACTCGGCGCGATCGGCAACGGCGCCGTCTGGGCATTGTCACGCGTTCCAAGCCTCGCCGGCGTTCTCAACCTGGTCGATCACGAGAACGCCGACCTTTCGAACCTGCAGCGCTACGTCATGGCCACGCAGGACGACGTCGGTCGCCGGAAGGTCCGGCTGGCCCGCGCGTTCTTCACCCAGGACACGCTGAAGGTCAGAACGCATCCCCGACGATGGAGCGACTACGTCGACGGTCGTCGCAAGCGCGCCTTCGAACGGGTCGCGGTGGCGCTGGACACCGCCGAGGATCGCATCGCGCTGCAGGCGTCGCTGCCCAAATGGATCGTGAACGCCTGGACCCAGGACGTCGACCTCGGCGTCTCCCGGCACGACTTCGCGGCCGCCGGAGCATGCCTCGCTTGCCTGTACCTGCCGACCGGCGCGGTCAAGAACGAAGACGAACGGGTGGCGGAAGAATTGAGGATCCCCAACGCGCGCCAGGAAATCCGGGTGCTGCTGCAGACGCATCAACCGGTGTCCGAGCCGTTCGTCCGGCGCGTCGCCGCCGCCTTCGACGTCCCGTTCGAGGCCTTGGAGAAATTCGTCGGTCAGCCGGTGCGGACGTTCTATCGGAACGCCATCTGCGGTGGCCTGATGGTCGGCCTGACCGGCGGCACCAACGCAGGCACGGCCGTCGTGCCCATGGCCTTTCAGTCGGCGCTCGCCGGGATCATGCTCGCGGCCGATCTCGTGAAGCACGCGGCTGGCATGCCGGCCGCGTCCACCACGACGACGCGGATTAATCTGCTGCGTCCCCTCGCGCCGGTCTTGGGCGATCCGCGGGCGAAGGATTCGAGCGGTCGCTGCATCTGTTGCGATCGGGATTTTCTCGATTCCTATCGGCGAAAGTACGGGACGCGGAATCCACCGCCCGCATCGGACGAGTCGACGTTGGAAAGCTGATCGAACCCCTGCTTCTGGGCTTCCACCAGATCGAGTTGCGGGAAATCCCTTTCAACGCGCAATCGGGGAACGATCCCGCCCTCCCGGCCTGCTCCCTGCCGACGCGACGCTTCGCGAAGGAAGCGGCAGCAAACGCCGAGATTTACCGTCGTGTCATCGACGGCGAGAAGCTCGACATCCGCACCACGTGAGATGTCATGCCTTCGCTTTGACGGCACCGTCAAAGCTCCTGTAACGTGGCTTCGGTAGTGACCGCGCGTAATCAGCATTAACCACTTCTTAACCAGTGGCGGGTGCTACACCGAGGTGCTACCCTATCGAAAAGCGGCCGTTCTCGAACCGCTTGAATTTGAAGGGCTTTTCCGACGCCGGTTGACGGTGGCGGAGAGAGTGGGACTCTCAACCATTCTCATGCGCGAAAGAGAACCGCCAGTTCACAGCGGCCTGCCGACCGCAGAAGCGTTACTTCTGCAAACTGCCTGCAAACTAGAAAATTGACCAGCTGCCTTGCGGCGCAAAATCTCAAGCTGTTTCAGCAAGATAAATGGCGCGCCCGGAACGATTCGAACGTCCGACCCTCAGATTCGTAGTCTGATGCTCTATCCAGCTGAGCTACGGGCGCGTTTTTCGCTGATGGTGCGGGCGAGGCCCACACGCAGCCTCCGGGCAGCGCCGGAGGGGTGCGAAAGAGCGCTTTGACTAACCGCTCTTGCCCCGGTTGGCAAGGTCCGGAATGGGGAGATTTTCGCGTATTTTCACACGCTGTCGTCCTTCCGGGATGGCCCGCGGGGCCAGGCCCGGAATGACGGATAGCAGGTAGGCACGGCCGCCAGACGTCGGCCGCCGGCCGACTTACGCCCGCTGCCGTTCGTTGCGGATGGAGAGGAGTTCCACGGGGCGGTCGGGGATGACGATCCGGAAGGTGGCGCCGATGGTGCCTTCGACCAGATGGATGTCGCCGCCATGGGCGCGGATCAGCTCGGCGGCGATGGCAAGGCCCAGCCCGCTGCCGCCGGGGCGGCCGGAGGTCTGGAACGCCTCGAACAGGTGCTCCCGGGTCTTCTGGGGTACGCCGGGGCCGGTGTCGGAGACCTCCAGGATGGCGACCGCGCCCTCGCGCTTTCCCGTGATCCGGATCTGCTGCGGGCCGCCGTCGCCGGAGGCATGGCTCTCCAGCGCCTGGGCGGCATTGCGCACGAGGTTGAGCAGCACGCGGAACAGCTGGTCGGGATCGGCATCGACCGCGAGCCCGCGCTCGATCGCGGCGACCCAGGCAATCGTCGCATCATTGGCAAGACCCGCCGTCTCGCGCACCTCGAGCACGACAGGCTCGATCAGCATCATGCGACGGTCGGGCGCGGCCTCCTGGGCGCGGCCGTAGGACAGCGTCGACTGGCAGAAGGCGATGGCGCGCTCGAGCGAGCGCACGAGCTTCGGCGCAAAGCGCTGCACCCGCGGATCGGGCACGCTGGCAAGCTGGTCCGACAGCAACTGCGCCGAGGCCAGCAGATTGCGCAAATCGTGGTTGATCTTGGAAACGGCAAGACCGAGCGCCGCGAGCCGGCTCTTCTGATTCAGCATCGACATCAGGTCGCGCTGCATGTCCGACAATTCGCGCTCGGCAACGCCGATTTCGTCGCTGCGCTGGCTCGGCACGATGATCCGCGCCGAGCTTTCGGGGTTCTCGTGGAAGCCGACGAGGCTCGCGGTCAGCCGCCGCATCGGCCGCACGAACAGATAATGAAGCGCGAGGTAGACGAGGCCGGCGGTCAAAATGCCGATGATCAGCGCCACCACCACGACGTTGCGGGAAAAGCGGTACATCGCCTGCCGCAGCGGCAATTCGTCGGTGACGATCTCGACGAACTGGGCGTTGCCGACGCCGGGACCGACGATACGGATCGGCTGGTTGCCGGTCTCCAGCATCATCTGGAACGAGCCGGTGATCGCCTCCCACACGGTCATGTCGCGCAGGTCGACGTCGTGCTCGATCGCGGAGGGCAGATTGTCGCTGGCAAGCAGCCGGCGCTGCTGGCCCATCTTGATCGCGACCGCGCGCGCATTGATGCTTTTCAGGATCTGGCGCGACAGCGAATCCGGCACCATGCCGAGCGGCGCCGCATCGAGCACCAGCGCCGCCGTATTGGCTGCGGCGACGCGGTCGTTGAGCCGGTTGACCCAGAAGTTGGCGATCGCGGGCACGTAGAGCAGGACGGCCGCGATCATCACCAGGGGGAGGGTCAGCAGCAACAGCTTGCCGGACAGGCCGAGCCCACCCGGCCCGCGGGATCGCGTCGCCGGCTGGTCCGCTGGCCGATCAGGATCCTGATCCAGATCTCGATCCGGATCCTGGGTCGGCTGCTGGAGGTCTGTCGCTGCCACGAAATTCGCCCCTGCTGGCCTTCTGATGGAGCTCGACGGATGGAGGATGCGACCCGGCCCGGGGGTGGTCAAATTACGGATCGCTAATCTGCCGAGGTGGGATGTAGGCGCTGATATCGCCATCCGCCACCTCAAGGGTTAAAAACCCCAAAGAAACAGCGATATTCACCGAAACTGTGCGGTCCTGCGCCGTTGACGAAAACAAGACGCTCGCTTATAAGCCGCGCAAATTGTCCGCGATGACCCGGTGCGATACCGGGAGCGGCTCTTCTGGGGCCGGAAACGGCTCGTTTGGGCCGCATCTTCCGGACTTTACCATCAATTCTACAGGCAAATTGCCCGGTCAGCGGAGAAAAACCCGTGAAGCGGACTTATCAACCCAGCAAACTGGTGCGCAAGCGCCGTCACGGTTTCCGTGCTCGTCTCGCCACTGCCGGCGGCCGCAAGGTCCTCGCCGCCCGCCGCGCCCGCGGCCGCAAGCGTCTGAGCGCCTGAGCCGGACCCCCTTTCCCGGGATTTCATCATGGATCGGCTGAGGCAGCGAGCGGATTTCCTCGCCGTTGCCAATGGCGCGCGGGCCAACAGTCCCGCGTTCGTCCTGCAAAGCCGTCGCCGCGACGACTTTGGCCCTGTCAGAATCGGCTTCACCGTTACCAAAAAGAACGGCAACGCCCCCGAACGCAATCGCATCCGGCGCCGGCTTCGCGAATTGGTGAAGCGGCTCGATCCGGTGTCGATGCAACCCCATCATGATTACGTGCTGGTCGGACGCAGGGACGCGCTTTCGCGCGACTTCGCCGCCATGCTCGACGATCTGCGCATAGCGTTCACGAAGCCCGTGCGGCAAGGACAGGCCGGAGGACGCGGGCCAAAGCCCGCCCCAACCGCCAGCCGCAAACCGGATTGATGACGAGACCCCAGTGATGACCGACAATCGCAATACCATCCTCGCCGTCATTCTGTCCGGCCTGGTGCTGATCGCCTGGCAGTACTTCTACAACGTGCCGGCGATGGAGAAGCAGCGGGCCCAGCAGCAGGCGCAGGCCGAGCTCCAGAAGGCCAATCCGCAGCCGACGGCGACCGCGACACCGGGCACGACGCCGCAGGCCGGCACGACGACGCCCACCACTGCGCCGGGCGCGAACCAGCAGGCCCAGCCGGTCGTTGCCCGCGACACCGCGATCGCGGCCGGCCCCCGCGTGAAGATCGATACGCCGCGCCTCGCCGGCAGCATCTCGCTGAAGGGCGGCCGCATCGACGACCTAGCTTTGCTGCAATTCCGCGAGACCGTCGACCCGAAATCGCCGCCGATCATCCTCTATTCGCCGTCGGGCACGGCAGAGCCCTATTACGCCGAGTTCGGCTGGGTGGCTGCGACGGGCGTGTCGTCGAAGATGCCCGATGCCCAGACCGTCTGGCAGCAGGACGGCAGCGGCAGCCTCACTCCGACCACGCCCGTCGTGCTGAAGTGGGACAATGGCGAAGGCCTGACCTTCCGCCGCACCATCTCGGTCGACGACCACTATCTCTTCAGCATCAAGGACGACGTGAGCAATGTCGGCAACGCGCCGGTGACGCTCTATCCGTTCGCGCTGATCTCGCGCCACGGCACGCCGCAGGTCTCCGGCTACTACATCCTGCATGAAGGCCTGATCGGCTATCTCGATGGCTTGCAGGAATACGCCTACAAGAAAATCGACGAAGCCAAGTCGGTCAGCTTCAAGGCCACCAATGGCTGGCTCGGCATGACCGACAAATACTGGGCCTCGGCGCTGCTGCCCGACACCAATGCGCCGCTTCAGGCGCGGTTCTCCTCGAACCTCACCGGCAACGTCCACACCTACCAGACCGACTATCTGCTCGACCCCGTCACCGTCGCGATCGGCGGCAGCGCGACCGCAAATGCGCGGCTGTTCGCGGGCGCCAAGGAAGCCGGCGTCGTCGGCGTGTTCCCGTTCGCAGGCCTCGGCGGCTACAACAAGGCGCTCGGCCTCAACCATTTCGATCTCTTGATCGACTGGGGCTGGTTCTACTTCATCACCAAGCCGATGTTCCTCGGCCTCGACTTCTTCTACCGCTTCTTCGGCAATTTCGGCATCTCGATCCTGCTCGTGACCGTGATCGTGAAGCTGCTGTTCTTCCCGCTGGCGAACAAGTCCTACGCCTCGATGGCGAAGATGAAGTCGGTCCAGCCGCAGCTTCAGGCGCTGAAGGAGCGCCATCCCGACGACAAGGTGAAGCAGCAGCAGGAGATGATGGAGATCTACCGCAAGGAGAAGATCAATCCGGTCGCCGGCTGTCTTCCCGTGGTGATCCAGATCCCGGTGTTCTTCTCGCTGTACAAGGTGCTGTTCGTCACCATCGAGATGCGGCACGCGCCGTTCTTCGGCTGGATCAAGGACCTCTCGGCGCCGGATCCGACCAATCTGTTCACGCTGTTCGGGCTGTTGAACTACGATCCGACCGCGCTGCCGGTGTTCGGGCATTATCTGCATCTCGGCATCTGGCCGATCATCATGGGCATCACGATGTGGTTCCAGATGAAGCTGAACCCGACGCCGCCGGATCCGACCCAGCAGATCATCTTCAACTGGATGCCGCTGATCTTCACCTTCATGCTGGCGGGCTTCCCGGCGGGTCTCGTGATCTACTGGGCCTGGAACAACACGCTCTCCGTGCTCCAGCAGAGCTTCATCATGCGCCGCAACGGCGTGAAGGTGGAGTTGTTCGACAATCTCAAGGCGACGTTCGCGAGGAAGGCGACGTAGTCGCCGTCCGGTACTGCCAGGCAAAACTGCCTCCACATCGTCATGCCCGGGCTTGTCCCGGGCATCCACGTTTTGGAGGCCACTTCCGTGAAGACGTGGATGGCCGGGACCAGGCCCGGCCATGACGTGAGGATAGACTTCTCAGATGACCGATAAGTCAGACGACAAGCTGATCGAAGCCGGGCGAAAGCTGTTCGCGCGCGACTGGCAGTTCATCTGGGCTTCGCCCTCGATCCAGACGCTGCCGCCGATGGCGGGGCTGGAGATCGCCTTTGCCGGACGCTCCAATGTCGGCAAGTCGAGCCTGATCAACGCCCTGACCGGCCGCAACGCGCTGGCGCGCACCTCGCACACGCCGGGACGCACGCAGGAACTGATCTTCTTCGAGGTGCCGGGCAAGACCGACCTCCGCCTCGTCGACATGCCCGGCTACGGCTACGCCAAGGCGCCGAAGAGCCAGGTCGCGTCGTGGACCGAGCTGATTCACACATTCCTGCTGGGCCGCGCCTCGCTCGCGCGCGTCTATGTGCTGATCGACGCGCGGCATGGCCTCAAGGACGTCGATCTCGAAGTGCTCAAGACGCTCGACCGCTCCGCCGTCAGCTACCAGATCGTGCTGACCAAGGCCGACCAGGTGAAGGCCTCCGAGCTGCAGTCCTGCATCACCGACACGGAAGCCGCGCTCGCCAAGCATCCGGCCGCGTTCCCGAACGTGATCGCGACCTCCTCGCGCTCGTCGACCGGCATGGCCGAGCTGCGCGCGGCCATGGCCAGGCTGCTGGAAGAGCGGAGCACGTGATGGCGCGCCTGCTGATTGCGCTGGCCGGCTTGATGGGCGCCACCGGCGTCGCGCTGGCCGCAGCTGCAGCCCACGGCACCGATGCCAGCCGGCTTGCCTCCGCCAGCTCCATGCTGCTGTTTCACGCAACCGCCATATTGGCGGTGGTCGCGTTGCTCGCGCGCGGCCTTCTGCACGGCGGAATTGGCCTCATTGCGGCATTCGGCTTCGTGATCGGCGCCGCGCTGTTCGCGGGCGACCTCACCTTGCGGCAATATGCCGGCCATTCGCTGTTTCCGTTTGCCGCGCCGTCAGGCGGGACGACGATGATCCTGAGCTGGCTCGCGGTGACGCTGGCGGCCGTGGTGCCTGCGCGCTGATCCGTAGCGGCGGCATGCCAGCCACACTTTGCGCCTCGCCCGCCAATCAGATAGAACGCTGGCCGCGTTAGTCCCGCCAGCGAGATCCGCCTCATGACCGAAATCTCCCCGCTCGACCAGGCCCGCATCCTGTCCGAAGCGCTGCCGCACATGCAGCAGTACGACGAAGAAACCATCGTCATCAAATATGGCGGCCATGCCATGGGCGACGAGGAGACCGCGAAGAATTTTGCCCGCGACATCGTGCTGCTCGAGCAGACCGCGATCAACCCGGTGGTCGTGCACGGCGGCGGGCCGCAGATCGCGACCATGCTCAAGCGCCTCGGCATCGTCTCGGAATTCGCAGCCGGCCTGCGCATCACGGATGCCGCGACCATCGAGATCGTCGAGATGGTGCTGGCCGGCTCGGTCAACAAGCAGATCGTCGGTTACATCAACGAAGCCGGCGGCAAGGCCGTCGGCCTCTCCGGCAAGGACGGCAACATGGTGAAGGCGTCGAAGACGACGCGCACCATCATCGATCCGGATTCGAACATCGAGAAGGCAATCGATCTCGGCTTCGTCGGCGACCCCGAAAAGGTCGACCTCACGCTACTCAACCAGCTGATCGGCTACGAGCTCATTCCGGTGCTGGCGCCGCTGGCGACCTCGAAGGACGGCCAGACGCTGAACGTCAACGCCGACACATTTGCAGGTGCGGTTGCCGGCGCGCTGAAGGCCAAGCGCCTGTTGCTGCTCACCGACGTGCCCGGCGTGCTCGACAAGTCGAAGAAGCTGATCCCGCAGATCTCGGTGAAGGACGCGCGCAAGCTGATTGCCGACGGCACCATTTCCGGCGGCATGATCCCGAAGGTCGAGACCTGCATCTACGCACTCGAACAGGGCGTCGAGGGCGTCGTCATCATCGACGGCAAGATGCAGCACGCGGTGCTGCTCGAGCTCTTCACCAACCAGGGCACGGGAACGCTGATCCACAAGTGAGAGACGAGAAGACGAGAGACGCCGTCATGGCCGGGCTTGACCCGGCCATCCACGATCTTTCGCGCGGCACAGGCGTGGATGCCCGGGTCAAGCCCGGCCATGACGAGCAGAGAGTTCAGCGACCGCACCGCTCCACACTCACCCGCTTCCTGATGACGCTGCCGGCCGCCGCCGTCTCGTTGTTCTTTTCCTCCGCGCCGGCCTTCGCCGACCTGAAGATCTGCAACCGCATGTCCTACGTGGTCGAGGCCGCGATCGGCATCGACGACAAGGCGGCGACCGCGACGCGCGGCTGGTTCAGGATCGATCCCGCCACCTGCCGCGTGGTGGTTCAGGGCACGCTGAGCGCCGACCGCATCCTGCTCAACGCGCGCGCGCTCGGCGTCTATGGCGCTTCCCCGATCCCTCAGAACGGCAGCGACATGCTGTGCGTGGCGCAGGACAATTTCGTCATCGCCGCCGCACGCCAATGCCGCAGCGGCCAGACCCAGGCCCCCTTCACCCAGATCACGCCGACGCAGGGCGACGACGGCAATCTCGTCGCCTATCTCGCCGAGGACTCCGAATATGACGACGAGCAGGCGCGGCTCGCCGGAATCCAGCGGCTGCTGGTGATCGCAGGCTACGACATCGGTGCGATCGACGGCGTCGACGGACCGAAGACGCAAGGTGCGCTCGCCGCCTTCCTGAAGAGCCGCGGGCTGTCGTCCGACGTGGTCGGCTCGCCAAACTTCTTCAAGACCATGGTCGAAGCGGCGCAGACGCCGTCCCCCAGCGGACTGACCTGGTGCAACGATACGCCGCACAAGGTGATGGCGGCGGTCGCGACCGACGACGGCAAGTCCGTCACCAGCCGCGGCTGGTACCGCATCGATCCCAAGACGTGCCTGCATCCCGACGTCGCCGGCCAGCCGAAGCAGATCTTCAGCTTCGCGGAAGCCGTAGATAGCGACAACCGCGCCATCAAGCTGAAGGACAAGCCGCTCAATTGGGGCGGCGACAGGCAGCTCTGCACCCGCGAAACCAAGTTCGAGACGAACGAGCAAGCCGATTGCGGCGCGCGCGGATTCTCGGCGACGGGTTTTGGCGCGGTGGATATGTCGAGCGGCGGCAAGACGCTGCGGTTTGCGATGCCGTGATTGAGAGAGTTGTGATGAAATCCCCCCGCGCCTTCGGCCATATCGACACCTGGGTATTCGACCTCGACAACACGCTCTATCCGCATCACGTCAATCTGTGGCAGCAAGTCGATGCCCGGATCGGCGAGTTCGTGTGCAACTGGCTGCAGGTTGGCCCGGAAGAAGCGCGCAGGATCCAGAAGGACTATTACCAGCGCTTCGGCACCACCATGCGCGGGATGATGACCTTGCATGGCGTGCGTGCCGACGACTATCTCGCTTACGTGCACAAGATCGACCATTCGCCGCTGGAGCCGAATCCGGCGCTCGGTGCGGCCATTGCAAAACTCCCGGGGCGCAAGCTGATCCTGACCAACGGCTCGGTCGACCATGTTGATGCGGTGCTGGCGCGGCTCGGCCTCGGCTCGCATTTCGACGGCGTGTTCGACATCATCGCCGCCGAGTTCGAGCCCAAGCCGGCGGCGCAGACCTATCAGAAATTTCTCGGACTGCATGCGGTGGACCCGACCAGATCAGCCATGTTCGAAGACCTCGCCCGCAACCTCACAGTCCCGCATGAACTCGGCATGACCACCGTGCTGGTGGTGCCTGACGGCACCAAGGAAGTGGTGCGCGAGGATTGGGAACTCGAGGGCCGCGATGCGGCCCATGTCGACCACGTCACGGATGATCTGGCGGGGTTCTTGGCCGGGCTGTCCCACCCCAAATAGCCGTCGTACGCCGCGAAGGCGGCTATCGAGTAATCATCGTCATCTCGATTTCATCACGACCGCGGCGGCGTAGCGGATCACCCGCTCCAGCGCGTAATAGCGCGCAAGGCGGGTGATGACGGCGAACCAAGCTTGACTCTCCAGGCCCAAATCCCGAAAAAGCGCCCGAATCCATCAAAATACCCCGATTTAAAGAGGAAAACCCGATGTCCCTGTCCGCCCTTGAATCCACCATCAACAGCGCCTTCGACGCGCGCGACGGCATCTCGACCTCGACCAAGGGCGAGGTCCGCGACGCCGTGAACCGGTCGCTGGAGATCCTGGACAAGGGCGAGGCGCGCGTTGCCGAGCGCGGGGCCGACGGCAAGTGGAAGGTCAACCAGTGGCTGAAGAAGGCCGTGCTGCTGTCCTTCCGCCTCAACGACATGGACGTCATTCCCGGCGGCCCGGGCCAGGCGAACTGGTGGGACAAGGTGCCCTCGAAGTTCGAGGGCTGGGGCCCAAACCGTTTTCGCGACGCCGGTTTCCGCGCCGTGCCGGGCGCGGTTGTGCGCCGCTCGGCCTTCATCGCCAGGAACGTCGTGCTGATGCCGTCCTTCGTCAATCTCGGTGCTTACGTCGATGAGAGCACCATGGTCGACACCTGGGCCACCGTCGGCTCCTGCGCCCAGATCGGCAAGCGCGTGCACATCTCCGGTGGCGCCGGCATCGGCGGCGTGCTCGAGCCGCTGCAGGCCGAGCCCGTGATCATCGAGGACGATTGCTTCATCGGGGCGCGCAGCGAGGTCGCCGAGGGCGTCATCGTGCGCAAGGGCGCGGTGCTGGCGATGGGCGTGTTCCTGGGCGCCTCGACCAAGATCGTCGACCGCGAGACCGGCGAAGTCTTCATGGGCGAGGTGCCCGAGTATTCGGTGGTGGTGCCCGGCGCGCTGCCCGGCAAGCCGATGAAGAACGGCCAGATCGGCCCGAGCACCGCCTGCGCCGTGATCGTCAAGCGCGTCGACGAGCGCACGCGCTCGAAGACCAGCATCAACGAGCTGCTGCGGGATTGAGCTCGATCCCTCACCGTCAATTCCCGCGCAACGGCGAAGTCTTTGCGCGGGAGTGACGGGACGGATAGCCTCATCGAACCCCCTCCCCCTCCATCGCGACCAATCTCTGGACGGCATCACCGCCCGGAGCCTTTCGCATGGACTGGACCTGGTATCTCTTCCGCTTCGACGGCCGCATCAACCGCGCCAAATATTGGCTGGCCGGGCTCATCATCGTCTGCTGGATGATCTTCATGGCCGCGATCGTGCTGGCATTCGGCGCCCGCTCGTTCGGTTTTTCGGTCAACGACATCTTCAAGGCCGTCGATCCGGACACCTATCGCAGGCTGTCGCGCGCCGACCTTCCGCTGGCCCTGGCCAAGCTGATCGGCACACCTCTGTTCGCGTGGGTGTTCGCCGCAACGTCCATCAAGCGGTTGCATGACCGCGACAAGAGCGCCTGGTGGGCGCTGCCCTTTTTCGTCCTCCCCGGGCTCATCAACCAGTTCGTGGACCGGATCGGCAACGACTACGCCGGCTTCATGCTGGCCCTGATCTCATTCGTGCTTGCGACCTGGGGCGGGATTGAGCTGCTGTTCTTCCGCGGCTCGAGAAAGACCAACCGCTTCGGCGCCGACCCGCTCTACGTCTCGCCCGCAGGTAAGCCGGGTTGGGATCAGCAGCGTGAGCTCGAAATGTCCGCGCAGAAGGCTGGCCCGCCGCCGCAATGGCGTGTTAAGCCGGAAGCATGACCGATGCTCTCTCCATTGCCCGCGACCTCATCCGCTGCCCCTCGGTAACTCCTGAAGACGCCGGTGCGCTGGGCGTTCTTGAAAAAGCCCTGAACGCAGCCGGCTTCACCTGCCACCGCGTGACCTTCAGCGAGGACGGCACCGCCGACGTCGACAATCTCTATGCGCGGATCGGCACCGAAGGCCCGCACATCACCTTTGCCGGTCATACCGACGTGGTGCCGCCCGGCGACGAGAGCGCCTGGAGCGTCGGCGCGTTCTCCGGCGAGGTGAAGGACGGCTTCCTGCATGGCCGCGGCGCAGTCGACATGAAGGGCGGCATCGCCTGCTCGGTCGCCGCAGTGCTCGAGCATCTCGCCACCAATGACGGTAAGCCGCGCGCCGACGGCAAAGGTTCGATCTCGTTCCTGATCACCGGCGATGAGGAAGACGTGTCGATCAACGGCACCATCAAGCTGCTGAAATGGGCCGCCGAGCGCGGCGAAAAGTTCGATCATTGCGTGCTGGGCGAGCCCTCCAATGTCGAGACGCTCGGCGACACCATCAAGGTCGGCCGGCGCGGGTCGCAATCGGGCACGCTCCATGTCGACGGCGTGCAGGGCCACGTCGCCTATCCGCATCGCGCCGCCAACCCGGTGCCGGATATCTCGCGGTTGATCGTTGCCATCTCCGACGAGCCGCTCGACCATGGCAGCGCGCAGTTCCAGGCCTCGAATCTCGAATTCGTCTCCGTCGACGTCGGCAACAAGGCCTTCAACGTCATCCCCGGCGAGGCCCGCGCCAGGTTCAACATCCGCTACAACGACAACCATACGCAGGCATCTCTGCGCGAGTTGGTCGAGACGCGCCTCGCAAAAGCCTGCGGCAACCGCATCAAGGCCCGCATCGTCTGGGAACCCTCGAACTCCAACGTGTTCGTGACCAAGCCCGGTCCGTTCACCGACCTCGCG
This sequence comes from Bradyrhizobium sp. WYCCWR 13022, assembly GCF_030435535.1. Classification (NCBI taxonomy): domain Bacteria; kingdom Pseudomonadati; phylum Pseudomonadota; class Alphaproteobacteria; order Hyphomicrobiales; family Nitrobacteraceae; genus Bradyrhizobium; species Bradyrhizobium sp. WYCCWR 13022. The sequence goes on from NZ_JAUIZJ010000023.1 coordinate 423,384, forward strand.
GTGTCCGCGATCGAAGAGGTAACGGGCCGCAAGCCGGAGCTGTCGACCTCGGGCGGCACGTCGGACGCGCGCTTCATCTCGAGCTACTGCCCGGTGATCGAGTTCGGCCTGGTCGGCCAGACCATGCACCAGGTCGACGAGCGCGTGCCGGTGGTGGACCTGGAGAAGCTGACGAAGGTCTATCGCGGGATACTGACGCGGTATTTCGGGTAGGTGCTGCTCTCGCTCCGTGCTCCGCTGTCATCGCCCGGCTTGACCGGGCGATCCAGTACTCCGAGGCAGTCGTGATTCACGGATGGGCCGCGGCGTACTGGATGCCCCGGACAAGCCGGGGCATGACACCGATGATGAGGCAACGGCGCGCCTCACGCCCGCTTCAATAATCCACCCTCATCAGATACAGCCCCTCCGGCGGCGCGACGATTCCGCAGGCTGCGCGATTGCGCGCCTCCAGCGCCGCGGAGAGATCGTCGGCGGTCCAGCGGCCTTCGCCGACCCAGACCAGCGAGCCCACCATCGAGCGCACCTGGCTGTGCAGGAACGAGCGCGCTGAGGTTACGATCATGATCTCGCGGCCGTCGCGCAGCACGTCGAGCTGGTCGAGCGTCTTCTCCGGCGATTTCGCCTGGCACTCGGTGTCGCGGAAGGTGGTGAAATCGTGCTTGCCGAGCAGGCGTTGGGCTGCCGCATGCATTGCATCGGCATCGAGCCGACGCGGCACGCGCCAGGCGTGGCCGACGTCGAGCGCGAGATTGGCGCGGGTGTTGACGACGCGGTAGCGATAGTGGCGCTTCACGGCCGAGAAGCGCGCCTCGAACGTATCAGGGACGATCTCCGCTTCGAGCACCGCCACCGGATGCGGGCGCAGATGCGCGTTGAGGCCGTCGCGAAAGCGCCCCGGCGGAAACTGCTTCTCGACATCGACATGCGCGACCTGGCCGCGCGCATGCACGCCGGCATCGGTGCGGCCAGCACCATGCACCCGCAGATCGACGCCGGTCATCGACTTCACGGCTGCTTGCAGCGCGCCCTGCACCGACGGCAGCGTGTCCTGCACCTGCCAGCCGAAGAACGGCGCACCGTCATATTCGATGGTGAGCTTGTAGCGGGGCATCAGGCGAGCCGCATCGGCGGCTCGAGCTTCACGCCGCGCAAGAAATCCTTGGCCAGCATTCGCGCCTTGCCCTCGCGCTGCAGCTCGAGAATACGGATCGCGCCCTCGCCACAAGCGATGGTGAGCTTGGCGTCGAGCACCGCGCCCGGTGCACCGGAGCCCTTGGCGAGCTCGCAGCGCAAGATTTTTATGCGCGCGTTTTCGCTGACGCCCGAGAGCTCGGTCCAGGCGCCGGGAAACGGCGACAGGCCGTGGATGTGGCGCAGCACCGCGTGCGCGGGCTTGCTCCAGTCGATCCGCGCCTCGGCCTTGTCGATCTTGGCAGCATAGGTGACGCCGTCCTCGCTCTGCTTCTTCAGCTGCAGCCCGCCGCGATCGAGTGCCGCCATCGCACGCACCATCAGATCGGCGCCGAGGCGGGAGAGACGATCGTGCAGATCGACCGCGGTCATGTTGTCGGTGATGGCCAGACGCTCGGCCATGGCCACGTCGCCAGTGTCCAGGCCGACGTCCATCTTCATCACCATGACGCCGCTCTCGGCATCGCCGGCCATGATCGCGCGGTTGATGGGCGCCGCACCGCGCCAGCGCGGCAGCAGCGAGGCGTGCAAATTGTAGCAGCCGAGCTTTGGCGCATCGAGGATCGCCTGCGGCAGGATCATTCCGTAGGCAACGACGACGGCGGCATCGGCCTCAAAGGCGCTGAACTCGTCGAGCGCTTCCGGTGTCTTCAACGTCTTCGGCGTCAGCACGGGCACGCCGAGCTTTCGCGCGGCTTCCTCGACCGGGGTCGGCTGCATCTGCAGCCCACGCCGTCCCCCGGGCTTCGGCGCACGCGTATAGACAGCCACGATCTCGTGCCCATGCGCGACGAGTTCGAGCAGCGTCGGCACGGAGAAATCGGGCGTGCCCATGAAGATCAGACGGAGGGGCATGACAAGAACTCGATGCGTTCCCTCCCCCCTTGTGGGGGAGGGTTAGGGAGGGGGGTGCCACACGGCGCGGTCTTTCGATTCAAGCGCCGATTAGTTCTTCGCACCGTTGGGACTACCGCCGGGGCTACCCCTCTCTCCCCGGCCCTCCCCCACAAGGGGGGAGGGAGCGCAGGGGGAGCGTGCGGCAACGCCGGTGCTTACAAAGACTCACTCCGCGCGCTTGGCGGCTTTCTCGAACTTCTTGATCACGCGGTCGCGCTTCAGCTTCGACAGATAGTCGACGAACAGCACGCCGTTGAGATGGTCGATCTCGTGTTGGATGCAGGTGGCGTAGAGGCCTTCGGCGTCCTCTTCGTGCAGCTTGCCGTCGAGATCGGTGAAGCGCACGCGCACCTTCGCAGGCCGCTCGACCTCCTCGTAATATTCGGGGATCGACAGGCAGCCTTCCTCGTAGACCGACAGCTCCTCGGAAGACGCGACGATCTCCGGATTGATGAAGACGCGCGGCTCCGGCTTGGTCTCGCCGTCCGGGTTGGGCTTGGCGAGATCCATGGTGATCAGCCGCAGCGGCTGCGCGATCTGGATCGCAGCAAGGCCAATGCCGGGCGCGTCGTACATGGTCTCGAACATGTCGTCGGCAAGCTTGCGGATCTCCGGCGTGACCTTCTCGATCGGCTTGGAGACCAGACGCAGCTGCTTGTCGGGCAGGATGATGATTTCTCTGAGGGCCATGGCGGGCGATTTAAGCCGCGCGCGACAGGCGGTCAATGCGGCGGGGAACGCGTTAACCCTCCGCTAACCATAAAACTTCACCCTTGGTTAACCATAAAAATGAGGGGGCCGTTAGCCCCATCGTTCCCTCTTCGTTCGCTTGGGGGCGCGAATCGGCTAGAAGGGCTGGCATGAACGAGATCATTTTCATGCTCAGCGACTGGCCGGTGCGCACCATCGATGGGCTGATCGGCTTCGGCGCCCTCGTCCTCATCCTGCTGGTGGTGATTGCGGTCGTGATCGCCAGGTCCGGGCGACGCGGCGCGGAACTGGCGATGGCGCACGCCATCCGGGCCGACGAGCTCGAAGAGCGACTCGCCCAGGTGCTGCACGCTCAAGCTGAGGCCTCCGGCCGGGTTGACGCCATGACCCAGACTCTGGCCGGCCGCCAGGCCGAGATGGCCCGTGCTGTCAACGAGCGGCTGGATTCGGTGACCCATCGGGTCGGCCAGTCCATGGAGCACTCGACCCGCAACACCATGGAGAGCCTGCGCGCCCTGCACGAGCGGCTCGGCATCATCGACAGCGCGCACAAGAACCTCACCGACCTCACCACGCAGGTCACGACCTTGCGCGACGTGCTTGCCAACAAGCAGTCGCGCGGCGCCTTCGGCCAGGCGCGGATGGAGGCGATCGTCCAGGACGGCCTGCCGAAGGGCTCTTACGAATTCCAGTTCACACTCTCGACCGGCAAGCGCCCCGATTGCGTCGTGTTCCTGCCCGACCAGCGCCCGCTCTGCATCGACGCGAAATTTCCGCTGGAGGCGATGACCGCGCTGCACGATGCCCGCACCGACGAGGAGAAGCGCCTCGCCACGCAGCGGCTGCGCGGCGACGTGATGAAGCATGTCAGCGACATCGCCGAAAAATACCTCGTCACCGGCGAGACCCAGGAGATGGCGCTGATGTTCGTGCCGTCGGAATCGGTCTACGCCGAGATCCATGACGGTTTCGACGACGTGATCCAGAAGGCCTACCGCGCCCGCGTCGTGCTGGTGTCGCCCTCGCTGCTGATGCTCGCGATCCAGGTGATGCAGCAGATCATGAAGGACGCGCGCATGCGCGATGCCGCCGACCAGATCCAGACCGAGGTTATCAAGCTCGGCGACGACCTCGGCCGCCTGCGCGACCGCGTGCTGAAGCTGCAGAAACATTTCGCCGACGCGAACGAGGATGTCCGCCAGATCCTGATCTCCGCCGACAAGATCGAGAAGCGGGCGGGCCGAATCGAGGAGCTGGATTTCAGCAAGACGGACGCGCCGGCTGAGGGCCCGCGGCTGGTGTCGGGAGCGCCGGAGCTGTTTCCAAGGAAGCTGCAGGCGGGGGAGTGATTCTTTTTACCGATCCGGTACGCTACCGCCTCACTCTCGGTGTCGTCGCCCGGCTTGACCGGGCGACCCAGTATCCCAGAGAAAGCAGATGGGCGGACGCCATTATTACGTTTACATTCTCGCCAGTAAGATCGGCGGCACGCTCTATATTGGCGTGACGAACGATCTGATCCGCCGAGTGGCGCAACACAAATCCAAACTAATTGAGAGCTTCACAGAGAAATATGACGTGGCAATGCTTGTCTATTTCGAACAGTTCGACGATCCCGAGAATGCGATCAAACGCGAGAAGCGGCTGAAGAAGTGGAATAGGGCCTGGAAGGTCCGATTGATCGAGAAAGACAACCCGAATTGGGACGACCTTTATCCCGCGATAGCCGGGCCACCATGACGCTGTCATACCCCGCGAAGGCGGGGTATCCAGTACGCTGCGGCAATTGTGATTGAATCGAGACGCTGGTGATTACTGGATCGTCCGCCTTCGCGGACGATGACATTGAGGATGCGTCAACGACTTTCCGTCTCACTGGCGTCACCAGAGTCTTTTCCCCCAGAATCTGCTAACACCTCCCCATGACCGCACCCGACGCCACCTCCCCCGCCGGCTCCGACACTCCTGCGACCTCATGGCGCGACAGCCTGGCCGTGTACCTGCAGCCGCGGGTGCTGATCGTGCTGTTCCTCGGCTTCTCCTCGGGACTGCCGCTGGCGCTGTCGGGCTCGACGCTGCTGGTGTGGATGCGCGAGGCAGGCGTCGATCTCAAGACCATCGGGCTGTTTGCGCTGGTCGGCACGCCCTACACGCTGAAGTTCCTGTGGGCGCCGCTGGTGGATGCGCTGCATGTGCCGCTGTTCACCCATGCCTTCGGCCGCCGGCGGGGCTGGCTGCTGTTCTCGCAGCTGCTGCTGATCGTTTCGATCCTGCTGCTGGCGATGACAGATCCCGCGAGTTCGCCGTTCTACGTCGCGCTCGGCGCACTGCTGGTGGCGACGACATCCTCGACCCAGGACATCGTGGTCGACGCCTTCCGCGTCGAGAGCCTGCCCGAGAGCGAGCAGGCCGCCGGCATGGCAGCTTACGTCGCGGCCTATCGCATCGGCATGCTGGTCTCGACCGCGGGTGCGTTGTTCATCGTCTCCGGCTTCGAGAGCACCGGCATCACGCGCTCATCGGCCTGGATGTGGGGCTATGTGGTGATGGCGGCGATGGTGCTGATCGGAACGATCACGGCGCTGCTTGCGACCGAGCCCGAGCAATCGGTACGGGCCGAAGCGGCAACGCATGAAGAGACCGCGTTCACGCGCGTGCTGCACGCGGCGATCGGCGCGTTCTCCGAATTCCTGTCGCGCAAGGACGCGATCGCAGCCCTCGCCTTCGTCGTGCTGTTCAAGTTCACCGACGCGTTCTCCGGCACCATGACCGCGCCGTTCGTGATCGACCTCGGCTTCACCCGCAACGATTATGCGGCGATCGTCAAGGGCGTCGGCCTCGCTGCGACGCTGATCGGCGGCTTTGCCGGCGGCTTCGTTGCGCGGCGTTATTCGCTGGCAAATTCGCTCTGGATCGGCGGCGTGGTGCAGGCGCTGGCCAACCTCACCTTCTCCTGGCTTGCCGTGCTCGGCACCAATCAATGGGCGCTGGCGCTCGCCATCTCCGCGGAGAATTTCACCAGCGCCATCGGCACCGTGATCTTCGTCGCCTATCTCTCGGCTCTGTGCCAGAACCCGCTGCACACGGCGACGCAATACGCGCTGCTCACCGCGCTCGCGGCGGTGGGGCGGACGTATCTGTCGTCGGGCGCCGGCTTCGTCGCTGACAGCACCGGCTGGCCGCTGTTCTTCGTGATCTGCGTGCTGGTGGCGATTCCGAGCCTGGTGCTGCTGACCTGGCTGCAGAAGCGCGGGCATTTCGAGGCGTTGGGGCCGGTGAGGGTTTAGGGCCGCCCCTACTGCTTCTTCACCAAACTCCACTTCGTGACCACGGCCTCGCTCATCTGGCCGGGGTCGCTGGCGCAGGCGACCTCGTCCACCTTGACCGAGATTTCCTTGCCGACGAAGGATTTCAGCTGCGAAGCCTGCGCGTTGCTGGAGGTGACGAGCTGGAAGGTCTCAGGCCCGGTCTCGAGATCGCACAGCCCGTTCGGTGCCGGCAGGCGGCGCGGCTCGGAGGTGATCTGGTACATCGCGATCCGCTTGCCCGCGTTCTTGACGTCGCGAACCTTCATGGCGTTCAGCTCGCCCGAGAGCACCTCGCCGGCGCTGATCGGCTTGCCGGGCTTCGACGGCGGCGGAGCCCCGTCGTCTTCCTGCTGTGCGGCAATGGCCGGTGCCGCCAACAGCAGCATCGTCGCGACCAAGGCGAAGCGTGTGGCGAAAAGTTTCGTCATGTCGTCCGTTCCGTAACTCTGGATGGCTAGAACAGGGTCCGCTGCCGCATGGCGGCCGATAACGTGCCCTCGTCGAGATAATCAAGCTCGCCGCCGACGGGCACACCATGGGCCAGCCGGGTTACTTTCACGTTGGCGTCCTGAAGCAGGTCGGTGATGTAATGCGCCGTAGTCTGGCCGTCGACCGTCGCATTCAGCGCAAGAATGATCTCGTGCACCTCGGCCGCATGCGCCCGCGCCACCAGTGCGTCGATGGTGAGGTCCTGCGGGCCGACGCCGTCGAGCGGCGACAGGGTCGCGCCCAGCACATGGTAGCGGCCTTGCGTCGCATTGGCCCGCTCCAGCGCCCAGAGATCGGCGACGTCGGCGACGACGACGATGATCGCGGGATCGCGCTTCGGGTCGGTGCAGACGGTGCAGGGATTTTGCGTGTCGATGTTGCCGCAGGTCTTGCAGACCTGGACCTTGTCCAGCGCGACCTGCAAGGCTGATGACAGCGGCATCATCAGCGCTTCGCGCTTCTTGATCAGGTGTAGCGCCGCGCGCCGCGCAGAGCGCGGGCCGAGGCCCGGCAGCCGCGCGAGAAGCTGGACAAGCCGCTCGATTTCGGGACCTGCAACCGCACCCATCTTACTGGCCGAACAGCCCCGGCGGCAGGCCGAGCCCGCCGGTGAGCGACTGCATCTTCTCCTGCATCGCGGTCTCCGCCTTGCGGCGGGCATCGCTGAGCGCGGTGACGAGCAGATCTTCCAGCACCTCGCGCTCTTCAGCCTTCATCAGCGAGGGGTCGATCTTGATGCCCTTGACGTCCATCTTCGCGGTCATGCGCACGGCGACGAGACCGCCGCCGGAAATGCCCTCGACCTCCACGTTGCCGAGCTGCTCCTGCATCTCCTGCATCTTGGATTGCAGCTGCGCCGCCTGCTTCATCATGCCGAGAAAATCAGCCATGGGTGCTCGTCCTTGGAAAGTGGCTCAGAGATCGTCGTCGGCGTCGGAACCATCGGGCGGATCGTCAGAGCCATAGTCGGCGTTAATATTGGATTCCGGCGTCTCGGGGGCAAGCCTGCGGACCTCGACGACCTTCGCACCGGGGAAGCGCGACAGCACTTCCTGCACGCGCGGATCGGCTTCCGCCGAACGTGCATGTTCCTGCTTCGCCGCCTGGTTCATCGAGCGCAGCGTCGGCTGGCCCGTCTCGTTCGAGACGATCACGGTCCAGCGCCGGCCGGTCCACATCTCGAATTTTCGCGCGAGCTCGGTGATCATCGTCTTCGAGGCGTTCGGCTCGAGCGCGATTTCGAGACGGCCCTCCTCGAAACGGACGAGGCGCATGTCCCCTTCCAGCGCGGCCTTGGTCATGACGTCGCGCTTCTGGCTGGCAAGCGCAACGAGCTGGGTGAAGCTGGTGATGCGCAGCTGGGGTGCGGCGCCTTGCGGATCCGGCGCGGGCGCAGCCATCTGCGGCCGGACTCCGCCGCCGAACGCCGATGGCGATGGGGTCGGCATGCGAACCGGCGCAGCAGACACGACCGGCGCCGCGGAGGCCGTCGGCGCTGCCGGCGCGCCACTGCGCGCAGCACTCCCGCCGCTACCCACGACCGTCGAGCCGCCGCCGTTCTGCTCCAGCATCCGGATCGCTTCGTCCGGCGTCGGCAGGTCGGCGACATAGGCGATGCGCACCAGCACCATCTCGGCGGCAGCGGCAGGACGCGTCGCGGCCTGCACCTCGGTGATGCCCTTGAGCAGCATCTGCCACATCCGCGACAGCACGCGCATCGAGATCTTCGAGGCGAAATCCTTGGCGCGGACGCGCTCGGTCTCGCCATAGGCGACGTTGTCGGCGGTGGCCGGCACGATCTTCACGCGGGTAACGAAATTGACGAACTCGGCGAGATCGGAGAGCACGACGATCGGATCGGCGCCGACATCGTACTGGTCGCGGAATTCCTTGAAGGCGCTCGCGATGTCGCCGCGCGCGAGCGAGTCGAACAGGTCGATGACGCGAGTACGGTCGGCAAGGCCCAGCATTTGCCTGACGGCGTCGGCCTTCACCTGACCTGCCGCATGCGCGATGGCCTGGTCGAGCAGCGACAGCGAGTCGCGTACCGAGCCTTCCGCGGCGCGCGCGATGATGCCGAGCGCCTCGGGCTCGATCTCGACGCTTTCCTTCGCGGCGATGTTGGCGAGGTGCTGCATCAGCACGTCGGCCTCGACACGGCGCAGGTCGAAGCGCTGGCAGCGCGACAGCACCGTCACCGGAACCTTGCGGATCTCGGTCGTCGCGAACACGAATTTGGCATGCTCCGGCGGTTCCTCCAGCGTCTTCAGGAAGGCGTTGAACGCCGCCGTCGACAGCATGTGGACTTCGTCGATGATGTAGACCTTGTAGCGGGCGCTGGCAGGCGCGTAGCGCACGCTGTCGTTGATCTGGCGGACGTCGTCGACGCCGGTGTGCGAGGCCGCGTCCATCTCCAGCACGTCCATGTGCCGGCTTTCCATGATCGCCTGGCAATGCACGCCCAGCGTCGGCATGTGGATGGTCGGGCCCTTCACCGAGCCGTCCGGCATCTCGTAGTTGAGCGCACGGGCCAGGATGCGCGCGGTGGTGGTCTTGCCGACGCCGCGGACGCCGGTGAGGATCCAGGCCTGCGGAATCCGCCCGGTCTCGAACGCATTGGAAACGGTGCGGACCACGGCCTCCTGGCCGATCAGGTCGTCAAAGCTTGAAGGGCGGTATTTGCGTGCCAGCACCCGGTAGGGCGCGTTGCCAGCCTGGCCGGCGCTATCGGGGTTCGGAGGGGCGCCAGCGTCGGTCATCGGTCGATCCGCAATGAAATGTCTCTCGGCCGGCTTTTGCGGAAAGGAGCGCGCTGGCGGGAGCCCCGCCGGCGCAATTCGCTCGAAAAAACAGGTAGGAGACTGACGAGCGACCCGATCCGGACCTCGTTAGGGCTGCTTCCTTCCGGACCTGACCCGGTTGGCGAGTGGCTCGTCCACCGCCAATCTCCCGGTCCCTATTTGGGGCCAAAGAAACGGGAAAGCAAGCGGGTATCGGCGCGAACTGCTCGATCTTGCCCAGCATCCAGGCAATTTCGGGTCTGCCCAGCCGATAGGCTGTGCTTTCGCTGCTGGGACCACCTTGCTAAGAACGCTGCCGGAACTCCGTCCAACCAGAAGAGCGATTGATCCCAATGGTTACACGTCGTGATGTTGCATCGATTGTCGGACTTGGCGCCATCGGCGCCGTGACCGCAGGCGCGCTGGCCTCGCCGGCCGTGGCCCAGGCCGCCGATCCCAACGAATCGACCTTCGCCCGCATCCGCCGCACCAAGAAGATGCGGATCGGCGCAGTCGGCGGAGGCGCGCCCTACTACATGAAGGATCTCTCCAGCGGCCAGTGGAAGGGCTTCTACATCGACATCGCCAAGGCCCTTGCCGACGACATGGAAGCCGAACTCGAGATCACCGAGACCACCTGGGGCAATTCGGTGCTCGATCTCCAGTCCAACAAGATCGATATCTTCTTCGGCCTGAACCCGACCCCGAAGCGCGCGCTAGTGATCGACTTCTCCGTGCCTGTCTTCAACAACGCCTTCGGCATCCTCTGCAAGAAGGACTTCAAGCCGAAGAGCTGGGCCGAGCTGAACTCGCCCGACATCAAGATCGCGGTCGACCAGGGCTCCTCGCACGACCAGGTCGTCAGCCGCCTGACGCCGAAGGCGCAGATCTCGCGGCTGAAGACCGCGGACGATGCCACCGCCGCGCTGCAGACCGGCCGCGTCGACGCGCAGTGCCTGATCACCATGCTGTCGCTGACCGTGCTGAAGAAGAACCCCTCGCTCGGCCAGTTCGTGCTGCCGACGCCGATCTTCGCGACGACGTCGAATGCCGGCTTCCGCCGCGAGAACGACAAGACCTGGCGCGACTACGTCAACACCTGGATCGACTTCAACAAGGGCCTCGGCTTCATCCGCAACGCCATCATCACCAACATGGAGCTGGTGGGCGTGACCGAAGCGGACATTCCGCCGGGCGTTTCGTTGTAAGGCATCGAACTTGGGGCAGTCTAAATCTGCGTACGCCGCTCCACTCCCTCTCCCGCTTGCGGGAGAGGGAGTGGAGCGGGTGTCTCCTGCAGAGAGACTCCCCCAGAGGAAAGAGCCCTCACCCGCATCGCATCTTCGATGCGATGCGACCTCTCCCGCAAGTGGGAGAGGTGAAGGAAGAAAAAACGCATGTATCAGTGGGACTTCGGCATTCTCTGGGGCTATCGCTGGCTCTTTCTCGACGGCCTCGGCGTCACCGTCGGCTTCACCGTGGTCATCGTCGCGCTCGGGCTCGTGTTCGGCCTGTTCGGCGCCTTCGGCAGCCTGTCGCGCTTCAAGCCGGTGCGGCTCCTCGCACTCACCTTCATCGAGGCGTTCCGCTGCACGCCGATCCTGGTGCAGCTGATCTGGTTCTACTACGCGCTGCCGATCCTGGCCGGCGTCGAGATGACGCCGATTACGGCGTCCGCGCTGGCGCTCTCGCTCTATGGCGGCTCGTTCTATTCCGAGATCATCCGTGGCGGCATCATCTCGATCGACAAGGGCCAGTCGGAAGCCGGCGCGGCGCTCGGCATGACGCCGGGCCAGAGCATGCGACGGATCGTCCTGCCACAGGCGATCAAGCGCATGATCCCGGCGCTGATGAACCAGTCGATCATCCAGTTCAAGAACACCTCGCTGGTCTCGGTTCTGGCAGTGCCTGATCTGGTCTATCAGAGCCAGGTCGCAGCCCACGACAGCTACCGGCCGCTGGAAACCTACACTGCGGTTGCGGTCGCCTATGCGGCGATCCTGATCCCGCTCACCATCATCGTCCGCCGCGGCGAGAAGCGACTGGCGGTTGGCGAATGAGCGACCTATCCAAGACCATTTCAAAAATCGAGATCCGTGGCCTGCGCAAGAGCTTTGGCAGCAACGAGGTTTTGAAGAACATCAATCTCGACGTCGCCAAGGGCGGCGTTGTCGCGCTGATCGGGCCATCCGGCTCCGGCAAATCGACCTTGCTTCGCTGCATCAATCTGCTGGTCGTCCCGGACGGCGGCAGCGTCCGCGTCGGCGACACACGCTTTGCATTCGGCGAAGGCTCAAAGCTCCCGGACGTGAAGACACTGGCAAAATTCCGCGCCACCACCGGCATGGTGTTCCAGCACTTCAATCTGTTCCCGCACATGACGACGCTGCAGAACGTGATGGAGGGGCCGGTCACGGTGCGACGCATGGCCAAGGCCGACGCTGAAAAGCTCGCACGGGCTCAGCTCGCCAAGGTCGGGCTCGCCGAGAAGGCCGACCAATATCCGGCGACGCTCTCCGGCGGCCAGAAGCAGCGCGTCGCGATCGCACGCGCGCTGGCGATGGAGCCGGATGTCATGCTGTTTGACGAGGCGACCTCGGCACTCGATCCCGAGCTCGTCGGCGAGGTGCTGAACGTGATCCAGCAACTGGCCTCCGAGGGCATGACCATGGTGATCGTGACCCACGAGATCGCCTTTGCCCGCGAGGTCGCCGACCGCCTCATCTTCATGCGCGACGGTGTCGTCGTCGAGGAGGGCCCGGCGCGGCAGGTGATCGACAACCCGCAGGAAGCCGCGACGCGCGCCTTCCTCAGCCATTTCCACCGCACCGGCGCACTGCCCCCGGCGAACGCAACACCGTGATGCCCGAGATCAACCGCGTCTATCTCGTCACCGGTGCCGCCAGCGGCATCGGCCGCGCCACCGCAAAACTGCTCGCGTCGCCTGGCGTCGCGCTTCTGCTCCACACGCGCTCGAACGCAGAAGGTCTCGATGCCACCGCGACCGAGGCCGAAGCCAAAGGCGCCGTCGTCGTCAAATGCCTCGGCGATCTCGCCGAGGAAGTCGCTGTCTCCGAGGCCATCGCCGCGACCCAACGCGCCTTCGGTCGGCTCGACGGATTGATTTTGGTCGGCGGCCACGCCCGACGCGGCAGCGCGATCGGTACGCCGGCGGATCAATTCCGCCGGGCGATGGATGAATCGGCGCTGGCCTTCACGCGGATGGTCGAGGCCGCACTGCCGCTGCTGCGCGCTGGGCAGGACGCGCGGATCGTCGCGGTATCGTCCTTTGTCGCGCATGCGATCCGGCCGGAATTCGCGCCCTTCGCCGCCACCGCCGCCAGCCGTGCCGCGCTCGAAGCGCTGGTACGGTTGACCGCCGTCGAACTCGCCAGGGACGGCATCACCGTCAACGCGGTTGCGCCCGGCCTGATCATCAAGGACAAGCCCAGCGAGAGCCGGCTGTCGCCCGAGCAGATCGCCGCGACCGAAGCGCTGATCCCGATGCGCCGCCGCGGTCGGCCGGAGGAAGTCGCCGAGATCATCGCCTTCCTGGCGTCCCCGAAAACATCCTACGTCACCGGCCAGGTCTGGCACGTCAATGGAGGCCTGACATGACCGAAGCGACCATCGAACGTCTTCGCCTGTTCCTGATCGAGAGCCCGATCAAGATGGCGCGCCTGCAGGGCGTCGGCAACGTCAAGGGCACGGTCAAGCGCGTGCTGATCGAGCTGACGTCGAGCGACGGCGTGATCGGTTGGGGCGAAGCGGCGCCGTGGGAGGTGTTCACGGGAACGGCTGAAGCCGCGTTCTCCGCGCTCGATATTTATCTGCGGCCGATCCTGCTCGGCAAATCCGTGCGCCGCATCCGCGCGCTGATGGCCGAGCTCGACCGCGCGCTGGTCGGCCACGCGGAAGCGAAGGTTGCAATCGAAATGGCGCTGCTCGACATCGTCGGCAAGGCGTCCGGCTTGTCGGTCGCCGACCTGCTGGGCGGCCGCGTGCGGGACACGATCCCGCTGTCGTTCTCGATCGCCGATCCCGATTTCGCAGCCGATCTCGAGCGCATGCGAAAAATGGTTCCCGAAGGCAATCTCATCTACAAGGTCAAGACCGGCGTGAAGCCACATCGCGAGGATCTCGACCATCTCGCAGCGATCCGCAAGGAATTCGGCGACAAGGTCGATCTGCGGGTCGACTACAACCAGGCGCTGGCGCCGTTCGGCGCCATCAGGATCCTGCGTGATGTCGAGGCGTTTGCGCCGACCTTCATCGAGCAGCCCGTGCCGCGGAAATTTCTCGACGTGATGGCGCAGCTTGCCACTGCGCTGGAAACGCCCGTGCTCGCCGACGAAAGCTGTTTCGACCGTCGCGACATGATGGAGGTGGTGCGGCGCGAGGCGGCCGACGCCGTCTCGATCAAGCTGATGAAGGCCGGCGGCCTGTTCGAGGCGCAGGCGATCATGTCGATCGCCGACACCGCCGGCCTGCCCGGCTACGGCGGCACGCTGTGGGAGGGCGGCATTGGGCTGGCCGCCGGCACACAGCTGATTGCGGCAACGCCAGGCATCTCGCTCGGCTGCGAGTTCTATATGCCGCATCACGTGCTGACCGAGGACGTGCTCGAGGAGCGCGTTCGCAACCACGATGGTCACGTTGTCGTGCCCGACGGCCCCGGCCTCGGCATTCGCGTCAGCGAGGCCTCGGTCCGCACCAATGCGCGGGTGCTGGCGGAGGGGTAATTCCTGTCATTCCGGGGCGCGCGCAGCGCGAGTCCGGAATCCACTGCGCTCCGCTTCGCTGCGTTTGTCCAGAACGACGACCGTGTATGCAGCTGGAGCGGAGCCCTAACCTTCCCCTGGCCAACTCCGTATCGTATGGTCCGACCAAACGAGCCCGCCACCACCGGGCAATCCGGAAACGCATATGCCCGAGCCCGCCTGGTCGCTGCACTCCCGCCTGAAAGAAGACACCATCGACATCGGCGATCTGCCGCTGTCGAAGGTGCTGGTCATCAAGGACGCGCATTATCCCTGGCTGCTGCTGGTGCCGCGGCGCGCCGATGCGGTCGAGATCATCGACCTCGACGAGGTCCAGCAGGCACAATTGATGACGGAGATCTCCCGCGTCTCGCGCGCGCTGAAGGAGATCACCAGATGCGACAAGCTCAATGTCGCGGCGCTCGGCAACCTCGTGCCGCAGCTTCACGTTCACATCATCGCGCGCCGCACCAGTGACGCCGCCTGGCCGCGGCCGGTTTGGGGCGTGATGCCGCCCTTGCCGCACGACGCCGCCGAGGTGCAGAATTTCCTCAGCGCGCTTCGCCGAAAAATCTGGTTGGGTTGAAAGAACAAGAAATGTCAGCATTCGACTCGTTTCCGCTGGGGCAGCCGGCCTTCGTTACCAACGTCCTCGATCGCGCCGCGCATCTGCGCCGCGACGACGAAAAACTGTTCGCGCTGGAGCAGAAGTCCTCCTCGCGCGCCTATGTCGTCTACCGCGACTCGCTGCTGGTGAAGCGCGAGGGCGACAAGACGCGTGCCCTGCTCTCGATCGACGAAGCGCTGAAATGCGGCGCCAATCCCGGCACGATCTTTCTGGGCCTGCGCGACGGCGCGGCAATCTTCGGCATGGGCCTCGCCCAGGCGGCGGCCGAAAAGCTTGTTGGCCGCGAGGACTACACCGTCACCGAGCTGCGCGGCATGGCAATGCAGGGCGCGATCCCGCCCGAGGAGCTGTCGGCCATCGCGATGGCAAAGTCGATGGTCGGCTGGCACCAGCGCCACGGCTATTGCGCCAATTGCGGCACACGCAGCGCGATGAAGGAAGGTGGCTGGAAGCGCGACTGCCCGGCCTGCAAGGCAGAACATTTTCCGCGCACCGACCCCGTCGTGATCATGCTGGTGGCATCAGGCGACAAGTGCCTGCTCGGCCGCCAGAAGCAGTTTCCGCCGGGCATGTATTCCTGCCTCGCCGGCTTCGTCGAGGCCGCCGAGACCATCGAGGACGCGGTGCGCCGCGAGATCCTCGAAGAGTCGGGCATTCGCTGCACCGACGTGCAGTACTACATGACGCAGCCCTGGCCCTACCCTTCGTCGCTGATGATCGGTTGCAGCGCGCGGGCGCTGAACGAGGACGTCGTCGTCGATCACTCCGAGCTCGAGGACGCCCGCTGGTTCACGCGCGAGGAGGCGGCGCTGATGCTGAAGCGGACTCATCCTGACGGGCTTGCCGGGCCGCATCCCTTCGCCATCGCGCATCACCTGCTCGGCCGCTGGGTGCACGACAAGAGCTGAGAGTGATGGCGCCATCCGAGATCGCGCCGCGCATCGTCTGCATCGGCATTCCCGTCCGCGACCTCACCTTTCGCGTCGATTCCGTGCCGGAGCGCGGCAGCAAGGCGAACGCCACGCATCTCGCGGAGATCTGCGGCGGCAATGCGCTCAATGCCGCGATCGCGATGGCGCGGCTCGGCGGACGCATTGCGTTTGCTGGGCCGATGGGCGACGCGCGGGAGACGTCGAGCGGCTTCATTCTCGACCAGATGGCTGCCGAGGGGATTGAGACGGCGCATATCGTGCGCCTTCCGGGCGCGGCCACGCCCGTCTCCGCGATCATCATCGACGCAACAGGCGAACGCACGCTGACGATCTACCGCGATCCCGCGCTGTGGACCGTGAAGCTGTCAGACGCCGACGAACTGCTCGCCGATTGTCAGGCTGTTCTCGTCGAGAGCCGCTGCGGCGCCTTCTGTATCGATCTCTGCGCTGAGGCGCGCCGGCGCGGCATTCCCGTGATCGTCGGCGTCGACCGTGCGATGGCGCTGACCGACGGCCTGCTCACGGCCGCCTCGCATCTGCTGTTTTCCAGCGAGCAGGTGC
Source organism: Bradyrhizobium sp. WYCCWR 13022 (assembly GCF_030435535.1). Lineage (NCBI taxonomy): Bacteria > Pseudomonadati > Pseudomonadota > Alphaproteobacteria > Hyphomicrobiales > Nitrobacteraceae > Bradyrhizobium > Bradyrhizobium sp. WYCCWR 13022. The sequence goes on from NZ_JAUIZJ010000023.1 coordinate 439,644, forward strand.
AGGAGACGACCGGCATTGCCGACGAGGGCGAGGCGTTGAAACGACTGGCCGGGCTGACGCCCGCCTTCCTCGCCGCCACGCGCGGCCCGCGTGGCACGATCTGGCTGAGCGAGGTGGGCGCGCTGGAAGAAACGCCGGCCTTTCCGGTGGAGGCCGTCGATACGCTCGGAGCCGGCGACGTCTTCCACGGCGCCTTCACGCTTCGGCTCGCCGAGGGCGGCGGGGTGCGGGAGGCGCTGCGATTCGGCGCGGCCGCCGCAGCCCTGAAATGCACCCGCCATGGCGGCGGTCCGGCGGCGCCTCAACGCATTGAAGTGGAAGGTTTTTTACGCGACAGGCGTTAGAACCATTCCGAGAGCAGGTCGAGATTCCGGGCTTGCGATAGAAGATTTTCCTCTATAATAGGGAAATCAACCATCATATTGGAACAAAGTTCTTCAAATGACCGACGCCGCTGTCCAGATCCCCGAGACCAGCCGCCGCCTCGACGCCATCGACCGCAAGATCCTGATGGTCCTCCAGGAGGACGCCTCCCTGTCCGTCGCCGAAATCGGCGACCGCGTCGGGCTGTCCTCGACCCCCTGCTGGAAGCGCATCCAGCGCCTGGAGGCCGACGGCGTGATCCTGAAGCGGGTCGCGCTGGTCGACCAGAACAAGATCGGGCTCGGCATCTCCGTGTTCGTGTCGGTGGAGAGCTCGGACCATTCCGACGCCTGGCTCAAGAAATTCGCCGAAGCGGTCAGCGCCATGCCCGAGGTGATGGAGTTCTACCGCATGGCCGGCGATGTCGATTACATGCTGCGCGTCGTGGTCGCGGACATGCAGGCCTATGATGTCTTCTACAAGAAGCTGATCGCCGCCGTGCCGTTGAAGAACGTCACGTCGCGCTTCGCGATGGAGAAGATCAAGTCGGTCACGGCGCTGCCGATTCCGGCCGTGGTCGCGGCGTAGCTTTTCACCTCTCCCGTAAGAACGGGGCGAGGGAGTAGACCGACGCCGGAGCGATCGCTCGGCTCATCTCAGATCTTCTGATTGTACTCGCCGACTTCCGGATGCGTGCGCAGCACGCTGTTCACCATCTCGAACATGTCGTGCATGCGCTGCTCGGAGACCGGGCTCTCGACCACGACCACGAGCTCGGGCTTGTTCGAGGACGCCCGCACCAGGCCCCAGCTGCCGTCCTCGACCGTGACGCGCACACCGTTGACAGTGACGAGATCGCGGATCGCCTGGCCGCCGATCCTGGCGCCCTTGGCCTGCAAGTCTTCGAAGTGCTTCACCACCTGGTCGATGACGCCATACTTGGTCTCGTCGGCGCAATGCGGCGACATGGTCGGCGACGACCAGGTCTTGGGCAGCGCGTTCTTCAGGTCGGCCATCGACTTGCCGGGAGCGCGATCGAGCATGTCGCAGATCGCGAGCGCCGAGACCAGGCCGTCGTCATAGCCACGTCCATAGGGCTTGTTGAAGAAGAAGTGGCCGGACTTCTCGAAACCGGCCAGCGCGCCGGTCTCGTTGGTGCGGCGCTTCATGTAGGAATGGCCGGTCTTCCAATAGGCCGTCCTGGCGCCTTGTTTCTGAAGCACCGGGTCGGTGATGAACAGGCCGGTCGATTTCACGTCGACGATGAACTGGGCGTCCTTGTGGATCGCCGACATGTCGCGCGCCAGCATCACGCCGACCTTGTCGGCAAAGATCTCCTCGCCGGTGTCGTCGACGACGCCGCAGCGGTCGCCGTCACCGTCGAAGCCGAGGCCGACATCGGCCTTGTGATGCAGCACCGCGTCGCGGATCGCGTGCAGCATCTCCATGTCCTCAGGGTTCGGATTGTATTTCGGGAAGGTGTGGTCGAGCTCGGTGTCGAGCGGGATCACCTCGCAGCCGATCGCCTCCAGCACCTGCGGCGCGAAGGCGCCGGCCGTGCCGTTGCCGCAGGCGGCGACGACCTTGAGCTTGCGCTTGAGCTTCGGGCGGTTGGTGAGATCGGCGATGTAGCGCGCCGGGTAGCTCTCGTGGAACTGGTAGGAGCCGCCAGCCTTGTTCTTGAAATCGGCGTTGAGCACGATCTCCTTCAGCCGCGTCATCTCGTCGGGACCGAAGGTCAGCGGGCGGTTGGCACCCATCTTCACGCCGGTCCAGCCGTTGTCGTTATGCGACGCCGTCACCATCGCAACGGCGGGCACGTCGAGATCGAACTGCGCGAAATAGGCCATCGGCGTCACCGCGAGGCCGATGTCGTGGACCTTGCAGCCAGCGGCCATCAGGCCGGAGATCAGCGCATATTTGATCGAGGCCGAATAGCCGCGGAAGTCATGGCCGGTGACGATCTCCTGGCGGACGCCGAGTTCCGCGATCAGCGCGCCGAGCCCCATGCCGAGCGCCTGCACGCCCATGAGGTTGATTTCCTTCTGGAACAGCCAGCGCGCGTCGTATTCGCGAAAACCAGTCGGCTTCACCATCGGCTCGGATTCGAAGGCGTAGGTATTGGGCAGCAACACGGATTTCGGCTTGGGAAACATTGAGACGGTCTCGTGAAATGGGCAGGAATTGGCGCAGCCTTAGCGAATGCCGGGCCGCAGCGGAAGGCGGGAATGCAGGCTTATGGCCGCCAATTGCGGCAGTTTGGCAACGATGAAAGGTTACCAGCCGGCGGCCTGATCAGGCCGATCTGCGTTCATCGGGGCGTTATGCGCCCGAACTCACTGCTCCAGCACCATCTGGCCGTTGGCATACTCGAAACGCTTCAGGCGGGACAGGAAGGAGAGGCCGAGCAGGTTCTCGGACAGCGCCGCGTCCGGCAGCACCATGGCATCGACATCGCGCACGACGAGACCGCCGACGTCCAGCATCGCGATCCGGGCACGCGCGGCCTTGATGGTGCCGTTCGCGGTGGTGACGGTGGCGTTGTATTCACTGCGCGAGGGACGCAGGCCGAAACGCGCGGCCGAGGTCTCGTTCAGCGCCACCACGGAGGCGCCGGTATCGACCATGAAGCCGATGCGCTGGCCGTCGATGCGGCCTTCGGTCTGGAAATGGCCACGGCCGTCGCGGGGAATATTGAGGCTGCGACCGCCGGCCGGCGCCGTCGTTGCAACCGCGACATTCGTGCGCGGCACCGAGGTGGCGGAGGCGGAGCTCATCTTGTCCGCCATCTCCGCCATGAATGTACCGAGACCGATCATCACGGCCGCGAAGATCACTATGTTACGCATCACACCACTTCCGAGCCGGAAAGCCCGATTTCACCACGCGGCAGGCCCGTCGGCGACCGAGGCCGCGGCGGAGCCGGTGCTATTTTGACGAAAAGGATGAGCGGACGGTTAATGCGGCATCCCGCTTTGTCAGGTCCCGCGCGGCTTCGCCCGGCGGGTCGGCAGCGCGCTTGCCGGATCGTCCGGCCAGGGATGACGCGGGTAGCGGCCGCGCAGGTCGGAGCGGACCGCGGCGTAACTGCCGCGCCAGAAGCCGGGAAGATCGCGCGTCACCTGCACCGGGCGCTGCGCCGGCGACAGCAATTCCAGCACCAAGGGCACCTTGCCGGCGGCGATCGACGGATGGGCGTTGAGGCCGAACAATTCCTGGAGCCGCACCGCAATCGTCGGTCCCTGCTCGGCCTCGTAGTCGATCGCGAGCACGCTTCCCGTCGGCGCCTCGAAATGCGTCGGCGCCTCGCGGTCGAGCCGCGCGCGCATCTCCCACGGCAGCAGCGCCATCAGCGCATCGGAGAGATCGCCAGCGGAAATGTCCTTCAGCGCAATCTTGTCGTAGAGCGCGGGCACCAGCCAATCGTCGCGCCGCGCGATCAATCCGTCGTCGGACAGATCAGGCCAGCTATCGCCCTCCTCCTTGCGCAAGAACATCACGCGGTCGCGCCATTGTTTTGCGGCTTTCGACCAGGGCAACCGGTCGAGGCCGGCGGCAATCAGCCCGTCGGCAAGAATGCGCGCTGTGTCCTCCGAGGGCGACACCGCGAGCGTGGCCTCGGACAGCGTGATCGCGTGCAGCACGCGCTTGCGCCGTGCGCGCAGCGCCATCGCACCACGGTCGAAGGAGATCTCGTCGATACTCTCGATATGCTCGGCGAAGTGCCGCTCGATATCATCTTCAGTGATCGGCGCGGCGAGCAGGATACGGCCACTCGCAGCCGTTCCAGTCATCTCGCCGATCGCGATATAGGGCGCGCGCGCGAGCGAGGAGGTCTGCTCGACGGCCGCGCCACGGCCGTTGGCGAGCACGAAACTGCCATTGCCGCGGTTGCGCGCGACGCGGTCCGGGAAGGCATAGGCCAACATCAGGCCGGTCGAGAGATCCTCCCGCGGCCCCGGCCTCTCGGACGCCGCGACTTGCGAAGCCCAACGGCGCGCGAGATCCCGCGCGCTCGCTGCTCGCGGCGAACGATCGCGGCGGAATTGATCGCGCCGGTGCTCGAGATCGGCGCTGTCGCCGCCGAGCCCGCGCTCGGTCAGGATGGCCGCGATCTCGGCCGCCTCTTCGCCGTGACCTGCGCGGTGCGAATCCACGATCATGCGGGCCAAGCGCGGCGGCAGCGCCAGTGCGCGCAGACTCTTGCCTTCCGCGGTGATGCGTCCGTCGCCGTCGAGTGCGTTGAGCTCCAGGAGCAGGCTTTTTGCCTCCTTCCAGGCGGGCTGCGGCGGCGGATCGAGGAACGACAGCGCGGCGGGATCGGCGACGCCCCATTGCGCGAGGTCGAGCACCAGCGAGGAGAGGTCGGCGCTCAGAATTTCCGGCTGGGTGTAGGGAGCGAGCGAGGCCGTCTGCGGCTCGTCCCAGAGCCGATAGCAGACGCCGGGCTCGGTGCGGCCGGCACGGCCACGGCGCTGGTCGACCGCCGCGCGTGCCGCGCGCACGGTCTCGAGCCGCGTCAGGCCGATGTCGGGCTCGTAGCGCGGCACGCGCGCAAGGCCGGAATCGACCACGATGCGGACGCCTTCGATGGTGAGCGAGGTCTCCGCGATCGAGGTCGCGAGCACGACCTTGCGCATGCCCTTGGACGCGGGAGAAATGGCGCGGTCCTGCACGGCGGCGTCGAGCGCGCCGAACAGCGGCACGATCTCGATGCTGGCGTCCTGCACGCGTTCACCGAGAAAATTCTGAGTGCGGCGGATTTCGGCGGCGCCCGGCAAAAACGCCAGCACCGAGCCGCTGTCGGCGCGCAGCGCCGATACGATCGCATCCGCCATCTGCCGCTCGATCGGCGCATCCGCCTTGCGGCCGAGATAGCGCGTCTCGACCGGAAACGCCCGGCCCTCGCTTTCGACCACAGGCGCTTCGCCCAGCAGTTTTGCGACGCGCGCGCCGTCGAGCGTGGCCGACATCACCAGGATGCGGATGTCCTCGCGCAAGCCGAGTTGTGCGTCGCGCGCCAGCGCCAGGCCCATGTCGGCATCGAGCGAACGCTCGTGGAATTCGTCGAACAGGATGGCCGCGACGCCCGAGAGTTCGGGATCGTCGAGGATCTGGCGGGTGAAAATGCCTTCGGTCACGACCTCGATGCGTGTCGCCCGCGAGATTTTCGAGCCGAAGCGGACGCGGTAGCCGACGGTCTCCCCTGTGCGCTCGCCGAGCGACTTCGCCATGCGGTCGGCGCTGGCGCGCGCGGCGATGCGGCGCGGCTCCAGCACGATGATCTTCTTATCCTTTGCCCAAGGCGCATCGAGCAATGCCAGCGGCACGCGCGTGGTCTTGCCGGCGCCCGGCGGGGCCACCAGCACGGCGGCATTGTGCTGATCCAGCGTGCGCGAGAGGTCGTCGAGCACGGCATCGATCGGGAGGGGCGTGTCGAAAGTGCGGGGCAAAATCTCGCATCCGTCATCACCCGCGAAGGCGGGTGATCCAGTAAACTCAGATCTCAGTCATCACGAAGATCAGGATTACTGGATACCCCGCCTGCGCGGGGTATGACAATCGTGTCCAACGATCAGCCCTGCGCCGGCGGGCGCCCCACGCTCTCATAAATGAAGCCGGCGGCAGCCATCTCTTCGGGCCGGTAGATGTTGCGGAGATCGACGACAATGGGCTGGGCCATGGTCGCCTTCAACCGGTCGAGATCGAGCGCGCGGAACTGCACCCATTCGGTGACGATGACAAGCGCATCGGCACCTTGCGCGCAGGAATAGGCGTCCTCGCAATAGGTGATGTTGGGAAGTTCACCCTTGGCCTGCTCCATGCCGACGGGATCGAACGCCTTGACCTTCGCGCCCATGTCGATGAGGCCCGTGACGAGCGGGATCGACGGCGCATCGCGCATGTCGTCGGTGTCGGGCTTGAAGGTGAGACCGAGCACGCCGATGGTCTTGCCGCGCAAGCTACCACCGAGCGCCTGGCTCACTTTTCGCGCCATCGCGCGCTTGCGGTTCTCGTTCACGGCAAGCACGGATTCGACGATGCGCAAGGACACGTCGTAGTCCTGCGCGATCTTGATCAGCGCCTTGGTGTCCTTCGGGAAGCAGGAGCCGCCGAAGCCGGGACCGGCATGCAGGAATTTGGTGCCGATCCGGTTGTCCAGGCCAATGCCGCGCGCGACTTCCTGCACGTTGGCGCCGACCTTCTCGGAGAGGTCCGCGATCTCGTTGATGAAGGTGATCTTGGTCGCGAGGAACGCGTTCGCCGCATATTTGATCATCTCGGCGGTACGGCGCGCGGTGAACATCAGCGGCGCCTGGTTCAGCGACAGCGGACGATAGATATCACCCATCACCTTGCGGCCGCGCTCGTCGGAGGTGCCGACCACGACGCGATCGGGGAACTTGAAGTCGCGGATCGCGGCGCCCTCGCGCAGGAACTCGGGATTGGAGGCGACGACGACGTCGGCCTTCGGATTGGTCTCGCGGATGATGCGCTCGACCTCGTCGCCGGTGCCGACCGGCACGGTCGACTTGGTCACCACGACGGTGAAGCCGGACAGCGACTGCGCGATCTCCTTCGCGGCGGCGTAGACATAGGAGAGATCGGCGTGACCGTCGCCGCGACGGGACGGCGTGCCGACCGCGATGAACACGGCATCGGCCTCTGCGACCGGCCTGGACAGATCGGTTGTGAAGTCGAGCCGCTTGGCCTTCACATTGGTGGCGACCAGTTCGTCGAGGCCGGGTTCGTAGATCGGAATCTCACCGCGATGAAGCGCTGCAATCTTCTTCTCGTCCTTGTCGACGCAGGTGACGTCGTGACCGAAATCCGCAAAACAGGCTCCGGACACCAGTCCCACATAACCCGTGCCGATCATCGCGATGCGCATGAAAATCCCTGTTTGGCTTGGTTAACGAACCCCCAACTCCGGGGCGGTTTAGCATTTTCCCGTCGGGAAGGAAGAGCTTGCGGTCAGAAACCGGCACGCGATTTGTACCGGTAAAGAAGTCGGAAACCACTGGGCGCCACACTGCCCCATGCCCGCACAGGACCGGGCGGAACACGCCCCGAAAAGAGACACATGACACCATCAGGCACATCAGCTGCACGTGCAGGGCTTCCCAAGGCCTCCACTGCCGCGCGTGTCGACTGGGTCGATTACGCCAAGGGCATCTGCATCGTCATGGTGGTGATGATGCATTCGGTGCTGGGGGTCGAACTCGCCGCCGGCGAGACCGGTTTCATGCATGTCCTGGTGGCCTTTGCGAAGCCGTTCCGGATGCCGGACTTCTTCCTGATTTCGGGCTTGTTCCTGCCGTTGGTGATCGATCGGGACTGGCGAACCTATCTCGACCGCAAGGTGGTGCATTTCGCTTATTTTTATGTCGTCTGGGTGACGATCCAGTTCGGCTTCAAGGCGCCGGCCTTCGCGGCCGAAACCAGCTGGCGCGAGGTCGGCCTTCTGTATCTCGAATCCTTCATCGAGCCGTTCGGCACACTCTGGTTCATCTACCTGCTGCCGATCTTCTTCGTCGTCACAAAACTGACACGACGAATCCCTCCGCCGGCGATCTGGCTCGTGGCGGCCGCACTGGAAACCGCGCGCATCGCAACCGGCTGGACGGCGATCGACGAGTTCTGCGCCCGCTTCGTCTATTTCTACTCGGGCTACCTGTTCGCGCCCTATGTGTTCGCATTGTCAGACCGCGCGCGCACCCATCCCGCGCTTGCGCTCGCGGCGCTCGCGACCTGGGCACTGGTCGATGCCGGCCTCGTGGCATTCGGCGCGAGCGAATGGAAGGTCGTCTCGCTCGTGCTCGGCTTCGCCGGTGCGTGTGCGATCATCACGTCAGGCACGCTGCTCGCGCGCATGCATTGGTGCAATTTCCTGCGTTTCTGCGGCGAGCATTCGATCGTGATCTATCTCGCCTTCTTCCTGCCGATGGCGGCGACGCGAACGCTGCTGCTGCGCACCGGGATTATCGCCGACATCGGCACGGTCTCGCTGATCGTCACGGTTCTCGGCGTGCTCGGATCGCTCGCGATCTGGCAGACCGCGTTGCGATTCCACGCCGACTTCCTGTTCGAGCGGCCCGACGCATTCTGGATCGCGCCGAAGAAGGCAGGGCCGGTGTTGCAGGCAGCGGAGTAGCCCCACTCGCGGTGTCGTCGCCCGGCTTGACCGGGCGACCCAGTACGCCGAGGCGCCAGTGATCGAGCCGAGAAGCCGCGGCGTACCGGAATCCCCGCTTTCGCAGGGAATGACAATGGGGATAGCGGCATCGGCAAGCCAAAAATCACCCTCCGAAGGCTGTCAAAACCCGCAAAAATTCATACATTGCGGCCCATGCCCAAGACATCCCCGAAGACCTCCGCCAAAGCCGCCGACACCAAGGCCACTGCGACAGCTGCTGCCAAACCGGTCGCGGCGAAGGCCGCCGGCAAGGGCGACCACATCTTCCTGGTCGACGGTTCCGGCTACATCTTCCGTGCCTATCACGCGCTGCCGCCGCTGAATCGCAAGTCCGACGGCTTGCAGGTCAACGCCGTGCTCGGCTTCTGCAACATGCTTTGGAAGCTCTTGCGTGACATGCCCGCCGACAACCGGCCGACGCATCTTGCCATCGTGTTCGACAAGTCCGAAGTCACCTTCCGCAACAAGATCTATCCCGAATACAAGGCACACCGGCCGCCGGCACCCGACGATCTGATCCCGCAATTCGCGCTGATCCGTGAGGCGGTGCGCGCCTTCGACCTTCCCTGTCTGGAGCAAGGCGGCTTCGAGGCCGACGATCTCATCGCCACCTATGCGCGGCAGGCGAGCGAGCGCGGTGCCACCACGACCATCGTGTCCTCCGACAAGGACCTGATGCAGCTCGTGAACGACAAGATCACGATGTACGACACCATGAAGGATCGCCGCATCGGCATCCCTGAAGTGATCGAGAAGTTCGGCGTGCCGCCCGAGAAGGTGGTCGAGGTGCAGGCGCTCGCCGGCGATTCCACCGACAACGTTCCCGGCGTGCCCGGCATCGGCATCAAGACCGCGGCGCAATTGATCGTCGAATATGGCGACCTCGAGCAACTCCTGTTCCGCGCCACCGAGATCAAGCAGCCGAAGCGGCGCGAGGCGCTGATCGAGAACGCCGAGAAGGCGCGAATCTCGCGCCAGCTCGTGCTGCTCGACGACAAGGTCGATCTGGAAGTGCCGCTCGACGACCTCGCCGTCCACGAGCCCGATGCACGCAAGCTGATCGCTTTTCTCAAGGCAATGGAATTCACCACACTCACGCGCCGCGTCGCCGACTATTCGCAGATCGATCCGGCCAATGTCGATGCCGACGCCAACAACAGCAGCGCCGCCAGGGCTGGCGACGGCGCGAAGGCAAAATCGTCGGAAACCTCCGGTGATCTCTTCGCCGCTCCCGCGACAGCTGCAAAGGGCGCCGACAAGAGTGACAAATCGGCGAGCCTCAAGGGTGCGCCGATCTCGCTCGCTGCCGCGCGCGAAGAGGCGCTGCGCAAGCTTCCGGTCGACCGGGCCAAGTACCAGACCATCAAGACGCTGAAAGAGCTCAACGGCTTCGTCGCGCGCATTCATGATGCCGGCCATGTCGCGATCGAGATCAAGGCCAACTCCATCGATCCCATGCAGGCCGATCTCTGCGGAGTCGCGCTGGCGCTGGCGCCGAACGAGGCCTGCTACGTGCCGCTGGCGCACAAGCAGTCCGGCGGCGGTGCCGGCCTGTTCGACGCCGGCCTCGCGCCCGATCAGGTCAAGCATGCCGAGGCCATCGACGCACTGCGGCCGGTGCTGGAATCGGCGGGCATCCTCAAGATCGGATTCGACGTCAAATTCGCCGCTGTGATGCTGGCGCAGCAGGGTATCACCTTGCGCAACGCCGATGACGCAAAGCTGATCTCCTACGTGCTCGACGCCGGCCGCGGCTCGCATGAGCTGGACTCGCTGTCCGAGCGCTGGTTCGGACACGCCATGCTGAAGGAGAGCGAGCTGCTCGGCAGCGGCAAGGGCAGGATCACCTTCGACCAGGTGCCGATCGACAAGGCGGCACCGCTGTCCGCTGAGAGCGCCGACATCGCCTTGCGCGCCTGGCGCGTGCTGAAGCCGCGTCTCGTCGCCGAGCATATGACCACCGTCTACGAGACGCTGGAGCGGCCGCTGGTCTCCGTGCTCGCGCGCATGGAGCGGCGCGGCATCTCGATCGATCGGCAGGTGCTGTCGCGACTATCGGGCGATTTCGCCCAGACCGCGGCGCGCGTCGAGGCCGAGATCCAGGAGATCGCGGGCGAGCCGATCAATGTCGGCAGCCCCAAGCAGATCGGCGACATCCTGTTCGGCAAGATGGGACTGCCTGGCGGCACCAAGACCAAGACCGGCGCGTGGTCGACCACCGCTCAGGTGCTCGACGAGCTCGCCGAGCAGGGTCATGATTTTCCACGCAAGATCCTGGAGTGGCGGCAGGTTTCAAAACTGAAATCGACCTACACCGACGCACTGCCGACCTATGTCAATCCGCAGACGCACCGCGTGCACACGACCTACGCGCTGGCGGCGACCACGACGGGCCGGCTGTCGTCGAACGAACCGAATCTGCAGAACATTCCGGTGCGCACCGAGGACGGCAGAAAAATTCGCCGCGCCTTCATCGCGACGCCCGGGCACAAGCTCGTCTCCGCCGACTATTCGCAGATCGAGCTGCGGCTGCTCGCGGAGATCGCCGACATTCCCGTGCTGAAGCAAGCCTTCCGCGACGGCCTCGACATTCACGCGATGACGGCGTCGGAAATGTTCGGCGTGCCGATCAAGGGCATGCCGAGCGAGATCCGCCGCCGCGCCAAGGCAATCAATTTCGGCATCATCTACGGCATCTCGGCGTTTGGCCTCGCCAACCAACTCGGCATCGCCCGCGAAGAGGCATCGGCCTACATCAAGAAATACTTCGAGCGCTTCCCCGGCATTCGCGCCTACATGGACGAAACGCGCGACTTCTGCCGGAGCCACGGTTACGTCACCACGCTGTTCGGCCGCAAGTGCCACTACCCGGACATCAAGGCCTCGAACGCCTCGGTACGTGCCTTCAACGAGCGCGCCGCGATCAACGCGCGACTGCAGGGCACCGCCGCAGACATCATCCGCCGCGCCATGACGCGGGTGGAGGACGCGCTGGCCGAGAAAAAGCTCTCGGCGCAGATGCTGCTCCAGGTGCATGACGAACTGATCTTCGAGGTGCCGGACGCCGAAGTCGAGAGGACGCTTCCGGTCGTGCAGCACGTGATGCAGGACGCGCCGTTCCCGGCCGTGCTGCTCTCGGTGCCGCTGCATGTCGACGCACGGGCGGCGAAGAATTGGGACGAGGCGCACTGAGCTTCATCTCTCCCCGCGAGAGCGGGGCGAGGGAGCGCACCGAACAAGCAGCGCCCACTCAATTGTCCTCCGAGCAATTGTGCGATGGCCCCACGGCGCCGCGTCTATTAGAACCGGTGCATCTCCCGCGCCGGTTCAGTCATGCCCCACACCTCCGCCTTGCTCGGCTTCGCCCTCGTCTGTCTTGGTCTCGTGCTCACGCCCGGTCCGAACATGATCTATCTGATCTCGCGCTCGATCACGCAGGGGCCGGCGGCCGGCATCGTCTCGCTCGGCGGCGTCGCGCTGGGCTTCGTGTTCTACATGCTGTGCGCGGCGTTCGGCATCACGGCGCTGCTGCTTGCTATCCCCTTTGCCTATGACGCGCTGCGCTTTGCCGGTGCCGGCTACATGCTCTGGCTCGCCTGGCAGGCGGTCAAGCCCGGCGGACGTTCGCCGTTTCAGGTCAAGCAGCTCGCGATCGACAGCCCGCCCAAATTGTTCGCGATGGGGCTCGTCACCAACCTGCTCAATCCGAAGATCGCGATGCTGTATCTGGCGCTGCTGCCGCAATTCATCGACCCCACCGCCGGCAGCGTGTTGACGCAGTCGGTGGCGCTGGGCGCCATCCAGATCGCGATCAGCGTCAGCGTCAACGCGATCATCGCACTCGCCGCCGGGTCGATCGCACTGTTCCTGGCGAGCCGGCCGAGCTGGATGCTGGTGCAGCGCTGGCTGATGGGCACCGTGCTGGCCGGGCTTGCCGTGCGGATGGCCGTGGAAGCGCGGAAGGTGTGAGCTTTCTTACCCTCCAGGGGAGGTGAGAGCGAACTCAATCCAGCTTTGCGTCCATGCCCCGCTTCACGGCCGGGCGCGCCATCAGGGCATCGTACCAGCGCTTGACGTTGGGGAAGTCGGCCAGATCCACCTTGTGGCGAGGATGGCGCCAGGCCCAGCCGAGAATGGCGAAATCGGCGACCGAGAGATCGCCGGCAACGAAGTCGCGGCCGTCCAGGCGGCGGTCGAGCACGCCGTAGAGCCGGCGCGTCTCGGCCATGTAGCGCTTGAGGCCGTAGGCGCGGTCCTGCTCGTTCTCGAGCGCGATGAAATGGTGGACCTGGCCGGGCATCGGACCGAAGCCGCCCATCTGCCACATCAGCCATTCATAGACGGGGATACGGCCGGCGAGCGATTTCGGCAGGAATTTGCCGGTCTTTTCGCCGAGATAGAGCAGGATCGCGCCGGACTCGAAGATGCCGACGGGCTTGCCCTCCGGCCCCTCGGGGTCGAGGATCGCGGGGATCTTGTTGTTCGGGGACAGCTTTAGGAACTCCGGCGCCATCTGCTCGCCCTTGGCGATGTTCACCGGGACCACCTTGTAGGGCAGGCCCATTTCCTCCAGCGCGACCGAAATCTTGCGGCCGTTCGGCGTGTTCCAGGTATGGAGCTCGATGGTCATTGGCCTGCTTCCTTCCCGCTTGGTCCGGCATCCCACTACTCCAGGACGTTGCGACCTTACAACCGGCGCTCCGGCATGGTGGCTGTCCAGCGGGCGCGGAAGATGCCCTGTTGACGGTGGTTTTGCGGGGCCCGCCCCCTCTGGAATGTCGTGGCCGTCGCGGATAAATTCCGCCACCTCTTAGAAACGCTCCCGAGGGACCGCCGTGTCGAAATCCGCCTCCCGCGCCCGCCTGTTCGAAATCATCCGCCGCCGCTCCTTCGGCCGGGGCGAGGTGACGCTCGCGTCGGGCCGCAAGAGCGATTTCTACTTCAACCTCAAGCCGACCATGCTCGACCCCGAGGGCGCGACGCTGCTCGCCGAGCTCACCTATGAGACGCTGAAGGACGACAATCTCGATTTCATCGGTGGGCTCGAGATGGGCGCGGTTCCGCTCGCCGGCGCGCTGGCACAGATCTCCTGGATCAAGGGCCATCCGATCGCGGCGTTCTTCGTGCGCAAGAAGCCGAAGGAGCATGGCGCCAGGCTCGCGATCGAAGGTCTGCCGAAGGGTGAGACGCTCGCCGGCAAGCGCGTCGTGATCGTCGAGGACGTCACCACGACTGGCGGCTCGGCAATGAAGGCCGTGGAATCCGTGCGCGAGACCGGCGCCGAAGTCGTGCTGGTGCTGACCATGGTCGACCGCGAGGAAGGCGCCACCGACACCTTTGGCGCGGCCGGCCTGCCGTTCCGCTCGCTGTACAAGGCGTCGGAATTCCTGAAGGCCTAGCAGCTTTCGTGCCCCCTCAACCCCTCATTTACCATCCCGCTTTATGGTGAATCATGTGCTGAGACCTCCATGGTCCCGGCCGGTTCAGTAGCGTCGGGTGGAGTAAGCGTTGCGTACGATCGTGTCCCATGCGCGCCGGCGGCGTCGCGCGATGCTTGTGGCCGCCACTCTCGCAAGCCCGCTGCTTGCAGCCCCGGCCCCGGTTTCAGCCGAAGGCCTCTTCGACTTCTTCTTCGGCGGCATGCAGCAGCGGCCTCAGCGCGACGTGCCGCAGCAGGCGAGCCCCTTCGTCGATCCTTTCGCCAGTCAGCAGAACCCGGCCGGCCCGCCACAATATGTGCCGCCGACCCGCTCGGCTGCGGCCGGCGGCTCCGGGCCCGCGTTCTGCGTGCGCAGTTGTGACGGCAAGTATTTTCCGCTGATGCGGGGCCTCGCTTCGCCGGCGCAGATGTGTCAGGCCTTCTGCCCTGCCAGCGCGACAAAAGTGTACTTCGGCTCCTCGATCGACGGCGCCTATAGCCAGACCGGCGAGCGTTACGCCGACAGCGAGAACGCCTTCGCCTATCGCAAGGCGCTGCGCGCGGACTGCACCTGCAACGGCCGCGAGCCGGCCGGGCTCGCCCCGGTCGATCTGACCCTCGACGGCTCGCTGAAGGCCGGCGACGTTATCGCGACCACCGATGGCCTCGTTGCCTATACCGGCGTCCGCCTCGGCCAGGAGCAGAGCGCGGAGTTCACGCCGGTCGCCTCCTATCCCGGCCTCACCGCGCAGGTCCGCGCCCGGCTCGGCGAGATGAAGGTGGCCCCGGTGCGCGCGGAAACGGTGGCGGCCGATGCACCGTCCGCCGAGATCGTGCGCGAGACGCTGCCTGACGTGACGGCCGTTCCGAGGGCGACGGCGAAGTCGGCGAAACGGGCGGGATTGGATTAGCTCAATCTCATGCCGCGGGGCACGAGACTCTCACCGCCCGATAATCACCCCGATCACATTCGGCGCGGCCAGATATTTCTCCTCGATCGCCGCGCGCGCGGCGGCGCGGTTTTCGGCCGTCAGCAGGCCGCGCTTCTCGGCCAAAATCATCCAGCAGAAGCCCCACCAGTCGGTCAGCATGCCGGTCTCGCTGACGAGGTCATAGCCCTGGTCGGCTGCGAAGATGCGCGCATGCGCCTCGTCCAGCGTGTCGAGGAAGTGGTGATCCTCGGCCGCGAACAGATCGTCGCTGATGTCATCGATGGTGTAGCCCCAGATCGACTGGCACACCGCGTTGAACTCGCGGTCGAACTGGTCGTCGTCGACCGCATGGCGCCGCGCCGCCTGATGCAGCCGCGACAGCGACCGCGCGAAATCGGCGATCCGGGTGAGCGCAAATTGATCGAAGGCAATGGTGGACATGTAGTCCTCGCGACGTCTGTCAGACCCTAGATATTGTGTCGGCGATGCGCCGAATCACAATGATATATCAAAGACTTGCTAAAGTGTTCTTAATTTGTTCTGATGGCCAATAATGCACTACCGAGAAACGTCGTCCCAGCGAAGGCAGGGACCCATAGCCACAGCTGTCAAACGTTTTCGGAAATGGGTGCCAGCAATGAATGCACCGACCGCATTCTACGTCTACATTCTCGCGAGCCGGCGCTATGGACGCTGTACATCGGCGTCTGCAATGACATCAGCAGCCGACTTACATTGCATCGTTCGGGACGTGGCTCGAAGTTCGTCAAGAAATGTGGCGTGCCTCGGCTGGTCTATATCGAGACCTATACCTCGCCGTCCGAAGCGATTGCTCGCGAGAAGGCGCTGAAGGAATGGCACCCGTGACTGGAAGATTCGTCTGATCGAGCAGGAAAATCCGGATTGGCGCGATCTCTCGCATCTTCTCTGACAGCGGTGGTTGTGGGTCCCGGCCTTCGCCGGGACCACACCATCTTCGTTGCGCCAGCTCGCCTCAATTCGCCGCCGACATCAACCTGTCCCCGCACGCGCTCGCGTAAAACTTGCCGCCGCATTGGCGCTTGATGGCGGCGCAGCGCTGCGCTGGCGTCGCGTTCTGCGGAAGCGAGAAACCGCAGCTGAGACCATCGGCGCTGCGCTTGCCGGCGGCAAAGGCGGCGCTTGAACTGGCGATGCAGATGACGAGCAGAGCTGCGGTGGCGATTTCGATCAGCAGTCTCATGAGGCTCTCCTCCACAGTGCTGGCTGAATCTGTGCTCAATCTAGCACGAAATCGGCGTTCCTCCGTGCTGGTCCGGGTTCCCAAAGCGGCCCGTTCCTTGCATAATTTTGCGCCAGCGCAGTGCATGGCCGCGCCAGCGATGGTTCCGGTGCACAGGCAAGGCGCGTAGGTTCAGTGGTGTTTCTGTCGACCAGGAAGTGACGGCCTTGCAAGATCAATCGTTCCAGTCAAATTTCCCCGCCCCCGGTCAGCCCATCGACGAACTCGCGCTGTCGGAGATCAAGGGCGCGATCCTGGCGAAGCTGCGCCTTGCCATCGGCAAGGACGCGGGCATGGCGACCAAGCACGACTGGTACCAGGCCGCCGCACTCGCACTGCGCGACCGCATCGTGCATCGCTGGCTGACGGCCGAGAAGCGCAGCTACGATGCGGGCCGCAAGCGCGTCTACTATCTCTCGCTCGAATTCCTGATCGGCCGCCTCTTCACCGATGCGCTCAACAACATGGGGCTGTTGAAGATCTTCGAGGTCGCGCTCGGCGATCTCGGCGTCTCGCTGCCCGAGTTGCGCAAATGCGAGCCGGACGCGGCGCTCGGCAACGGCGGCCTCGGCCGTCTCGCCGCCTGCTTCATGGAGAGCATGGCGACGCTGTCCATCCCCGCGATCGGCTACGGCATCCGTTACGATTACGGCCTGTTCCGCCAGATCATCAATCAGGGCTGGCAGCAGGAATATCCGGACGAATGGCTCGGCTTCGGCAATCCCTGGGAATTGCAGCGACCAGAGGTGATCTACGACGTCAATTTCGGCGGCGGCGTCGAGCATGTCGACGACAGGGGCCGCGACCGCGCGATCTGGCACGCGAGCGAGACGGTCCAGGCGATCGCCTATGACACGCCGATCGTCGGCTGGCGTGGCCAGCACGTCAATGCGCTCCGCCTGTGGTCGGCGCGCTCGCCCGATCCGCTCAAGCTCGACGCCTTCAACATGGGCGACTATGTCAGCGCCAGCGCCGAGCAGTCGCGCGCCGAAGCGATCTGCAAATTCCTCTACCCGAACGACGAGAGCCCGGCGGGCCGCGAGCTGCGGCTGCGCCAGGAATATTTCTTCGTCTCGGCCTCGCTCCAGGATCTGATCAAGCGGCATCTCGCCTCCGACGGCCAGCTGCGCAGCCTGTCGTCCAAGGTCGCGGTGCAGCTCAACGACACCCATCCGAGCCTCGCCGTCACCGAGCTGATGCGCATCCTCGTCGACCTCCACAATTTCCGCTGGGACGAGGCCTGGAAGATCACGGTCGCGACGCTCTCCTACACCAACCACACGCTGCTGCCGGAAGCGCTGGAGACCTGGCCGGTCGAGCTGTTCGAGCGGCTGTTGCCGCGGCATCTCGAGATCATCTACCGCATCAACGTGCAGCATCTCGCGCTCGCCGAAGCGCGTGCGCCCGGCGACATCGATTTTCGTGCCTCGGTCTCGCTGATCGACGAGAGGAGCGGGCGCCGCGTCCGCATGGGCCAGCTCGCATTCGTCGGCTCGCACCGCATCAACGGCGTCTCGGCGATGCATTCGGACCTGATGCGCGAGACCGTATTCCACGATCTCAACCATCTCTACCCCGGCCGCATCACCAACAAGACCAACGGCATCACCTTCCGCCGCTGGCTGATGCTGGCGAATCCGAAGCTCACCGATCTCCTGCGCGAGACCTGCGGCGAAGCCGTTCTCGACGACCCGACCCAGCTCTCGCTGATCGAGGCGCGCGCCAGCGACGTCGAGTTCCAGAAGAAATTCCGCAGCGTCAAGCTGCACAACAAGACCGCGCTGGCACGGCTGATCGGCGAGCGCCTCGGCATCAAGGTCGATCCGACCGCGCTGTTCGACGTGCAGATCAAGCGCATCCACGAATACAAGCGTCAGCTCCTCAACATCATCGAGACGGTCGCGCTCTACCAGTCGATCAAGGACGATCCTGATGGCAATTGGGTGCCGCGGGTGAAGATCTTCGCGGGCAAGGCGGCGGCGAGCTATCGCTACGCCAAGCTGATCATCAAGCTGATCAACGACGTCGCGGAGGTCGTCAACAACGATCCCACGATCAACGGCAAGCTGAAGGTCGTCTTCCTCCCCGACTACAATGTCAGCCTCGCCGAAGTGATCATTCCCGCGGCCGACCTGTCCGAGCAGATCTCGACCGCCGGCATGGAAGCCTCCGGCACCGGCAACATGAAGCTGGCGCTCAACGGCGCCATCACCATCGGCACGCTCGACGGCGCCAATATCGAGATCCGCGACCAGGTCGGCGTGGAGAACATCGCGATCTTCGGCATGGAAGCCGGCGACGTGATGATCCGCCGCAAACAGGGGCTGGATGCCTCCGACGTGATCCGCAATTCGCCGAAGCTGCAGCGCGCCATCAATGCGATCGGCGCCGGCGAGTTCTCGCCCGGCGATCCCGGCCGTTTCGAATCCATCGCGCATGCGCTGCGCTATCTCGATCACTACATGGTCAGCGCCGATTTCGATTCCTATTACGAGGCGCAGCGCGCCGTCGACGCACGCTGGCTGGTCTCGCCCGCCTGGACGCGCGCCTCCATCCTCAATGTCGCCCGCATGGCGTGGTTCTCCTCCGACCGCACCATCCGCGAATACGCCGAGGAGATCTGGAACGTGCCGGTGAACCCGACCACGCCCCTGCTGCCGAACTTGCGCGACGTCGCGGGCTGATTTTCCGCAGCGTGAAATCGCGCACGACCCGCGAGGTTATTGCACAGCCAGGCAATGGCTGTGGTATGACGACCGTCATTCCGGGGCGGCTCGCAGAGCCGAACCCGGAATCTCGAGATTTCCGGGTTCGATGCTTCGCATCGCCCCGGAATGACAGACGGAAACGACAATGCACGCCAAGCTGCCACACCCCTTCGACGACGCCACCCGCATCACCGCCGGCGATTCGCATTGGCAAGGGCACACCAGCGACGACTACTGGGCCTTCGTCGGACCGTTCGGCGGCGCCACGGCCGCAACCATCCTGCGCGCGCTGATCGAACATCCACAACGCGCCGGCGATCCGCTGGCGTTGACCGTCAATTATTGCGCGCCGATCGCCAAGGGTCCGTTCGACCTCGACATCCGCCTCGTGAAGGCGAACCGCTCCAGCCAGCACTGGAGCGTCGAACTGTCGCAAGGCGGCGGCGAGGTCGCGACGCTCGCCACCGCCGTGTTCGCCGAGCGCAGGCCGTCCTGGGAGCACAGGGTGGCGCAATATCCTGACGCAAAGCCGTTCGAACAGACGCTGCCATTCCCGAAGATCCAGGCATCCTGGGCCAACCAGTATGAATTCCGCTTCGTCGAGGGCGAGATGCGGATCGGCCCGCCCCAGGCGGAATTCGCCAGCACTTATTCGAAGCTCTGGATCAGCGACCGCGAGCCGCGCAGGCTCGACATGCCGTCGCTGATGTCGATGTCGGACGCCTTCTTCGGCCGCATCTTCCACGCGCGGCGCGAGTTGGTGCCGTTCGGCACGGTGTCGCTGACGACCTATTTCCACACCGACAGCGAAGAGCTCGCGGCGGAAGACATCGCGCGCGTGCTGGCGACGGCCGATTCGAAGATCATGCACAAGAGCTACGCCGACCAGAACGCCGAGCTGTGGTCCCCGAACGGACGGCTGCTCGCGACCAGCACGCAGATCGCGTATTTCAAGGCCTGAGACGCCTCCACGAGTGGAGAGATCGGGCAACAAAAAAGGGCGACCTCTCGGCCGCCCCTTTCATTCCAAGCGAAACGGAAATTACTCCGCCGCGAGTTTCACGTCCGGAGCCGCCGCACGCACCTCGGCATCGACCTGGGCCTCGAACTTGGCGAAGTTCTTCTGGAACATGCCGACCAGCGCGCGCGCGGTCTTGTCGAACTCGTCCTTGTCCTTCCAGGTGTTGACCGGGTTGAGGATCTCGCTCGGCACGCCCGGCAACGCCGTCGGCACCGCGAAGCCGAAATATTTGTCGGTGCGGAACTCGACGTTGCGCAAGCTTCCGTCGAGCGCCGCGGTGAGCAGCGCGCGCGTCACCTTGATCGGCATGCGCGAGCCCGTGCCATACTTGCCGCCGGTCCAGCCGGTGTTGACCAGCCAGCAATCGACATTGTGCTGGGCGATCAGGTCGCGGAGCATGTTGCCGTACACGGATGGATCGAGCGGCAGGAAGGGCGAACCGAAACAGGTCGAGAATTCCGGCTGTGGCTCGTTGCCGAGACCGCGCTCGGTGCCCGCGACCTTCGCGGTGTAGCCGGACAGGAAGTGGTACATCGCCTGCGCCGGCGACAGTTTTGCGATCGGCGGCAGCACGCCGAAAGCGTCGGCGGCGAGCATCACCACGTTCTTCGGCTGCGGCGCGCGGCCGGTGCGCGAAGCGTTCGGGATGAAGTCGAGCGGATATGCCGAGCGCGTGTTCTCTGTCTTGGAGCCGTTGTCGAAATCGACCACGCGGGTATCTTCGTCGAGCACGCAATTCTCGAGCACCGCGCCGAAGCGCGTCGATGCCGCGTAGATTTCCGGCTCGGCTTCCTGCGACAGCTTGATGCACTTGGCGTAACAGCCGCCTTCGAAATTGAACACGCCGTTCGGGCCCCAGCCGTGCTCGTCGTCACCGATCAGCGTGCGGTTGGGATCGGCCGACAGCGTGGTCTTGCCGGTGCCCGACAGGCCGAAGAAGATCGCGGCATCGCCCTTGGCGCCGACATTGGCCGAGCAATGCATCGGCATCACGCCGCGCTCGGGCAGGTAATAGTTGAGCGTGGTGAACACCGACTTCTTCATTTCGCCGGCGTAATAGGAGCCGCCGATCAGCACGATCTTGCGGGCGAAGTCGATCGCAACGACGTTCTCCGACTTGCAACCGTGGCGCTTCGGATCGGCGCGGAAGCTCGGCATGTCGATGATGGTGAGCTCGGGCGCGAAGGTCGACAGCTCGATCGCCTCGGGGCGGATCAGCAGCGTGCGGATGAACAGCGAGTGCCAGGCGAGTTCGGTGAACACGCGCGTCTTGATCCGGTAGGCCGGATCGGCGCCGCCATAGAGATCCTGCGCGAACAGCCTCTTGCCTTCGGCGTGCTTGAGGAAGTCCTGGTAGAGCGTCTCGAACTGCTCTGATGTGATCGACTGGTTGCCGGCCCACCACATTTTCTTGTCGGTGGTGGCATCGCGCACCGTGAACTTGTCCTTCGGGCTGCGGCCCGTGAACTCGCCGGTGTCGGCGCAGAGCGCGCCGTCGGCAGACAGCACCGCCTCGCCCGCAGCGAGCGAGTACTGATAGAGCTGCGGCGCGCCGAGATTCCAGTGAACCTGTTTGAGATTCTTTAAGCCGAATTTGTCGGCGCCGAAGGCACCGTTGCGCACGCCCGTCTCTTGCACGAAAAATCCTCCTAGAACCCGCGACATCAAGCGCGACCAAACTCTGGCGCCATCGCGGTCACCGTGAATTACAGGCCGTCCGGCCTCGGCTGGACGACCTAATACTGATGAACGCTGGCGTTGCCAAGCTGATCCCGCAGGAATTGGTTTATTCAAGGACCGCGCCAAACGTCGCGCATGTCAGCCCTGATCAGGCGCACCAAAAATCGCTGATGATCGCGCAACCAAATGCCTGTTTCAGCGTTACCGAATGTTTTGCGTCGCACAAATGCCGTTGCCGGCCTATCGTACCGCACCTTCACCAATGAGTGCGAACGGGCCCCACATTGCCGGGTAGGCATTGCGAGGTGACGATGAGTCGTCGACGTACGTTAGCATCGCGCGCCGCAGAGCTTCGGCTCTGCCGATTCCTGGTTCGTTTTTGAGCAGATCGAAAGTCGAAGTGGTCAAGCGGGTGGCAGCCTCCGAATCCACTGCCCAATGCGAAACCAACAACGCTCGTGCGCCGGCATAGAAGAAGGCGCGCGCAAGTCCCGACAAGGCCTCGGCGCCGGGCCTGTCGCCGGCGATCGTGTTGCAGGCCGACAGCACGACCCAATCTGCATTGAGCTTGAGCTGCGCCACCTCGCTCGCGGTGAGCAAACCGTCGTCGAGCTCGGAAGGCCGATCGGGTATCGACAGCGCGAGCGACGGCTCGCCCACGCCCTTGACGTCACCGGCGACGAGGCCGTGCGTCGCAAAGTAGATGATGCTGTATTGAGCAAGCGGTGCACGCTTCAGCGTCGCTTCGCTCGCATCGCGGCCGAGATGGACGTCGCCCGCAGTCGCACCGACGTCTTTCGCCACGGCGTTCAACTCGTCAGCAGTATCCGGGAGCTGCGGCAGCGCCTGCGACAGGCGCGCGTGATCAACCCCTGCGCCGCGCCAGAAATCGGTATAGGCAAGGGTCGCAATGCTGCGCGCGGCCACCGTGCCTGCTGCGCGACGGTCGGACGGCCCTTCCTGCGCAGGATTGAACACGGGATCGCCAAAGCCGGTCATCGGCTTGACGCCCTCGTCCTTGCGCGCAAACGCCCGCAGCGATTTCAGGCTGACCACCGACGGCAGCACCGAGACGGCCTGACGCCGCAGCAGCCAGGCGGCGCGGCGATAGCCTTCGAGCGTATCGGGGATCGCGGCCTGCGGCGGCTCCGTGACGAGCAGATGAAACGGCAGTGCGGTCAGCGCGCCCGACGGCACCGTGACCAGGCTGCGCTTGTCCCTGGTGAGCGCCTCGACCGGACCAAGCAGCGTCACATAGAGCTCGTTGGCGAGAGCAAGGTCGAACAGACCCGATTTGCCGGCAACATCGCGCGCCTTGCCGACATCGAGGCCTCGACGGAAAGCAGCGACTTTCTGCGCCAACGCGTCCGCGCCAAGTGGAATCTCCTTCCAGTCGGAGCTCTCCCGCGTGATGGCGATGGCATAGCTGCGCTTGTCGACCACGGAGTAAAGCACCATCGCTTCATCAGCCGACAACAACAGCTGAACATCCTTGACCGTCAGCGGCAACGGGTCAGACAGCGAGGCGTAGTCCGGAAATTCGGCGGCGAGCGTCTTCTGCAATCCAACACGCTCGCTTGCGATGGCCGCGATCCTGGCGCGGCTGCGCTGCTCGGAGCCGACGTCGCGCTGGGCCGACGGCTTCGAGACGGCAGTGATGATCATCTTGTCGAGCGCCTCCGACTCAGCCGAGAGATCCTGGTCCTTGCGCACCAGCTCGGCGAGCCGGTCGCTGCCGGCAGCAAGCCGCACCGCGAGCTTGTTCACGGCCGATGCAGCCGACGATTGCGTACCGCGCTGGATCGCAGCGAGCGCCTCGTCCAGGGCCCTGTCATCAGGCAACAGGGATTGCTGGCGCGCAGCGAATAGAATCGGAAGCACGACGCGCAGTTGAGCGCGATCCTTCGCAAGCGTCTTTTCCGCGAGCGGCAAGGCCTCCGCTGTTCGCCCGGAGACATGGAGGAAGAAAGCGAGATTGCTGGTCGATGTCGCGACATCGGGATGATCCGGCCCGAGCGCACGCTCACGGATGGCAAGCGCGCGGCGATAGAGCGGCTCGGCATCGGCATAGCGTTGCTGATGCTCGTAGAGGCCGGCGAGATTGTTGATAGACCGCGCGACATCCGGATGATCGGGTCCCAGCGCTTTTTCGCGGATCGCAAGCGACCGCTTGATCGGCGCCTCGGCATCGGCGTCGCGGTTGAGGTCACGGTAGAGCTGGCCGAGATTGTTCAGGAGCGTCGCGACCGCTGGGTGCTCGGGACCGCCGACCTTCTGGAAGATCGCGAGCGCGCGCTGGAACAGCGGCTCGGCCTCCGCAAAGCGCTCCTGCTTCACATAGAGCGTGGCGAGATTGTTGAGGGACTGGCCGACATCGGGATGCTCGCGCGACAGCGCCTTTTCGCGGATGGCGAGCGCCCGCTTGAACAGCGGTTCGGCATCCGTGAAGCGGCCCTGCCGCTGATCGAGTGCGGCGAGATTGTTCAGCACCGGCGCGATCTCGACGCTGTCGAGGCCGGTCCCCTTCTCCATCAGCGCGATGGCGCGCTTGTAGATCGGCTCGGCCAGATCGTCGTGCCCCTGGTCGGCATGGATCTGCGCGAGATTGTTGAGCGCTGCGGCAAGATCGCGGTTGTTGCTGGTCTTCTCGAGCGAAGCCACCATGGCCTGCGCCAGAGGCAGAGCTTCGGCATATTTGCCGGCCGTTCTGAGCGCATTGATCCGCGCGCTCTGCCCGGCGAGATCGCCCTTCTGGGCGAGGCCGGGCGTGGCGAGCAATGTGGCGATCGCGAGCGCCAGGCCTGCGACCACTGCCAAGCGACGACGTGTCATGAACCCTCGCTGCCAACCTCAGACGATCACGATCTTGGGTCGCAGCGACGGGAGGCGACGTTCAATCTGTCGCAGCTAGTCGCTCTTGGCGCGCGCTTCGCCGACCAGACGGACCAGCATCTTGCGCAGCGCCGTACCGTTGGTAACTCGCTCCGGAAAATCCAGCCGCAGCGCCGTTTGGCCATCCTGCATGTCGAGGCCTTCGGGATCGCAGCCCGTGCAGCGCCAGTCACCTGCGGCCGCACCCAGAAGCTTCGTTGCATAAAGGCCCAGGGCGTCGCGATGGTCGGCATTCATATGCTCGACAGCGCCCTCCTCCGCCGCCAGCAGGTCGTCGGCGCCAGCGAGATCCGTGAGGAACTGCTCCGGCTTGAGATCGACGATTCGGCCGAAACCGGCCACCAGATGGGTTCCCGTGGGGCGGATCCGAAAGAACGAAAAATCCTTAAACGAGACAAAGGCTTCCGCCGACGGATGGGCATTGAGATACCGCCGCCGAAGCAAATCGTCCTCACCCTTGGCCTGTTCGGCCCGGCCGGAGAGCATGATCCGGGCGCCTTCCAGCGGATCGCCTGTGACCCGCTCGTCCAGCATCAGGGAGACCCTGTCGTCGCTGAGGATATTCTTGGTGTGAACGGCCAAGCGGGAGATCAGCAGGATCGGCGAGCCGTCGGGGTGACTGGCCAGATTGACCAGGGAACAATAGGGATCGCCGCGATCGGGCATGAGCGTCGCGAGCGCCCCCTGCCGCGACCGCCTGAGCAGCGATTTGGCGAGCTTTTGGGGAACGAAATCGGGGGTCGGTTGCATCGGCTTTCTCGGCTCAGGTGGTTGCAAGGCAGGCCTTTTTTCGGGTAAACCCGAACCCGGTTATGGGTCGATATGCGGCGAATCCGCCGTGTTTCGTGGAACTTGGTCACACTTCAGCCCAGCTTGCATTGCTCGGTGACAAAGTTCGAACGCCAAATTCGGCACCCATGTATGCGGCGCATCACTGGATTGCTCGCCGTTTAAGCCACGACCCAAAACGGAAAGCAGAAAGCAGAGGCTCATGCCCACAATCGCTTTGGTCGACGACGACCGCAACATTCTCACATCCGTCTCGATCGCGCTGGAAGCCGAAGGCTACCGCATCATGACCTACACCGACGGCGCCTCCGCGCTGGACGGTTTCCGCACCACCCAGCCCGACCTTGCCATCCTCGACATCAAGATGCCGCGCATGGACGGCATGGAGACGCTGCGCCGCCTGCGTCAAAAGTCCGATCTCCCGGTGATCTTCCTGACCTCCAAGGACGAAGAGATCGACGAGTTGTTCGGCCTCAAGATGGGTGCGGACGATTTCATCCGCAAACCGTTCTCGCAGCGCCTTTTGGTCGAGCGCGTCAAGGCCGTGCTGCGCCGCTCGGCGCCGAAGGATCCGACCGTCGCGCCGAAGGAGAACGACGCCAAGGCGCTCGACCGCGGCCTCCTGCGCATGGATCCGGAACGACATACCTGCACCTGGAAGAACGAGCCGGTGACGCTGACCGTGACCGAATTCCTGATCCTGCAGGCGCTGGCGACCCGGCCCGGCGTGGTCAAGAGCCGCAACGCGCTGATGGACGCCGCCTATGACGACCAGGTCTATGTCGACGACCGCACCATCGACAGCCACATCAAGCGGCTACGCAAGAAGTTCAAGGTGGTCGACAACGATTTCGAGATGATCGAGACGCTCTACGGCGTCGGCTACCGCTTCAAGGAAGCCTGAGGCGTTCGCGCCTTCACGCCTTCACAAAGAGCAGAGCTCAAGCCCGGTTCTGATTCCATCGGGACCGGGTTAGCTCTAGGATGCGGGGACCGTCGCAAAGAGCTGTCCTAACGCGGGCCTGAGCATTGCTTGACCGAACGCAGCCTGATCCAAGTTCGAACGCCGAGGACATTGCGTCCCGCGGCGCCTCGGATCATGACGACAAGCCCGTTGCGAAGGGCTGGGGGCCGCTGAACTGGCTCAAGCGCGCCGGGCAGTTCTTCTTTGCGCTGTCCTTCTCCAGCCTGACCCGCCGCATCGTCTCGCTCAACCTCGCCGGACTCGTCGCGCTGGTCGCGAGCATTCTCTATCTGTCGCAGTTCCGCGCCGGCCTGATCGACGCGCGAGCGCAGAGCCTCCTGGTGCAGGCCGAGATCATCGCCGGCGCCATCGGCGCCTCGGCGACGGTGCAGACCAATACGATCACCGTCGACCCCGAGCGGCTGCTCGACCTGAAGCTGGGCGAGAGCTACGGCGGAATGGATGATTCGCTGGACTTTCCGATCAATCCCGAGCGCGTGGCGCCGGTGTTGAGCACGCTGATCTCGCCGACCAAGACCCGCGCGCGGATTTTCGATCCCAACGGGAGTGTACTGCTCGACAGCCGCGACCTCGATAGTGTCCGGGGCTTTCCCTTGCCGCCGCTGTCGGAAAAGCCGGGCCTGGCCGAACGCATCATGATCCCGGTGCGGACCTATCTGAATCGCGGCGACCTGCCGCTCTATCGCGAACTCGGTCGCGAGAACGGCAAGGGCTATGTGGAGGTGGCCGATGCGCTCCAGGGCCAGAAGCGCTCGATGGTGCGGGTCAATTCGCGCGGCGAGGTGATCGTCTCGGTCGCGGTCCCCGTGCAGCGCGCGCGCGCCATCCACGGCGCGCTGATGCTGTCGACCCAGGGCGACGAAATCGACCAGATGGTCACGGCCGAGCGTCTCGCGATCCTCAAGGTCGGCGGCGTCGCCGCGGCCGTCATGATCATGCTGTCGCTGCTGCTTGCGAGCACGATCGCAGGGCCCGTGCGCCGGCTCGCCGACAGCGCCGAGCGGGTGCGCCGCCGCACCAAGAGCCGCGTCGAAATTCCCGACTTCACCCGCCGCCGCGACGAGATCGGCCATCTCTCCGGCGCGCTGCGCGACATGACCAGCGCGCTCTACAAGCGGATCGAGGCGATCGAGATGTTCGCCGCCGACGTCGCGCACGAGCTGAAGAATCCGCTGACCTCGCTGCGCTCCGCGGTCGAGACGATGCCGCTCGCCCGCAACGAGAACAGCCGCGCCCGCCTGCTCGAAGTGATCGAGCACGACGTCAAGCGGCTCGACCGGCTGATCTCAGACATTTCCGACGCAAGCCGGCTCGACGCCGAATTGCAGCGGCAGGATGCGATTCCGGTCGATCTCAGACGGCTCCTCGGTACGCTGGTCACGGTCGCCAATGAAACCAAGCTCGGCCATGACGTCGCCGTCGAGGCGCGCTTCGAGGGGCGTGGCTCGACCGACACCTTCTCCGTCACCGGCCATGATTCGCGGCTCGGGCAGGTCGTCGCCAATCTGCTCTCGAACGCGCAGTCGTTTTCGGAAGCCGGCAGCAAGGTGCGCCTGACCTGCCGCCGTGTCCGCGGCGAGATCGAGATCGTGGTCGACGACGACGGCCCCGGCATCCGCGACGACGCGCTGGAGCGCATCTTCGAGCGCTTCTACACCGACCGGCCGCATCAGGGATTCGGCCAGAATTCCGGCCTCGGCCTCTCGATCTCCAAGCAGATCGTCGACGCCCATGGCGGACGCATCTGGGCGGAGAATCGCGCCGGCCCCACTGACGAAGACGGGGCACCGACGGTTGCCGGCGCGCGCTTCGTGGTGAGGCTGCCGGCGCTATGAGCCAAGGCGGTTTGAACGACGGCGAGCCGAGCATTCATGCCTCCGCGGTCAAGGTCGGGTCGCTGGCTGTGCTGATCCGCGGGCCTTCGGGTGCCGGCAAGTCGCGCCTTGCCTTCGATTTGATCATGGCGGGGCGCTCGGGGGTGGTCGAAGGCGCCGTCCTGGTGGGCGACGACCGTGTCCATCTGGCGACAGTCGGCGATGAAATTGTGGTCCGCCCCGCCCCCATCCTGGCCGGCCTGATCGAGATCAGGGGGCTGGGCATCCGCCGCTGCGACTTCGTGGAGCATGCGACGGTCGGCCTCGTGGTTGATCTGGACGCCGACGACGCCGAGCGCCTGCCGCAGCTGGAATCGCTGAAAACCACCATTTTTGGTGTCGAAATACCGCGAATCCCCGTCGGCCGCGACCATTCGCCCCTCCCTTTGGTTGTCGCAGCCTTGACCACTACCAAGAGTTAACCTTCAGCTAACCCTCGAGGCGATTGTTTGAAGGGAAATGGTAACCATATGAACCCCACACTCGCGACCGAGTAGACCGGCGCAACTCCCCTTATCCATCCGTCTAGATTCAGGGAGATACGCAACATCCCCTCTTGCGCAGGGGCTCTGGATGGTCAAAGTGGCGCGTTCGTGCGGTGCACCAAAAGCGCCCGCGGGAGTTTTCCGATGATTGGTCTAGTACTTGTGACCCACGGGCGCCTTGCCGACGAATTCAAGGCAGCGCTTGAACATGTCATGGGCCCACAAAAGCAAATCGAAGCGATTACGATCGGCGCCGAAGATGATTCCGATCTCTGCCGAAGCGACATCATCGAAGCGGTTAACCGCGTCGATTCCGGCGATGGCGTTGCTATCCTCACCGACATGTTCGGCGGCACGCCGTCGAATCTTGCGATTTCCTGCATGAGCCGGCCCAAGGTCGAAGTGCTCGCGGGCATCAACCTGCCCATGCTGGTGAAGCTCGCCAAGGTGCGCGAGGAGCGTCCGCTGCCGGACGCGATCGCGATGGCGCAGGAGGCCGGCCGCAAATACGTCACCATCGCCAGCCGCGTGCTCGCCGGCAAATGAGTGACGACGCGCCACAAGCGGGGACAGGCGTGCCCGCGGGCGCGATTTCCAGAGAGCTTCTGATCATCAACAAGCGCGGCCTGCACGCCCGCGCCTCGGCGAAATTCGTCCAGGCGGTCGAGCGCTTCAACGCGCAGGTGTGGGTGACGCGCGGCGGCGAGACCGTCGGCGGCACCTCGATCATGGGCCTGATGATGCTGGCTGCAGGACCGGGAACGACGATCACCGTCGCGGCCGCCGGGGCTGACGCCGAAGCTGCGCTTGCGGCGATCACCGAGCTCGTTGAAAGCAAGTTCAACGAGGAAGGGGTCTAGGCGCCTCGCTCACTTCGCCGGCGGAGCGATGTAGACGTTCCACGTCATCGACGGGCCGGCCTTGCCGTGGGTGAAGCGGCGCGTCGTCGTCACCATCCGCTCGGCGTTCGGCGCGATCTCCGACACCCATTTTTCGAATGCCGGCAGGCGGCCGTCGGTCGGATCGAACACGCCGATGAAGCCGTATTTCTTGACGTCATCGAGCGACGTCAGTCCGGAGGACCAGGCCTCGTTCGGGATGAACGCAACCGGATGATCGGGGCTGTAGAACACCATCGGCTGGATCGATTCCATGGTGCCGGCGACGACCGCCCAGCGCGAGGCGAAGCGCGAATGCCAGGCCTGGGTCAGCTCGCGCGCCAACTCCGAGCGCGCACCGTAGGTCGCGGTGTTGTCCGCGTTCGCCGCCATCTCGCGCGCGGCGATCCATGGCGAGGCAATGAGCGTCGCGACGCTGAGCACGAGCCAGATCGCCACGACGTTGAACAGCACCGCGCTCTGCACCCGCAGCGCCGGGATCGCGACCAGCGCGAGCGGTACCAGGAAGAACAGCGAGATGCCCCAATCGGTCTTTATGTAGATGCTGAAGGCGAGCGCGCCGAGCGGCGGACCGGCCGCGACGATGATCTGGATGATCCAGATGTTCAGCGCCTGGGAAACATTGACGCCGGAATTGACGCCGCGCGCCCAGGCCCGCGTGACGATCCGCGAGGGAGCGCGCAGCAGCAGCGTGAGCCACGGCGGCACCAGCGCCATCGCCAGCCCGGCGAGCGCCACCGGCAACGCCAGCAGCGCAAGGCTATGCAAGGCATAGCCGGCCACCAAGTGATGCACGAGGCCGCCATCCTCGATGCTGTAGGTATCGCCGGCATAGGTCAGCGGCACGAAATGCGAATCCGCCAGCCAGATGATGTGCGGGATCATCGCCACCACCATCGTCGCGATCGCCACCCAGGGCGCCGGCGACAGCAGGAATCGCATCCGTTCTGGATGAATCAGCGCGGCGAGGCCGATGGCGCCGATCATCGTCAGCACCCAGTATTTGGTCATCAGCGCCAGCGCGCCGGCAAGCCCGAGCCAGATTCCTGATAGCGAGCTCCGCTTCTCGAACGCGTTGAGATAAGCAAGCACGACCAGCGGCAGGGTGACGAGCTGAAGCAGATCGGGGTTGTACTTGAACCCCTTGAAATTGAAGATCGGGTAGAGCGCGACCATCAACACGACCAGGAACGCGCGGCGCGGGTCCACCACGCGCTGAGCTACCAGCCAGCAGATCACCATGCCGACGCTGACGGTCGCCATCGCCAGCGCATAGGTCGCCCAGTCCGCCGCCGGAAAAACCCTGAACCAGAGCCCCGCGATCCAGCCCGAGAGCGGCGGATGCTTGCCGTAGCCCCACAGGAATTTCTGGCCCCAGCCCCAGGCTTCTGCGACGTCCATGTGAACGTCCTGCGCTGCCTTGAGGTTGATCAGGATGACGGTCCAGATCACCGCGTGCAGGATGGCGAACTGGATCACCAGCCAGAGCCGCGCCTCGGGCCGGACCGCGCAGGCAACCAGCCAGGCCCGGAAGCGGCTGAAGCTTACCCGGGGTTTTACGCGTGTTCGGGCGGAGGGAATCGAGGTCGTCGACATGGGCCTGGACATGGGCGCTTGCGTAGCGCGTTTTGGACCGTCGTGGAATCAGCTTGGCGTGAAGAAACACCCTGAAAATACAGCAATATGGTTGCCGCACGGGGATGTGAGTGGTATCCCGCGCCCATGACGACCGTCCCCATTTCCAACATCCGCAATTTCTCCATCGTCGCCCATATCGACCATGGCAAATCGACGCTGGCCGACCGCCTGATCCAGATGACCGGCGGCCTCTCCGACCGCGAAATGGCGGGCAAGGAGCAGGTGCTCGATTCCATGGACATCGAGCGCGAGCGCGGCATCACCATCAAGGCGCAGACGGTGCGGCTCGCCTACCGCGCCAAGGACGGCAAGGATTACATCTTCAACCTGATGGACACGCCCGGCCACGTCGACTTCGCCTACGAGGTCTCGCGGTCGCTGGCGGCGTGCGAGGGTTCCCTGCTGGTGGTCGACGCCAGCCAGGGCGTCGAGGCGCAGACGCTCGCCAACGTCTATCAGGCGCTCGACAACAATCACGAGATCGTCCCGGTCCTGAACAAGGTCGACCTTCCCGCGGCCGAACCGGAGAAGGTCAAGCAGCAGATCGAGGACGTCATCGGCATCGATGCGTCCGATGCGGTGATGATCTCGGCGAAGACGGGCCTTGGCATTCCCGACGTGCTGGAAGCCATCGTCACCCGCCTGCCGCCGCCGAAGGGCGATCGCGATGCGACCTTGAAGGCGTTGCTGGTCGACAGCTGGTACGACGTCTATCTCGGCGTCGTCGTGCTGATCCGCGTCGTCGACGGCGTCATGAAGAAGGGCCAGCGCGTCCGCATGATGGGCACGGGCGCGGCCTACGATGTCGAGCGCGTCGGCTTCTTCACGCCGAAGATGCAGCAGGTGGACGAGCTCGGCCCCGGCGAGATCGGCTTCATCACCGCCGCGATCAAGGAAGTCGCGGACACCCGCGTCGGCGACACCATCACCGACGACAGGAAGCCGGTCACGGAAATGCTGCCGGGCTTCAAGCCGGCGATCCCCGTGGTGTTCTGCGGCCTGTTCCCTGTCGATGCCGACGACTTCGAGACGCTGCGCGCCGCGATGGGCAAGCTGCGCCTCAACGATGCCAGCTTCTCCTTCGAGATGGAAACCTCGGCCGCGCTCGGCTTCGGCTTCCGCTGCGGCTTCCTCGGCCTGTTGCACCTCGAGATCATCCAGGAGCGGCTGTCGCGCGAGTTCGACCTCAATCTGATCGCGACCGCGCCGAGCGTCATCTACAAGATGAAGCTGACCGACGGCACCGAGCTGGAGATCCACAATCCCGTCGACATGCCCGACGTCGTCAAGATCGAGGAGATCCAGGAGCCCTGGATCGAGGCGACGATCATGACGCCGGACGAATATCTCGGCAGCGTGCTCAAGCTCTGCCAGGACCGGCGCGGCTCGCAGAAGGAGCTCACCTACGTCGGCTCCCGCGCGATGGTGAAATACGATCTGCCGCTGAACGAGGTCGTGTTCGACTTCTACGACCGCCTCAAGTCGGTCTCGAAGGGCTACGCCTCGTTCGACTATCATCTCACCGACTACAAGCCGGCCGACCTCGTCAAGATGCAGATCCTGGTCAACGCCGAGCCGGTCGACGCGCTCTCCATGCTGGTCCACCGCACCCGCGCCGAAGGGCGCGGCCGCGCCATGGTCGAGAAGATGAAGGAGCTGATCCCGCCGCACATGTTCCAGATCCCGATCCAGGCGGCGATCGGCGGCAAGGTGATCGCGCGCGAAACCGTGCGCGCGCTGCGCAAGGACGTCACCGCGAAGTGCTATGGCGGCGACATCACGCGTAAACGAAAACTTCTGGAGAAGCAGAAGGAAGGCAAGAAGAAGATGCGGCAGTTCGGCAAGGTCGACATCCCGCAGGAAGCCTTCATTGCCGCGCTGAAGGTCGATAGCTGAGGTCGAGCCTCGTCCTTTCATCGAAACGTTCACCGACGTCATGCCCGGGCTTGTCCCGGGCATCCACGTTTTTGGTGCCGCGCCGAAGTCGTGGATGGCCGCGTCAAACCAGGTCGAGCCCGGCCATGACGGCGAAGGCGGGACCGGATGTCATGACCGGATCGATCGGACCTGAAACGATTCGAGCCCGGACCAACGGAAATGCCGAAAACAACCCCATGCACAGTAGGCCGGGCTTGGCCGGATCGATGTTTTTGATTTTCAGAATTTTGCTTGCTCTGTCGGGCAAAACAGGGGCAGAATGCCATCGTCGCGGTGTGTGACACATTGCCGGTGAAGACCTTCGATCATCGCGACGGACTAGATCGCGCTCACGGCAGAGCGGCAAATCGCGCATAGCGATCACCTTGCCCTCCGGCGGGCGATGGGCCACCATCCCCGTGCGCAGCGTCGACAAAACCAGAAGCGCCAAGGGAAACGCATGAGCAAGCCGTCGAGCTTCGACTATGGCTGGGTCGTCGTCGCCGCGGGTGCGTTGATGACCTGCGTCGGGTTCGGCACGATGCTGTCGCTGGCGGTGTTTCTGCAACCGATCTCCGAAGCGATGGGCTGGTCGCGCGCCGGGGTGTCGGCGGCCGCGACGCTGGATTTCCTCTGCATGGGATTTGCCGCATTTCTGTGGGGCACGCTGTCGGACCGGTTCGGCACGCGCATCGTCGTGCTCTCGGGAAGCCTGCTGCTGGGGCTCGGTCTCGTCACGGCGAGCCAGGCGGCCAGCCTGTGGCAGTTCCAGCTCTGCTTCGGCGTGCTGATCGGCATCGCCGCCGGCAGCTTTTACGCACCGATGATGGCACTCGCGAGCGCGTGGATCGAGAACAACCGCAGCCTCGCGGTGGCGCTGGTCTCCGCCGGCATGGGCGTGTCGCCGGTGACGATCGCGCCGAGCGCAAGCTGGCTGATCACGGCCTATGACTGGCGCACCGCGATGCTGGTGATCGGCTGTGCTGCCTGGGCGCTGCTGATCCCCGCCTGCTTCCTGGTGCGCCCGGCGCCGGTCGCGTCCGGCCCCGCAAGCGCGGACACGGCAACGAACGTGGAGCTGACCGCGGCGCAGGCGCTGCGCACACCGCAATTCATCGCGCTCGCGGCGGCGCATTTCGCCTGTTGCGCCGCGCATTCCGGCCCGATCTTCCACATGGTCTCCTATGCGATGGTCTGCGGCATCGCACCGCTGACGGCTGTGACGGTCTACAGTGTCGCCGGCGTCTCGGGCCTCGGTGGGCGCCTGCTGCTCGGCACGCTCGCCGATCGCATCGGCGCAAAGCCGGTGCTGGTCGGCGGCCTGTTGGTGCAGGCGATGTGCATCGCGACCTATCTCGCGGTCGCGCATCTCGGCGAATTCTACGCGTTGTCGGTCGCGTTCGGCCTCGCCTATGGCGGCGTGATGCCGCTCTATGCCGTGCTGGTCCGCGAATACTTCGGCGGGCGCATCATGGGCACCGTGTTCGGTGCGGTCTCGGCGTTTGCCAGCCTCGGCATGGCGCTCGGTCCATGGGCCGGCGGACTCGTGTACGACAATTTCCAGCACTACACCTGGCTGCACATCGGCTCGTTCGCGATCGGTCTCGCCGCAGTCGCGGTGGCGCTGAGCTTTCCGACCAAACGCAGGCAAGCGCTCGGCCTTGGCCGCGCCGCGGCATGACGAGGGGCGCATGAACGAGCCCCAGGGCGAGTCCCTCCGAGCCCGCAAGACGCTCCATGTCGGCTCCCCGGCCGATAGCAAACGTCGACGCGTTCACGCCTGAGACCGGCTTTCGATCCATGGTAGACATTTAGCCAAACGCCAAAGCGTTGGTTATGCTGCGACATTGGCTACGGACGGGACCCCGATGTTGAACGCGGTTACACGCCAGTTTGCGCCGGATAACGACCCTCCGATGGTGGTCGCCTTGATGCCTTACACCCCGCGACACCGGGCCATGGCCTTCGGTATCGTGGCCGGCATGCTGGCCGTTTCAGCGCTCCTGGCTCCATTCGTTAACCGACAAATTGGCCGAGTGGACAGCTTTCTCCCGGTTGTTCAGACAATCATGAGCGCGGCTGACCTGCTCACGGCGACCCTCTTGTTCGCACAGTATTCGGTGCAGCCGCACCGCGCCTTGCTGGTCGTGGCGAGCGGATACATCTTCGCAGGCTCCTTTGCCTTTCTGCAGACTCTGAGTTTTCCGGGCAGCTACGCACCCAACGGGCTCATAGGTGACGTCTACAACACCCCGGCGTGGTTTTTCGTACTTTGGTACACCACATTTCCCCTGAGCATCCTTTCCTATGCGCTGCTCAAGGACAAAGGAAAGATATCGCGGGGATCGACGACGCGAAGCATCGCAATCACGCTGATGAGTGTACTGGGGACAATAGCTCTGCTGTCGTGGCTGGTGATAGCCGAAGTCGAGCATTTGCCGAGGTTCTTCACGACAGGTCTCATGCTCCAGACCCCCCTCAGCAATCAATTCAACATTGGCCTCACGTTGTTGGGTTGCATCGTACTCCTGGTGCTTTTTGTCCGCAGGCGCACGGTGCTCGATCTGTGGCTGATGGTCACGTTGTTTGCAGCGGTTCCCAATTTTCTGGTGGCGACATACGCAGGCTCGGCTCGATTCTCCGTAGGCTGGTACACCGCTCGCGGGTTTGCCCTCATCGCAAGCTTCATGCTGCTGTCCGTACTTGTCACGGAAATGACCGTGCTCTACTCGCGACTGGCCAACGCTCTGGTGATGCAGCGGCGCGAGCGCGCCAATCGCTTCGTGAGTATCGACGCAGCTACTGCGGCAATTGCGCATGAAATAAAGTCACCCCTGGGGTCAATCACGTTGAACGCGGACACCGCTCGGCAGGTACTGGTTGCACAATCTCCCCGGCTCGAGGAGGTCCATGCCATTCTCAAGGACATCGGGGATGCCAGTCTCAGGGTAGACGAGACAATCACAAGCGTTCGTAAGCTGTTCAGGGATGCAACCGATCAACCGGTCATGATCAGCATCGAGGACGTCGCGCGGCAGGTATTGCGGCTGTTGCAGCATGAGCTGCAGTTCAATGAAGTTCTGGTCGTGACGGAGTTTGGGGTCGAAGCGCCTTTCGTGAACGCCGATCCGGTACAGTTGCAGCAGGTAATTCTGAACCTGTTCAAAAATTCCATCGAGGCGATGGCTTCTACCCCCCGCGACGGCCGCCGATTGATCATTGGCACTCGCGTCGAGCAAACTTCAATCGTCCTCCTGTCCATCCAGGATACAGGCACCGGAGTGTCCCCGCAGGATCGGGACCGCGTATTTGAGGCGTTCTTTACGACCAAGCCGGCGGGCATGGGGCTGGGACTGGCGATTTGCCGCACGATCATCGAGAGATATGAAGGCCGTTTGGTTCTCGGCAAATCGGGGCCTCAGGGCTCGACATTCGAGATTGCACTGCCTGTCGTAAGCCGGACTTGACAGCGACGCGGCGGCCTTTGGCAATCGTGGCGGCCGAGGATGTGGCGAGCATGGCGGAACACGGCGCTGCCCATGAGAGGCATCGAACATTGCCTTCCTCTTGTGGCCCTGGCCTGTCCGTGTCCAGGTCGCCAGAATGTCGGCGTCAGACCCGATAGCGGACACTGACGCGATGCGGCATCATGTTTGAGTTTCGGAGCAGACTTCATGAAAGACACAGCTTCGCAATTGTTCCATTTTTATGATCGCCACCCCATCTCGCGCGAGATCATTCTCGCCAAACTGCGCGTGAGTCGCGGTGATCTCGACAACCTGCGCCCGGAAGACCTTTTTGCGCACGATCAGGACCATTATGGTGGCCTCGGCGCCACGGACGAGTTGGCAAGGCAAGCACGGATCGGCCCGGGAACGATGGTCGCTGATTTTTGCGCCGGTCTTGGCGGGACGGTGCGCTATCTCGCTCACAAGTACGGAGCCGACGTTACCGGCGTTGAGTTCACGCCTGTGCGTGCCGCGGGAGCGCAAGAACTGACCAGGCTGGTCGGGCTGCAGAGGTCGGCGCGGATTATCGAGGGCAACGTCATGGATGCCCCACTTCCCGATGCGAGCTTCGATGTCGTTGTCAGCCAGGAATCCTTCTGTCACGTCCCCGACGTGAAAAAGACCCTGGCGGAGGCCAGACGCATTCTGAAGCCGGGCGGGCGATTGGCTTTCACGGACTGGGTCGCCAATCAGCCGCTTGCATCTGCGGACGCGCAGCTGATGTGGGAGGGCATGGCAATTCAGCCGCTCCGTTCGATCTCGGACTACCGGGAATTGGTCGAGGGCGTCGGGTTGAACGTGCTTTCCGTCACCGACTTGACCGAAGAATGGAGGCCGATCCTCAGGGAACGGCTTGCCATGTACCAACGGCTCCGCGAGGAAGCGAGACAGTCGGGAACGCCGTCAGGACACGATGAGTTTCACGAATCCTATGTTCGATTTGTCGACCTCATTCAAAAGCGACAGCTCGGCGGCGTCCGAATCGTAGCAAGCAAGTAGGCGACATCAGGTTTGGCGCGCGTTCGCCTGCGTCGGTTTGACGATCGACGCAGTTGGATCCGAAGCGGACTTGCCGGTCGTTCTCGATTTCTGCTTGGCATCATCGTTTGTCCCCATGCGCGGCTGCTTTGGAATGTGACGCCCATCACGGTGATGGCGCCAGCCACCCGGCATGCTCCAGATCAACGGCGAGCAGCGCCAAGCACGGAGCAGGACCATGAACAGCAACGATCGCGAACTGAGCATCGAGGAATTGACGAAAGTGAGCGGCGGCGGCATCAAGGGGGCCGTCGAGGGCGTGTGCCGCAAAGACGAAGTAACCCCTGGTCAAAGCGACCCAGCCCAGATGTTTCAACAGATCCTCAATCAATTGTCCGGTCGCTGAAAACGGGCCGCCTCTGCCGGCGGCCCTTTCATTTCACAGTCCCGGCACGCGCGGCATATCCCTCTTCATTGCATCCTCCGCGCCTCGACCTCATTGCCCGAGCTGCTGAAGCACGGCGGACCACAACGCAAGCGGCTCCCTGAGCGCTCCCGGCTCGGACGGCTTCTGGCGAACGGCCGTGTGCACCATGACGAGTTTCGAGGCTGGATCGACCAGGATGACCTGACCGCGTATGCCGAGCAGGGCAAATCTGCGCTGCGCGCCAGGGAGGAGCCAGACCTGATAGCCGTAGCCCATATAGGGGGTCGCCACTCCCGGCGCGAGATGACCGTCAACGGGCCTGACGGTCGTCGCATCCAACAGCCACTGCCGGGGGATCAACTGACGACCTTCCCAGGCGCCGTCGTTGGCGAGCAGCCGGCCCAGGCGCGCATAGTCGCGCAAGGTTGCGTTGAAACAGCAAAACGCAATCTCCTGCCCGCTGCCGTCGATCGCCCACGAGGCATCCGCCTCGGTGCCGATGGCATTCCAGATCCGGTCGTGGAGATAGTCGGCAACCGGCGTGCCCGTGGCGGAGCGCAGGACCAGGCCCAGTATCTCGGTTTCCACGCTCGCATAGTGCCATTTGGTGCCCGGCGGTGCGATTCGAGTATTGAATTGCGCGACGACCGCGGCGGGATCCTTCGTCGGTTCGACGAACAGGGCTCGCCCAAGCCGGGCGATATCGTCGTGCCCGTCATAGACTTCCGAAAACTCGACGCCCGACGACATATTCAGCAAGGCCCGGATGGATGTGTTTCCATATTCCGTTCCTGCCAGACCGTGGACGTAGGTCGAGACGGGGTCGTCGATCGACTTGATCCGTCCCTCCGAGACCGCAATCCCCATCAGCATGGACACCAGCGTCTTGGCCATCGATTGCGACAGGAAGCGGTCGTGATCGGTCCGCGCATATTGATAGTGCTCGTACAGGATGGTGTCGTCCCGGGCGATCAAGAGTCCCGTCACCGGGTTGCGCTTGAGGTAGTCCGCAATGCTGAACCGTTCCTTGCCGAAACTGTAGGAAATGGACGGCTCCGGTGCGCGCTTGAATTGCCAGGGAGTCGTCGCGTGTCCGATCGGGCGCGAGGGGAAGATCTCGCCGAAATGGCTGTAGACCCCGACGAGCTTGTCGAGTTGGGTGGTGGTCCCCCGCGTGCCGATCGGATAGCCCTCGGCCGCGCCGTAGACATCGGCATCGGGGCCGCTATCCGAAAAGACCGGCCCCGCCTCGCCGGCGGAGCTGCGGACGTTCTGTGCGCACGCCAGGGACGCCCAGGCCGCCGAAACGAGAATGACGGACAAGCCAAGCCCGCGGCAACCGCGCGGTCTGCAGAGCGCTTTCCAACTCACTGGACTTGCCTCCTCCCACGGTCTTGCGTGCGCGCTCGCGAAAAACGACTTCGCAGGCTGGCGACGAGAGGCATGCTATCATTGCGGGTCGACGGTGTCAGCATGCGAGACATCGGCCGAGATCGCCGCCTCGAACGGCGGACCTCCGGCGCCACCGACACCGCCGTCACCCGATCGCGAAATCCGCCGCGGTCTCCGCGTGGATCGCCGTGGTGTCGAACGTCTCCACCGACGTATCGGCAGCGCCGACCAGCATCGTGATCTCGGTGCAGCCGAGGATGATGCATTCCGCACCGCGCCCGACCAGCGCTGCCATCACGTCTTGATAGCGGCGGCGCGAGGCATCGGCGACGACGCCAAGGCACAGCTCGTCGTAGATGATGCGGTTCACGTCGGCCCGCTCGTCCGCGGGAGGCACGAGGACATCGAGATCATGCGCGCGCAGCCGATCGATGTAGAAATCCTCCTCCATCGTGAACTTCGTGCCGAGCAGCCCGACCCGCCGGTATCCCCCGGATCGAATGCGCTGCGCCGTCGCGTCGCCGATGTGAATGAAGGGAATGGTCAGCTTCGAGGTGATGTCGGGCGCGAGCTTGTGCATGGTGTTCGTGCACAGCACGATCGCGCGCGCACCGGCCTTTTCGAGGCGCTGCGCCACCTCCGCCAGGCTCGCGGCCGCCTCCGCCCAGCGGCCGTCGTATTGCATCTCCTTGATCTCCTGGAAGTCATAGGAATACATCAGCAGCGGCGCCGAATGCAGCTTGCCCATGCGGTCCCGAACCCGCTCGTTGATGAGCTTGTAGTAGAGCGCGGTGCTCTCCCAGCTCATGCCCCCGATCAGGCCAATGGTTCGCATCGTCTCGCCTTTCGAAATCCGGTTTGCCCGGATCGTAGACGAAGAGATCTCGGCTCGCCATCACGACGCGGAAGAAAGAGCCAATGCCGGAAGCTCGAACAGCCCGGCGAGCGACTTCGTGCGCAACTGCCCCATTCGGCCGGCCAAAATATTCCTTCCCAACCCGCCGAACCTCTCTTCCACCTGTTCAAGTTTGGCGATTACATCGTCGCGCTCGCATTCAACTCATTTTTTTGCGCTGGAGGGATTTCATGACTTCGTCAAATGTCACTCGCCGCAGATTGATCGGCGGCCTCGCGGCCGGAGTAAGCGTGGCCTCGGTGGTTTCATCAGGCATCCGCAGGGCCCGTGCCCAATCCGCACAAAAGACCTTTGTCCTCGTGGGCGGGGCCTTCTACGGAGCATGGTGCTGGCATCGCGTCACCGAGCGGCTCGAAAAGCAGGGCCACAAGGTCTACGCGTTCACGCTCTCGGGACTGGCAGAACGCTCGCATCTCCTCAGCAAGGACATCAACCTCGACACGCACATCACGGACATCGCCAATCTGGTCGAATGGGAAGACCTGAAAGACATCTGCCTCGTCGCCCATTCCTATGCCGGATGTCCCGCGTCGGGTGCTCTCGAGCGCATCGGAAGCCGGGTGTCATCGATCGTCTGGGTGGATGCAATCAAGCCCGCCGACGGGCAGGCGTTCCGGGACCTGGTCCCCTTCCCGGTCGAGGAAGGCGCGATCAGCCGCCCGGCTCCCAAGGCGCTGCCGCCGACGGCGTTCAGCGACCCCAAGGACGTTGCCTGGGTTCTCTCAAAGGTCACGCCGCAACCTGTTGGCACATGGCTGCAACCGGTGAAGCTATCGGGCGCGCGCGAGAAGGTCGCGAAGAAGACCTATATCCGGCTGCCCAAATTCCAGCTGGCCGCTCTCGACAAGGCGGCAGCGGAGTGCAAGGCCGACAATTCCTGGACGGTCCTCGAGAACACCACGTCCGGCCACTCGGTCATGATCGCCGAGCCGGATTGGTTGACCGACGTGCTGGTGAAAGCCGCATAAGAGCGACGACGCTGGATGTGGCCGGGCGATCCGTGTCGCTCGGCCCGTGCGTGATGGCGCCCGTCCGGCCGCCGTCCCTTACGACGCCTTCGCTTCGACGTATCGCGCAAAGCTGTCGAGGATCGCCTGCCAGCCGCCTTGCTGCTGCTCGACCGAATGGGTCGCTTCCGCATCGAAGACGACGCGGACGGTGACGCC
Source organism: Bradyrhizobium sp. WYCCWR 13022 (assembly GCF_030435535.1). Classification (NCBI taxonomy): domain Bacteria; kingdom Pseudomonadati; phylum Pseudomonadota; class Alphaproteobacteria; order Hyphomicrobiales; family Nitrobacteraceae; genus Bradyrhizobium; species Bradyrhizobium sp. WYCCWR 13022. The sequence goes on from NZ_JAUIZJ010000023.1 coordinate 481,092, forward strand.
CTTCGCCCCGGGCACGAACTCGACTTCGGCCTTGCGATCGCCGAACGCATATTCGATCCGCTTGTGCTCGACGATTTTCGTGTAGGTGCCGGCGAAGTCGAAACCCATGCTGCCGTCCCTGGCCTCCATGCGCGACGAGAACACGCCGCCCTCGCGCAGGTCGACCGTCGCCTTGGTCGTGTGCCAGTCGTCCGACGCGGCGTTCCACTTCACGATGTCGGCAGGCGTCGTGTAGGCACGCCAGACCCGATCGATGGGGGCGGCGACGCTGGTTTCGACGGTGATCCTCATGATTGTTGCTCCAGTTCGATTTCGACGGCTCGAGGTGACGAGATCACTTCACCTGCGCGGGGTCTATGCACCGCGTGTTCGGGAAATGTCCACCCAAGGACGATCGAGACCCGTCGATGCCGACATGGTCGAGCCGTCGATGCGATAAAAAGATTCAGGCGGGAGACGCGCCGTCACCCGCTCGCGATCGGCGCGTCAGCAGATCTTCTGAAAACGCGCGCGCCAGCGCGACGGCTTGGCCGGCGGCAGCACGTAGCTTTTGCCCTCGGCCGAGACCGTCAGGGGCTGCCCCGAACCCAAAAGGTCAAGGACGCGGTCTTCCAGCAGGCGCCATTTCTCGCCGGCAAGCTCGGGATGGCCGAGGTCCGGCTGGTTGAACATCGAGGTGTTCGGCGGGAAGGACTCCGGACCGGCGTATGTGAACCCGGCGAAATCCATCTGCATCCTGCCGTTGCCGATCGTGATCGAAGCTTCGGTGTGCTCCTGTTTCGGCACCTCCCCGGGATAGACCGCATCCAGCTCGAAATGCGTACCGCAGCCGATGCGGAATACCGTCTTGCCCCGCGTGTCGGAAAAGGCGAGCCATGGCCGGTCCTGGCGGTCCATCTCGAAGGTCCATGCGCCGCTCCACATCTGCCTCGATGGGACGCCGGCCGCCGTTGCGGCAGACAATCCGAGCCACGACAGGGCGACGACAAGTCCGAGCAGCCTTGCAGGCGTCGTCATGGCAACCTCCCAACGCGATCCGCGCTGATCCTCACACGAAGGACGGACCGACCGGCGCGACGTCAGATCGGCCCGGTCTTCCCGCGAATGGCCGCCGACCGCTTGAACAGTTGCTGCGCATCGGCGTAGCGACCCTGATCCTTGTAGAACGCGGCCAGGTTGTTCAAGATATCGGCGAGATCCGGATGGTCGGGGCCGAGGGTCTTCTCGAAGGTCGCCACCGACTGCTTGTACAGCCGCTCCGCATCGGCATTGCGGCCCTGGCGCGCATAGAGCGTCGCCAGATTGTTCTGCGCCTGCGCGATGTCGGGGTGGTCGGGTCCATACGCCTTCTCGGTGACCGCGATCGCGCGCTTGAGCAGACGCTCGGCATCGGCGTAGCGATGCCGATGGATGTAGGCGTCGGCGAGATTGCTCATCAGCACCGTGGCCTCGGGATCGTCGGGGCCGTTCGCCTTCTGGAGAATGGCGAGCCCGCGCTTGAACAAAGGCTCGGCCTGGTCGTAGCGGCCCTGATTGCTGTAGACCGCGGCAAGGTTGCTCATCGCCATCACGATGGAGGGATCGTTGGCACGATGCGCCTTCTCGCGGATGGCGATCGAGCGCTTCAGAAGCGGTTCGGCGTCGGCGTAATGCTCTTCCGCCCGATAGAGTTCGCCCAGATTGTTCAATACGGTTGCAACTTCCGTGGAATTCGGACCGAGCGTCTTCTCCCTGATCGCCAGTGAGCGCTTGTACAGCAGCTCGGCAACCGGGTATTGGCCCAGATTGTAGTGAATGGTGCCGAGATCATTCAGCGGCATCGCGACCATGGCGTCATCGGTGCCGAACTCCTTCTCGCGCAGGGCCAGGGCCTTCTGGGCGAGCGGCAGCGCTTCGGTGTATTTTCCGGCCTGATAGAGCTGTTTCATCTGCCGGGTGAGTGTGCCCGCCTCATCCTCTTCCGCATGGGACGGCGCGCCCAGCGACAGGCTCAGCGCGAGCGCGGTGACCGCAACACGGATCGATGCTTTCAGGGCCTTCATCGCGCGCTCCTCGTCGCTCCTGCCGGTGGCTTACGCGATTTTGGTGCGCCGGGAGGCCGGACAGGTTCAAAGCGGATGGGGCAGCGGCATGGTGACCGCCTGGCTCCAAGGTCTTGCCCATGGCGATCATGTGAAGCCAGCGGTAAAATACCGGCGACGCGACACACATCCGTTGGAAAGAGGACGATGGCATTCTGGATCGCAGGCACAGCTGGATTGGCGATCGCCTATCTGCTCGGCGCGACACCCACGGGCTATCTCGCGGGAGCTGCGCCCGCCTCGGTCAAGGCAGCCCTGAGGTGAAAGCAGAGGCGCGGATCTAGCGCGGGGTCAGTTCACCGCCCGAAGCGCGGCGGTGAAGGTGGCGAGATCGGCGCGGGCCAGCTCGTCCGGCGCCCATCGGGGAAGATCGGCGAGCTCTGCGATCACGCGGGCCCGATCCTGCGGCAGCAGAAAGTCCGCCCAGACCGCGCGCGTGTCGCGCAGCGAGGCCGCGACCAGGCGGGCGTTGGCCGGCTTGCTGGCGCCCTGGATCGCCGCGCAGACCGTGGTCAGGATGTAGAGGGCGCTGTTCTTGCGGAAGCCCGCAAATCCTTCCTCGCGAATACGGGTGCGTTGCTCCGGCGGGAGCCCTTTCCAGAACATCTGGCTCGCAACCGCCTCGCGTGCCATGCCCCGGATCATGAAGCTGATCGCCGTCGCGTACTGGTCGCCATACTCGGTCATGTTGCGCGCGAGCGCCGGCAGATCCGGCTGCGGCCCCGGCTTCGCGCCGTAGAAGATGAAGAGCTTGTGGGTCTGGTTTGCGACGTCGGTCCAATCCATCAGCCAGCCCATGTCGCTGCCCTGCTCGGGTGGCAGCGCGGCGAGAGCGTCGAGATCGAAGACATGGCCGAGCAAGGCCGCGATGTCGGGCCGGGTCAGATCAGGCCGTTCGCCCTTCTTCGCGACGCCGTCGACATAGACCTTGAAGGCCTTCGCGGCATCGCGCGCGGCCGCGAGATCCTGCACCCCGTCCTGCGCGAACGCCGGCGAGGCGAGCGCGAGAAGGATCAGGAGGATTCTGACGATCGGCATGGAAATTGGTCGTGCCCGACGCCGGGAAGGTTCAGGCTCGCGCGCGAGCCCGGAGGGCCGGCAGGCCGGGCGGGGGCTTGCGCATCTGCGAGGCCTGCTCATAGGCGTGGGCCAGACGCAGCAGCTTGTGCTCGCTCCAGGCGCGGCCCGCGAAGGTGATGCCGAGCGGATAATCCGGCGTCTCCTTGTCGCCGGCACCGGAGATGAAGCCTCCCGGCACCATGACGCTGGGATAGCCCGCCTTCGCCGAGATCACGCAGCCGCTGCTGCCGGGGAACAGCACGGCGTCGAGCTTGTGCTGGTTCATATAGGCGTCCATGCCCCGCGTCTTCGCCGAGAGCAGGTCCATGGCGCGTGCGGACTTGTACTCGCGCTCGCTCAGATCGCCTCGGGTGAGGTCGGACGCGAGGAACAGGTCCTGACCGAAGCGCAGCGCTTTCTCGGCATTGGCCGCGTTGAAGGCGATGATGTCTGCCATCGTCTCGATGTCGGTATCGGTCGCCCACTCCTTCAGATAGAGATTGAGGCCGTATTTGAGCTCGTAGAGAAACACGATCGGCGAACCGGTCGGATTGCCCTTGTTGCTGCTGAGCGGATTGCGGTTGAGCACGGCCATGCCGGTGCCCGGACCGCCGATCCAGCCGGACGTGGGCATGTTCGCGCGGACGACGACGGCGCCGAGATCCTCCATCACCTTGATCGCCTCGGTCATGACCTTGACCCATCCGGGTTGCAGCTTGCCGTAATAGCGATCGTTCAAGGGATCGGACGGGTCGCTCGGCACGCCGATACGCGCGCCCTTGATCGCATCGCGCGAAAGGCCCGCGGTATAGTCGGCCGGCCGCCGCTGCCGCTCCGTCGCCGGATCGCGCGGGTCCTTTGCCGCGAGCACGTTCAAGAGCATTGCCGCGTCACGCACCGTGCGCGTCATGGGTCCTGCGGTATCCTGGCTGTGCGCGATCGGGATGATGCCGGCGCGGCTGATCAGTCCGACGGTCGGCTTGACCGTGACGAGCCCGTTCTGGCTGGCCGGGTACAGCAGCGAGCCCGACGTTTCGGTGCCGATCGAAGCCGCGCAAAATCCTGCGGCCACGGCGACCGCCGAACCCGAGCTCGAGCCGCCGGGAGCCACGACCGGGATGTCGTGCTCACCCATCAGCGCCGGCGCATAGGGATTCTTCACCTGACCGCCCAGCGAGGAATAGCCCGCCGGCATATCGATCGCGAGGATGTTGGCGAACTCGGTCAGGTTCGCCTTGCCCAGGATCACCGCGCCGGCCTTGCGCAGCAGCTTGACGACGGTGGCGTCGCGCCTCGCCCGCGCGCCTTCCAGCGCCAGCGAGCCCGCCGTCGTCGGCTGCTCGTCAGAGGTCGCGATGTTGTCCTTCACCAGGATCGGCACGCCGGCCAGCGGCCGCCTGGCTGACGGCCTGCTGCCGTCGAGTTCGGCCGCGATTGCCAGTGCATCGGGATTGAGCGCCCGGACGGAATTCAGCGCCGGCCCGCCCCGGTCATAGGCTGCGATGCGCGCGAGATAGACCTTTGCGAGCGCCGTCGCTGTGATCTCTCCGCCGGCGAGAGCATCGACGATGTCGCTCATCGGCGCGTCTTCAAGCCTCGGCTCGGGCGGCGCCGCGACGCCGCGGGTTGGCTTCTTCATGACGTGCCTCTTGGGCTCTGCTGATGCGGTTCCGACCCGGGATCATGCACATAGCTTCTCCAACATGACAAATATCCCGCTCCGGATTCGCCGCCGCGCCACCTTGATCCGCCCCACCAAATAGACCACCATCGCGTCGCTTACCGCTCACGGCAGAATGGGCGAGGAAACGCTGACATGAACGCAACTCCGGGGTTTGGCCTGGTCGAGCGGGCGCGGGCCATCGCGCCGCTGGTTGCCGACGAGGCAGACGAGATCGAGCGGACGCGGCGGCTGACGCCTGAGGTCGTGGACGCGCTGATCGCAAACGGGCTCTACCGCGCGCTGCTGCCGCAGAGCCTCGGCGGATCGGAAGCGCCGCCCGAGATTTTCATGCAAATGCTGGAGGAGATCGCCAAGGCCGACGCGTCCACGGCCTGGTGCCTCGGCCAAAACAGTGTCTGCGCGATGATCGCGGCCGCGCTCGACCACGACACCGCGCACGAGATCTTCAACACCGCATCAGGCATCCTCGCCTGGGGCGCGGTGGCGCATGAGGCGCGCGCGGTCGAGGGCGGCTACCGCGTCACCGCGCGCTGGGATTTCGCCTCGGGCTCGCGGCAGGCGAGCTGGCTCGGCGCGCATGTCCACATCATCGGCGCCGACGGCGTGCCGCGAAAAAATGCCGACGGGTCGCCGGAGATGCGCACCATCCTGTTCCCGCTTGCGAGCGCTGTGATCCACGACGTCTGGCAGGCGATCGGCCTCGCCGGCACCGGCACCGATTCCTACGAGGTGAAGGACCTCTTCATCCCCGATCGCTTTGCCGTCTTCCGCGACATGCCGAGCGCCTTGCGTGAGCCGGGGCCGCTCTACCGGCTTCCGACCGGCTCGACCTACAGCCTCGGCTTTGCCGCAGTCTCGCTCGGCGTCGCGCGCGCGACACTGGATGCGGCGATCGCACTGGCGCGCGGCAAGCACCAGTCGCTTGCGGCCAGCGCGATGCGCGACAATCAGGCGGTACAGGGCCTGATCGGCCGCACCGAGGGGGACTTACGTGCCGCCCGCGCCTATCTCTATGCGACGGCGAACGCGATGTGGCGCGACCTTTCGGCATCAGGCACGTTCAGCCTGACGCATCGCAGCGCTATCAGGCTCGCCGCGACCTGGACGATTCAGCAATCGGCAAAAGTGGTCGACACCGCCTATCGCATGGCCGGCGCCACCGCTGTCTTCCGCAGCAATCCGTTCGAACGGCGGTTTCGCGACATGCATGCGATCACCCAGCAGATCCAGGCGCGCGACACGCATTTTGAGGATGTCGGCAAGGCGATCCTGTCGGAAGGCCGCTGATCGGGCCACGCTGCTTCTTTCATCGCGATGACCTGCGACCGGTCGCTCCGCACGCCAAGCGGCCGGTTGCGATTGCCTCGATATGCTTGATTTAAATCAAGCCTGCCGCGGCAGCGCCATCTCCGAATAGGCTGTCGATGGCCGCGCCAAAGCGCCGCCGCACAGCACGGAGATGGTCATGAGGTTCTCGAACGCTCTGCGTATTGCCGTTCTCGCCGCGGCCGGTGCCCTGCTCGCCACGGGTGCCCAGGCTGGTCCGATGCCGACATCTGTGGCGACGATCAAATCGATGGTCGATCCCGTTACCACCGAAGTGCGCTGGGGCTACGGCTACCGCGGCGGCTACGGCTATCGCGGCGTCGGATTGGGCTATCGTGGCGGCTACGGTTATCGTGGCGGCCTCGCCTATCGCGGCTTGGGTTACCGCGGCTACGGCTATCGCGGTTACGGCTATCGTGGCTATGGCTATCGTGGCCTCGGTTACGGCGTCGCAGGCGCCGTCGTCGGCGCCGGGATCGCGAGCGCCTATTACGGAGGCTATGGCGGCTATTACGGCGGTGACTATGGCGGCGGCTATCCCGCCTACGGCTATCCGTCCGCGTCCTATTACGGTTACGGCGGCGGCTATGGCTACGACTATTGCGCGCCCTCCGGTCCCTACGCCGGCTATTAGTCGCGAATCAGCGGAAGGCTAAGCCACCAGGGCGGCATCCTCGTCGTCGTCGGCATCGATGCCGCGTTGCGCTGCCAGCAGGCTGATGATCTCGACGTTCGGCCGCGCCTTGCTGAACAGAAAGCCCTGGCCCTCGTCGCACCCCTCGGCGCGGAGGCAGCTCAGCTCGGCTTCGGTCTCGACGCCTTCGGCCGTGATGATGACACCGAGACCTTTGCCGAGGCTGACGATGGAGCGGATGATTGCCTGCGCCTCGCGGTTGGCCCCGAGATCGCGCACGAAGGACTGGTCGATCTTGATCTTGTCGAACGGGAAGCTGCGTAAGTAGCTGAGGCTGGAATAGCCGGTGCCGAAATCGTCCATCGAGATCCGCACGCCGAGCGCGCGCAGCGCATGCAGCGTCGCCAGCACCTGCGCGCTCTTCTCCAAGAGCAGCGTCTCGGTGATCTCGAGCTCGAGCCGCCGCGGCGGCAGGCCGGAATGCTTCAGCGCGTCCGTCACCATCGAGAGCAGATTGCCGCCGCGAAACTGCAGCGGCGACAAATTGACGGCGACGCGGACGTCGTCCGGCCAGGTCGCAGCATCGAGGCAGGCGCGGCGCAGCATCAGGCCGCCGAGCGGATTGATCAAGCCGGTTTCTTCCGCGACCGGAATGAACTCGGCCGGCGAGACCATGCCGCGCTCGGCATGTGGCCAGCGCACCAGCGCCTCGAACCCGGTGATGCGGCCGCTCTGGAGATCGATCAGCGGCTGGTAGTAGGGCCGCAGCACGTCGTGCTGGATCGCATCGCGCAGCTCGACCTCGATCTTGCGACGGCTCTGCGCCTTCGCATCGAGCGCGGCCTCGAAGAAGGCGAAGCTGCCGCGCGCATCCAGTTTGGCGCGCGACAGCGCCATGTCGGCGCTTTTGAGCAGCTTTTCGGACTCGTCGCCGTCGCCGGGTGCCATCGCGATGCCGATGGAGGCGGCGATCACCACGGAGTGGCCGTCGAGCAGATAGGGGTCGGCGATCGCCTCGAGCAGGCGTTTGGCGAGGCCCACCGCGTCTTCGGGCCGCGTCAGGCCGCTCTGGGCAATGACGAATTCGTCCGAGTTCAGCCGCGCCAGCGCGTCTTCCTCGCGCAAGGTCGAACGCAGGCGCTTGGCGACGCCGCGCAGGAGCTTGTCGCCGACCGCATGACCCAGCGTGTCGTTGACCGCCTTGAAATTGTCCAGTCCGAGCATCAGCACCGCGACCTTCTCGGGGCTGCGCCGCGAATGCAGCAGCATCTCGTCCACGGTCTGGCGGAGCAGATTGCGGTTGGGCAGGCCGGTCAGGGCGTCATGCTGGGCCATGAAGGCAAGCCGCGCCTCGGCGCGCTTGCGCTCGGTGATGTCCATCAGCGCGAGCAGCACCGCGGGCCGCTCGGCATAGGTCAATTCACGGGAATAGATCGCAAGGTCGATCAGCGTGCCGTCGGCCTTGACGTGCTTCCAGGTCCGCGCGGCCTGCTCCTCGCTGGACCGATCGGTGGTCCAGGGCGGCTCGCTGTCGAAGGCCTGCAAGGAGCGGATCTTCAGCCGCTCGAACTCGGCGCGGCTATAGCCGTAATGCGCGATCGCGGCGTCGTTGACGCCGAGAATGTGCTCGTCGTCCAGCGCGCAGACGATCATGGGGACGGGATTGCCGTCGAACAGCAGGCGGAACGAGGCCTCGCGCTGCTTCAATTCGGTGATGTCGACGCGCAGGCCCACGACGCCGCCGTCATCGGTGCGGCGTTCCTCGATCAGGATGACCCGGCCGTCGGACAGCGTCTGCTCGTGGCGCTTGCCGGGCTCGTAGAGTTTCTTCAGCCGCGCGGCGATCCATTCGTCCTCGTGGCCGGCGGCTTCCGGATAGTCGCCGCGGGCAACGCCGACGCGCAGCGTGTCTTCGAGGCGCGCGCCTTCCTGGAAGAGATCGGCGGTCTTGCTGTAGATCTCGGAATACTGCTTGTTCCAGAGCACGTAGCGACCTTCGGGATCGAGGATCACGATGCCCTGAGGCAGGAGGTCGACGGCCTGGCGCAAACGCTCGTGCGATTTGCGCGCGTCCGCGATGGCCGCTTCAGCTTCCGCGCGGCTCTGCACGAGTTGGTCGCGTTCGAGCGGTGCCTGATGCGCGCGCGAAAATCGCGGCTTGCGCGGCTGGCGACCGCCTTTGGCAAGCACGTTGCGCTTTCGCTTTTCTGTTTTTTTGAACCCCAAACTCAACTTCACACGCCCTAGCCGCGCCTAGCTGCCGCAAGTCTTGCCTCAAGTGTCTGAAAGAAAAGTAATCTTGGTCGATGCCGGCGTGGATGCGGCGGCCGCGCGAGGTGTTGGTTTGCCTGTTTGCGAGGCGCGGAGGACGTCGGCGGGCGCGCTAAACTTGCTCGCTCGTCGCAATCGACGAGAGCCGAGCCGCAAAAACACGCAGTCTCCCTGAATCAATTCCGGAACACACGCCGGTTGCATGCAGGACGGTGAGCACGTCCCGTTCCGCGCACGAATTTTGGTCAATGCAGGACAGAGTTATCGCGTCGTTAAGAAGCGCGCCGCACAGGCGAGAAATTTGCGACTTTTTCCCGGTCTCTCCGCTGCGCGCGACGACGCTAGTCCGAAATATGGATCGTGGTGTTGCCCGCGCCCTCGCGCTTGATCAGCGCGAACAGGGCCGCCGCATGCGCGGGATGCAGACGGACGCAGCCATGCGAGGCCGGACCGCCCAGGCGGGAAATGTCGGTCGTGCCGTGAATGGCAAAGCCGTAATAGAAGAAGATCGCGTACGGCATCGGCGCGTTGTAGTACTTGCGCGAGAAGTAGCTGCGCATCATCGCCTGCGGATGGAAAGTGCCGCTCGGCGTGCCGTAGCCGCGGCGCCCCGTCGAGACCGGCCAGGAGTAGCGCAGCGCGCCGTCGACCCGCACCGACAAGCGCTGTGTGGATTTGTCGATATCGACCCTGACGTCGGCCCGTGCCGGCGTAACCAGGACGGGCGCCAGCGCAAATGCGGCCAAGGCGACTCGTTGCGCGAGCCGCGTCGGAAAAAATGTCATGATAGAAAAGCCTCTGCCTCGAGGACATGATGCGGCTGGCACGCGGCGGCTGTAAAGACGTTGTGAGCCGAGGCTCGCGTGACAAGCCTAATTCTTAACCCTGACGCCGCGATGGGCTATAAGGTTCTCAGCATGAGTCCCCGCCGCATCGCCCCTCTCCTGCTTGTCATGACGCTCGTCGTCATAAAAGTCCTGGCCGCCGGCGACGCGCTGGCCCAGGACAAGGGCAGCGTGAACCCGAAGCCGCTGCCGCCGCTGGCCAATCCGAACGATCCCAAGCTCGGCGCCAAGGAACTGTTCGCACGCAAGCTGTTGCCCTCGACCGGGCCCGCGCGCGTCATCGGCTCCTACGTGAAGGGCTGCATCGGCGGCGCGGCGCAGATGCCGCTCAACGGCGACAACTGGCAGGTGATGCGGCTGTCGCGCAACCGCAATTGGGGCCATCCCGACATGATCGCGCTGATCAAGCGCCTGGCTGCCAAGGCGCACAAGGACGCGGGCTGGCCGGGCATTCTGGTCGGCGACATCGGCCAGCCGCGCGGCGGGCCGGCCTTGTCGGGCCACGCCAGCCATCAGATCGGGCTCGATGCCGACATCTGGCTGACACCGATGCCGGACCATCGCCTCTCGCGCGAGGAACGCGAGGAGATGTCGGCGGTGATGATGGTGCGCGAGGATCGCCTCGACATCGATCCCAAAGTGTTCACGCCGGGGCATCTGCTGGTGCTGCGCGATGCCGCGCAGGAGCCGGCGGTGCAGCGCATCTTCGTCAATCCCGCGATCAAGAAGGCGCTGTGCCGCGAGGCCAAGGGTGACCGCTCCTGGCTGTCGAAGATCCGGCCGTGGTGGGGCCACGACTATCATTTCCACATCCGCATGCGCTGCCCGGCCGGCGCCAGTGAATGCCAGGGCCAGCCGTCGCAGTCCGAAGGCGAAGGCTGCAAGCCCTCCGATTTCGCCTTCTGGTTCAGCGAGGGCGTGCTGCATCCCAAGCCGCCGCCGGTGCCGCCGAAGCCAAAGCCGCCGATGACGCTGGCCCAGATGCCTGCGGCCTGCAAGGTCGTGCTGCACGCGCCGAATGCGAAGCCTTAGTTCTCGTAAGGGATCGAAGCGGCCGCCTCGCACTCAGCCGTAGTCCCGGGGCGCGAAGCGAGCCCGGGCCGACGAACTGGTTGGTTCGCACTTCCCAAATGCGCTAGCATTACGCCGCCGCCCGGCCGTAAGCCCGCGGCATCCCGGGATGCGCATCCCGTTCACCGACAAAAACCGACAGCAGGCCGCGCCCATGCGCGGCCAACGACGAGATTTGACATGCGCATCCTGGCTCTCCTTGCCGTGCTCTCGATCAGCGCGACCTCCGCTTTCGCTGAGGAGCCCAGCGGCTGTGACAAGTTCAAATGGCCGATCGAGCGCGACCGTGCCGCGCTGACCGCTCCGGACCGCACCAAGCTCGCCTCGGGAGCCGAGCAGGCCGTCGTGCCATCATCGGCGATCACGCTGGGGCTGGTCACGCCGGCCGAGGCAAAACTGCCTTCGCCGCCGGAGCGGACGCCGAAGGACGGCACTTTTGCCGGCTTCACCAGCATCAAGGCCGTGCCGAAGGCGGGCCTCTACACGATCAGCCTGTCGTCGGGCGCCTGGGTCGACCTGGTTCAGGGCGGCCATTTTCTCAGGCCCGTGGCCTTCAGCGGCGCCACCGATTGCGACGGCATCCGCAAGACCATGAAATACGAACTCTCGGAAAAGCCCGTCGTGCTCCAGATCAGCGGCGCCAGGAACAATTCGCTGTCGATTTCGATCCTGCCGGCCCAATAGGTTAGACAAACGGTCGCCTTTGACCTGCGGGCCCAGCCTGCTATCTTCGAGAACTGCGATATCCCCGCCGGCCGTAAGCCGTTGCGGGGGCCACGTGGAACAGCGCTTCCGCCCGTCGCCTCACTCACCCAAAGCCAGAATTGCGCGTGCATTTGCGCGCGCAGGCTCGCACGGAGCGCCATCCATGTATCGACTTGCCGGACTTTTCACCGCCTTCGTCATGCTCGCGGGCACGAGCCTTCCGCCTGCGAACGCCGAGGACAGGACCATCACGGTGTTCGCCGCCGCGTCGATGAAGAACGCGCTCGACGAGGTCGACGCCGCCTACACCGCCAGGACAGGCGTCAAGTTTTCGGTGAGCTACGCCGCGAGCTCGGTATTGGCAAAACAGATCGAGCAGGGCGCACCGGCCGACGTGTTCGTCTCGGCCGATACCGACTGGATGGACTACGCGCTCTCCAAGAAAACCATAAATGAATCGACCCGCGTGAACCTGCTCGGCAACAGCATCGTGCTGATCGCGCCGAAGGATTCCAAGATCGACAACGTCACCATCGTGCAGGGTTTCGACCTCGCCAAGCTCGCGGGCGACGGCAAGATCGCGACCGGCGACGTGAAGTCTGTGCCGGTCGGAAAGTACGCCAAGGCCGCGCTGGAGAAGCTGGGCGCCTGGCAGGCCGCCGAGCCCAAATTCGCCATGGCCGAGAGCGTGCGTGCCGCGCTGACGCTGGTGGCGCGCGGTGAAGCTGCGCTCGGCATCGTCTATTCCACCGACGCCAAGGTCGAGCCCGGCGTGAAGATCGTCGGCACCTTCCCAGCGGATTCGCATCCCGCGATCATCTATCCGGTGGCGGCGACCTCGACGGCAAAGCCCGGGACCAACGACTATCTCGCCTTCCTGCGCTCGACGACGGCCAAGACCATTCTGGAAAAGTACGGTTTCAAGTTCCTGATCAGCCCCACGACCTGATACCTACGACTTGATGCTCGACATCTCTCCCGCCGAATGGACGGCGATCCTGCTCTCGCTCAGGGTCGCCGTCGTCGCGACGCTGGTGGCAACGCCATTCGGCATTGCCTTGGCATGGCTGCTCGCGCGCAAGGAGTTTTGGGGCAAGTCGGTGCTCGATGCCGTCGTGCATCTGCCGCTGGTGCTGCCGCCTGTCGTTACCGGCTATCTGCTGCTTCTGACTTTGGGCCGCCGCGGCCTCGTCGGCAGCTTCCTCGCCGATCATCTCGGCATCGTCTTCGCCTTCCGCTGGACCGGTGCGGCGCTGGCCTGCGGCGTGATGTCGTTTCCGCTGCTGGTGCGCCCGATGCGGCTCTCGATCGAGGCGGTCGATCGCCGGCTCGAGCAGGCTGCCGAAACACTGGGAGCCGCGCCTTTCAAGGTGTTCTTCACGGTGACGCTGCCGCTGGCACTGCCCGGCGTGCTCGCCGGCATGGTGCTCGGCTTCGCCAAGGCGATCGGCGAGTTCGGCGCCACCATCACCTTCGTCTCCAACATTCCCGGCGAGACCCAGACGATTTCGTCGGCGATCTATTCGCTGATCCAGACGCCCGATGGCGACGCCGCCGCGGGGCGGCTGGTGATGATCTCAATCGGGCTCGCGATCGGCGCGTTGATATCAGCCGAATGGTTCGCCCGCCGCGCCACGCAGCGCCTGCACGGGAATTGACCATGCTGCGCGTCGATGTCGAAAAACAGCTCGGCGAATTCTCGCTTCACGCCTCGTTCTCGAGCGAAGGCCGCGTCACCGGCCTGTTCGGCGCCTCAGGCGCCGGCAAGACCTCGCTGATCAACATGATCGCAGGGCTCCTGCGGCCCGACCGCGGCACCATCGTCATCGACGGCGAGACCGTCGACGACACCAAGGCCGGCATTCACGTGCCGACCTGGCGCCGCCGGATCGGCTACGTCTTCCAGGACGCGCGGCTGTTTCCGCATCTCAACGTCGCGCAAAATCTCGACTATGGACGGCGGATGAACCGCCTTGCAGCCGATCCGGCGCAGCACGCGCGCGTCGTCGAGCTGCTCGACATCGGCGCGCTGCTCGATCGCCGCCCCGGAAAGCTTTCGGGGGGCGAACGTCAGCGCGTCGCGCTCGGCCGCGCGCTGTTGTCGAAACCGCGTTTGCTGCTGCTCGACGAACCGCTCGGTGCGCTCGACGAGGCCCGCAAGCTCGAGATCCTGCCCTATCTGGTGCGGCTGCGCGACGAGGCCAATGTCCCCATGGTCTATGTCAGCCACGACGTCGCCGAATTGCGCCAGCTCGCGACCCAGATCGTGATGCTCCGGCAGGGCCGCGTGACGTCGTTCGGCGGGGTGAAGGTGCTGACGTGAGGCGAAGCGGATCGCACTTCGGCGACCCGCTTCGCTCTTCGCTCACCAGCCGCGATCGACGTTCCGCACATCTCCCGTTCGCGCGTCGATGTCGACCTCCATCCAGCGGCCGCTGCGATCGCGGCCCTCGATCTGCCATTCATCGCCGGCGAACTCTGTGTGTGAAATGGTCATGACGCCGATGTCGGTGGCGACATCGAGCGCGCCCTGCATCGAGATCTGATCGCCCGTGTCATAGGCCATCGCCGGTGCCGCGGATCCCAGACCGATCGCGACGATGGCGGGCAAGATGAATTTGCGCATGGATTGCTCCTGTCAGGTGCGTTGACCGTTACGCGGCTAGAACGGATAACGCCGAGAGACGTTCCGGAACCCGGCGTCACGAAGCCGCGCAAATCTTCGGCGGTTGCGGCGATTTGATGACGGTTGATCCGTGTTCCGTTCCCATGCGCAAGGACGCCGCGGATCCTGGCTTTCGCCAGGACAACATTGAGGAAACAGACGTGCCCTAAACCCCGGCCACCGACGTCCATAGCTCCGCGAGCTTCTTCCGCAGCGCCTGCCGCCGCGTCAGTGGCGCGGGCGTCTCGTCTTCTTCCGGCAGGCGCAGGCCGACGACGTTGACGCGGCCGCCGGAGATGCTGCGCGCGACCAGCACGATGGAATCAAGCGCGAGCTCGGCGCCTTCCTTCGGCGCGCGGTCGAGATGGACGTCGAAATAGTCGGCGAGCGTCAGCTTGCTCTCGTCCTCGCCGACCTTCACGCCGTAGATCTCGGCGAGCTCGGCGAGCGTGTGCTCGCCTGACACCATGAAGTCGCCGAGCAGATGCGGATCGGGCGCCGAGCTCGGCTGCATGTCGACGAAGAAGCGGTCGAGCGCCTCGGCCTTTTCGGGCGGCGCCAGCAGATAGATGTAGTCGCCGGGCGCGACCGGGTCGGCTTCCGTCGGCGTCAGGATGTGCTCGTTGCGGATCACCAGCGTCGGCTTGGACCAGGACGGGATCAGCCCGCGGCGGAAATACAGACTCTTGGGCCGCACCGCGTAGCCGACGAGCTGCTGCTCGAGCTGGCCGGGCAGATCCAGTTCGATGCGGCGCGGCCCGCGCTCCGTGCGCGGCAGCGCGACGTGCAGCTTGCGCGCGGCGGGCGCCAGCGTCCAGCCCTGCAGCAGCAGCGAGATGATGACGACGACGAAGGCGACGTCGAAATAGAGATAGGCTTTTGACAGGCCCACCAGCATCGGGATCGAAGCCAGGAAGATCGCGACCGCGCCGCGCAGGCCGGTCCAGGCGATGAAGATCTTTTCGCGCCAGTTGAAGCGGAACGGCGCAAGGCACACGAACACCGCGATCGGCCGTGCCACCAGCATCAGCACCAGCGAGACGGCAACCGCGGGCAGCACGCTGGAGCCGAGCCGGCTCGGCGAGACCAGGAGGCCGAGCAGCACGAACATCACGATCTGCGCCAGCCAGGTCGCGGCATCCAGGAACGCCACCACCGAATTGTGCGCGCGCGTCGGCCGGTTGCCGATGATGATGCCGGCGAGATAGACCGCGAGGAAGCCGGAGGCGTGCATGATCTGCGAGCCGCCGAAGATCACGAGCGCGGCCGTGGTCACGAACGGCGCGTGCAGCCCCTGCGGTAGCGCGACCTTGTTGAGCCCGATGACGACGAGACGCCCGCCGATCACGCCGACGACGGCACCGAGCACCGCCTCCTGGACGAACTCCATCACCACATGGCCGGGCGTGCTCGAGCCCAGCGAGATGTACTCGACCAGCATCAGCGTGAGGAAGATCGCGAAGGGATCGTTGGTGCCGGATTCCGCTTCCAGCGTCGCACCGACGCGCGGGCGCAGGCGCAGGCCCTGGGTGTGCACCAGCAGGAACACGGCGGCCGCGTCGGTCGAGGCGACCACCGCGCCGACCAGCAGCGACTCCGCCCAGTTGAGATCGAGCGCGAATTTCGCGAACGGCGCCGTGATCAATGCGGTCAGGAGCACGCCGACGGTCGCGAGCATCAATGAGGGCGCGAGCACGGTGCGGATGCTGGCAAAGCGCGTCTTCAGCCCGCCGTCGAACAGGATCAGGGCCAGCGCCACCGAGCCGACCAGATAGGTCGTGCCGACGTCGTTGAACTGGAGCTGACCGGGACCGGAATCGCCGGCGAGCATGCCGATCGCAAGGAAGACGAGCAGCAGGGGCGCGCCGAAGCGCAGCGCGAGCAGGCTCGAGAGGATGCCGGCCATGACGAGGACGGCGCCGAGCAGAATGGCGATGCTGAAGGAGTCGAGGGAAGCCATCCACCTTCCGGGTACAAATCGTTGGAATTGCATCCTTATCGTCGCCACACCGGCGCGCCAACCCATTTTCGGCCACTCGCGGCAATCTGCCCGTATTTTGCGGCCTTAACGCGCTTCGCTTCGCGGTGTATCGATGGCCCGGCCGCAGCCTTTGTGGGATTCTGCGGCGCTTTCGAATCAAATCCTCCCGCCTGCTTCCCGACGAGACTGACGAGACCCGCCCGATGGACCTCAAAGACTTCATGGAGTTCGTGCAGACCACCGCGCGCAGCGTCGGGGCGGAGATCTCCTCGCCCTGGTTCTACCTGCAATTCGGGCTCATTCTGGCGGCGGCCGGGATCGCCTATGCGGCGGACGCCGCCATTCGCAACCGTGTCGACATGACCTCGGTGGCATTGCGCTGGCCGCTGCCGCTCCGGCACTTCGCCCGCGTGATGGTCGCGAGCGCTTCGACGGCGGTGTTCACCCTGCTCGTGATCGTCTCGCGCGTGGTGATGTATCATTCGACCTGGCCCAGCCGCAGCTATCTGCTGATGGTCGCCGCCAAGCTCGGGCTCGCCTGGCTCGCGATCCGGCTCCTGACCTCGGTGCTGCGCAACGCCTTCTTCGTCAGGCTGGTGTCGATTACGGCCTGGTTCGTCGCTGCGCTGTCCATCCTCGGCCAGCTCGACACCACGGTCGATCTGCTGGACTCCTACGCCATCGTGCTCGGCGGTCTCAGGTTGACGCCGCTGCTGGTACTCAAGGCCGGCGCGCTGCTGATCTTCGCGCTCTGGCTCACCAACATCGCCAGCAATTTCGCCGAGAGCAAGATCAACTCGACGACCGATCTGACGCCGTCGGTCCAGGTGCTGCTGATCAAGATCATCCGCATCGGGCTGCTCGCGGTCGCGATCGTGATCGCACTCGGCACCGTCGGCATCGACCTCTCCGCGCTTGCGGTGTTCTCCGGCGCGGTCGGCGTCGGTATCGGTATCGGCCTGCAGAAGATCGTCGCCAACTTCATCTCCGGAATCATCCTGCTCGCCGACAAGTCGGTGAAGCCGGGCGACCTCGTCACCATCGGCGACAATACCGGCCGCATCAGCGCGATGAAGACGCGCTATATTTCCGTTGCCGCCGGGGATGGCCGCGAATTCCTGGTGCCGAACGAGGACCTGGTGACGCAGAAGGTCGTCAACTGGACCTATACCGACAAGAACACGCTGGTGAAGATTCCCTTCGGCACCAATTACGACGCCGATCCGAAGCTCGTCTGCAAGCTCGCGATCGAGACCGCCGCCACCCATCCGCGCGCCCAGAAGGCCAAGCCGCCGAACTGCATCCTGACCGAGTTCGCCGAAGCCGGCATGAAGTTCTCGCTGACCTTCTGGCTTGCGGACCCCGACGGCATGGACAACGTCAAGAGCGACGTCATGCTGGCGCTGTGGGAGGCCTTCAAGCGCGAGGGCATCCGGGTTCCCTACCCGGTCCGCGAAATCCGGGTCCGCGGCGGCGCGCTGCCGGTCGAAACCACCGTAGAAGTCCCGAATTGAGCCCGCTTTCGAGCGCATGCCGGGTAAGCTCGACTTGCATGAAGTCCTGCAATCATTAAATTAGGGCCTGAAATCAAGCCTTTCAGCCCCGCCGAGACCGGGCCCACGCCCAGAAGACAATATCCGCATGAGCTACGTCGAAGCCACCGATACCTCCCTGCGCAAGACCGGACAGATCAAGCTGCATGGGCCGAGCGCCTTTGCCGGCATGCGCAAGGCAGGGGCTTTGGTCGCGAAGTGCCTCGACGAGCTCACCGACATCGTCGCACCGGGCGTGCCGACCGATCGCATCGACGAATTCGTCCGCGAATTCGCGTTCAGCCATGGCGCCTATCCGGCGACGCTGATGTATCGCGGCTATCGCTACTCGACCTGCACCTCGCTCAACCACGTGGTCTGCCACGGCATGCCCGGCGACCGTCCGCTCAAGGAA
Organism: Bradyrhizobium sp. WYCCWR 13022; assembly: GCF_030435535.1. NCBI lineage: Bacteria > Pseudomonadati > Pseudomonadota > Alphaproteobacteria > Hyphomicrobiales > Nitrobacteraceae > Bradyrhizobium > Bradyrhizobium sp. WYCCWR 13022. Next base: position 499,361 of record NZ_JAUIZJ010000023.1, read on the forward strand.
GGCGACATCGTCAACATCGACGTCACCTTCATCGTCGACGGCTGGTACGGCGATTCCAGCCGGATGTATGCGGTCGGCCCGATCGCGCGCAAGGCCGAGCGGCTGATCGAGGTGACCTATGAAGCGATGATGCGCGGCATCGCCGCGGTGAAGCCCGGCGCCACCACCGGCGACATCGGCCATGCCATCCAGAGCTTCGTCGAGCCGCAGGGCATGAGCGTGGTGCGCGATTTCTGCGGCCATGGTCTCGGCCGCATGTTCCACGACGAGCCGAACATCATCCATATCGGCCGGCCCGGCGAGGGCGTGCAGCTCAAGCCCGGCATGTTCTTCACCATCGAGCCGATGATCAATCTCGGCAAGCCGCATGTGAAGATCCTGTCCGACGGCTGGACCGCCGTGACGCGCGACCGCTCGCTGTCGGCGCAGTTCGAGCACTCCGTCGGCGTCACCGCCACCGGCGTCGAGATCTTCACGCTGTCGGAGCGGCACGGCGAGAAGCAGATCGGCTGATCCGCTGCACCTCGGCGAGGTCAGTCCAGCGTAAACAATTCCGCGCCTTCGATCGCGTAGTGCGCGAACAGGAAATCCCTGATGTTGACGATGCTGCCGTTCTCCCAATCGAGGAGCACGAAGTAGCGCGGCGGGCCCGACGGGTCCTGCGGATCGAACATGATGATCGCAGGCCGCCGGTCGACGAAGCCAGGGACGCAATGCCAGGGGCTGGTCTGCGCATAACGCCCGAAATACTCCCCGACGTCGCGGCGGCCGGCCCGGCGCGTCCGGTTGACCATTTCCAGCCGGACGTCGTCGGCCAGCATGTCGCGCAGGGACTCGAAATCGCGTGCGTTGAAGCGCTCGACATAGTGCATCAGGCGGGCGCGCTCGGCCGTCTCCAACTCGGGAGGCCTGACGTCGCCGGGTTCCTCCGCGAGCTCGCGAAGACGTACGCGGCCGCGCTGCAGCGCGCCCTTGGTGGCCGGGACGCTGCCGCCCATGATCGCGCAGACCTCGTCGACGGAATAGCCGAGCACGTCGCGCAGGATCACCGCACCCCGCTGCGCCACCGGCAGCCGCATGAAGGTCTGCAGGCTCGCGGTGACGATCTCTCGTTCAGTCACGGGGCTGGTCAGGGCGGCCATCATATCCGGATCTTCGTCGGCGTGAGCGGCGGTGTGGCGCGCGCGCCGGCGCAAGAAGTCCAGCGCGGCATTGTGGGCGATGCGAAACAGCCAGCCCTCCGGATTGTCCAGCGGCTCGGTCCGCGGCGCGGCCTCGAAGGCCTTGAGCAGCGCTTCCTGAAGCACGTCCTCGCCGTCGACGACGGAACCCGTCATGCGCGCGCAGTAACGATGCAGCTGCGGGCGCATCTCCACGGCAAGACGCTCGAGAGCCTCAAGGGCGGTCTGTCGGACCGCCCCCGCGCCGTTGCTCGTCATATCATCCGCCAAGCAGGGTCTCCCGTCACCGATGGGCGTGATACGTCAATCGGGATCGCGACGCCATCAGCCGAAGGTCAGGCATGATTGACCTCGACGACCTCGCACAGGATCGTCTCGGCCTTCGCTATGGCGGCAAGGCGCTGGACGTAAGGCGCGAATTTCGGGTCCTTGCGGAAGCTCTCGATGTCGCCCGCGCTCTTCCATTGCGAATAGTTGATCGCGCGTCCGCCGTCCTTGCCGGCGTGAACGCTCGACGAGATGAAGCCCGGCTGTTTGCTGAAGAAGGTCTCGATGCCCTCCTTCAGGAGCCGAACCAGCTTTTCCTGGTTGTCAGGCTCGACCGTGAAGACGTTGACGAGGGTGGTGATGTCGCTGCCGGTGCGAATGGTGGCTTCCATGTTCGAACTCCTGGTCTGGCTGTGGCACGGGACGATTTGAGCGGTGACGCCGGCACCAATGCCGGTGGCGAGGACCGCACGACGCGATGGCGTGGATTTGATTTCTGACATCGGGGTTCTCCTTTGAACTCTGCTGGCCGCTCGTTGAGGCCCTCAGCGCAGAGACGAACCAAGAGGTAGAAAGGAAACGGTGGATGCAAAAATTTTTTCGCCTGGTCACGCCGCGCATCTGAGCGGGGTGGGACAGCCCATTTGGAACCGTGCTGCCGATTATGTCCGTAAGGCGGGGCGCCCTACCGCCGACGCCGGAACGACGATGGCGGCCGCTTGTAGGTCGCGGCAAAGGCGTCGTTGAAGCGACGAACGCTGCCAAAACCGGCGGCGAAGGCGATCTCCGCCAGGGTCATGTCGGTCTGGTCGATCAGGCGCTTGGCTTCCTGCACGCGCCGGGTCGCCGCGATGTCGCTGGGGCTCGCACCGGCATGGCGCAGGAACAGACGCAGCAGATGGCGCGGCCCGACGCCAAGAGCCTCGGCAAGTTCCGCCATGGAGGCCCGATCGAGAAAGCCGTCGTCGATCAGCCGCATCCCGCGCGCGACGGTGGTGGCCGTGCCCAGCCAGGCCGGCGAGCCCGGCGCGGTTTCAGGCCGGCAGCGCAGGCATGGACGAAAGCCGGCGCGTTCGGCGGCGGCTGCGGCTGCGGTCGGGTAGAAGGTGACGTTCTCCGAGCGCGCCGGACGCACCGGACAGACCGGCCGGCAATAAATCTTCGTCGAGCGAACACCGGAGAAAAACAGGCCGTCGAAGGCGCGCGCGCGTGCCAGCCGCGCCCGGTCGCAGGTCTCCCGGTCGAGATGCGGTGGCAAAGCTTGCCGTTGCATTGATCCCGTCGTCATACCCTGACAATAGGTTCGATGCAGCGCATGGAGTAGCCGAAATCGGACTCGATCGGACGATCAGGTCCGAATTCAGCCAGCCGGCGCCGCCGCTTCCTGATCATGCTGCCGGCAAATTCCGGAGCAGACCGCATGAGCACGCAGGCCGAGCAGGCACCTTCCGCGCAAACCACCCTCGCCGGCGAGATCGGCCTCCTACTGCTGCTGTCGCTGATCTGGGGCAGCTCGTTCACGCTGATCAAGGTGGCGATCCCATCAATCCCGCCGTTCACGATGGTCGCGGTGCGCGTGACGCTCGCGGCCATCCTGCTGCTGCTCATTGCAACCGCGCAGGGACACGCGCTGCCTCGCCAGGGACCTGTCTGGGCTACCCTCCTCGTGCAGGGGATGCTGCAAAGCGCACTGCCGTTCACGCTGATCAGTTGGGGCGAGGCGCACATCACAAGCGGCCTTGCCGGTGTGCTCAATGCGACGCCGCCGATGTTCGTGCTCGCAATCGCCTTGATGACCGGGCGTGGACGACAGGCGATCAGCGGCCGCAAGATCGTTGGCGTCGCGCTCGGCCTTACCGGCGTCGCCCTGACTGTGGGGATCGACGCGCTATCCGGGATCGGCACGGCCGCGTCACTGGCGCAGACAGCCGTGCTCGGCGCGAGCCTTAGCTACGCGCTTGCGCCGCTTTGGGGGCAACGATTCAAGAACCTTCCTGCGATCGTCACGGCAGCCGGCGCCATGAGCTGCGCTGCGATCCTGATGCTGCCCGGGGCCGCGATGCTCGAGCGGCCGTGGACGCTGGCGCCACCGCCGCCAGAGGCGATCGCTTCTGTCGTCACGCTCGCCATCGTCTGCACCGCGCTCGCGATGGTGATCTATTTCCGGCTGATCCGCACACTCGGCCCGCTCGACACCGCAAGCGGCAGTTATCTGCGGGCAGGTTTCGCGGTGATGCTCGGCACCACCCTGCTCGGCGAACGGTTGACCTGGTCCATTCTGGCCGGAATGGCACTCGTTCTCGCCGGCGTGATCATGGTCACGCTGCCCGCGCGACATGATCAGAAACCGCGGGGCTGATTGTCGCCATCTTCAAAGCCTGATCTTGCCATGCTGTTTCCCGATGACGATCTCTCGTCACATGGACAGGAGAGACGGAGTGAGCTCATCGACGCGCCGTGGCTTTCTCGGATTTGTATCGGCCAGCGCAGCGGGCCTGTTGCCGGACCGCGCGCACGCCGCAAATGTCGCGACGGACGCCGAGCCCGCCTGCATCCTGACGCCGCAGGCAGAGGAAGGGCCGTTCTATTCCGATCCAAAGCTCATTCGCTCTGATATCGCCGAGGGCAGACCGGGCGTGCCGCTGACATTGCGGCTGGGCGTGATCGATGCTGGATCTTGCACGGCGATCCATGATGCGCGGGTCGACATCTGGCACTGTGATGCGAAAGGGCTCTATTCGGCCTTCGCCGGCCAGAGCGACGACCACACCATCGATGCGACTGGCAAGACCTTCCTGCGCGGCACGCAAACGACCGACGGCGCCGGCTGGGTGACGTTCAACACCATCTATCCCGGCTGGTATGACGGCCGCACCACCCACATCCATTTCAAGGTTTTTCTCCGCGACCGGACCGTGCTGACCGGGCAAACCTTCCTGCCGGATGCGCTCAACGAGTTCATCTACACCAACGTCCCCGATTACGGCAGTCGCGCACGGCAGCGCATGGTGATCAACGCCAACGACCACGTCATCGAACGCTCTGACCCCGAGCATCGTGCCTTCTGCGCAGTGAAGGAGGAGCGCGACCGCTATATCGCGACGCTGACGCTCGGCGTCGATCGCCGCGCGGAGGCGACGGTGGGGCGCGTCGGGCCACCGCCACTACTACCGCCCGGCCTCCGCGGCGGTCCGCCCCCGGGTCCACCGCCCGGCGGCATGGGCGGACCGACGTTCGGCCGTCCGATCAAGGATCGGCTCGCCGCGCTGGTGCCGGGGTTGAAGCGCGACCACTAGGCCCGCCGCAATTGACGGTTGCAAAAGCGGTGATCCGCGGCAATGCTGGCGGACGATGCCCGCCAAGCCCGACCCCGACGACAGCAAGAAAGAAGACGCGCCGCACTATCTCGGCCATCGCGAGCGGCTGCGCGAGCGCTTCTACAGCGCCGGCGCGGACGCGCTCAGCGACTATGAGTTGCTGGAGATGGCGCTGTTTCCGGCGCTGCCGCGGCGCGATACCAAGCCGCTGGCGAAGACGCTGATCAAGACGTTCGGCTCGTTCGCCGAGGTCGTCCACGCCCCGGTGGCGCGCTTGCGCGATGTCGAGGGCGTCGGCGAAGCCGCGATCAACCAGCTCAAGCTGATCGCGGCGGCGGCGCACCGCGTCGCCAAGGGCGAGGTCAACAGCCGCAACGCGCTGTCGTCCTGGAACGAGGTGATCGCCTATTGCCGCACCAGCATGGCCTTCGCCGACAAGGAGCAGTTTCGCCTGCTCTTCCTCGACAAGCGCAACCAACTCATCGCCGACGAGGTGCAGCAGACCGGCACCGTCGATCATACGCCGGTCTATCCGCGCGAGGTGATCAAGCGCGCGCTGGAGTTGTCGGCCACCGCCCTCATCCTCGTGCACAATCACCCCTCCGGCGATCCCTCGCCCTCGCAGGCCGACATCCAGATGACCAAGGCGATCATCGACATCGCCAAGCCGCTGGGGATTGCCGTGCACGACCACATCATTGTAGGCAAAAGCGGACATGCGAGCTTGCGCGGCATGCGGCTGATCTGAAGACCTTCCTGGCAAATCAAGAGATGACATGAGCGATTGGCTGCACAATCTGCCGGTGCCGATGATGGCGCTGGTGATCTTCGGCTTCACCTATTTTCTGGCAGCGCTGGTGTTCGTCGCCGTCGCGCTGGCCGCGACCGAGGAGCGCGCAAAATCGCTGAAGGCGATCTCGCCAGGCATGCTGCCGGTGCTCGGCATCATCTTTGGCCTGTTCGTCGCCTTCACCGCGGCGCAGGTCTGGGGCGACAGCGACCGCGCCGGCGCCGCTGTCAGTCGCGAGGCCAGCGCGCTGCGAAGCGCCGTGCTGCTCGCCGCCGGCCTGCCGGCGGAGCAGGAGACAAAATTACGCGGATTGGTGCGAGACTATGTCGGTCAGGCCGTGGCGGAGGAATGGCCGATGATGGCGCATCAGGAAGCCTCGCTGAAGGCGACGCCGCCGGCGCTGGCGGACGCCTTGAAGCTCGTCGTCACGATGATGCCGCAAGGGCGGGCGCAGGAGACCTCGCAGCGCGAGATCGTGGCCGCGCTGGAGCAGGCGCTGGACGCACGGCGGCAGCGCATCATCGTCAGCCTCGCCTCGGTGAATTCGGTGAAATGGTGGTGCCTCTATCTCCAGGCCCTGTGCGAGCTGCTGGTGATCGGCTTCGTTCATTGCGACAACCGCCTGGGATCGGCGATCGCGATGGGCCTGTTCGCGACCGGCGTCGCCACCTCGGTGCTCCTGATCGCGGCGCACGACCGTCCGTTCACCGGCCAGATCTCGATCTCACCGGAGCCGCTGCGCCAGATCATGCCGGAAGCGCCGACCGGACACAGTTGACCGCGCGGGCCACGCCCGCGCCGAAAGACAGCTCAGTAGCAGTATCGCGGATCGACCGGCACGTAGCGGCCGTCCCGGCGCTGCATGTAGCAGCCGCGCTGATAGGCGTAATAGCCGGAGCGGCGGCGTTCGCCTTCGGCGGCGATTGCGGCACCCGTTCCCGCGCCGACGACCGCACCAATGGCCGCGCCGCGGCCACCGCCAAGCGCACCACCCAAAATCGCTCCGCCCACGCCGCCGATGATGGCGCCGCCGACGGCGTCCTGCGCCATCGCGTCGTGGACCGGGATGGCCATCGCTACCGAGAAACACGCTGCCATTCCAAGGCGTCGAAGCATTCCGATTCCTCCCATCTGATCGGGTCAGTCATAGCGTTTGGGACGATCCCGGGCCAGAACATTCTCCTGAATCCGGCGCCCTCCCCGCTTGCGCCAAAGGGGGCAACATGATGGGCACATCTTGGAAAGAAGAGCTTGCCGGCGGCTACGGCTCGGCCCAGCGCTGCACCGCTTCCGCAGTGTCCGCGGGCGTCGTGTTGAAGCAGATCGCGGCCTGCGGCGCCAGGCGGTGGACGAGGTTGAGCACCTTCTCGAACAGCAATAGCCGCTCCTTCGGCTCACGCAGGCCCGCACCGATGACGATGCAATCGAAGCGCTCGTCAAGCAGCGCCGCCGTCACCGCAGCTTCAGCTGCCGCGTCGAGATCGATCAGGCAGCTCGTGACCTCGTAGCCGAGGCCGCGCAGACGCAGGAGCTGCGCTTCGATGTAGTTGCGCACGAGCGCCGGCGTGAGCTGCGGGAACGCGCTGTAATCCGCATTGCCGGGTTCGATGCCGATCGCGAGGACACGCTTGGCCATTGCAGCATTCCCGAGCCGGACCGTGTCTGTAGCTAACGGACGGCCGCCTGGCCGGTTCCCGAGCCGCAATGCGGCGATCGCGCAGGCGTCGTCCCGTTGCGTCCTTTGACCACAACCTTTTCGCGCTGCACTTGTAAGCCATTTCACATGCAATTCGGCCATGGCCTGCCACATTTGCCGAGCCACGCCCAGAGTCCGTACCCGCCAAAGACGGCATGCGGCTCACGCCTGATTTGCAAACGAACCGATAATTTTATCAATTCGCGGGAGCGGGAGATGGTGTCATACGAGAGCCTGAAGAGTGGATATGAGAAGAACTGGGACAATCTCCAGATCCGGCCGGCACGCCTTGCCGAGGCCAACGCAACGGCACGCAAGGCCATCAACGGCAAGGCGACCTATCAGCAGGTCGAACGGCTGACCGGTGTGCCCTGGTATTTCGTCGCGCTCTGCCACTATCGCGAGTCCAATTTCGATTTCGACACCTATCTCGGCAACGGCGAGTCGCTGCATCGCGTGACCTGTCTCGTCCCGAAAGGGCGCGGCCCGTTCGCCTCGTTCGTCGACGGCGCCGTGGACGCGCTGAGGGTCCAGCACTTCGTCGGCACGCAGGACTGGTGCATCGCGCGCACGCTGTACCGGCTCGAATGCTTCAACGGCCTCGGCTATCACGCCAAGGGCGTCAACTCGCCTTATCTCTACGGCGGTTCGACCCTCTACGGACCGCCGGAGGCGAGGCCGGGAAAATTCGTCGCGGACCACGTCTTCGATCCGACCCATACCGATTCCCAGCTCGGCACCGCGGTGATCCTGCACGCGATGATGTCGCTGGATTCTTCCATCACGATCGGCGACAGCCCGTCGATCGTTCCCCGTTCCGAGCCCGACGAGGACGTGGCGTCGTCGGTGCTGCTGATGCAGCAGACCCTCAACAGGCTCGGCGCCAATCCGCCGCTCGACGAAGACGGCATCAGCGGACCGAAGACCAAGGCAGCGGTCTCGCAGTTTCAGCAACAGCACGGCCTTGAGGATACCGGCCTGCTCGACGGGACCACCATCTCCGCCATCACGCGTGCCGGGGTGCAACCGGTCCAGACGGCGAATATCGACCTGTCCCAGATCCTGGGCCGGCTGGAGAACCTCGCACAGCTTCTTCAACCCGGAGCGGCTCCAACAGGTGCAACGCCGATCGCGATCCCGCCGATCGGGACGCTGCCTGCGGGCCAGACCACCCAGCTCTCTCAGATCCTGACCCAACTCCAAAGCCTCACGCAGGCCTTGCAGCCGGGAGCGACAATTCCTGTGAGCACGACGCCGGCGGCCAACACGCCGGTGAATGTGCTTGGACAGCTCCTCTCCTTGATCACCAAGACAGCCCCCGCAACGCCGGCGGCGACAAACCCCGCTCCGACCGATCAGCTCAAGCAGGTGGTCGACCTGCTCGGCGCCTTGCTCGGCAACAAGCCCGTGCTCGGTCAGGTCAACGGCGCGCTCGGCGAAACCATCGGCAAGATGCTCGACGGCAAGAAGACCGCGCTGGGCATCGCCGGCTCGCTCATCACCGCGCTGCTCTCTGCGGTGACGACAAGCCCCAATGCGGGAGGCCTTGCCGGACTGCTGGGGACGATCGCGTCCGCGGTGCCGGGCCTGAGCCAATTCGCGCTCCCGATCTCGCTGGCGCTCACGGCCTGGGGCGTGCTCGGCAAGATGGAGAAGTGGGCGCAAGGCACCGCGCCGCCGCCCAAGCCGACGACCTAGATCGTCCGGGCGTCGAGTGCGGCGGCGCGGCGCCGCATCAGCGCGCGTTCGCGCTCGTTGGTCGCAAGATGCGCGGCGGCCTCGAACGCGTGCCGCGCCTCCGTAAGCCGCCCAAGCTTTTGCAGGAGGTCACCGCGAACCGCCGGCAGATGATGATAGGCCGCCAGCGCCGGTGCGCCGGCGACTGCGTCCAGCACGTCGAGGCCAGCCTGCGGTCCCTCGGCCATCCCGACCGCGACCGCGCGATTGAGCTCGATGACCGGCGAGGGCACCAGCCGCGACAGTTCGGCGTAGAGCTGCGCGATACGCGGCCAGTTGGTCGCTGCAGCGGTCTCCGCTCTGGCGTGACATGCCGCGATCGCCGCCTGAAGCGCGTAAAACCCCGCTCCGCCACCGAGTTCGACGGCAAGTTCGAGCGAGCGCAGGCCGCGCCGGATCTGCAACCAGTCCCAGAGCGTGCGATCCTGGTCCATCAGCAGAATGGGATCGCCGTTCGCGTCGGTGCGCGCGTGCGTCCGCGAGGCATTCAGATCCATCAGCGCGACGAGGCCGTGAACCTCGGGTTCGTCAGGGGCGAGGCCTGCGAGCACGCGGCCCATGCGCTGCGCCTCGTCGCAAAGCTGCGGCCGCAGCCATTCCTCGCCACGCGCTGCTAGATAGCCCTCGTTGAAGATGAGGTAGACGACTTCCAGCACCGAGGCGAGGCGCTCCGACAGGGCCTCGCCAACAGGCGTCTCGTAAGCGAGACCGGAATTCGACAGCGTCCGCTTGGCGCGGACAATGCGCTGGGAGATGGTGGTCTCAGGCACGAGATAGGCGCGCGCGATCTCGGAGGTGGTGAGCCCGCAGATCATGCGCAGTGCCAGCGCCACACGAGCTTCGCGCGACAGGATCGGATGACAGGCGGTGAAGACCAACCGCAGCAATTCATCGCCGATGTCGTCGTCGAGCGCGGCATCGAAATCGGGCACCGTCTCCTGCTCCTGCAACATGTCCCGCGCCAGCATGTCGTGCTTGTCGCTAAGCATCTTGCCGCGACGCAAATGATCGAGCGCACGGCGTTTCGCGGTCGTCATCAGCCAGGCGCCGGGATTGTCGGGCACGCCCATGCCGGGCCACGCTTCGAGCGCAGCGACCAGCGCGTCCTGGGTCAGCTCTTCAGCAAGAGGCACGTCGCGCAGCATCCGCGACAACGTCGCGATCAGCCGCGGCTGCACGACGCGCCAGGTTGCATGAATCGTGGCACGGACGGCTTGATCGATGTCGGCGGCCGTCATCGCCGCCGACCCTGTTTGCCGGTGGCGACCATCAGGCTTGGGCGGCTACGCCTGATTTCGCATCGACCTCGCAGGCGCCATCGACGCCCGGTGTGGCAAAGGCCCGCAACTCGCAGGTGCCGTCCCAGCCCGGCATGTGGTCGAGGTGCAGCTGCATGAACTCCTTGGCCATGGCCAGGGCTTCCGCCTTGTCGCGCAGCTCGAAAATGGCATAGCCGCCGACCACTTCCTTGGCCTCGATGAAGGGACCATCCACGACGCTCAGCTCGCCGTCGACGATCCGCACCCGTGCGCCGGTCGCGAGCGGCATCAGGCCGCCATTGTCGATCATCCGGCCGGCCTTGATTTCCCGCTCGGAAATCTTCTGCATGGCCTCCATCAGCGCTGGGCTGGGGCCCTTCATCGGCTGGCTGGAGGTGACGATGTACATGAACCGCATGCAAAACTCCTGATAAGGCGAGACGCGGCCGGTTCGGCCGCGCGATCAGCTCGCTATCCAGATGACGATCCAGCCAAAGCCGGATCGACATGAGCAGCAGAAAAATTGCAGCAAAGCAGACGCGCCTACTGGCGCAGCATGATCAGGGGATCGGCCGTATCGGGAACCCGCCGCCATTGCGCGTTGTCGTCCGCCTCGAACTGCCAGGCCTCGCCCGATTTCGACATCAGGACGATCTGGCCGTGCTCGAGCCGCCATTGCGTCGGGTTGAACTGGGCAATGGCCGCATCGCATTTCGGCTTCAGGAAGACCTGGAAATTGTCCTGCTCGGCTTCCGTGTTGGTCAGCGTCAATCCGCAGACCGGCTGACCGTTGCCGCGGACCATCGCCCAGTCGCCGATCATCTGGTCCATCGACTTGGCCATGGAGCGGGCCGCGGCGAGATCCTGGAGAATGTAGACGCCCTCGCCCTGCCGCAGGCCTTCGAAAATGCCGGCCTCGACCTCGGTGAAATCGATCACCGCCTCACCGGTCGCATCCTGCAAGCGGACGATATCCAGACCCTTGACGCTCCAGGCGACGATATCCTTGGTGAAGGGCAGCGCGGTCTTGCAGGCCGGCTCGAGCTCGAGCTTGAAGCCCTGCGCCGTCGCGTCGCCCTTCATCGTGACGACGCAGGTCTTGCTGCGTTCGGTGGTCGAGAGCTCCCACTGCCCGACCATCTCCTTCTTCAGGGTCGTCGCATCCTGCGCATGCGCGATGCCGATCGCGGCCAAGTGGGCCGCGACGGCGAATGCACCGACCCGAAGAACTTGCATCAGCGCCCCTTGAACGGCGTTTCCGCAACCGGCGTCAGCGGCGCCTTGCCCGAGAACCAGGACTTGAGATTGTCGACCACGAGCTGGTCCATGGCGTTGCGCGTGACGACGGAGGCCGAGCCGATATGCGGCAGCAGCACCACGTTCTGCATGGTCTTGAGTTCATCAGGCACGTTGGGCTCGGCGGCGAACACGTCGAGACCGGCGGCGAGGATGGTGCCTGATTTCAGCGCCTGGACCAGCGCGGGCTCGTCGACGACAGAGCCGCGCGCCACGTTGACCAGCACGCCGCGCGGACCGAGCGCCTTGAGCACCTCGGCATTGATCATCTTTTCGGTAGCAGCGCCGCCCGGCACGATCACCATCAGCGTGTCGACGGCCTTCGCCATCTCGATCAGATCAGGATAGTGCTTGTAGGAGACGTCCTTGGACGGATTGCGCGAGTGATAGACAACAGGAACCAGCGAGGCATCGAGCCGGCGTGCGATGGCCTGGCCGATCCGACCCATGCCGACGATGCCGACCTTGCGGTCGCGCAGCGAGCCGACGCTGAGCGGATAGTTCTGGGTCTGCCAGAGGCCGGAGCGGACGTAGCGGTCCGCCTTGATGAATTCACGCACGGTCGAGATCAACAGGCCCATCGCGACGTCGGCTACTTCCTCGGTCAGCACGTCAGGCGTGTTGGTGACGATGATGTTGTGCTCGGCGGCGTATTTGGCGTCGATATGGTCGTAGCCGACGCCGAAGCTCGCCACCATCTCGATCTTGGGCAATTGCGACAGCGAATCCTTGTCGGCGCGGACGGTGTGATAGGTCACCGCGACGCCGCGGATCTTCTCGCGGATCGCCGGCGTCAGCCGCTCGAGATCGCCGCGCGTCTCGGCCTTGTGCACGACGAAATGATCGGAAAACCCGTTCTCGAGGATCGGCCGGACCGGTCCATAAATCAGAAGGTCGATCTTGTCGGACGAAATCGAACCGGTAGACATCAGTTTTCCTTTCCAAGCGCGCTCTCATGCCAGCGCCGTAAAACGAGGTGGGAAATTAGCGCCAGCACCCCATAGATGACAATCCCGGCCAGCGACAACAAAAGCAGCGCCGCGAACATGCGGGGTATGTTCAATCGATAGCCCGACTCGGCGATCCTGTAGGCGAGGCCCGAGCCTGCCCCCGCCGTCCCCGCGGCGATTTCGGCTACGACCGCGCCGATCAGCGACAGGCCGCCGGCGATGCGCAGGCCGCCCAAAATTTGGGGCAGCGCTGCTGGCAGCTTCAGGAAGCGCAGGGTCTGCGGCTTTGATGCGCCATAGAGCTGGAACAGGCCCGCGAGGTTGCGGTCGACCGAATTCAGCCCGAGCGTGGTGTTCGACAAAACCGGAAAAAACGCGACGATGAAGGCGCAGACGACGACCGCGGCCTGCTGCTCCAGATAGATCAGGAGCAGCGGCGCGATCGCGATGACGGGCGTCACCTGGAGCACGACGGCATAGGGGAATAGCGAAAATTCCACCCATTTCGACTGGTTGAACAACAGCGCCAGCGCGATGCCGCCGATGCTGGCGGCGACGAAACCTTCGAGCGTCGTCAGCAGCGTGGTCGCGAGCGATTGCGACAGCACCGCCCAGTCCTTGATCAGCGTCAGGAAAATCACTGATGGCGCCGGCAGCACGTAAGGCGGTATCTCCCTGATACGGACCACGAGCTCCCAGGCGGCAAGGCCGGCCGCGAACACGATGACGGGCAGCACGACGCGCAGCGCGCGCTGCGCGGTGGACGGCTTTGCAGTGGCGGCAGCTTGCGCGTTCATAGCGTCGACTGCCCCCGATAGGACGGCGCCAGCGCGGCCGAGAGGCGCCGGCAATAATCGGAATAGGCCGCCGAGGTGCGAAACTCCTCTCCGCGCGGCTCCACCGTCTCGATGCGGATGTCGGCCTGGATGCGGCCGGGCCGCGCCGTCATGACCACGACACGCTGCGACAGATAGACGGATTCGAACACCGAATGGGTGACGAAGACGACAGTCTTGCCAAGGCTGCGCCACAGCGCCAGCAGATCGTTGTTGAGGCGAAAGCGCGTGATCTCGTCGAGCGCCGCGAACGGCTCATCCATCAGGAGGATATCGGGGTCGGTGACGAGCGCACGCGCCAGCGACACCCGCATCTTCATGCCGCCGGAGAGTTCGCGCGGGAAGGCATCGGCGAAATCGGCAAGCCCGACGCTGGCGAGCGCGGCATCGGCCCTCGCCCGCCCTTCGGCCTTCGGGATACTACCCAGCTTCAGCGGCAGGCGCACGTTTTCACGCACATTGGCCCAGGGCATCAGGGTCGGCTCCTGGAACACGAAGCCGATGCCGTGGCCGATTTGTACCTCGCCCTCGTGGCGCGACACCCGCACGGTGCCTGACGACGCGGCGCTGAGCCCCGCAATCAGCCTCAGCGCCGTCGACTTGCCGCAGCCGGAGGGCCCGAGCAGCGAGATGAATTCGCCTTTGCGCACGGCGAGATCGAGCGGGCCGAGCGCCATGACGCCGTTGTCATAGACCTTCGTCACGCCGCGCAGGCTGACGGCGAGCGCCGTCAGGCTCGCCTCGACCGTGGGCGGAGTTCTGTTCTCTACCATCGATCGCTGACCGTTGCGGGGCACGTCACCTCTCCCCGTCGGGGAGAGGTAAGCAACGCCGATGTACCTCGCTCCAATCTCGGCATTGGCTACGGCTTGGCGGGGCGCAGTTCGACGCCGACACCCTTGTTGACGAAGCGCAGCGTGTAGGACTTGCGGAAGTCGAGATCGCCTTTCACGACGCCGGCCTTCACCATCTTGTTGAAGAAGGAGGCGTAGCGCTCGTCGCTCATGGCGCCGATGCCGGCCTTCAGGCTGTCGCCGGAATCGACGATGCCGTATTCCTTCATCTTGGCGACGGAATAGGCGAGCAGATCGTCGGTCATCTCCGGATTGAGCTTCTTGATCATGGCATTGCCGGCGGAGTTGTCGCCGTAGATGTAATTGTACCAGCCGACGATGGAGGCATCGACGAAGCGTTGCACCAGGTCCGGCTTCTTCTCGACGATGTCGCGGCGGGTCTCGATCAGCGTCGAATAGGTGTTGAAGCCGGCATCGGCGAGCAGGATGACGTTTGGCTTGAATCCGGCGGCCTTCTCCACGGCGAAGGGCTCGGAGGTGACGTAGCCCTGCATGGCGCTCTTGGGATTGGCGATGAAGGGCTGCGGATTGAAATTGTAGGGCCGGACGTTCTTCTCGCTGAAGCCGTATTCGGACTTGAGCCACTGGAAATAGCTGGTCATGCCCTCCTTGGAGACGAACAGCGTCAGCGGCCTGAGGTCCTCCAGCTTGGTCACCTTTGCGTCGGGCTGCGACAACAGCACCTGCGGATCCTTCTGGAACATCGCGGCGATCGTCACCACCGGAACGTTGTTGGCGACGGCGTCGAACGACATCAGCGTGTTCGCGGCCATGAAGAAATCGATCTTGCCGGCGATCAGCAGCATCCGGTTGTTTTCGTTCGGTCCGCCCGGAACGATGCTGACGTCGAGCCCGTATTTCTTGTAGGTGCCGTCGGCGACCGCCTGGAAGAACCCGCCATGCTCGGCCTCGGCGACCCAATTGGTGCCGAAAGTGACCTTGTCCAGCGTCTCGCTGCGCGCCGGTAGGATCGACACCACAGAGGCCAGCAAGCCCACCGTTAACGCTCGCCGCAGATGAGAGGGGCTCATGAACGCACTCCGTCGATCGCTTCTAGCCGATGTGAAAACAACGCGATAAAACCGCAACATATCAGGGGACGCGAACCGGCCGGGCCCGCGTCCCCTGATACCCCAAACTACGTGACAAATCCGGGCAAAGAAACCTTGATGACGCCTCCTCGCGACTGGACCGAGATCCACTGGGCCGACACTGGTCCGGCGGACGCATCGCGCTGGATCGCGGTGCTTCCGCTCGCGGCGACCGAGCAGCACGGGCCGCATCTGCCGCTCGCGACCGACGTGCTGATCGCGGAGGCCTATCTCGCACGCGTGCGGGAAGTGCTGCCCGCGGCCGCCCCCGTGACGTTCCTTCCCGTCGAACCCGTCGGCATCTCCACCGAGCATATCGACTATCCGGGCACGCAGACGCTGCCGACCGAGATCGCGCTGAAGCGCTGGACCGGAATCGGCGAGGACATCGCGCGGCGCGGCGTGAGAAAGCTCGTCATCATCACCAGTCATGGCGGCAACAGCGCGGCGATGATGCTGGTGGCGCAGGATCTTCGCGCGCATCACAAGCTGTTCGTGGTGACGACCTCGTGGTCGCGTCTATCAGGTGCGGACAAGCTGTTCCCGCCAGAAGAAGTGCGCCACGGCATTCACGGTGGCGCCGTCGAGACCTCGATCATGCTGGCGCGCTATCCCGAGCAGGTGCGCGCCGATGCGATCGCGGATTTTCCCGCCAGCAGCGTCGCGTTGGAAAAACAATATCATTGGCTATCGACGCAGCGGCCCGCGCCGTTCGCCTGGCAGGCGCAGGATCTCAATGCCAGCGGCGCCGTCGGCAACGCGACTTTGGCTGTGCCTGCGAAGGGCGAGCAACTGCTCGACCAGGGCGCGCGCGTCTTTTGCGAACTGCTGGCCGAGGTCGATAACTTCGACGTGAACAGGCTCGCCAAGGGCCCTCTCGGCTAGCTCACACCGCGCTGGAATCATTCGACAAAATGTCCGGCTCCGGAGCCGTCCGACGCGACTTCGAACCTGATGCGGCAAGGCTCCGTCCAACTGGGCACGCGGACCACAACGGACCGCCTCAACCCGGATGGAGTTTCACATGTCGATCAAGACCAAGCTTGCCGCACTCGCTCTCGCCACTCTCGCCATCGCCGGCAGCATCGCGACCACCACCTCGCAGGCCGAAGCCAAGCCGCTCGGCTGGGGTTGGGGTGTCGGCGCCGGCATCGCCACCGCCGCCATCGTCGGCACCGCGATCGCCGCCAGCAACGAGCCCTATTACTACGGCTACCACCGCTGCGGCTGGGTCGCCCAGTACAACGCCTTCGGCCAGTACGTCGGCCGCGTTCGTACCTGCTACTGATTTGAGGTTCTGAGGCCGATCTTACGTGGATCCTGCGTCCGACACGGGCGCCTCATCCACCCCGTGTCGTGCCCCCGACCCCGCCCGGCTGTCCCCCCGGGCGGGGTCATCCTTTTTTCCGCGCCGGGAGGTTGTTGCAGTCCCGTCACATAAGGATGCGAACCATCCTCTGCGACATTCTGGACTAGTTGCTATTGCGAATTATTAGCAATAAAGTTCACAACAAGCACAGGGGCTTGGCCAGACCTTGGGGTGACATCGCACTGTGGCGAGTTCGTCTCGTCCAGCCGCGTGAACAGCCAAGTCCCTGATGACAGGATCGCCGCGAATCGGCAGGGATGTCGCGGTGGCCAAGGCAGAGTCGCGTCTGGGGGCGTAGTTTTGACGTTGAGAAGTCTCCGTTACAGGTATCTGCGGACGGCCGCGGCGCTCGCCTCGGGCATGCTCGTGCTGCCGGGCGCCAGCCTTGCCGCCGACCTGCCGCTGAAGGCACGCGCCGCGAAAACTGTCTACCACTGGACCGGCTTCTATGTCGGCGGCCATTTCGGTTACGGCGATGCGAGCTTCGGGCCCGGCACCAATCCATTGCCCGAGCAAGGCGTGATCTTTCCGCACAGCGCGACCGGGCTCAGCGGCGGCTATCAGCTCGGCTACAATCGGCAGCTCGCAAACCGCGTCGTGCTCGGCATCGAAGCGGATGCGACCTTTACCGGCCCTCTCGACGGCCCTGCGCTCGCGCGCTCACCGGTGCCCTTCAACACCACGATCGACTATGTCGGCACCGTGCGCGGCCGCGTCGGCTATGCTTTCGACCGCTTCAAGCCTTACGTCACCGGCGGCGTCGCCTGGGGCCACACGCACATCAACGTCAACGACGCGGACGGCGTCACGCCGCTGTTCCCGGTCGGCCACTACCACGCTGGATGGACTGCGGGCCTGGGTCTCGAATACGCCGTCAGCGGCAATTGGACCGCGAAGGCCGAATACGAATATGTCGACCTCTCGCGCAAGACCTACGACCTCAGCGGCTTTGGCCTCGGCAGCGTCAACGTCGATCCGCGCATTCACCTGTTCAAGCTCGGCCTGAACTACCAGTTCGGCGATACGCCATGGATGCCGGCGGTCGACAAACCCAAGCTGCCCGAGTCCGACGACTGGAACGTGCACGCCCAAACGACCGTGCTGCCGCAAGGCTACGGGCCGATCCATTCGCCCTATGCGAGCCCGCAGAGCCTGCCGGGCGGCGGCCAGTTCCAGGCGACATGGACGACGACCGCGTTCTTGGGCGCGCGACTCTGGGACGGTGGCGAGGTCTACTTCAACCCGGAGCTCGCGCAGGGTTTTGGCCTTAACGGCACCCTCGGCCTCGCCGGCTTTTCCAACGGCGAAGCGCAGAAGGCCGGTGCGCCGTTCCCAAAAATCCGTGCGCAACGCTATTACTTCAAGCAGACGTTCGGACTTGGCGGCGAGCAGGAAGCGGTCGAGGACGCGCCGAACCAGCTCGCAGGCAAGCGCGATATCGATCGCGTCACGCTGATCGTCGGCCGCTTCGCCGTCGGCGACTTCTTCGACGGCAACGCCTACGCAAAGGATCCTCGCGCCGATTTCATGAATTGGGCGATGTGGGCCTCGGCCGCCTATGACTTCCCCGCCGACCTGCCCGGCTACACCCGCGGCGCCGTGGTCGAGCTCAATCGCAAGAACTGGGCGATACGCGCCGGCTTGTTCCAGGTCCCGGACGCCCCGAACAGCGACATACTCACCTTCAAGACCGGCGGCTCGGTCGTCGAGTTCGAGGAACGTCACTCGATCTTCGAACAACCCGGCAAATTGCGCGTCGGCGTGTTTGCCAACAGCGGTCACACCGCGAACTACCGCGAGGTGGTGGATCTGGCTGCGACGAATCCTGCGCTCGACATCAACGACATTGTCAGCACGACCCAGCGCACCCGCCTCAAATACGGGTTCTACGTCAATCTCGAGCAGCAGATCGTCAACGACGTCGGATTGTTCGCGCGAGCAAGCTGGAACGACGGCCAGAACCAGATCCTGTCCTTCACCGACATCGACCGCAGCGTTTCCGGCGGCCTGTCGATCAAGGGCAGCCGTTGGGGGCGTCCGGACGACACGGTCGGCATCGGCGGCGCCATCAACGGCCTGTCGGCTGCGCATCGCGATTTCCTCGCCGCCGGCGGCACGGGCCTCCTGATCGGCGACGGCCAGCTCAACTACCGCACCGAACGCATTCTCGAAGCCTACTACGCTTATTCGGTGATCAAGGGCGTGACGCTGACCGGCGACTATCAATTGATCACAAACCCGGCCTATAACGCCGACCGTGGACCGGTCTCGATCTTCTCGGGCCGCCTGCACGCCGAGTTCTAAGTCCGGGATTATTGCCCAAAGGCAGGCCCATGAAGCCAAGAGATATCCGCACGGCCGCGATCGGCCGGGCGCTACTCCCCAATGTCTGGGATGTCGCGGCACTGATCCTGGTGATCGGCGCCATGGTGCTGATCGTCTATGGCGGCGAGCAGACCGTCGCTCCCCTGTCCGAGCTCGAGCGAACGCCAGTCTCGCTCGATCCGGCAAACCTGCCGCTCTATGCGCTACGCACCGTCCTGCGGATGCTGCTTGCGATCGTTTGCTCCACGATCTTCACCTTCATCTATGCCGCGATCGCCGCCAAGAGCCGGCGCGCCGAGATGGTGATGATCCCGCTGCTGGACATCCTTCAGTCGGTACCGATCCTGGGCTTCCTCACCTTCACCGTCGTCTTCTTCATGAACCTGTTTCCGAGCCAGGTGCTCGGCGCCGAGCTCGCCTCGGTGTTCGCGATCTTCACGAGCCAGGCCTGGAACATGACGTTCAGCATGTACCAGTCGATGCGCAACGTGCCGAAGGACCTGGAAGAGGCCACGCAGAGCTTTCATCTGTCCGGATGGCAGCGCTTCTGGCGCCTCGACGTGCCCTTCGCGATGCCGGGACTGATCTGGAATGCGATGATGTCGATGTCGGGCGGCTGGTTCTTCGTGGTCGCGTCGGAAGCGATCACCGTTGGCAACACCACCGTGACCCTGCCGGGGGTCGGCTCCTACGTCGCCCAGGCGATCCAGCAGCGCGATTTGCCGGCGATCTTCTACGCGATCCTGGCCATGCTGCTCGTCATCATCGCCTATGACCAATTGCTGTTCCGGCCCATCATCGCCTGGGCCGACAAATTCCGCTTCGAGCAGACGGCGTCCGGTGAGCCACCCACCTCGTGGATGCTCGACCTGTTTCGCCGGACACGCGCTCTGCGTGCCGTCACGCTGCCCTTCTCGGCCGTCAATCGTGAAATTTCCAACTTGCGTATCTCGCTGCCTGAACTGAGGGGAAAGACAAAGAGCAAGGGCCGGCCGTCGCGATTGATCGACGGACTTTGGCTTGCCGTCATCCTCGCCGGCACGGTCTACGCCGCCTGGCTGACCTATCGCTATCTCTCGGCCAGTCTTGGCCTGCGCGATGTGCTGGTTGTGATCCGCGACGGGCTGATCACGCTGTTGCGCGTCATCGTGCTGATCAGCCTTGCTACCATCATGTGGGTGCCGATCGGCGTCTGGATCGGGCTGCGTCCCAAACTGGCCGAACGCATCCAGCCTCTGGCACAGTTTCTCGCCGCGTTTCCCGCCAATCTCGCTTTTCCGGTCTTCGTCGTTGCGATCGTCAGCTTCAGGCTCAATCCCAATGTCTGGCTGAGCCCGCTGATGATCCTGGGCACGCAATGGTACATCCTGTTCAACGTCATCGCCGGCGCCAGTGCCTTTCCCAGCGATCTGCGTGAGGCCGCGAGCAGCCTTCATTTGGGCGGATGGCGGTGGTGGCTCAAGGTCATCCTGCCCGGCATCTTTCCCTATTACGTCACCGGCGCGATCACCGCATCCGGCGGCTCCTGGAACGCCTCGATCGTCGCCGAGGTGGCGAGCTGGGGCGACACCCATCTGAATGCCGCCGGGCTCGGCGCCTATATTGCATCTGCGACCGAAGCCGGCGATTTTCCACGCGTCGTTCTCGGTATCGCCACGATGTGCGTTCTGGTGACGCTGTTTAATCGTCTGGTCTGGCGACCACTCTATGCGTTCGGCGAGCGCCGCCTTCGGCTCGGCTGACGAGGAGACCATCATGCTCGATCAACCCTCTACGCTCATCGATATCCGCGGTGTCTGCCGGTCCTTTCCAAAGGGCAGCGGCGAGGAGCTGCTGGTGCTGGAGAAGGTCGATCTGACGATCCGCTCCGGCGAGATCGTCGGCTTGCTCGGCCGCTCGGGCTCCGGCAAATCCACGCTGCTGCGGATCATTGCCGGCCTCGTCTCCCCCACCACGGGGCAGGCGACCTGCCGGGGCGAGATCATCGCGGGTCCGCCGAACGGCGTCGCCATGGTGTTTCAGTCGTTCGCACTGTTTCCCTGGCTGACGGTATTGCAAAACGTCGAGCTCGGACTGGAGGCGCTCGGCGTCGACGCGACCGAACGGCGCAAGCGCGCGCTCGCGGCGATCGACCTGATCGGCCTCGATGGATTCGAATCGGCCTTTCCCAAGGAGCTGTCCGGCGGCATGCGCCAGCGCGTCGGCTTTGCCCGCGCGCTGGTCGTACATCCCGACCTGCTCTTGATGGACGAACCGTTCTCGGCGCTCGACGTGCTCACGGCCGAAACGCTGCGCACCGATCTGATCGATCTCTGGATCGAGGGTCGATTGCCGATCAAGTCGGTGTTGATGGTGACGCACAATATCGAGGAAGCGGTCCTGATGTGCGATCGCATCCTGGTGTTCTCGTCGAACCCCGGACGGGTCGCCGCCGAGATCAAGGTCGATCTGCCGCATCCGCGCAATCGGCTGGATCCGGTCTTCCGGCAATTGGTCGACAGCATCTATGCCCGCATGACCCAGCGTCCCGAGGCCAGGCCCGCTTCGATCGAGGGCATTCCGGGCACCGGCATTGGCATGGTTCTGCACCATGTTTCATCGAACGTCCTTTCAGGCCTGATCGAGACGTTGTCCGGGCCGCCGTACAACGGCCACGCCGACCTGCCCGTGCTGGCCGGCAGTCTCCAACTGGAAGCGGGCGAGATCATCCACTTCGGTGAGTCGCTTCAATTGCTGCGGTTCGCCCAGTTGAGCGAAGGCGATCTGGTGCTATCGGAAGCCGGCAACCGGTTTGCCAATCTCGAAACCGACGCCCGCAAGAAACTCTTCGCCGAGCATGCGCTCACCTATGTTCCGGTGATGGCCCTGATCAAGCGTGTGCTCGATGAGCGCACGTCCCACACCGCGCCCGTCGCTCGCTTCCGGAATGAATTGGAAGACTACATGTCCGAGGAAGACGCCGAGGAGACGTTGAAGACGATCGTTTCATGGGGCCGCTATGCCGAGCTGTTCGCATATGACGAGCAATCGGACACGTTCAGCCTCGAAAACCCCGGCGAAAGCACCTGAACCTCGCCTGCGACAATTTGGTCGGAACCAGGCAAAACGCGCATCACGCTCATATATAATGGGCTTCGTCCGGCGTCCGCCGGATCGCGTGTTCCCATCGCCTGCGCACAATGTTGTCCGTCGAACTCATCATCGTCGTCGTCCTGATCGTCATCAACGGCCTGTTGTCCATGTCGGAACTCGCCGTGGTCTCATCGCGCCCGGCGCGGCTGTCGCTGCTGGCCGCCAAAGGCGTGCGCGGCGCCGAGCGCGCGCTGACATTGGCGGCCGATCCCGGAAAGTTCCTCTCGACGGTGCAGATCGGCATCACGCTGGTCGGCGTGCTCTCCGGCGCCTTCTCCGGCGCGACGCTCGGGCAGCGACTGACGCAGTGGCTGGTCGAGCTCGGCCTGTCCTCCGGCATTGCCGACATCGTCGGCGTCGGCATCGTCGTCACCATCATCACCTATGCGACCCTGATCGTCGGCGAATTGGTGCCGAAGCAGGTGGCGCTGCGCGATCCCGAAAGCATCGCAGTCAAGGTCGCGCCGGCGATGCACGTGCTGGCGCGGATCTCGCGGCCGCTGGTGTTTTTGCTCGACGTCTCCGGCAAGCTGATCCTCACGCTGCTCGGCCGCGGCGGCAAGGCCGAGGAGAAAGTGTCGGAAGACGAGATCCATCATCTCGTCAACGAGGCCGAGAGCGCAGGGGTGCTCGAGCCCGGCGAGAAGGAGATGATCGCCGGCGTGATGCGGCTCGGCGACCGCCCGGTCGGCGCCGTGATGACGCCGCGCACGGAGGTCGACGAGATCGACCTGAACGACGATCAGGAGGCGATCCAGGCGCTGATCGCCAAGAGCCCGCATTCGCGCTTTCCGGTGTGTGACGGCGATCGCGACAAGCCGATCGGCGTGCTCCAGGCCAAGGATCTGCTCGTCGCCTATATGCGCGAGCGCACGCCGGATCTGCGCGTGCTGGTGCGCGAAACGCCGATCATCCCGGCGTCCGCGGACGCGCGCGACGTGCTCGCGATCCTGAAGGCGGCGCCGGTGCATATCGGCCTCGTCCACGACGAATATGGCGCCTTCGAAGGCGTGGTGACGGCGGCGGATATCCTGGAGTCGATCGTCGGCGCCTTCCATTCCGAGGAAGGCCCGCCAGAGCCGGCCTATGTCAGGCGAGCGGACGACTCACTGCTCGTCTCGGGCTGGATGCCGGTCGACGAGTTCGGCGAGCTGCTCAGCATCGAGCTGCCCCCGCATCACCGCTACAACACGGTCGCCGGCCTCGTGCTTCAGCAATTCACCGTGCTGCCCAATGTCGGCGACGCCTTCGACTTCGCGGGCTGGCATATCGAGGTGGTCGATCTCGACGGCAGGCGGATCGACAAGATCTTGGCGAGCCGGCTGGGGGAAGTGGAAACGGGGTGAGCCCTCTCACCCGAACCGCACGCCGATGCGCTTTTCCTTGCGCCACACCACGGTGCAGGCGAGATGCGCTCCGTCGGCCTTGATGTTCAAGGTGAAGCGCTCGGGAATCCCGACCGGGCTGGTGACGTCGAGGGCCGCGCCGGTGTCCGAGAAGTTCCGGACCGTGCAGTCGATCGCGCCGCCACCGAACTCGATGGTTCCGGCCTTCAACACGCGGTGCCTGGTCTTGCTGCGCCGTTCTTCGTCCATCGAGCCAATTTACACCCGAAGCTGACACAGAGGTTAAAATGCAACCAGCTCGCGACGATTTTACGCCGCGACCGAGCGTGGCGGTATCATGCGGTGGGGCCAAGCCTCAGATCGCCGGCTGAAACGTATCCGCCCGCGCCATCTGCCAGGCATCACGGAACCGGGGGTCTTCGGTGCCCTGGAGCAGTTCGCCCGGACGCAGCGCCGGATAGAGCTGCGCGAAGGACTGCACCTTGGTCGTCGACGTCCGCTGGCTGAAGTGGATCGGGCGCAGCTCCTGCGGATGGGTCAGGCCCGCCGCGGCGATCAGCTCGGTCAGCGAGTACAGCGTGGCGTGGTGATAATTGTGGACGCGGTCGATCTTGAGCGGCACGTACAGTGCACGCGCCCGCGTCGGATCCTGGGTCGCGACGCCGGTCGGGCAGCGGTCGGTATGGCAGCTCAGCGACTGGATGCAGCCGAGCGAGAACATGAAGCCGCGCGCAGAATTGCACCAGTCCGCGCCGATCGCCATGGCGCGTGCCATGTCGAAGGCGGTCGCGATCTTGCCGGAGGCGCCGATCTTGATGCGATCGCGCGCATTGATGCCGACCAGAGCGTTGTGGACGAAATTGATGCCCTCGCGCATCGGCATGCCCAGATGGTCCATGAACTCGAGGGGCGCCGCACCGGTGCCGCCTTCGTTGCCGTCGACCACGATGAAGTCGGGATAGATGCCGGTCTCCAGCATCGCCTTGCAGATCGCCAGGAATTCCCAGGGATGACCGATGCAGAGCTTGAAGCCCGCCGGCTTGCCGCCGGAAAGCCTTCGCATCTCCGCGATGAACTGCATCATGCCAACAGGCGTTGAGAAGGCACGGTGCGAGGCCGGCGAAATGCAATCCTCGCCCATCGCGACGCCGCGGATCTTGGAGATTTCTTCCGAGACTTTCGCCGCCGGCAGCACGCCGCCGTGGCCGGGCTTGGCGCCCTGGCTGACCTTGAGCTCGACCATCTTGATCTGGTCGTCACCGGCGACGCGCGCGAAGGCTTCGGGATCAAATGTGCCGTCGAGATGACGGCAACCGAAATAGCCCGAGCCGATCTCCCAGATGATGTCGCCGCCCATATCGCGATGATAGGGGCTGACGCCACCCTCGCCGGTGTCATGGGCGAAGCCGCCCTTCCTGGCGCCGGCATTGAGCGCGCGCACCGCGTTCGGGCTGAGCGCGCCAAAGCTCATCGCCGAGATGTTGAACACCGAAGCCGAATAGGGTTTTGCGCAGTCAGGCCCGCCGATGGTGACACGGAACTTCTCCTTGGCATGCGCCTTCGGCGACACCGAGTGATGCATCCACTCATAGCCCTCGCGATAGACGTCCTCCTGGGTACCGAACGGACGCTTGTCGAGCTGCATCTTGGCGCGCTGATAGACCACTGCGCGGGTGTCGCGCGAGAACGGCATGCCGTCCTTCTCGCTCTCGAAGAAATACTGCCGCATCTCCGGGCGGATCTCTTCGAGCAGGAAGCGGATATGCGCCGAGATCGGGTAGTTGCGCAGCACCGCGTGGCTCTTCTGCATGAGATCGCGGACGCCGAGCGCCGTCAGGGCCCCGAAGATGGCGATCGGGATCAGCAGGATGCCGAAGATCTTGCGGTCCGCGATGCCAATTCCGATCAGCAGCGCGGTGACGACCGCGCAGATCGTCAAGATGATGAAGCGTGGCGAGAAGGGAAGCAGAAGGGTTTCCAGGATTCCCTCTTCGGCCAGCGGCAGGCGCTTGGAAGATGGACCGTTGGAGGATTCCTGCGTCTTGGTGTCGTCGGCCACGATTCCCATCCTCTCGCCAGCATCGGGCAGTACGATACGCCCACGCCTGTCATACGGATATGACGCAGCGCTTGTTTCAGGCTAGCGAATTTGGATGAGGCAAATCAATCAGCCCGATGGGCTGGGCTGCTGCAGTGCAGCAGAGAGCGGGGATGCGGAGGAGCTGCTAGCCGGGCGAGACGCTGTGCCCACCGCCGTCGTCCTGGCCAAAGCCAGGACGACACCGAGAGCCAATCAGCGCTCGACGAACGCCTTCTCGATCACGAAATGGCCGGGCCTGTTGCCGGAGCCTTCGACGAAGTCGCGGCTCTCGAACATCACCTTCAACTCTTCGAGCATCGCCGGGCTGCCGCACATCATGACGCGGTCGGTCTCGATGTTGAGGGGACCCTGCCCGATGTCGTTGAAGATCTGCTCGGAGTTGATGAGGTCGGTAATGCGGCCGCGGTTGCGGAACGGCTCGCGGGTCACGGTCGGATAATAGATCAGCTTGTCGGCGAGCAGCTCGCCGAACAGCTCATCCTCGCGCAGACTTGCGACGAGCTTCTCGCCATAGGCGAGCTCGGACACCTGGCGGCAGCCGTGCACCAGCACGATGCTCTCGAACTGCTCATAGACCTCGGGGTCCTTGATCAGGCTGGCGAAGGGCGCAAGGCCGGTACCGGTCGAAAGCAGCATCAGCCGCTTGCCGGGGATCAAATTGTCGGTGATCAGCGTGCCGGTCGCCTTGCGGCCGACCAGGATGGTGTCGCCCTCCTTGATCTTCTGCAGGCGCGAGGTCAGCGGACCGTCCTGCACCTTGATCGAGAAGAACTCGAGCTCTTCCTCGTGGTTGGCGCTGGCCATGCTGTAGGCCCGCAGCAGCGGACGGCCGTCGACCTCGAGGCCGATCATGGCGAACTGGCCGTTCTGGAAGCGGAAGCCGGTGTCGCGCGTAGCGCGGAAGCTGAACAGCGTGTCGGTCCAATGCTGGACGGAAAGAACCTTCTCTCGGTAAAACGCGCTCATGATTTTCGATATTCCGAATGTCTGCGGGTTTTCGGGCAAAAGCACTGCCCGGCCCTGAAAACGGGCGGACACCATTGCCGTGGCGGAGGATTTCGCGTGAGTGATCTACGCCATTACAATCAATAATCAACCTCGTTCCGGATGCAATTGATGCCGGTCAAACCGGCATTTGCGGCGGAAATGGTCACATCATTAACGGATCTGCTGTCCGGCACGCGAAGGGGGCAATATCTTTTCCCTTTTGGCCGCGAAAGCAGCACTTAATTTCCGTCGCGCTCGCGAGAATTTCATTAAGAATAGCTCTGACTTTCACCCCGCTTTGGCGCCATTTCCCGCATCTTTTCGGCTTTTGGCGCCTGGAACGATCAAGACATGGCAAGCAGCGAGCGGATCTTCGTCCAGGCGATCAGGAGCTATGGCGCGCGCCACGGCATCGACGTCGATGTCCGCTCGGGCGGCTGGCTGATCGCGATGCGCCGCGGGGAGATGCGCCGCTTCGCCTTCGGTTACGACATCGGCCTGAACAGCGCGATCGCGCACCGCCTTGCCAACGACAAATCGGCAACCGCCGAGGTCCTGTCGCTCGCACGCGTGCCCTGCATTCCCCATCATCTCTTCCTCAACCCGAATCTGGGCGAGAAGGTTGCCGGCCCCAACTGGCGAGATGGGATGGTCGAGCTGCTTCGAGCGAATCCGCAAGGCGTGGTGGCGAAGCCCAACGAGGGCACCTCGGGGCGCTCGGTGTTCAAGGTGACGACGGAGGCGGAGCTCGACCACGCGATTGGCGAGGTCTTTTCGATGAGCACCGGGCTCGTGATCTCGCCCTATGTCGTTGTCGAGAACGAGGTCCGTGTGATCCTGCTCGATGATGCGCCCCGCGTCGTCTACAGCAAGCAGCGCGGCACGGATTGGCGGCATAATCTCGATGCTGGCGCCAAACCTGTGTTGCTGAAGCAAGGCACGGTTCGCACGGCGTGCGTGAAGCTCGCGATCGACGCCGCGAGCGCCATCGGCATCCGCCTCGCGTCGATCGACGTGGTTCTGGTCGATGGCACCTGGCGCGTGCTCGAGATCAATTCCGGGGTGATGATGGAAGCGCTGGGGAAGCTGCATCCGGAGCTGGTGCAGGCGACGTATGATGCGGCGCTGGATCGGGTGTTCGACGAAGCGCGCTGAGCACCAGGTACACGGCGTCATCGCTTCTCCCCCGTGGGAGAAGGTGCAGCGAGATCGCCGCGTGAAATTCAGCTAATTGTTCGCGCTGGCGGAATCGTCCATCGCCTTGAACGCCTCCTCCAGCTGCAGCGAGATCGGCACGTTCATTTTCTCGCCGGTCGGCATGCGCGCGATGAACCATTTGTTGTAGAGCGGCACGAGATCGTGGTTGGAGCCGAGCTTGCGGAAGGCACGCTCGACCACCGCCGCCAGTTGCGGGTCCCCCTTGCGGAACATGATGCCGTAGGGATCGTAGGACAGATAGTCACCGGTGACGCGAAACTTGTCCTGCGCCTTGTGGCGCACGATCAGGCCCGAGAGGAGAATATCGTCGGTCGCGAACGCATCGGCCTTGCCATCGACCAGCATCTGGTAGGACTGCTCGTGATCGGCGCCGACGACGATGTTCAGGCCCAGCGAGAGCTTCTTGTCCGCCGCCTGGATCGCCTGCTCGTTGGTCGTGCCTTTCGTCACCACGACGGTCTTGCCCTTCAAGTCGGTCAACGACTGGACGCTGGACGCCTTCGGCACCATCAGCTTGGTGCCGGCGACGAACATCAGCGGCGAGAAGGCGACGCGCTTGCCGCGCTCGGAATTGGCCGTGGTCGAGCCGCATTCCAGATCGATCTTGTTCTGGAGCACGGCGTCGATGCGGTCATCCGAGGTGACCTTGACGTAGTCGATCTTCAGATTGGCATCGTCGACCTCGATGCCGATCTCCTCGACTACGGCCTCGCAGAGTTCGAGGCTGTAGCCGATCGGCCTGTTAGCCTGGTCGAGGAAGGAGAACGGCGGCGAGCTTTCGCGATAACCGAGCCGCACGGTGTGCGCGTTCTTGATGGCTGACAGCGTCGGGCTAAGCCCTTCGCTGCCGCCGGTCTGGGCGGAGGCCCCCGTTGCCAGCAGACACGCTGCCAGCAAAAGGCCGCTCGAAATCGCCGTCAAAGGGCGCATGACGCACTCCCGTCAATGGCCGGCCATCGCCGGCACTTCACCCGGCACCATGTCGTCGGGCACGGCATCGCCCGGACCCATCGCATGCTCGGGCCCGAGCTCGCCTTCCCACTTCGCCACGACCGAGGTCGCCAGCGTATTGCCGATCACGTTGGTGGCGCTACGGCCCATGTCGAGGAAAGTGTCGATGCCCATGATCATCAGCAATCCCGCCTCGGGAATGTTGAACTGCGACAGCGTCGAGGCAATGACGACGAGGGAGGCGCGCGGCACGCCGGCGACGCCCTTCGAGGTGATCATCAAGGTCGCGAGCATCGCGAGCTGCGTACCGAGAGGCATGTCGATGTGGTAGCTCTGCGCGATGAAGATACTGGCGAAGGTGCAGTACATCATCGTGCCGTCGAGGTTGAAGGAATAGCCGAGCGGCAGCACGAAACTCGAGATTCGCGACGAGGCGCCGAAGCGGTTGAGGCCTTCGAGCGTCTTCGGGTAGGCCGCTTCGGAGCTCGCCGTGGAGAACGCGATCATCAGCGGCTCACGGATCAACCGAAGCAGATGGCTGTAGCGCGGCCCGATCACGATGAAACCGACCGCCACCAGGATGCCCCAGAGGATGAACAGCGAGAGATAGAAGCCGCCCATGAACACGATGAGCTTCCAGAGCACCAGCAGGCCGTTCTTGGCGACCGTCGCGGTGATTGCGGCCCACACCGCAAACGGCGCGAACATCATCACATAGCTCGTCACCTTCAGCATGATGTGGCCGAGGTCGTCGATCAGCGACAGGATCTGCTTGGAACGTTCCGGCAGCGCGCCCATCGCAACCGAGAAGAACACAGCGAATATCACGATCTGTAGGATCTCGTTCTGCGCCATCGCGTCCGCGATCGAGGTCGGAATCAGATGGGTCAGGAACTTCTCGATCGAGAAGGCGGAAACCGGCAGCCCGGTCGACTGCGCCTTGTCGGGCAGCGTGCCGGGGAAGTTGGCGCCGGGCTGCAGCAGATTGACCATCACGAGGCCGAGCATCAGCGAGACGAAGGAAGCGCTGACGAACCAGCCCATCGTCTTGGCAAAAATGCGCCCGAGCTTGGAGCCAGAACCCATGTGGGCGATGCCGCCGACCAGGGTCGCGAACACCAGCGGCGCGATGATCATCTTGATCAGGCGCAGGAAGATCACGGCGATCAGATTGATGGAGGAGGCCCAGTCGCCCCGCGTATCGGGCAGGAAGTTGTAAATCGCGGAGCCCATGATGATGCCGAGCACCATCGCGGCCAGAATGTATTGCGTAAACCTATTCGACATTGAAAAGACCCCCACACCACCGGCCGCTTCATGATGTCGCAGATACGACAGCGGCGCAACACGCTTTGCGTGCGCTCGCAATGTCGGGATGTTCCCGTTGCGAAACGGAATGCAGCGATCTAGCCTTCACGCAGCGCACAACGAATGCGGCTTGCACGTTTTGTTTGCGGCAGCTGCTTCAATAAACGTCAAGCAATGAGAGAGGGAACGCCATGACAGGAAACGTCAATCGCCAAATTCTCCTGGTTGAGAAGCCGAGCGGCAAGCTCGGCCCCGAGCACTTCAAGATGGTCGAGAGCACGCTGCCGGAACCGAAGGACGGCGAGGCCTTGCTGCGCGTGCGTTACATCTCGCTCGATGCCGCCAACCGCGCCTGGATGCATGGCGCGACCTATCGCTCGGCCGTCGAAGCCAACAGCGTGATGGCGGGCGGCGCCATTGCCGAGGTCATGAGTTCGAAGGCGCCGGAGCTTGCGCCCGGCGACATCGTATTCGGTGACACCGGCTGGCAGGAGTTTGCCGCAGTGCCGGCGAAGCATCTCACGAAAATGCCGAAGCTCGAACCGATGACGCATCTTCTCAGCGTGTTTGGCATCGCCGGCCTCACCGCCTATTTCGGCCTGCTCGAGGTCGGCAAGCCGAAACAGGGCGAGACGGTGGTGGTTTCTGCCGCAGCGGGTTCGGTCGGCTCGATCGTCGGGCAGATCGCCAAGATCAAGGGATGTCGCGTGGTCGGCATCGCCGGCGGCGCGGACAAGTGCCACTGGCTGACCTCCGAGCTCGGCTTCGATGCCGCGGTCGATTACAAGGACGGCGCGGTGTTCAAGGCGCTGCGCGCGGCGGCACCTGGTGGCATCGACGTCTACTTCGACAATGTCGGCGGCGACATTCTCGAAGCCTGTATTCCGCAGATGAACAATTTCGGCCGCATCGCCTGCTGCGGAGCGATCTCGCAATATGACGGCGCGCCGTCGGCCCACGGCCCGCGCGGCGTGCCTGGCCTGATCGTGGTGAAGCGCCTCGTGATGCAGGGCTTCATCGTGATGGACTACATGAAGGACAGCCAGCGCGCGCTCGCCGATCTCCAGGCCTGGGTCAAGTCCGGCAAACTGAAGGTGCAGGAAGACATCATCGACGGATTGCAGAACACGCCCAACGCGCTGATCGGATTGCTGGCCGGCGAGAACCGCGGCAAGCGGATGGTCAAGCTGTGACGACGTAGTTACGTCGCAATTCAACCGGCATTATCTACTTGCGGTAGAGGCCGCGGCGGCCAATGATGCCGCACGCGGCATTACCGCGACGATTTGTTTGCATCGCTTTTAATAATGCGTCGGCATACCGACAGGGCAGGAATTCACTCAAATGTTCAACACGTTGAAACATGCATCAACGCGCCGTGCGCTGCTCGCCGCGACACTCTTCGCAACTGCAACAAGCGCGTTCGCACAAACGCCGACCGAGGCCCAGAAGAGCGCCATCCGCTCCGCGTGCCGCTCGGATTTCATGGCGCATTGCGCGAGCGTGACGCCGGGCGGCGTCGAAGCGTATCAATGTTTGCAGGGTCATATGTCGAGCCTGTCGGCGGGATGCCAGACGGCCGTTCGCGCCGTCGAGCCGGCGGCGGCACCCAAGACTGAAGCTGAGCCTGCCAAGTCTGAGCCTGCCAAGTCCGAACCCGCAAAGACCGAAGCCGCCCCGGCGCCCCAACCCGCGGCAAAGCCGGTCGCCGAAACCGCTCCGAAAGCGGCGGCGGCCAAGCAACCGAGCAGCGCGCAGGTCGCTGCGGTCAAGAGCGCGTGCCGCGCCGATTATCCCAAGGTTTGCGCCAGCGTCCCGCCGGGCGGCGCTCCCGCGCTCGAATGCCTCGAGAAGAACAAGGCCAAGGTTTCGGCGGCTTGCGCGAAGGCGGTGACCGCTGCGGCTGGTAGCGGCGGCGCAACGGCAACCGCAGCGCCGACGGCGGGGGCCGCACCGGCTGCCGCAGCAGCACCGGCCGCTGCGCCCGCCGTGATCGTGCTGCGGCCGCTGCGACCGCGCGAGGAGCTGTTCATCGTGCGCTCCGCGTGCGGCGCCGATATCCGCTCGCTCTGTGCCGGCGTCGCGCCGGGTGGCGGCCGCGTCGTGCAATGCATCGCCAGCAATGCGGCCTCGCTGTCGCCCGGTTGTAAAGAGGTGCTTGCACCGTTCGCGGCGCGATAGGGCCGCGACAGTTCGCGGCCTCATCGACATCAGGCGGCGCATGATTTTTCGCGCGCCTGTTGCGACCAATCCTTTGCCGACAAGCGATTTCAATCACGACAAGACCGGGAGAAACGACATGCGTGCATTTCTGCTTACCGCGTCCGCACTGCTCGCCTTCGCGGCGACCATGACTTTCGCGTCCTCCGATGCCAACGCAGTGGTGTGCGCCCGCGGCGTCTACCGCGCCGGTTGCGCCGGACCGAATGGCGCCGTCGTGGTCCGGCACCCCGCCCCGGTGGTTCGCTGCACCAGGGTTCTGGTGAACGGGGTCTACGTGAAGCGCTGCGTCTGACGCGCGGGTGGTCAATCCGGCGCGGTTTGGCTATGATTCCCAGCTGACGGTTTCGGGCGCGCGCAAAACGGGTGCCCGCAGCCGTGCTGCGGCGCACCTCGCCTTGGCGATAATTCCGCTGGCGTGGGAGACCGGAGCCCATTAGTCTACCCTGAGATAGTAAGTATACTGTCAATTAGGGAGGCAGGATTTGCGGATCGCCGTGATTGGCGGGGGGCCCGGCGGGCTCTACTTCGCCTATCTCTGGAAGAAGCGTCACCCCGAGGATCAAGTCGACCTGTTCGAACAGAACCCGGCCGACGCGACCTGGGGCTTTGGCGTCGTGTTCTCCGACCAGGCCCTGGAATTCTTGCGCGCGGACGACCCGGAGACGGTCGATGCGATCGCTCCGCACATGGAAAGCTGGGAAAACATCACGCTGAACCATTGCGGCGACAGCGTCGCCATCGACGGCGTCGGCTTCTCCTCGATCGGTCGGCTCGAGCTGTTGCAGTTCCTACAGCAGCGCGCACTCGATGTTGGCGTCACCCCTCGCTTCGACACCCAGATCCAGGCGATCGACCAGCTCAACGGCCACGATCTGATCGTCGCCGCCGACGGCCTCAACTCGCTGGTGCGCCGCGCCTATGAGGGCGATTTCGGCACGTCGCTGTCCTATTCCTCCAACAAATTCGTCTGGTACGGAACCTCGAAGCGCTTCGACACGCTGTCGCAGACCTTTGTGAGGACCGACCGCGGCGCCTTCAACGCGCATCACTACCGCTATTCGCCGAACATGAGCACCTTCCTGGTCGAGTGCGATCACGCAACCTGGCAGGCCTATGGCTTCGCCTACAAGGACGTCGAACAGTCAAAGGGCGTCTGCGAGGAGGTGTTTGCCGACACGCTCGGCGGCCACTGCCTGGTTTCCAACAAGTCGGTCTGGCGCAACTTCCCGTGGGTCTGGAACGAGCATTGGTCGTTCAAGAACATGGTGCTGATCGGGGACGCGCTGCACTCGGCGCATTTCTCGATCGGTTCCGGCACGCGGCTCGCGATCGAGGACGCCATCGCGCTGGTCAAGGCGCTGGAATCGGATGCCCATCTGGCGACCGCGCTGCATCGCTACCAGGCCGCGCGCAAGCCCGTGGTGCAGAAGCTGGTCAATGCCGCGCGCACCAGTGCCTTCTGGTACGAGCATTTCGCCCAGCACATGCAGCTTGGCCTGATGGACTTTGCCTACAGCTACATCACCCGCTCCGGCCGCATCGACGATTCCCGGCTGCGCGCGATGTCGCCGGCCTTCATGGCCCGCTACGAGGCCGAGAAGAACACCGACGGAGATGCGGTCGACGAGGCGACGGCATGAGCAACGAGATTCGCGACGAGGTGCCCGCGGACTGCGCGGGCGTCCGTGAGATCGGCTTTGCCGTTCCGCAAGCCTACAATGCCAGCCGCGTGCTGTTCGACAATCTCGCCAAGGGCCGTGGCGACAAGCTGGCGCTGATTGGCCCGGCCGGCGCGCGGACTTATGCCGAGCTGTGCGCTGATGCTTGCCGCTGGGGCAACGGCTTTGCCTCGCTCGGCCTGAAGCGCGGCGACCGCGTGCTGCTGTTCCTCGACGACACGCCGGCCTATCCGGCCGCCTTTTTTGGCGCCGTGCGTGCCGGCTTCGTGCCGCTCCTGATCAACACGCTGACGCCGCCGGACCTGCTGCAATTCTATCTCGCCGATTCCGGCGCAGCCGTTGCAGTGGCGGATGCCGAGTTCTGCGCGCGCTTCAACGCCGAGGCCTGCAAGGACACGCAGTTGCGCACGCTGATCGTGGTCAATGGAGCGGTCGGCGATCACGCCGCGCCGAAGGCGATAGCTGCCACGGAGTGGCTGCCGCAATTTTCAGCGGAACTGACGGAGGCGGCGACCCATCGCAACGAGATGGCGTTCTGGATGTACTCTTCCGGTTCGACCGGCCGGCCCAAGGGCATCGTGCATCTCCAGCACGACATGGCCTATAGCGAGGTCGCCTTTGCGCGGAACGTGCTGAAACTGACGCCTGACGACATCTGCTTCTCGGTGCCGAAGATCTTCTTCGCCTACGGCTTTGGCAATTCCGTCACCTTCCCGTTCTCGGCAGGCGCGGCTACGCTGCTGCTGCCGGGCCAGCCGAAGCCGGCCGCGATCTTTGCGGCGGTCGAGTTGTACGAGCCGACGGTGTTCTTCGGCCTGCCGACGCTGTACACCTCGCTGACCAAGGCGGAGGGCGCCGCCCGGACGAACTTCTCGTCCCTGCGCATGGCGCTTTCGGCCGCCGAAGTGCTCTCGGCCGAGGTCTTCAACGGCTGGAAGACGCTCACGGGGCTCGAGATCGTCGAAGGCCTCGGCTCGACCGAGGTGCTGCACATCTACCTGTCCAACCGCCCCGAGCAGAAGAAGCTCGGCGCTGCGGGCCTGCGCGTGCCGGGCTACGAGGTGAGCTTACGCGACAAGGACGGCCGCGACGTCGGCGATAACGAGGAAGGCATCCTGTGGGTCCGCGGCGATTCCAACACGCCGCTGTACTGGAACCGGCCGGACAAATCCGCCGAGACCATCCGCGAGGGTGGCTGGATCTACACCGGCGATCGCTTCGTCCGCGACAGCGACGGCTTCCACTTCTTCCGCGGCCGCGCCGATGATCTCATCAAAATTTCGGGCCAGTGGGTTTACCCGCTCGAGGTCGAACTGTGCCTCGCTGATCACCCGGATATCCGCGAATGCGCGGTGTTCGCTACCGAGCTGCCGGATCGCCGCATGACGCTGAAGGCGGTGGTGGTGATGAACGACCGCGCTTCGGACCAGAGCGAGGCGACGCGGCGCTTGCAGGACTATGTGAAGAGCAAGCTGCTACCTTACAAATATCCGCGCGAGGTGATCTTCATCGACGAACTGCCGAAAACGGGTACGGGGAAGATTGA
Organism: Bradyrhizobium sp. WYCCWR 13022; assembly: GCF_030435535.1. NCBI lineage: Bacteria > Pseudomonadati > Pseudomonadota > Alphaproteobacteria > Hyphomicrobiales > Nitrobacteraceae > Bradyrhizobium > Bradyrhizobium sp. WYCCWR 13022. Next base: position 534,820 of record NZ_JAUIZJ010000023.1, read on the forward strand.
TCGGCAGGCGTTGCTCCGGATGTGAGGCCAACGGCGTCGCCACACATCCCCTCACCCACCCTTCCCCAGGTGCTCCATCGCGTCCTCGGCCCGCAACGGCACGCGCGAGGCCTCGTTGTTCAGATCGACGAGCTGCGACATCAACCCCATCAGCGCCTTGCGCTCGGTTGGCTTCAGCGGCTCCAGCATACGCGACTGGGCGCGTTCGACCGCGGGGATGATCTCGCGCAGGATCGCGGCGCCTGACTTCGTCAGATGGAGCAGCTTGATCCGCTTGTCCTCCGGCGCCGGCTTGCGCTCGACAAAATCCTTGGCCTGGAGCCGCTCGATCACACTGCCGAGCGTGGAGCGGTCGAAGGCGATCACCGCCGACAGCCGCGTCGCGTCGATGCCGGGATGGGTATGGATCGCGATCAGCGCCGCATATTGCACCGGCGTGAGGTCGAACGCCTTGCACTCCTCCATGAAGATCGAGACCGCGATCTGCTGCATGCGCCGGAACAGATAGCCCGGCGCGGCATACACCGCGTCCATCGTGATCGGAAGCAGAGGCTTACTCGGCATCGGGCTGCTTCTCCGGAGCAGCATTGGCGAAGGCCGGCAGCGCCTTGGCGGCGGCCTCGGCCTCGAGCAGGCGCGGATAGACCGAGACATCGACGCCGAAGCGGCGTGCATTGGCCAGTTGCGGCACCAGGCATAGATCGGCCAGCGTCGGCGCATCACCGAAGCAGAACGGACCTACCTCGTCCTTGATGAGCGTCTCGCACGCAGACAGCCCCTCGCGGTTGACCCAGGCGGCCCAGTCCTGGACTTTCTCTTCGGCCAGCCCAAGCTCGCGGAGCCGCGCCAGCACTTTCAGATTCTGCACGGGATGGGTGTCGCAGGCGATCGCCAGCGCAAACGCCCGCACCTTGGCGCGCTGCAGCGGATCCTTCGCCAGCAGCGGCGGATTGGGATGCGTCTCATCGAGCCATTCGATGATCGCGACCGATTGGGTCAGCACCGCACCGGAATCGTTCTCCAGCGCCGGCACCAGGCCCTGCGGATTGATCGCGAGATAGCCTGGGGCGCACTGCTCGCCCTTGCGAAGATGATGCGGCAGGTGCTCGACACCGAGGCCCTTGAGATTCAGCGCGATCCGCACGCGATAGGCGGCGCTGGAACGGAAATAGCCGTGCAGCTTCATCGGAACCCTCCCTCTCCGTCATTCCGGGGCATGCGAAGCAAGAGCCCGGAATCCATACTCCCGATCGTGGCTATGGATTCCGGGCTCGATGCTAGCGCCTCGACCCGGAATGACAATTTTGTAGGTCGTTCGTCAAGTTGACGCTACCTAGATTGTAAGTATACTGTCAATCAACAATCACCGGGAGCTGCGCCATGGAAGCCGTGACCAAGACGCCGGAACGCGAGGCGTTCTACAAGAAGATCGACGGCGAGAATCTCACCGCGCTGTGGACTGTGATGAGCGATCTGATCACGCCGGAGCCGAAGAGCGCCTGCCGGCCGCACTTGTGGAAGTTCGAAATCATCCGCGACTACATGACGGAAGCCGGCAAGCTGATCACGGCCAAGGAAGCCGAGCGGCGCGTGCTGGTGCTGGAGAACCCCGGCCTGCGCGGCCAATCCAGGATCACGACCTCGCTCTATGCCGGCGTGCAGATGGTGGTGCCCGGCGATATCGCACCCGCACACCGCCACAGCCAGTCCGCACTGCGCTTCGTGCTCGAAGGCAAAGGCGCTCACACCGCCGTCGACGGCGAGCGCACCGCGATGGAGCCCGGCGATTTCATCATCACGCCGTCGATGACCTGGCACGATCATTCCAACGAGACCGACGAGCCGATGTTCTGGCTCGACGGTCTCGACATTCCGCTGGTGCAGTTCTTCGACTGCTCCTTCGCGGAAGGATCGAAGGAAGACCAGCAGAAGATCACGAAGCCGGCCGGCGACAGCTTTGCCCGCTATGGTCACAATCTGCTGCCGGTCGACGTGAAGCGGAGCTCAAAGACTTCGCCGATCTTCAGCTATCCCTATGCCTACACCCGCGAGGCGCTGGAGAAGGCCAGAACGAGCCAGGAGTGGGACGCCTGCCACGGGCTGAAGCTGAAATTCAGCAATCCAGAGACCGGTGATTTCGCGATGCCGACCATCGGCACCTTCATCCAGCTGCTGCCGAAGGGTTTCAAGACCGCCCGCTATCGCGCGACCGACGCGACCGTATTCTGTCCGATCGAGGGCAAGGGCCGCAGCCGCATCGGCGATGCCGTGTTCGAGTGGGGTCCGCGCGATCTGTTCGTGGTGCCGAGCTGGCAGTGGGTAACGCACGAGGCGGATGAGGATACCGTGCTGTTCAGCTTCTCGGACCGGCCCGTGCAGCAGAAGCTGGATCTGTTTCGCGAGGATCGCGGCAACGCGTGAGACTATCTAGACGGGCGCTCCGCCCTCGGCGACGTCCCGTCGAAGGCCAGGCCTTCGCCGGGACGACAAGACTAACGCCAGTGCAATAATTTGACCTCCAGCCAGCCAATCACCTTCCCCACCGCCAGCCCAAACACCGACAGAATCACGACGCCGGCGAGCAACTGGTCCGTCTGCATGAGATTACCGGCCTGGAGCACGAAGGCACCGATGCCGTATTGCGCGCCGATCATCTCGGCGCTGACGACCAGGAGCAGCGCCACTGATGCCGTGATGCGGAAGCCGGCGAGGATGGCGGGCAACGCGCCGGGCCAGACCACCTTGCGCACGATCGTGGCGAAGGGAACGTTGAAGCTTTGCGCCATGCGGATCAGGTTGCGCGGCACCGCATCGACGCCGCTATAGACCGAGATCGCGGTCGAGAAGAACACGCCAAGCGCGATCGTCGCGATCTTCGGCTCCTCGCCGATGCCGAGCCAGAGGATCAGCAGCGGCAGCAGCGCGATCTTCGGGATCGGGAACAGCGCCGAGATGAACGTGATGCCGACGCTGCGCGCCAGTCGCGACAGGCCGATGGCGAAGCCGACCACGACACCGGCTGCGGTCCCGAGCACCCAGCCGACGCCGATACGCAGCAGCGAGGCCGAGAGATGCTGCCAAAGCGCGCCCGATATCGCGAGTTCATAGATCGCCCGCACGATTGCCGAGGGCGGCGGCAGGAACAGCGGATTGACGAGCTTGGCGCTGCCGGCCGCCTGCCAGATCGCGATGACGAGGGCGAGCGCGATCCAGCCGCCGAAACGGCTGGACGCAGGCACGAAGCCTGCGCCGCGAAAGCGGACGCGCCGCGCCGTGTCGTCCTTGGCGGAGGTGTCCGTCGCGCGATCAAGCATGCTGGACCTCGCGTTCGGCATCGATCGCCTCGTTGCGGATCAGCGACCAGATCTGGTTCTGAAGCGCGAGCAGTTTTTCACGCGCCGCAGCTTCACCACGCGCGGCGCGCGTCATCGGCACGGTCACGACCTCGCGAATGCGCCCGGGCCGCCGCGACAGCACCACGATGCGGTCGGCAAGGCGTGCGGCCTCTTCGAGATTGTGGGTGACGTAGACCGCGCCCATGCCGCCATCGGCGAGCAGGCGGACGAAGTCTTCCATCAGCAATTCGCGCGTCTGCGAGTCCAGCGCCGAGAGCGGCTCGTCCATCAAGAGAATGGCGGGCTTGACCGCAAGCGCGCGCGAAATCCCGACGCGCTGGCGCATGCCGCCTGAGAGCTGCTTGGGATAGGTCTTGCGAAAATCAGTCAGGCCGGTGCGGCGCAAGGCATCATCGACCAGCGCGCGGCGCTGCGCGGCCGAGAGCTGGGTGTGCAGCAGCGGGAATTCGACGTTCTCTTCCACCGTCGCCCAGGGCAGCAGCGCGAAGTCCTGGAACACGAAGGTGAGTGGATTGAGGCTGTCCGCCGGCGGCGCGCCGCGCAGTTCGGGCGCCCCCGAGGTCGGCAGCAGCAAGCCGCCGAGGATCGACAGCAGCGTGCTCTTGCCGCAGCCGGAGGGACCCACGATCGCCACCACCTCTCCGGCGCTCACCGTGAAGGAAACATCGTCGAGCACGGCGAGATCGCCGAAGCGATGGCTGATGTGGTTGGCGATCAGGTCCATTCTGTCTTGTCTACCCTCTGCTCCGTCGTTCCGGGATGGTCCGAAGGACCAGACCCCAGGTGCGCAGTTGCGCACCGGGGAGCCTCGAGATTCCGGATTCGATGCATCGCACCGCCCCGGAATGACGGACGCTTCAATCCGCCTTCACGTAATCCTTGGCGATGATCGCATCCGCATCAAAGCCCTTGTCGACGAAGCCCTGCTCCTGGAGCCATTTGATCTGGTTGTCGACGTTCTTCACGTCGAGCTTGCCGTCCGGATCGATATAGGCGCAGTTGCCGACCACCTGCTCGACTGGCAGGTTGGTGTATTTCGCGATGATCTCCAAGAGCGGCTTGGTCTTGTCGTTGATCGGCGCGACGCCGTTCTTCATCGAAGCCAGGATCACGTCGTGATATTCGCGATCGGCTTTGGCGAGTACGCCGAGGAATTTCGTCGCCAGCACCTTGTTGGTCAGTGTCTTCGGCGACGCGAACACCGCGCCCAGCTGCCAGGGCGTCTCGTCGCCGACCCAGCCCAGAAACTTTGCGCCGCCATCGTCTACCAGCTTTCGTGCGGTGGAGATCGGCAGCAACGCCGCATCGACGGTCTCGCCCTTCAACGCGGCCGCCGCGTTCGAGAGCGATTGCAGCGGCACGATCTTCACATCAGAAAGCTTGAAACCGTACTTGTCGGCGAGCAGCCCGAGCGAATAATGGAAGGATGATCCGACCTGGGTCATCGCGATGCGCTTGCCCGCGAGGTCCTTCGGTGTCTTCAGCCCGGCGGCATAGGCGTTGTTGCTGGCGAAATAGCCGATCAGGGGATAGCCGGCCTTCTCGCGGCTCATGCCGCCGATCACCTTCAGCACGCCCTTGCCGCCGAGATTGTAGAGGCCCGCGGTGAAGGCGGTGACACCGAAATCGACGTCGCCGGACGTCGTCGCGACCGCAATCGGCTGCGCCGCATCGAAGAATTTCAGCTCGACGTCGAGACCAGCCTCGCGGAAATAACCCTTGTCCTGGGCGATGAAAACAGGCGCAGAGGACGACAGGCGGAGCACGCCGATCTTGGCCTTCAGCGCATCCTCGGCCCTCGCCGTGCCCATCGCCATCATAGCCAAAAGGCTAATAGCCGCGACCCGCGCAATCCCGATCATCCCATTTCCTCCAATTTTTCTCTTTTTACAGTCCGTTACAGGCCCTTCGGCACGGGTTGATCCAGCCCGATGAAGGCACCCTGTTGTTTCAACGTTTCCTGCAATTTTTCAATGGGGATGTCACGCGGGATCCGGTTTCCGGAGAGCGCCAGGGCGGCCGCGGAACCCGCCGCCTCCCCCATCACGAAACAAGCCCCGGAAACCCGCGCCGCCGACTGCCCCTCATGGGTCATAGAGGCGCAACGGCCGGCGACCAGGAGGTTGTCGACACCCTCGGGCACCAGCATCCGGTAGGGCAGCTCGTTATAGCCACGCGATTCCGGGATCGGCGGGAAAGTGAAGATGACGTCGCCGGCGACGTGGGCCTCGATCGGCCAGCCGTTGACGCCGATGGAATCCTCGAACGAGGCACAGCCGAGCACGTCCTCGCCGCTGAGCTGGTAGCCCCCCCTGATGCGGCGGGTCTCGCGGATGCCGAGCTGCGGCGGCAAATCGACGATGTAGGATTTTTCAAAGCCCGGCACGGTGCGCAGGAACTCGAAGGCGGCGAGCGCCTGCTTGCGGCCCTCGATCTCGCCGCGGGTGAGGTCATCAGGCTCGACGCCGTTGATGGCGTGGCCGTCCTCGCGCGCCACTTGCGTGAAATTCACCCGCCATTCGATGCCGGATTTCTGCGGCCGCACGATCGCGCTTTTACGCGGAAATTTGTGCGTGCCGGCCGCAGTGGCCTTTTCCATCAACTGTGGGATGGTCCGCCAGGCATCACCGGCCTTTGCAGGGTCGATGCCGTTGAGACGAAGCATCATCGACGGATACATCGGATGGCCGTGCTCGTCGCCGATCTCGAACGGCGCACCGGCCCAGACCGCGAGATCGCCATCGCCGGAACAGTCGATGAAGATCTCCGCGCGCACCGCCTGCCGGCCGGCCTTGGTCTCGACCATCAGCACATCGATACGGCGGTCATTGCCCATCACCACGCCGGCGCCGAGCGCGTGGAAGAGGATGTGCACCTTGTGGCTGGCCAGCAGCTCGTCGGCCGCGATCTTGTAGGCCGCGGTGTCATAGGCCTGGGCGAAGACCTTGCCGAGGATCAGGTGCGGCGCGTTGAGGCCGTTCAGATGATCGATCCGCGCCAGCAGGTCGGTCGCCATGCCCTGCACCAGCCTGACAGCCTCGCCATAGACGTTGCCGTGCAGGCCACAGAAATTGGTGACGCCGGCCGCGGTGCCCATGCCGCCGAGAAAGCCGTAGCGCTCGATCAGCAGCGTCTTCCGCCCGGCGCGCGCGGCCGAAGCCGCAGCGACGATGCCGGCAGGGCCGCCGCCGAGAACCACGACTTCATACTCGCCATAGAGCGGCACTTGTCGTGCCGGTTCATTGATCGTCGTGGCCCACATGGCGCGTCCTTCCCAAATTCCTTGCTTGGAACGACTATGAATTAACGCGCGGCGGGCTACAATCCATCAAAATATGCGATCAGCTTTCGCAAATCAAGAAAGGTCGACATGGACATCCTGGTGAACCTGCAGGCCTTTCTTGCCACCGCTGATACAGCCGGCTTCTCCGCCGCCGCACGCAAACTCAATGTCTCGACCTCGGTCGTCGCAAAGCGCGTGACGCAGTTGGAGGCGCGGATCGGCACGCCGCTGTTCCACCGCTCGACCCGGCAATTGCGGCTGACCGAAGCCGGCCAGCGCTACGTCCATCGCGCGCGCAGCGTCGTCACCGACGCGACCGATCTGCTGTCGCGCATGGGCGAGAAGGGCCACGATCTCGTCGACCACCTCCGCATCAAGGCGCCGACCTCGATGACGGTGGCGCGGCTTGCCGACGCCTTCAGCGCATTCCAGACGCAAAACCCACGACTGAAGTTGGAGATCGTGCTGATCGACCGCCCGGTCGATCCCGTCAGCGAGGGCTTCGACATCGCGATCGGCGCCTTCCCGCATTCCTTCGGCGGCGTGGTCGACGAGCCGCTGGTCCCCTTGAAGCGGCTGCTTTGCGCCTCGCCGGCGTATTTGAAGCAGCACGGCACGCCAAAACATCCGCGCGACCTCGTCGAGCATCGCTGCCTCAGCTTCATGCCGACCGGCCCCGAATGGGTCTTTGACGGGCCGCGCGGCCGCATCACCATCCAGGTCAGCCCGCTACTTTCGTCCAACGAGGGACATGTGCTGGCGCGCAGCGCGATCGCCGGCAACGGCATCGCGCTGATGTCGCATTATCTCGTCGCGGACGCCTTGCGCGACGGCACGCTGAAACCGGTGCTGCGCGATTTTCCGATTCCGGAATTGTGGGTAAAGGCCGCGATTCCTGAGCGGCGGCGCAACGCCGCCGCGGTGCAGGCGATGCTAACTTTGCTGAAAAACGTCACTCGCGCCGTCGCTGTAAACTGCAGTGCCGCATGGAGGGACGCTCAACCCTTTCCGCCACCCCACTTCGCCGCGCGCTTCTCGGCGAAGGAGGCCAGCCCCTCGGCCGCTTCCGCGCTCTGGCGCTTGAGTGAATGCAACTGGACGAGCCGCGCATACGCCGCATCGTCCACCGCCATTCCACCGAACGAGCTTTCCAGTGCGAGGCGCTTAGTCTCGGCGATCGCCTCGGGTCCGTTGGCGAGGAGCTGCTCGACCACCTTGGCGCCGGCGGCTTCGAGATCGGCCAGCGGCACCACCTCGTGGACGAGGCCGATGCGACGGGCGTCTTCGGCGCCGAAGCGTTCGCCGGTCAGCGCATAACGGCGGACCTGCCGTACACCAATGGCATCGCAGAGCTGCGGGATGATGATCGCGGCGGTCAGGCCCCAGCGCACCTCGGTGATGGAGAACAGGGCGTTATCCGCGGCGATCACGACGTCGCAAGCCGAAATCACACCGGTGCCGCCACCGAAGCAGCCGCCCTGCACAAGGGCCACGGTGGGGATCGGCAAGGTGTTGAGGCGCTGCACGGCCTCGAACGTCGCCCGCGACGCCGCCTCGTTGGCGTCGGGCGATTGCGGCCTCACGCCGTTGATCCATTTGAGATCGGCGCCCGCCTGGAAATGCTTGCCGTTGCCCTTGAGCACGACCACGCGAAGGTTGGGCTTCTTGCCGAGATCGTCCATGGCCGCCAGCACGCCCGCGATCAGCGCGCCGTCGTAGGCGTTGTTCACCTCCGGCCGGTTCAACGTGACGGTCGCAACCCCGCGTTCATCGAGGCTCCACAGGACAGGGCTGGCAGTCATCGGCGATCCTCCGATCGTTTGTTGGCGCGCACTATGGCCGAGGCAACGCATCCCGATCCATATCTTTCCAGCGTGGGGCGGCCGCGTCCATCGCATGGCGGCTTGTGTCATGCTGCGGCCGGGCGGCATCCTAGGGATCAGGGACGAACATCATATGCGCATCTGCATTTTCGGCGCGGGCGCCGTCGGCAGCCACATTGCGGTACGGCTGGCGCGCGCCGGTCATGAGGTCTCATGCGTAATGCGGGGGGCGCATCTGGAAGCGGTCCGCGCCAATGGCCTCAAGCTGCGCGTCGGCGATTCCGAGGTCTCGGCCAAGGTGAATGCCTCGGGCGATCCGGCCCAGCTCGGTCCGCAGGACGTGGTGATCTCGACGCTGAAGGCGACCGCGCTGACCGGCCTGGTCTCCAGCATCAAGCCACTGCTCCAGGACGACACCGCGATCGTGTTCGCCCAGAACGGCATTCCCTGGTGGTACGGGATCGGCCTGCCGCCGCGGCATCCCACGCCGCCTGATATTTCCTTCCTCGATCCGGGCGGACGGTTGCGAGCCTGCATTCCGAAGGAGCGAATCATCGGCGGCGTCATCTTCTCCTCCAACGAGGTGACCGCGCCCGGCGTGGTGCAGAACCTCACCCCTGACCGCAACCGCCTCCTGATCGGCGAATGCGACGACCGGAATTGCGAGCGCATCACAAAACTTCGCGGAGCTTTCAACGACGCACGGCTGGAGTCGCCGCCGGTGGCCGAGATCCGCGAGGCGATCTGGTCAAAGCTGCTGACCAACATGTCGCTGTCGGTGCTGTGCCTGCTGACCGGCCAGACTGCGCGGGGCGTACGCGACGATCCTGCTTTCGCCGAGGTCATCCCGCGCATGTTGAACGAGGCGAACGACATCGCGCAGCACTTCATCCCCGAGGTCAAGCGCGTGACGCGCAGCGGGCCCGCCCCCAACCACAAGCCCTCACTGCTGCAGGACTACGAGCTCGGCCGCGCCATGGAGATCGACGTGCTGGTGAAGGCGCCCGCCGCCTTCGCGCGCGCCGCCGGCCTGTCGACGCCGACGCTCGACCTGATCGCCGCGCTCGCGATCCAGAAGGCGCGCGACAAGGGGCTCTACTCGGCCTGAACTTCAGGCGAGCCCGTCCATCCAGGCCGCGAGCGTATCGAGCACCTCCGCGAGCGCCTCGTCGTTGGTACGGCCGGACTTCTTCAGCACGGCGAAGGAGTGGTCGCCGCCTTCGATTTCATGCAGCGTCGCCTTGGTCCCGAGCGCCGCGACGACCGGCTTGAGAAGGCCGAGATCAGCAAGCCCGTCTCGCGTTCCCTGGAGAAACAACATGGGAATGGTGACGCCACCAAGGTGCTCCGCGCGCTCGGTCGACGGCTTCTTGTCGGCATGCAGGGGAAAGGCGAGGAAGGCGAGGCCTTTGACGCCGGGCAACGCAGCCTTCGACTGAGCCTGCGATGTCATGCGTCCGCCGAACGACTTTCCGCCGGCGACAAGCTTCAATTCCGGGCACAGCCGCGCCGCCTCCTCGACCGCCGCACGAATGGCGGCATGCGCAACGGCCGGCTGATCGGGACGGCCCTGCTTGTTTTCCATGTAGGGAAAATTGAACCGGAACGTCGCGATGCCGCGTTCGGCGAGTCCCTCCGCAATCTTCTCCATCGAGGCATGCCGCATCCCAGCACCCGCGCCATGCGCCAGAACGTAGCAGGCGCGCACATGGTCCGGCTGCATCAGGATCGCGGAGACTGCGCCGATGCGTTTGATGTCGAGCTTGAGCTCTTGCGTTTTGACAGCCACAATCAACCACCCCGACAGATGCTGCTACGGCCGCCTTGGTAGCGTCATCGACACAGCCTGAAAACACAATAATTGCCGCGGTCGACTGGCCTACCAAGCCGGCAAGCCGCATCAACCGAGGTAATCATGTCCTACCGCTCCTCCTGGATGACCGAAGAGCTCGACGTCTTCCGCGACCAGTTCCGGAAATATCTCGCCAAGGACCTGGCACCGCATGCCGAGAAATGGCGCGAGCAGAAGATGGTCGACCGCTTCGCCTGGCGCGGGCTCGGCGAAATGGGCGCGCTGCTGGCGAGCGTGCCGGAGGAATATGGCGGGCTGGGCGCGACCTTCGCCTATGACGCGGCGGTGCTGGACGATCTCGAAAGCACCGTGCCGGAGTTGACGACAGGCGTCTCCGTGCACAGCGCCATCGTCGCGCACTACATCCTCAATTACGGCTCGGAGGAGCAGAAGAAGCGCTGGCTGCCGAAGATGGCCTCGGGCGAGATGGTCGGCGCCATCGCCATGACCGAGCCCGGCACCGGCTCGGACCTGCAAGCCGTCAAGACCACCGCAAAGAAGCAGGGCAATTCCTACGTCATCAACGGCCAGAAGACGTTCATCACCAACGGCCAGGCAGCCGACCTCGTCGTCGTGGTCGCCCGCACCGGCGAGGCCGGCGCCAAGGGTATCTCGCTGATCGTGGTCGAGACCGCAGGCGCCGACGGCTACAAGCGCGGCCGCAACCTCGACAAGATCGGCCTGCACGCCTCCGACACGTCGGAACTGTTCTTCGACAATGTCACCGTGCCGCCGGACAACCTGCTCGGCAACGAGGAAGGCCAGGGTTTTGTCCAGCTGATGCAGCAGCTGCCGCAGGAGCGCCTCGCGCTAGCGGTCGGCGCCGTCGCCTCGATGGAGCGCGCGGTCAAGCTCACCACCGAATACACCAAGGAGCGGAAGGCGTTCGGCAAGCCGCTGATGGATTTCCAGAACACCGCCTTCACGCTCGCCGAGCGCAAGACCGAGGCCATGATCGCGCGCGTCTTCGTCGACTGGTGCATCGAGCGCCTGGTGGCGAAAGACCTCGACACCGTCACAGCGTCGATGGCGAAATACTGGTGCTCGGACAAGCAGGTGCAAACCGCCGACGAATGCCTCCAGCTGTTCGGCGGCTATGGCTACATGCAGGAATATCCGATCTCGCGCATCTTCATCGATTCCCGCATCCAGAAGATCTATGGGGGCACCAACGAGATCATGAAGCTGTTGATCGCGAGATCCCTGTAGCGTGGCACTAGCGCGCCCGCCAATCACGCGGACGGCAGCCAAAGCGCTGCCTGAAGCGTCGCGTGAAATGGGAGAGGTCGGAAAAGCCCCAGTCGAACGCGATGGCGCCAATCGCACGGTCCGCCATCGCGGGGTCACTGAGATCCCTGGCGATGCCGTCGAGACGACGGTCGATCACGTAGTCGGTGAAGCCGGAGCCGGATCGTGCCAGCAGCTTGTGCACATAGCGCTCGCTGATGCCGACGGCCTCGGCGATCTTGGCAACGCTGAGGCCGGGTTCGCGCAGCCGGCGGTGGATGGCCCGCTTTAGCGCCAACGCGGTCGCATCAGTCAGGCTTTCCGCCTCCGCGGTGCGCGCGCGGCTCTGCCGTGACAGGCTCATCGCAACCAGTTCGATCAACGCCCGGAACAGATGCACGCCCTCGTCCTCGGTCATGCGCAGCGCACCGTCGCTGAGCGTGCGCGCCGTCTCGACGATGAGGTGGCCGACGAAGGGATCGTCGGAGACGCGGGTCGCGGCGACGTCGAACGAGGCCGGCAAGCGCTCCAGCAAGGTCTCCGCCGGCACCCAGAACGAGGCGACCTGCAATTGCGGACCGCGGTCGTGCACAAGCGCGAATTGCCGGTCGCTGTCGAAGATGCCGACCTGTCCTGGCGACAGGCTGATCTCGCGATCGTCCTGCCGAATGCGGCAGCGGCCGGCCAGCTTGAGGTTGAGATAGAAGCAGCTGCGGTCCGACGCGGCGATGTCGGCCGCGGAGCGGCGGACCACATGCTCGGGAAAGCTGACGCGGTTGATCGCGGCATCGCCGAGACGGATGTGTTCGACGCTCGCAGGAAAGCCTGAAGCTGCCGCCGGCTCCGGCGTCAGGTTCATGAAGGCCTGGCAGATCGCCTCGCGATAATAGGCGAATTGTTCGCCCGGCCTGATGTCCGCGGTATTCCAGGCTGATCGGCGTGACGGAACGGCGCGTGCGGCTTCCTGCATCGGTTCACTCCGAGACCAATCCGGTTCACTTCCAGCCAAGCGCGAAATCCTTTGCCGGTCCAGACTGGCCGCACGGCGATGCGCCCTTAGCGATCTAACCACACCCCCGGGAGAAGCCACAACATGTCGACCTACGTTCTCGTCCATGGCGCCTGGCACACCGGTGCCGAGTTCGAGCCTGTCGCCGCCCCGATCCGCGCCCATGGCCATCGGGTCTATACGCCGACGATCAAGGGTAACCGCCCGGGCGATGCCAAGACGACGGGGTTGAAGGAAGCGATCCAGTCGATCGCCGACTATCTCGCAGAGAACAACCTGACGGACGTCATCCTGCTCGGCCATTCCTATGGCGGCATGGTCACTACCGGTGTCGCCGACCTCGTACCCGAGCGCATCCGCCGCCTGGTCTACTGGAATGCCTTCGTGCCGAACAACGGCGAGTGCCTCAACGACATGGTGCCGCCGCACTATGTCGGGCTGTTCGACGCGATCGCAGCCGAGCGCGGCGACGGCTCGGTGGTGCTGCCCTTCCCGATCTGGCGCGAGGCCTTCATCAACGATGCCGACCTCGAACTGGCGCAGAAGGCCTATGACGTTCTCAATCCGCACCCGCTCGCAACCTTCAGCGACAAGATCGCGCTGAAGAGCAATCCCGCCGAGATGCCGCTGGCAAAGTCCTACATTAACTGCACCGAGGACACCGCGCTGCCGCACAGCCATGGCTGGCATCCGCGTCTGTCGGAGAAGCTCGGCCTGTTCCGCCTGGTGCAGGTTTCCGGGAGCCACGAACTGTGCTTCTCCGATCCCGCACGGCTCGCCAAGGCCATCATGGAGGCAGGACGCGACTGACGGGCAAGTCCCGCGATCGGGCGCTCACGATCCGTGAGCGTCCCTCAATTCGGATGCCACCAGCGGCCGCCGATGACGACGCCTTCGGAGACGATCTTCTTGTCGCCGATGAGATGCTCGCCGACGACGTCCTCATAGTCGAACTGGCCTTGCTTCACCGAGATCAGCGTGGCATCGCCGACGCTGCCGGGCTTGAGGCTGCCGAGCTCGGGGCGCCGCAACGCCATCGCGGCGTTCTCCGTCGACGCGGCAACCACATCCGACAGCGACATGCCCATGCAGAGGAATTTCGACATCGTCGTCACCTGGTCGAAGGCCGGGCCGTCGATGCAGAGCTGGTGGATGTCGGATGAGATGGTATCCGGATAGAAGCCGTTGGCGAGCATGGCACGCGCGGTCTTGAACGCGAACGAGCCCTTGCCGTGGCCGATGTCGAACAGCACGCCGCGCTCACGCGCATCCAGTACCGCCTTCTTCACGGTGCCCTGCGCGGTTGCCGGCGAATTCGGGAAAGGGCGGAACGCATGGGTCAGCACGTCGCCAGGGCGCAGGCGGGCGAGCACCTCTTCATAGGTCGGCGGCGGATGGTCGATATGTGCCATCAGCGGCATGCCGACCTCGTCGGCGACCTGGAGCGCGATATCGAGCGGCACCGCACCCGAGGTGCCCGATGAGTGCAGCCCGACCCGCACCTTGATGCCGACGACGACGTCGCGGTTGGCGTCGGCGACTTTGGCGGCCTCGATCGGATTCATCAGCCGTAGTTCCTCGCTCTCGCCGACCATGATCCGGTGCGAGAAGCCGAAGATGCCGGCATGGGAGACATGCAGGTAAGCGAGAATGCGGACCTGGCTCGGCTCGATGACGTGCTTGCGGAAGCCGGCGAAATTCCCGGGGCCGGCGCTGCCGGTATCGACTGAGGTGGTGACGCCGGAGGCGCGGCAGAATTCCTCGGCATCGATGCCGAGCGAAGTGCCACCCCAATAGACATGGGTGTGGAGATCGATCAGACCCGGAGTGACTATGAACTGCGAGACGTCACGAACCTCGGTGCCGGGATCCACCTTGAGCCCGTTGCCGACGGCTGCGACCTTGCCACCAGAAAATGCGACATCGGCCACGGCGTCGAGCTTCTGCGAGGGGTCAACGACCCGTCCGCCGCGAAGGATCAAGTCGAAAGGCATCATTGGCTCCGGATTCGCGGACAAGGCTGGCAAACGTCCGCCAGAAACGCTGCCCCCCGCGTGTAGCAATTTTTGCGCCGAGCAGGCAAATGGCACCGCCAGAAACGCTGCCGCGGATTGGAGGCCTTCACCATGAGCAGGATTTGGAAGCCTCAACGGCCTAGGCTTGGACTGGCGCGCTGAAGGGCCGTCCCTACGCTTTGGTATTGGTCGTGGATGCGAAGTTGCACACCATCAACCGACCGGACGTGCGCGAGGCGACCTCACACTTTCTCTCAGCGTTCTGAAGCCGTAATGGCGATCCCGGCATGACTCGAACATGCGACCTACGGTTTAGGAAACCGCCGCTCTATCCGGCTGAGCTACGGGACCGCGGAACCCACCGGTGAGGCGGGTTGCCTGGAGCTGTACATATCAAAGCGAGGGCCGAATCGGAAGCCCTTCGCTCAACAACGAGCGGGCGATCAGGACTTCCCGTAAGCCCCCTGGTAGCGGCCCTCGCGGATCGCCTTCAGTGTGTCCTCCTCCCGCTTGATCTGGACGCGCACCGCCTCCAGCAGGGCCGCGGCACCGGCGGCGGGAAACGACACCACGCCGTCCTCGTCCCCGACCACGATGTCGCCGGGCGAGATCACGCTGCCGCCGACCGAAACGGGCACGTTGATCTCGCCGGGGCCATTCTTGTAGGGGCCGCGATGGATCACCGCGCGGGCGAAGCAGGGGAAGTCGTCGCCGGCAAAGGCGGCGACATCGCGAATTGCGCCGTCGATGACGTAGCCCTCTGCTTTGCGCCATTGCGCGATATTTTTCATGATCTCGCCGACCAGCGCGCGGGTCTCGTCGCCGCCACCATCGACCACGATGACGTCGCCGGGACCGACCAGTTCGAGCGCACGGTGGATGGCGAGATTGTCGCCGGGCCGGGTGCGTACCGTGAAGGCTGCGCCGATCAACCTGCCGCTGCGGTGATAGGGCTTCAGCCCGACCGCGCCCGGCAGACGGCCAAGATTGTCAGAAATGATCGAGGTCGGCGCATTCCGAAAGCCCTCGATGATACCGGCCGGCGGTTTCGACACGCTGTTCGCTGCGATGGAAATCGTCATGGGGCTCGATCCTTCCGTGATGTCTTATTCGGCGTGCACCCGCGCTTTCGCCGGCACGATGCGAAACGCGCGTCCGTCCTTCATCCATGCCGCGCGCTCGTCGCGCAACAGCGTGCGGCGAACCTTTCCGGAATCGTCGCGCGGCGATGCGCCGACGAACTCGAAACTCTCCGGATGCTTGTAGCGGCTGAGCCTGTCCTTCAGGAAGTCCGCCATGCCGTCCGCGATGGCCTGACCATCCGCGTTCGCCTCCGGCTCGATGATGGCGTGCACGCGCTGGCCGAGCTCCGGATCTGGCAGGCCCACCACCACGCAGGAGCGCACGCCGGGGCACGCGGAGACGGCAGCTTCGACCTCGGCCGGATAGATGTTGGCGCCGCCGCGCAGCACCATGTCGGCGAGGCGGTCGCCGAGATAAAGGTAGCCTTCGGCATCGAGCCTGCCGATATCGCCGAGTGATTCCCAGCCGTCGGCGCGACGCTTCGGCTCGGCGCCGAGATAGTGATAGGTTGCGTCCTTGCCGTCGTTGTTGAGGAAGTAGATCTCGCCGGTCTCGCCGGGCGCGACGTCGTTGCCGTCCTCGCCGATGATGCGAAGCTTCGCCGTCTCGCCGATCTTACCGACGGAGCCCTTGTGCGTCAGCCATTCCGTGCCTGATATGATGCAGGCGCCCTGCCGCTCGGTGCCGCCGTAGAGCTCCCAGATCCTGTCAGGCCCGAGCCAGGCGATCCAGTTCTCCTTCAGCCAGGGTGGCATGGGCGCCGCCATGTGGAACACGGTTTGCAGGCTCGAGACGTCGTAGCCATTGCGAACGTCGTCGGGCAGCGCCCAGATCCGGTGCATCATGGTCGGCACGAAATTGACCCACTGCACGCGCTCGCGCTCGATCTGCCGCAGCGTCTGCTCGGCGTCGAACTTGACCAGCCCCGTGAGCTTGCCGCCGCCGAACAGCGCATAGTGCGACACGATGAACGGCGCATTGTGGTAGAGCGGGCCCGGATTCAGGAGCGAGGCGCCGATGGGCATGTTGAGCGGCAACGGCGCGGCCGTATCGATGACCGCGGGGTTGTGATCGAGGATCACCTTCGGACGGCCGGTCGACCCGCCCGATGTCATGGCCTTCCAGTAGCGCGCGACCGGAGGGTCGAGCGGTTCATCGGAAAAACCTTCCGGCACGAAATCCGCCGGCAGGCGGTTCTGCGCATTCCAGTCTGCCTCGCCACCGACCACAAGCGCGGGCTTCAATATCTCGAGCACGGCTGCGGCTTCGCCGCGCGGCAGCCGCCATGACAGCGAGGTCGGCGTCGCGCCGCATTTCCACACCGCAAAGGTTGTCTCGAAAAACGCATTGCCGTTGGGCAATCCGATCGCGACGAAATCGCCGGGCTTGACGCCCTTGGCCGCAAACGCCCGCGCGCGCCGGTTGGCACCGCGCTCGAGCGCGTCCCATGTCAGCTTGTCCTGCCCATGCTGGACGGCGATCGTGCCTTCGGGTTTGCGTTGAGCGTACCAGCGCGGCACATCGGACAGGGGCAGCAACATCAGGCGTTTCCACTTCGTCTTCTTGGCGCCGCCTCAGGATGAGGCGTTCGCGAGGCGAAGTGTAACAGCCGGAGCCGGACCTTCAAGGCATCTGCCCTCCAAGTATCCGCATCAGCGCTCTGCGCCGCATCCCGGACTGTCGAACAGCGCCGCGAGGCCGCATTTTGACGTCAGCATCTTGTCGACGTCATGCCCAATGCCGGCGACGTCCCACACCCTGTGATTGGGCGCGCCGTGACTGCGCTTCGCCATCGCGTCGGCATAGGCGTGGCCGCGGACGTAGCGATTTGGACCCTGTGCTTCGCCCATGCAGCTCTTGTCCGCTGCGGGCTTGGTGTCGAGCGTGCCGAGCAGATAGATCACGTCGCGCTCGACATAGCGCTGCTCCAACGCGGCCGGCGTCGCGTCCGCAAGGTAGGGCGGCCGTCCATCCATGCCGTATTTCCAGACGTTGTAGCCTTGGCAGGACGCGGCGATCGCCTGCACCGGCCGCTCACCGCTGAAATATGCATAAGACGACGAATTGGCGACGACATAACGAACCTCGATGTGTTGACGCGACAGCGCCGCCTCGCCCTTGCCGGCGATGGCGTAACGCTGCGTGACCTGGCCGCCGCCGGAGTGACCGGCGATAACGACCTGCTTCAGGTTCGGAAAGATGCGCCGGTCGGAAAGCCTTGCCAGGATCGCGTCGAGCGCCTCGAAGGAGGAGACCGGATTGGGCGCAAGCGCGGCCTCGCCGCCTTCCCATCCCACCAGCGACCAGCGCAGCGTGTCGGCGGGCAGCTTGTGTGCATCGATATCGACCTCCGCCAGGAACTGCGGCGCGATCATGAGCGCGCTCTTGCCGTCGTCGCCGGCGGCAACCTGCGCGGTGTGGGCCGAGATGTAATATTCGTCGGCATTGCGCAAGCGGCCGTGCAGCACGATGACGGCGCGCGAGATCGCAGGCAGCGGCATCGACCAGTCGTTGGAGAGATAGAGCGGCAATAGTCCCTTACCGCCGACCGACAGCCGCGCATCGGCCACGACCTTCACCGGCTTATGGTTGGGGGCCTCGTCCTCGGCGGCAAGCGCGCAGCCGCAAACCAGCATCAAAGCGACTGCGGCCATAGAGCTTAGCGCCCTCATGACGAACATGTCCTCGTCGGATCAAATCGATAAAATTCTAAGCGCATCATGCGTCGCGAGGCTGTGACTCCCGGGCCACGTCAAGCAAAAAATGTCAGCACTCCAGTCATGAAATTCCCGAGTTCCACGGGTGACAAGCTCGCGAGAAAGGAGCAAAAATCAGTTCCGACTCAGTTGGGGTTGAGTTTCGCAGGGAATGCTCTCGAAGAATGTCAGACGTAGTTGCATCGCGTCGTGCGGCGCCTCTTCTTGTTGCTGCAGCAGGACTTTTCCTGCTGACCTCGTCGCATGCGCACGCACAATGGTGGAAGCGCGCGCCTGTCGACTTCGAGGAATGCGCCGACGCGGCCGAAAAATCCGCAACCAAGGCCGAAAAGACTTCGGCACTGGCGGACTGCAACGCAAAATTCGCCGGCCGGCGCAAGCCGGGTGGCGGCTACACCTATTACGACTTCCTCCAGGACCGGACCTTCGACATCGCTGGGCCCAACCCGACACCGGAAGAGCAGAAGAAGATCGACGAATCCTACACCGCCTATCTCGCCGATCAGCGCCGCAGCAATGAAGCGGCCCAGGCGATTGTGCGGCAGCAGCGCGAACAGCAGGCGCAGCAGCTTCAACAGGTCGCGCTGCGAACCGAAGTGGAGCACATCCCCGTTCCGGTCGAGCGGCCCAAGGTCCAGCAAGTTGCGCCGCGACCGAAGGGCGCGCCTTGCACCAAAGGTTCGTTCTCCTGCGAATGGCCGCGGCTGTCGGAAGGCCTCAGTGATCTGAAGAAGCTGTTCAGCCCAACGCCGAGCAAGCCGGCGAAGAAGGGCTGAGGCACGACCCGCTCGCTTCTCTCTCGGCACGTCAACCCGGTGAGGACTGAAAGCCGTTCCTCAGTTCGGTTGCTTCTTCTTGCTATGCTTCGGTTTGACGACCGTTGCATCCGTCGGCGTGGTGGTCGTCTGTGAATTGCCCAGCGCCTTGCGGCTCTCCTGCAAACGCGCGTCGTAACCGGGGGAGTTCATGACAGTCGGCGGCCGAGCCTCCGCAAAGCTGGAGGCGGCGCAGAGTGCGGCGAGCATCAGCCCGATCATCAGACATATTTTCATCGTGCTTCTCCATCAACCGTCAACGCTCAAACCATACCGCGGATCTGCTGCGGCGAAAGTCCCGGAGGGCCCGTGCCGGCCGTCTCTGCCTGCTTGACCAGCGCAACAATGCGGCGCATCAGCGGCACATCGACCTTGTTCTGCTCGGCGAGCGCAATGACCGCGCCCTGGAGATAGTCGATCTCGGTCTTGCGGCCCTGCTTCAGATCCTGCCACATCGAGGAGCGTGCCTCCGGATCGATCTTCATCGTGCGCCCCAGAATCGCGCTGAAGATCACGTCGGGCAGTCTCAACAGGGTCGGCGTCCAGTTCGGCGGGATCGGCGTCGCCGAGGCCGGCTTGATTCCGGCGGCTTTCAACGTAGCGAGACCCTCGGCCATCTGGTCAGCAAACAGTTTTCGCCAGTCACGGTTCGCCAATTGCGCGGCGAGCGGCATGTTCGACAAGGCGCTGAGCGCATTGTTCAGATTGATGATCAGCTTGCCCCATTGCACGCCGGTGATGTCGCGACTCGCGCGCATCGCGAGACCAGACACCGACAATGCCGCAGCCGTATTGTCCACATCTTCGCCGACGGTGATGTCGCCCGAGGTCGAGCGGTGGAAGCGTCCGTCGCCCATTGCGACCACATTGAACGGCACCATGCCGGCGAGCACGCGCCGGCCGCCGAGCCGCTCCTGCAGCACCGCGACATTGCCGACGCCGTTCTGCAACGACACGATCACGGCATCCCGGGGCGCGTGCCGCGCGATCTGATCCGCGACATCGGCCGTATCGGCACTCTTGACCGTGACCAGCACGATGCCAGCACTGTGAAAGATCGCGGGATCCTCCGACAACGCCAGCTGGCCCGCACCCAGCTTCTTCTCGGAGCCGTCGAAATCCGTCAGCCGCAGGCCGAACCGCTCGATTTCGGTCTTCACGCGCGGCCGGACCAGGAGCGCGACCCGACGATCGTCAGCCGCCAGCATGCCGCCGACGAAACACCCGATGGCGCCCGCGCCGGCCACCACGATCGGTCGATCCGTCAGCACCTGACCTTCTCCCTCAATCACTCGCCTTCGATAGCAGAGACAGCGTCGGCTGCCCATCGCGACCAAGTCGCATCTGCCTTGTAACCGTCATGAGAGCCCCATATGTTTTTGCCTGGGGGCTTGTCACCGGCGAGAGCTCGCCGACGAGAACGCCAAAGGAGAGCACCATGGGTCTACTCGACGTCCTCAACGGCATGCAGAACGGGCCCCGCGGCCCGAGCACCCCGAGCTCACAGCAATCTTCCGGTGGCATGTCGCCGATGACCATGGCTATCCTCGGCCTGCTCGCCTGGAAGGCATTCAAGCGTCTGACGGCTGGCCAGCCGGGCGCCGCGCCGCAGTCGGCGCCGGCACCTGTGCCGCCGCCGGTGAACACCGGCACGGGCGGTGGCGGCCTCGGTGATGTCCTCAAGGGGGGCCTCGGCGGCCTGCTCGCCGGCGGCGCAGCCGGCTCCGTGCTCAGCGGCGGCCTCGGCGATCTCCTCAACCAGCTCCAGCAGGGCGGCCACGGCGACACCGCGAACACCTGGGTCGGCAAGGGCGAGAACAAGGCCATCAGCCCCGGCGATCTCGCCAATGCGCTCGGCGCCGACCAGATCAACAGTCTGTCCGCGCAGAGCGGGCTGTCGCGCGACGAACTGCTGTCCGGCCTCAGCCAGTACCTGCCGCAGGTGGTCGATCATCTGACGCCGGACGGACGGCTGCCGAGCGAAACCGAGCTCGCGGGACGAATTTAATCCAAATTGGATCTACGCATTCGGCAAGGGGAGCACTGACATGAGCATGGGCGGCCTGTTGTGGATCATCGTGGTCGGCTTCGTCGCCGGCCTCATCGCGCGCTTTCTGGCGCCGGGACCGAACAACCCGAGCGGCTTCATCCTCACCACCATCCTCGGCATAGTCGGTGCGTTTCTGGCGACCTTCGTCGGCCAGGCCATCGGCCATTACAGTCCGGATCAGGGCGCGGGATTCATCATGGCCACGATCGGCGCCGTGGTGGTGCTGTTCATCTGGCACCGACTGGTCGCGAGCGGCGTGATCAAGGGGTGACTGCGTAGGCTGCAGGAACGCGCCGCCGCCTCAGACTCCGGCATTGCGAGGAGTCCGCGACAGATTGCGAAGCAATTTTGCGCTGGTGCGACGAAACGCTCCAGACTGTCTCCGCGGAGAGATTTCTGGATTGCTTCGCTTCGTTCGCAATGACGAACTACGTAATCAAATGCATCCCCGCATCCATGCGCACGACCTCGCCGGTCATGTTGCTGGACGCAGGCATCGCCAGGAAGCAGACGAGCCGAGCGATGTCCTCGGCTGAAGAGGCGACCTTCAGCGGCACCTTTGCCACCACGCTGTCGCGCACCTGCTTTGCCTGTTCCTCGCCGCGGCCCTTGGTGAACCAGGGCGTGTCGATATAACCGGGGCAAACCGTATTGACGCGGATCAGGGGCGCCAGCGCACGCGACAGCGACAGCGTCATCGTGTTGAGCGCGCCCTTGCTTGCCGCATACGCAATCGACGAGCCGACACCGCTGATGCCGGCAACGGAGGAAATGTTGACCACGGCCGATGGACGCCCCGACCCGTTTGCACCAGCCTCGAGCAGGCTGCGCGCAGCGCGCACCATCTGGAACGGGCCGATGGTGTTGACGCCGTAGAGCCGCTGGAAATCTTCCGCCGAGAGCCCGTCGAGATTGCCATGGGCGACATGCTTGGTGGTGCCGGCATTGTTGACGAGGATGTCGAGCTTGCCCCAGCCGCTCGCGGCGGCGACGATCCTGCGGCAATCATCATCCTTCGAGACATCGCCCTGCACCACCAGCACTTCCGCAGCACCCGCCTTGCGGCAGAGCTCAGCGGTGGCCTCGGCTTCCTTCTGGCTCGACGAATAGTTGATGACGAGCCGTGCCCCGGTCGCTGCGAGAATTTCCGCAGTCGCCGCGCCGAGACCGGATGCGGACCCCGTCACGATTGCGCACAAACTGTCCTTGGCCATCCGGATGTCCTTCCCCGTGTTTGAATGTGGCGCCCTGTTTAGCGAGTTTGCCGCGCCCTGCAAATCGAGCAAACTCCGCTAAGCGGAATTAATCCAGACCAGCTCCTTCCCCCATGCCGGAGCCGCAGATGGGCCTGCGATCAACGCTTGTCAGGGCCATGGCTTTTTCGGATCATCGGGCGCAAGAAAGAGATCGCGCGCCGGCTCCTTGGGCAGGACGCGCCAATGGCAAAACACGGGGAACGCTGTGGCGGAGAGTGACAATATCGTCGTCGAGACCGCGGAGAAGATCTTCGCCGATCTCGCCGATCCGCAAACCATCAACAACGACAAGACAAAATCGTGGCAGGCGCCGCTGTGGCAGGCGCTGAGCGAATCCGGCTTGCCGCTGGCTTGGGTGCCCGACGATCTCGGCGGCTCCGGCGCGAGCCTTGCCGACGGTTTTGCCCTGCTCAACGCCGCCGGCCGCTTCGCAGTCGCGGTTCCCCTGGCCGAAACCATGCTCGCGGGCTGGCTGCTGGCGCAGGCGAAGATCGCCTCGCCGGAAGGCGAGATGACGGTGCTGCCGGCGAGCCCGAGGGATCGCATCATTGTCGATGCCGACGGCGCGCTTTCCGGCCGCGCCCGCGGCGTCCCCTTTGCCAAGGCCGCGAAGCATTTTGCGGTGCTCGCGCATGGCAGGGACGGCGTCTCCATCGCCCTGGTCGATGCCTCGAAGGGCCGGATCGAATCCGGGCTGAATGTCGGCTACGACCACAGCGATACCGTGACGCTCGACAAGGTCCAGCCTGTGACCGTCAAGGCCGCTCCAAAAGGCGTCGACCAGACCACGCTGATGCTGATGGGCGGTGTCGCGCGCAGCCTTCAGATCGCCGGCGCACTTGAATCCATGCTCGACATCTCGGTGCGCTATTCCAACGAACGCGTTGCCTTCGAGAAGAAGATCTCGAAGTTCCAGGCGGTGCAGCACAATCTCGCCCGCCTCGCCGGCGAATCCGCCGCGGCGCTCGCGGCCGCGACGTCGGCGGCCGATGCCATCGCGAACGCCAAATCGTTCGACGACGAAGTCTATCTCGAGGCCGCCTCCGCAAAGATCCGCTGCGCGGAAGCCGCGGAGAAAGGCGGCGGCATCGCCCATCAGGTGCACGGCGCGATCGGCTTCACCATCGAGCACATCCTGCACCGCTATTCGCTGCGGGCGCTGGCCTGGCGCGATGACTTCGGCTCCGAAAGCCACTGGGCCGTCGAGCTCGGCAAGCTCGTCGCCTCCAGAGGCGCCGATGAGTTGTGGCCGCTCGTGGCGTCGCGCTAACAGGGAACGAAACATATGACCGCAGCTCTCCGTTTCGATCCGATCCGCCTGCCCGAGAAGTGCGAGCAACTGCGCAAGGAGGTGCGCGCCTTCCTCGCCGAGGAAATCGCCGCCGGCACCTTCGATCCGCACAAGCCCAACCGCGAAGACACCGACGTGCCGGAATTTTCCCGGAAAGTCGGCGCCAAGGGCTGGCTCGGGATGACCTGGCCGAAGAAATATGGCGGCCAGGAGCGCTCCTTCCTCGAGCGCTACGTCGTGACCGAGGAGATGCGCGTCGCCAACGCGCCGACGCGTCGCTTCTTCGTCGCCGACCGTCAGAGCGGGCCGGTGCTGCTGAAATACGCGCCCGAGCACATCAAGATGGACATCCTTCCGCGCATCTGCCGTGGGGAGATCTGCTTCGCCATCGGCATGAGCGAGCCGAATTCCGGTTCGGACCTGTTCGCGGCGAAGACGCGCGCGACCAAGACCGACGGAGGCTATCTCATCAACGGCACCAAGATCTGGACCTCGTCGGCGCATATCGCCGATTACATGATCGCGATCTTCCGGACCTCGCCGCCGACCAAGGAAAACCGACGTCACGGCCTGACGCAGTTTTTGGTCAAGATGAAGCAGCCGGGCATCAAGGTGAACCCGATCGGGCAGATCACCGGCCAGTACGAGTTCAACGAGGTGGTCTTCACCGATTTCTTCGTCCCCGACGATCACGTGCTCGGCGAAGTCGACGGCGCCTGGAAGCAGGCGACGTCGGAGCTCGCTTACGAGCGTTCGGGCCCCGAGCGCTTCCTCGAGACTTATTACGTGCTGACCGAGCTCGTCCGCGCGGTCGGCCCTAATCCGGATACGCGCAGCGCCGAAGGCATCGGCCGTCTGGTCGCGCAGCTCCACACCATGCGTCGCATGTCGGTTTCGGTCGCGGGCATGCTGCAGGCCGGCAAGGAGCCGGTGGTGGAAGCTTCCATCGTCAAGGACATCGGCACGGTCTGGGAACAGCAGCTTCCGCACCGCGTGCGCGATCTCGCGGCCTTCGTCGAGGAGACCGCTACCAATCGCGAGACGCTCGAGCGGCAGCTCGACTTCGCCATCAAGACCGCACCTAAACTCACCATCCAGGGCGGCACCACCGAGGTGCTGCGCGGCATCATCGCGCGTGGACTTGGCCTGCGCTAACGCTTCGAGGACATCATGACCACCTACAAGGATATCGGCGTCGAGAAGGTCGGGCACGTCGGCTCCATCGAGATCCGCCGTCCCCCGCTCAACTTCTTCGACATCTCGCTGATCAACCAGATCGCGGACGCGCTCGACGAGTTCGATCGCGACATCGAGATCCGCGCTTCCGTTCTCTCGGCGCAAGGCAAGGCCTTCTGCGCCGGCGCCAATTTCGGTGACCCCGCGCGACAGGCGCAGGAAGCACAAGAGGCGGAGAAAAAGGCCAAGGGCGATCCGGCAGACAGTCTCGGCCCGATCAATCATCTCTACATCCAGGCCGTGCGCATCTTCCGCGCCAAGAAGCCGATCGTCGCCGCCGTGCAGGGCGCGGCCATCGGCGGCGGATTGGGCCTTGCGGTGTCGGCGGATTTCCGCGTCACCTGCCCGGAAGCCCGCTTCTCCGCGAATTTCACGAAACTCGGCTTCCATCCCGGCTTCGGTCTGACCACGACGTTGCCCGAGTTGATCGGCAAGAACAACGCCGAGCTGATGTTCTACACCAGCCGCCGCGTCACCGGCGAAGAGGCCTATAAATGGGGCCTCGCCAACGAGCTGGTGCCGCAGGACCAGGTGAAAGCGGCCGCGATGAAGCTCGCCGGCGAGATCGCCGAATGCTCCCCGCTCGGCCTCCTCTCCACCCGCGCCACGATGCGCGCCGGCCTCGCCGACCGCGTGATGGCGGCGACCAATCACGAACTTGCCGAGCAGACCCGCCTGCGCGCGACGGAGGATTTCAAGGAGGGCGTGAAGGCCACGGAAGAACGGCGCGTGGCGAATTTTAGGGGACGGTGATTGCGCTCTCTACGCCGCATTTCTTCGCGGCTAACTCAGCCCGTCGTCCTGAGGTGCGAGCAGCACGGTGCATAGCACCGTGCTGGGAGCCTCGAAGGATGAGCGGCCCCGGCCGGTGGCCGTCGCCCTTCGAGCGCCGCTGAAGAGGCGAACACGACACGGTGACGGATAACGGGCAAGGTTAGCTCACACGAAACGTCACACCGCCGAGCAGGAACTCGTTGCCCGCCACCGCAAGTCCTTTCTCCCGCGCGGCATGCAACACACTCGCGGCATCAGCCACCCGAAACTCCAGCGCGCTCATGATCTCGCTCGCCCCTTTCACAAAGCGGAAGGTCGCATTCGGCAGCTTCAGCTCGGCATCGCCACCCGGCGCAACACCGATGATCTTGCGCCAATGCTCCGCGAGCCCCACCGGATCAGGGCTCTGCATCTCCACGGCCGTGAGCGCCTGCGTCACGTCATTGCGGATGTATTTCTGCCAGTCCGGTCCCGCCGGCGGGTACGGCCCTAGAATGTCGTCGCTGCCTTCGGTGTGATTGAACTCGATGAAGGCGGCGCGGCAGTCGCGCGGGTGGAGCTGCACGCCGTGATAGGGCGCGTGATCAATGACGTTGGCGGTGCGCACGCCCAGCGCGTTGGCGTTGCGGCCGCGCTCGTCGGGATCGTTGCAGCAGAAAATCGCCATGTAGCCACCGCGGCCGCCGGTCTTCTCGATGAAGCGGCCGGCCGTGGTGCCGTCCTTGAACGGCGCGACGACCTCCAGAAGGATCGTATCGACCGGGAGCAGCGCGTTCTCCAGGCCGTATTTGGCGACATTGCCGTCGCGGTAGCAGACGGAAAGGCCCATGATCTCGGTGATATCGGAGATGACAGGCGCGAGCTGAGGCGCGACCAGGCATATCTGTCGCAGCCGCATATGGGGCGCCACCGTCATGCGCCTTTGAAGGCCGGCTTGCGCTTCTCGACGAAGGCCTTGGCGGCCTCCTTGTGATCCTCGGTGTCGCTGCAGCGGGTGTGGTGGATCGCCTCGCCGTCGAAGCAGTCTTCCAGCGGCAGATGCTCGGCGTTGTTGATGTTGCGCTTGATGTAGCCGAGCGCGATAGATGGTCCTTGCGCCAGCGACAGCGCCAGCTCATGCGCGGCTGTATCGATCTCGGCGTCGGGCACGACCCTCGTCACCATGCCGATCGCATGCGCCTCCTTCGCGGTCAGCACCGGCGATGTAAGGTAAAGCTCGCGCGCCCGCGCACTGCCGAGCAGTTGGGTCAGGAAATAGGTGCCACCGTAATCGCCGGAGAATCCGACCTTGGCAAAGGCCGTCGTGATCTTGCAGGATTCGCCGGCGATGCGGAGATCGCAGGACAGTGCCATCGAAAGGCCGGCACCGGCCGCAGCGCCGTCGAGCTGCGCCACCACGGGTTTCGGCATCTGATGCAGGATGCGCGAGACCTCCATGCCGCGGCGCAGGTTCGCCATCTTCACCTCGAACGGCAGCGGCGCGCGTCCCGCCGCCATCGACTTGACGTCGCCGCCGACGCAGAACGAGCCGCCGGCGCCCTTGAACAGCACCGCCCGCACCTCGGGATCATCAGCCGCGCGGCGCGCCGCCTCGACTAACCCTGCGACCATCTCGGGGTTGAGCGCGTTCTTTCGCTCGGGGCGGTTCATGGTGATGGTGAGCAGCCCGCCTTCGAGCTTCTGCAGAACCATGTCGTTCATGGGGCGTCTCCCTTGTTGTTTTGCATCTCCGTCGCTCCGGGGCGATGCAAAGCATCGAACCCGGAACCTCGAGATCCCGGGTTCGCTTCGCGCCCCGGGATGACGTCGTGACTTACGTCACGCCGTCACTTCTTCACCAGCGGGCAGCGCGACTGCTCCAGCGACTGGAACGCCTCGTTGCCGGGCACGGTGGCGAGCAGCTTGTAGTCGTCCCAGCGCCCCTTCGACTCCGACGGCTTCTTGACCTCGAACAGGTACATGTCGTGCACCATGCGGCCGTCCTCGCGGATCTTGCCGTTCTTGGCGAAGAAATCGTTGATCGGCGTCTCCTTCATCACCTTCATGACCGTAGCCGCATCGGTTGTGCCGGCCGCCTTCACCGCCTTCAGATAATGCGTGACGGAGGAATAGACGCCGGCCTGCGCCGAGGTCGGCGGCCGCTTCACGCGCTCCTGAAAGCGCTTCGAGAAGGCGCGCGTCTCGTCGTTCATGTCCCAATAAAAGGCCTCGGCCAGCAGCAGACCCTGCGCGGTCTCAAGCCCGATCGAATCGATGTCGGTGACGAAGGCCAGCAGTGGCGAGACCTTCTGGCCGCCCTTCATGATACCGAACTCGGCCGACTGCTTGATGGCGTTGACGGTATCACCGCCGGCATTCGCGAGCCCGATCACCTTGGCTTTCGACGCCTGCGCCTGCAGCAGGAACGACGAGAAATCCGATGTGTTGAGCGGATGGCGTACGCTGCCGAGCACCTTGCCGCCCGTCTTGGTGACGACGGCACTGGTGTCCTTCTCCAGATCCTGGCCGAAGGCGTAGTCGGCGGTGAGGAAGAACCAGGTGTCGAGGCCCGACTTCACGGCGGCAAGGCCGGTCACATTGGCCTGGCCGTAGGTGTCGAAGACGTAGTGGATGGTGTAGGGACCGCACGCCTCGTTGGAGAGACGGATCGAGCCCGGGCCATTGAACATGATGATCTTGCCTCGCGCCTTCGCGATCTCGCCGGCGGCAAGCGCGGTTGCCGAGGCCGCGACGTCGTAGATCATCTCGACGCCCTGATTATCGAGCATGTCGCGGGCGATGTTGGCGGCAAGGTCGGCCTTGTTTTGATGGTCAGCCGCCAGCACCTCGATCTTGCGACCCAGCACCTCGCCGCCGAAATCTTCCACGGCCATCTTGGCCGCGGTCTCGCTGCCGGGGCCGGTGATGTCGGCGTAAAGGCTCGACATGTCGAGAATGCCGCCGATCTTGAGGGGAGGCTTGTCCTGGGCCTGCGCAACGCTCGCGCTGAGGGCAAGCGCGGCGGCAAAAATGCCCGACAAAATATGCTTCATGGAAAACGGTCTCCCTTGATCGCCTGTCTCTGATGGCGGCTTGATTATTGCTCTTGGCATTCGCTAGTCCCGTAATCATGCCGCATGCGCAACAGCGCAGCAAGCGCAGGCGCGAAGAGGCCGCATGTTCTGTCCGCGATTTCCGCAAAACGGAATGGTAAGGTGCGGAGAAATATCTCCGCATCATTACGCGCGCAGCGAAACAATCCAGAGTCTTTCCGCGGAGGGATTCTTCGTCGCTTCGCGCCTCGCAATGACGGAGTGTGAGGAAGCGTCTTCGCGACCAGCTACACTTGGGGTAAAGCTAGAGCATAACGCAACCTCTCCGGGTCACGTGACGCAACGGATTCACCTCATCGTCGCACTTCTTCTCATCGCGGGTCATACAGCGTCTGCGACGCCGTGCCAGTTCGAGGCACAGGGCGAAGGCCGCGTGGCAGGCGTAGTCGATGCACGCAGCGTGCGTCTCGACGACGGCCGCGAAGTGCGTCTTGTCGGCATCGAGGCGACAGCAACGACAAGGCAGGCGCTGACCTCGCTGCTGGTCGGTCGCGACGTCATCCTGCGCGGTACCGACGACACGCCCGACCGCTACGGCCGCCAGGGTGCGCTGCTGTTCATCGGCGATAGCGAGACGTCCGTGCAGGCCATGCTGCTTGGCCAGGGCGACGCCCTCGTCTCGGCCGAGGTTGCGGACAAGGACTGCGCGGCCGCCCTGATGGCGTCAGAGGCCGAGGCGCGGCGCCAAAAAAAGGGCAGCTGGGCTGACCCGTCGGCCATAAAAAACGCGGAAAGTCCGGACGATATTTTGGCCGGGATCGGGCGCTTTATGGTGGTCGAGGGCAAAGTCCTGTCGGTCCGGCAAGCTGGGGCAATGACCTACCTCAACTTCGGACGGAACTGGACACACGGCTTTGCGGTGACTATTTCAAAGCGTACGCTGCCAGCGTTCCAAAACGCCGGGATTACGCTTAAGTCCCTGGAAAATAGACGTATTCGTGTCCGGGGCTGGGTTGAGGGGACGACGGGGCCGCGTATCGATGTGCTCCGGGTGGGACAGGTCGAGTTGCTGGGTGCAAACGAGCTGACAGGGGTAAGGCCTTAGGCAAGGCCAGGCACGGGTTAAGCGACGTGAATGGGGTGCTAGAACGGCACGGACGAGGTGATGGCCGCCGCCTGCGGGCTGCGCCGGCCGCGCTTTGCCTGCTGCTGGGTACGGGTCTCGCCGGTTGCGGCGATATGGGCCGGTTCCAGACAGCGGCAGCCCCGCCGACCGTGGCGATGCCCAAGCCGAAGCCGGCGGTTGCTCAGACGCCAGCGACCGAAAAGGAGCATGAGCGTATCCTGGCGAGCTATGGCGGCACCTATGACGACCCCCGGCTCGAATCGCTCGTCAGCAAGACCGTCGACCGGCTCGTCGCCGCGTCCGATCGTCCGGACCAGGGCTACAAGGTCACCATTCTCAATTCCGGTGCTGTGAACGCCTTCGCGCTGCCGAATGGCCAGCTCTATGTCACGCGCGGGCTGCTGGCGCTGGCCAGCGACACCTCCGAATTGTCCTCGGTGCTGAGCCACGAAATGGCGCATGTGCTGTCCAAGCACGCTGCGATGCGCGAGGACCAGGCGCGCCAGGCCGCGATCGTCACGCGCGTCGTCACCGACATGAGCAACGATCCCGACCTCACCGCGCTCGCGCTCGCCAAGACCAAGCTCACCATGGCGAGCTTCTCCCGCAATCAGGAGTTCGAGGCTGATGGCATCGGCGTCGGTATCTCCGCCAGGGCCCATTTCGATCCCTATGGTGCGGCCCGATTCCTTTCCGCGATGGAGCGCAATGCGGAGCTGAAGGCAGGCAAGGGCTCGCTCGATCCGCGCGCGCAGGATTTCACCTCGTCGCATCCGGCAACGCCCGAACGGGTGCAGAACGCGCAGACCATCGCGCGGCAATATGCGGCGCCCGAAGGCGCCGAGCGCGACCGCGAGAGCTATCTCGCCGCGATCGACAACATCGTCTATGGCGAGGACCCCAGTGAGGGCTTCGTCCGCGGCCGGCGTTTCCTGCATCCAAAGCTCGGCTTCACCTTCCAGGCTCCGGATAATTTTACGCTCGACAACACTGCGCAGGCGGTGATCGGCGTGCGCGACGGCGGCTCGCAGGCGATGCGTTTCGACGTAGTGCGTGTGCCGGCCGAGCAATCGCTCGGCGACTACCTGAATTCCGGCTGGATGGAAGGAGTCGATAAGGCGTCCACCGAGGACATCACCATCAACGGTTTTCCCGCTGCGTCCGCCACCGCCAAGGGCGACCAGTGGCAGTTCAAGGTCTACGCGCTGCGCTTCGGCAGCGACGTC
Source organism: Bradyrhizobium sp. WYCCWR 13022 (assembly GCF_030435535.1). Lineage (NCBI taxonomy): Bacteria > Pseudomonadati > Pseudomonadota > Alphaproteobacteria > Hyphomicrobiales > Nitrobacteraceae > Bradyrhizobium > Bradyrhizobium sp. WYCCWR 13022. The sequence continues at coordinate 565,991 of NZ_JAUIZJ010000023.1, forward strand.
TATCGCTTCATCTTCGCCACACGGCAGAAGTCGATCGAAAGCGAGCGCAATGCGCGCGAGACCGTCAATTCGTTCCGCCGCCTGACGCTCGAGGAGATCCAGGCCGCGCGTCCGCTGCGCATCAAGGTCATCACCGTGCAGCCCGGCGACACCGTGGAATCGCTGTCCCACCGCATGTCCGGCGTCGATCATCCGGCCGAACGCTTCCGCGTGCTGAACGGACTCGATCGCACCGCGCAGGTGAAGGTGCGTGACCGCGTCAAGATCGTCACGGATTGAGGCGCGGCGGCTACCGCGCCTTTTCTTTCAGATACGCGATGATATCGGCGCGATCCTGCGCGTCCGGCACGTCGAAGAACATCTTGGTCTCCGGCACCATGGCCTGGGGCCCGGTCAGCCATTTGTCGAGGTTTTCCTCGGTCCAGACGATGCCTGAGTTCTTCAGATCGGGCGAGTAGTCGTAACCCGCGACACTGCCCGCCTTGCGCCCGACCACGCCCTTGTGCATCGGGCCGATGCCGTTCTCGTTGATCGAGTGACAGTCTGCGCAGCCCTTGTAGAGCGCCTGGCCGCGCGCAGCGTTTCCGGTCGCACCGGCTGGCCCGGCCACGCACAGAAGCGCCGTGGCGATCGCCGCGAGCGCCAGGCGTTCCGGGGTTCGCCGACGGGCGGGATTGGATCGGACGTTCATGTGATCTCCTGCTTGCGACACGCACACAGGATCGTCAGACCTCTGCCCTTATTCCCGCTCGCGGAGGGCAAGAGCTATCATCACGGCCTAATTTACCAGCACCGCACCGTCGCAGCGAACGCCCGAGACCCATACATCGGCCTGGCCTACGCCGACCCCGAGCGTCGACAGGGTGGAGGCGACGAGTTGATCGATCGAACCGGTCGATCCGGACAGGACTCCGCCGACGGCCGACGTCAAGCCCGGGATCGGAACGCCGACGCCGCTGATACTCAGCGAGAGATCGCCGAGCAAACTCGATGTCAGCGAGGAAGTGAAATTGCGCGTGCTGACCGTCTTCGCCAGTTGCGACTGAATATCGACATAGGTGAAGTCGACCGAGGTCGGCGACGTATTCCCGATCGCCGCGTGGGCGCGACCGGCGACGTTGAACCCGCCGACATTGACAAGCACGGCCGCAGGCGGATTCGGTTTGGTCGTGAAATTCGCCATGTCAGCCAGCGAGACATTGCCGATCCAGGCATCCACCAGCCCCGGCGTGACGCCCAGCGTCACCGTCGAGTTCGCGATGTTCGCATGATTGCAGGAAATGGCGTTGAGCGTGGCCGTGCCTTGCGCGATTTCGACATAAAGCGGCAAGGCGATCGCAGGAACGATGCCGCTGCCGCCGATCTGAACCGTGAGCAATATCCGCGTCTGGGCGGTGTGGACGCTCGCACCTTGCGTGCCGACGGCGACCCAGCTCGAGCCGACGGGACGTTCGCCGACCGTCACCACGAGGCTGGCGGCGACGATGCCAGGCAGCCCGAAATTGACTGGAGCCGTGATCTGGTGTGTGCCGTTCGCGACTTCCGCCACCGCGGAAAGCAGGCTGAAGACCGACACGCTGACGCCGACCTTGGGCTTCTGGCCGGTGATCATCCCATTATAGGGTCCCAGATCGATCACGGAGCCGAGACTGATCCTGGTCGAGAGGCTCGCGACGGCCTGGGATATCATGGACAGCGTGGTAGTGGCCGAGCTCGGGCCGTTGGTCGCCTGCTGTGCCGCCAAAGCCGCGGCGACAACGTCAGGCAGTCTCGCATTGCCCGTCAGCAGGTCGCTATACGTTACGCCCGTGAGATTTACGCGGGTCGCCAGGGCCGAGAGAAAATCGAACGCATCGATCCTTGCATTGATCAGCGACTGGTAGTCCATCGCGGACGGCGAAATGTTGGTCCCCAGCATGCCGCCGAGAATGGCGTTCAGCAGACCGCCGTTGAGCGAGACCAGGCGCGACCCGATCGCGAAGGAGGCGAAAGCCGTGCTCGAAGCCGTCGCCTGGGTGTTGATCGTGAAGCGGCTGCTGCCGGTGATGTAGCGCGCGAAATAGAGCGGGGTCTGCGTCTTCAACGTGACGCGCGCAGCGTTGGCAGGTCCCGCGGCGGGTGTCACGAAGCGCGCTTGCGGCGCCGTGGCCGAATCGGGCGTATAGGTGCCGATATCCACGCCGACCAGCGAGTCGGCCGGGTAGTTGTTCTTCACGACCGTCGCCGACGCTGCATTGTAGGCATTGGTCAGGTTGCTGGCAGCGACGATGGCGGCGAGGTCCGCGGCGCTCTGCGCCTTCCGCTTGTCCGCGAAGATGGAGCCGACATCGACGCCAAGGGCGGTACAGCCGATGACCAGCGTCATCAATCCCGCACCCATGATGGTGAAATTGCCCGACCGGTCTGAAATGAAGCGGCGAAACGACGACGAGCCCCTCATGTCAGAATCCTCCGTAGGGGATGACCGCCGATCGTGAGATCGATGGCGACAACACGGGAACGAACGGAAGCGTGAATATGAAGCTGGACGAGGCGTCGTAACTGACAGTCACGACATAGACATTCGGATCAGAGATCGACGGCGCCGCTACGACATTCACTTTTGTCGCATCGAGCAGCGGATAATCGGTCACGCTGCTCGTGACATAGGACTGGGCGAGGCTGTTGCGTTCGGTGTCGCTGAGGCCCGCGACGGACGTCCGGGCAGCTTCCGCCGCAAGCTGCTGAACACCGTGGATCATCGCGAAATAGGAGCCGAAAACCACGATGCCGAAAATCAACGTCAGAAAGATCGGTAGCATCATCGCGAATTCGACCGCCGTGGCTCCGCCCTCGTCTCGCGCAAAGCGCATGTGAGTTTACCTCTTTTTCCCGAACAAGAGCTTGAGAGAGGCGCGTTTACAATGTATGCATGAATCTGCACGCAAAGGTTGACGTCGCTATGCATGCAAATAGGCATATAGATTTTCTTGACGTGCTTTGTACTGAAAGCAGTTAGCGCGAACGCGTTCGAGCGTCGGGCCGTAGAGCTCCGGTGGATCTCCCTCCAGATTCAAGAGCCTTTTTGAATGGGGAGATAAGTTTCCTTGATACTGCCCGTCGGAAGGAGCCCGAATGCTGCGACAGCAGATTCAAAACATTCCGATGGAAATCATGCGAACCGTCGTGGCAATCGCCGAGACGGGCAGCATGTCCAAGGCCGCAGACCGGCTCAATCTCAGCCAGCCCGCGATCAGCGCCCAGATCAAACGGCTGCAAGGTCTCATCGGTGGTGAGCTCTTCACGCGAACGGCGAACGGGACCGCTCTGACCGAGCTCGGCAAGCTCGCGCTCCAGCAGGCGCGCCGCATCATCGATGCCAATGACCAGATACTCAGGTTGGGAGGATCGGACCGATCCTCCGTGCGGCGGCTCGGCATCAGCCAGTTGCTCGCACAGCGGCTGTTCGACGAATTCAGCAGGGAGAACCTCTCCGGCGTCTTCCTTTTCGCCGAACATTCCAGCGAGATTCGACGCGGGCTCCTCGAGGGCTTCATCGATGTCGCGTGCCTGTTCTTGCTCGAGGGCTTCGGGCAGGAGCTCGAAGACCGGATTGTCGGCGAATTTCAGTTCGAGACGAACTGGGTCAAGGCGAGGGATTTCGTCGCGCGGCCCGGCGCACCGATCCCGATCATCACGCTGCCCGAAGACAATTGGATGATCGGACCGCTGGACCGGAGCGGCATTGCCTACCGGATCGTGCTGCGAAGCTCGGATTCTTCCGTGCGCACGAGCGCCGTCAGGGCGGGCCTCGGCTTGTCCGCCATGCCGGGCGCGCTGGCGGCTCCTGATATCGTCAGGTCCAGAGACTACTATTTGCCAAAACTGCCGCCCTCGCGGGCGGTCGTCTGCGTTCGCGAGGGGCTCGACGATTCCGACGTCAAGCAGCTCGCGAAGCGCCTGTCCGTGCTTCTCGCCAATCTCAACATCGACCAGAATCCGCCCAGGGACGCCACGTCACGCGGCTAGCATATGCATGGACCGCGCCGCCCCGGGAAATGTCAGGTCGACGATTCGCCCGCGTCCATATCGCCCGCCTCGCGCTGGCCGCTGAGCCAGAGGGCGAGCAGGGTCCAGAACGCGCCCGACAGCAGGTACGCACCCGAGGCGATGACGCCGAGATTGGTGGCGAGCAGCAGCGCGACGAGCGGCGCGAAGCCGGCGCCGAACAGCCAGGCCATGTCAGAGGTCAGCGCGGATGCCGTGTAGCGGTACATCTGCTTGAAGTTCGAGGCGATCGCGCCCGAGGACTGACCGAAGGAGAGGCCGAGCAGGATGAAGCCGATCACCATGTAGATGGTCTCACCGAACGCGCCGGCGTCGAGCAATTGCGGAGCAAAGCCGCTGTAGATCGCGATCGCAATCGCCGACCCCATCAGCAGCGATTTGCGACCGACGCGGTCGGCGATTACGCCGGAGGCCACGATCGCGGCGACGCCGAAGACGGCCGCGACGATCTCGATGATCAAGAAGCGCACCGGGCTTTCGCGGGTGAACAGGAACACCCAGGACAGCGGAAACACCGTGACCATGTGGAACAGCGCGAAGCTCGCAAGCGGCGCGAACGCGCCGAGCATGATGTTGTGGCCTTCGCGGGCAACCGTGTCGGAGATGCGCGAGGGCTGCAGCTCGCGGGTCTCGAACAGCGAGGCATATTCTTCCGTCGTCACCATGCGCAGGCGAGCGAACAGCGCCACGACGTTGATGGCGAAGGCGACGAAGAACGGATAGCGCCAGCCCCAGTCGAAGAAATCGTCGGCCGAGAGGTTGCCGGCGAAATAGGCGAACAGCGCGCTAGCCACGATCAGCCCGAGCGGCGCCCCTAACTGCGGCACCATCGCGTACCAACCGCGCTTGGACGCCGGTGCGTTCAGCGCCAGCAGTGAGGCCATGCCGTCCCAGGCGCCGCCCCAGGCCAGACCCTGCGCGAGACGCGCCAGCGCCAGCAGCCAGATCGCGGCAACGCCGATGTCGTGATAGCCGGGCAGGAACGCCAGCGCGACCGTGGCGGTGCCGAGCAGGAACAGCGCCGAAACCAGCTTGGCCGTCTTGCCGTACTCCCGGTCGACCGTCATGAAAATGACGGTGCCGATCGGCCGGGCGACGAAGGCCAGTGCGAAGATCATGAAGGAATAAAGGGTGCCGGTCAGTTCACTCGTGAACGGGAACACCAGGCGGGGAAACACGATCACCGAGGCGATCGCGTAGACGAAAAAGTCGAAGAATTCCGAGGTGCGGCCGATGATGACGCCGATGGCGATCTCGCCGGGGCTGGCCTGGTCGTGGCCGTGCTCGCCCGAGTGGATATCCGCCATTGCGGGGGTCTGTGCCGTCGCCATGCGTGCGCCCTTAACGTCCTGAAAACCAAAGCCGACCCCCCGGCGGGACGCCAGGCGATCTGGTCCTGTTTGGCCCAACATCCCGCAGTGCAACATTGGACAAATTGTCCAATGTCCGGATTGCTGCGCCGCAGCTACCCATTGGCCCCGCAAAGGAAACTCATTCTCATAAGGCTCGGCCCGTGTCCCGTCTCAAGATCCTGGCGCTGCTACCCCTGGCAGCCGCGCTCAGCGGCTGCAACTACGTCGTGCTGGCGCCAGCCGGCGATATCGCGGCGCAACAACGCGACCTCGTCATCATCTCCACCATCCTGATGCTCCTGATCGTCGTCCCCGTGATGGCGCTGACGGTGATGTTCGCCTGGCGTTACCGCCAGTCCAACACCTCGGCCCGCTACGAGCCGGATTGGGATCACTCCACCAAGCTCGAGCTGGTGATCTGGTCCGCACCGTTGCTGATCATCGTCTGCCTGGGCGCGCTGACCTGGATGGGCACGCATCTGCTCGACCCCTATCGCACGCTCGGCCGCATCCATGCCGATCGCGCGATCGACCAGTCCAAGGCGCCGCTCGAGGTCGATGTCGTCGCGCTCGACTGGAAGTGGCTCTTTATCTATCCGGACTACGGCATCGCCACCGTCAACGATCTGGCCGCGCCCGTCGATCGTCCGATCAACTTCCGCATCACCGCCTCTTCGGTGATGAACTCCTTCTACATCCCCGCACTCGCCGGCCAGATCTACGCGATGCCGGGCATGGAAACGAAGCTCCACGCCGTCGTGAACCACGCCGGTACCTACAAAGGCTTCTCCGCGAACTACAGCGGCGCCGGCTTCTCCGGGATGCACTTCAACTTCCAGGGCCTCGACGACAAGGGCTTCGACGCCTGGGTCGCGCAGGCCAAGTCCACCGGTGGTTCGCTCGGCCGCACTGAGTATCTCCAGCTCGAAAAGCCGAGCGAAAACGAGCCGGTCCGCCGCTGGGGTACCGTCGATGCCGATCTCTACCGCCTGATCCTCAACATGTGCGTCGAGACCGGGAAGATGTGCCAGAGCGAGATGATGGCAATCGATGCCAAAGGCGGCAACGGCCACGAGGGCCTGAACAACACCCTCCCGCTCTCCTACGACAAATACGCCCGCCGCGGCACCGCCTTCGGCCCCGAACCGAGCTTCGTCGCCGGCACTTGCACGCCGGATGCGCCGCAAGGCGGCGCAACCACGGCTTCGATCAAGGCGCCGCTCGACACCGCGCCGCTTATCGGCGCCGGCCTGAAGCGGCCGACCTTCGCGCCGCTGAAGTCCTCGTCCTTCTTCCTGGGACAACGTCCCAAGTCAGACTCCCTGAAGTCAGACTCCTAAAGAGAGCTCGCATGTCTCCTGATCTCCTCAAGCTCATCTTCGGCCGTCTCGGTATCGATTCGCTGCCGCTGCACGAGCCGATCCTCGTCGGCACCTTCGCGGTCGTCGCGCTCGGCGGCATCACGCTGCTCGCCGGCCTGACCTACTTCCGTCTCTGGGGGTATCTCTGGCGCGAATGGTTCACCAGCGTGGACCACAAGCGCATCGGCGTCATGTACATGATCCTCGGCATCGTGATGCTGCTGCGGGGCTTCGCCGATGCCCTCATGATGCGCGCGCAACAAGCAATGGCGTTCGGCGGCTCCGAAGGCTTCCTTCCCGCCCATCACTACGACCAGGTCTTCACCGCCCATGGCGTGATCATGATCTTCTTCGTGGCGATGCCGCTGGTGACGGGCCTGATGAACTTCGTGGTGCCGCTGCAGATCGGCGCCCGCGACGTGTCGTTCCCGTTCCTGAACAATTTCAGCTTCTGGATGACGGTCGGCGGTGCGGTGTTGGTGATGCTCTCGCTGTTCATCGGCGAATTCGCCCGCACCGGCTGGCTGGCTTATCCGCCGCTGTCCAACATCGGCTACAGTCCAGACGTCGGCGTCGACTATTACATATGGGGATTGCAGGTCGCCGGCGTCGGAACGACGCTATCCGGCATCAACCTGATCTGTACCATCGTCAAGCTGCGATGCCCCGGCATGACCATGATGCGGATGCCGGTGTTCACCTGGACCTCGCTGTGCACCAACATCCTGATCGTCGCCTCATTTCCGGTCCTGACCGTCGTGCTCGCGCTGCTCGCGCTCGATCGCTACGTCGGCACCAACTTCTTCACGAACGATTTCGGCGGCAGCCCGATGATGTACGTGAACCTGATCTGGATCTGGGGCCACCCTGAAGTCTACATCCTGGTTCTCCCCGCCTTCGGCATCTTCTCGGAAGTGACCTCGACCTTCTCCGGCAAGCGCCTGTTCGGCTACACCTCGATGGTCTACGCCACGGTCGTCATCACCATCCTGTCGTACCTGGTCTGGCTGCACCACTTCTTCACGATGGGCTCGGGCGCCAGCGTCAACTCGTTCTTCGGCATCACCACCATGATCATCTCGATCCCGACGGGCGCGAAGATGTTCAACTGGCTGTTCACGATGTATCGCGGCCGTATCCGCTACGAGCTGCCGATGCTGTGGACGATCGCCTTCATGCTGACCTTCGTGCTGGGCGGCATGACCGGCGTGCTGCTCGCGGTCCCGCCGGCCGACTTCGTCCTGCACAACAGCCTGTTCCTGATTGCGCACTTCCACAACGTGATCATCGGCGGCGTGGTGTTCGGCGCATTTGCCGGCATCAACTACTGGTTCCCGAAGGCGTTCGGCTTCAGGCTCGATCCGTTCTGGGGCAAGCTGTCGTTCTGGTTCTGGGTCACCGGCTTCTACATGGCCTTCATGCCGCTCTATGTGCTCGGCCTGATGGGCGTGACCCGTCGCCTGCGCGTATTCGACGATCCGAGCTTGCAGATCTGGTTCATCATCGCCGCGATCGGCGCCGGCCTCGTCTTCCTCGGCATTCTCTCGATGCTGATGCAGTTCGCGGTCAGCTTCCTCAAGCGCGAGCAGCTCAAGGACGTCACCGGCGATCCCTGGGACGCACGCACGCTGGAATGGGCCACCTCCTCGCCGCCGCCGGATTACAACTTCGCCTTTACCCCCGTCGTTCACGACAATGACGCATGGTGGGACATGAAGAAGCGCGGCTATCAGCGTCCGCTCACCGGGTTCAAGCCGATCCATATGCCGAGCAGCACAGGCACCGGCATCATCCTCGCCGGCCTCGCCACCGCGATGGGATTCGGACTGATCTGGTACATCTGGTGGCTTGCGGCTGCGAGCTTCATCGCCATGCTGGTCGTCGGAATCGGCCACACCTTCAACTATCACCGCGACTTCGACATTCCGGCTGACGACGTCATCCGGACCGAGGACGCGCGCACCAAACTGCTCGCCGGAGCCAAGTAAATGACTGTCGCCGTCAATCCTTCGCAGACCGGCGAACCGGTCTTCTACCTCGCCGACGAGCATCCGCATCCGGAAGGCTACAGCACCTCGCTCGGCTTCTGGATCTACCTGATGAGCGACTGTCTCATCTTCGCGATGCTGTTCGCCGCCTTCGGCGTGCTCGGCGCCAATTACGCCGCCGGGCCCGCGCCGAAGGACCTGTTCGACCTCGACCTGGTCGCGGTGAACACCTCGATGCTGCTCCTCTCCTCGATCACCTATGGCTTCGCCATACTGACGATGCAGCAGAACAAGGTCGCCCAGACGCAGATGTGGCTCCTGATCACCGGCCTGTTCGGCGCCGCCTTCATCGGCATCGAGCTCACCGAGTTCGCTCATATGATCCATGAAGGCGCCACGCCTCAGCGCAGCGCCTTCCTGTCAGCCTTCTTCACACTGGTTGGAACCCACGGCCTGCACGTCTCCTGCGGCCTGATCTGGCTGGTGACCCTGATGGTGCAGGTCGGGCGTTTCGGCCTGATCGAGGCCAACCGCCGTCGCCTGATGTGCCTGTCGATGTTCTGGCACTTCCTCGACGTTGTCTGGATCGGCGTCTTCACCTTCGTCTATCTCCTGGGAGTTCTGCGATGAACACCGACACCCACGCCGCTCACGCCGACGACCATCACCACGGCGACGGCCACGCCCACAGCACGTTCTCGGGCTACATGCTCGGCTTCGTGCTCTCGGTGGTGCTCACAGCGATCCCGTTCTGGCTGGTGATGAGCGGCGCGCTGCCGAGCAAGCAGATCACCGCGCTGGTCATCATGGCCTTCGCGGTCGTGCAGATCGTCGTGCACATGATCTACTTCCTGCACATGAGCCCGAAGTCCGAGAATGGCTGGAGCATGATGGCGCTGATCTTCACCATCGTCATGGTGGTGATCGCGCTGTCCGGTTCGCTGTGGGTGATGAACCACCTCAACAGCAACATGATGCCGATGCACGAAATGACGGGAATGAAGTGAGCATTCCCGTAAGACCTGGGGATGACGAACCGCGCAGCCCCGCAGGGGCCGCGCGTCCGTCCCTGTGGCTCACGGTCCTCTCGCTCACCGCCTTCGTCGTTCTGATCGCGCTTGGCGTCTGGCAGGTCGAGCGCCGCACCTGGAAGCTCGCGCTCATCGACCGCGTCGAGCAGCGCGTCCATGCTCCGGCGCAGCCGATCCCCGCGCCCGCTTCATGGGCTGCGGTCTCCGCCGCGAGCGACGAATATCGGCACGTCAGCGTCTCCGGTCGCTTCCTGCACGACCGCGAGACGCTGGTGCAGGCCGTCACCGAGGAAGGCCCCGGCTATTGGGTGCTGACGCCGCTCCAGCGCGTTGATGGCACGCAAGTCCTCATCAACCGCGGCTTCGTGCCGTCCGAGCGGCGCGACCCGTCAACGCGCAAGGATGGCAATCCCGCCGGCCAGGTCGAGGTCACCGGCCTCCTGCGCATCACCGAGCCGAAGGGCGGTTTCCTCAGGGACAACGTGCCCCAGCACAACCGCTGGTATTCGCGGGACGTCGCCGCGATCGCGGCCGCGCGCGACCTCCAAAAGGTCGCGCCCTTCTTCATCGATGCCGACGCCGGATCACAGGTCGGCAACGGTCCAATCGGCGGATTGACCGTGATCCGCTTTCCCAATAACCACCTGATCTACGCGTTGACGTGGTTTGCCCTGGCTTTCATGCTGGCCGGTAGACTTTTCGTCACATTCCGCGGCGGGCTGTTCCGCCGCACGCGCTTCGTCCACGAAGCGGCCGGCGGCTTCGATGCCTCCGCCCGCAGGACGGGATCAGATGCTGGAACGATCGTCGAACCGACCTGACGACGGGAACACCTACGGCGAGCAGGCGGTCACGCTGCAATCGCAGGCGGACGCGCGCAGCGAGCTGATCGGCGCTGCCCCCACCGACGACGAAACCAATCGCAAGAACATGGCGCTGCTGATCCAGCTGCGCTGGACTGCAGTGGTCGGGCAGATCGTGACCATCGGCGGCGTGCATTTCTGGCTCGGCATTCCCCTGCCCCTCACCCGCATGGGAGCGGTGATCGGCGCGCTGGTGTTTCTCAATGTCTCGAGCCTGGTCTGGGTGCGCCATCGCGCCGCGATTACCAACAACGAGCTGCTGGTCGCATTGATGCTGGATGTCGCGGCGCTGACCGCGCAGCTTTATCTCAGCGGCGGCGCCACCAACCCCTTCACGTCGTTGTTCCTGCTCCAGGTGACGCTGGGCGCCGTGCTGCTCGATGCCCGCTCGACCTGGTCGCTGGTGGCGCTGACCTGCGCGAGCTTCGTCTGGCTGACGATGGCCTACCGGCCGCTCGACCTGCCGCCTAACCCGCTGAGCGAGACCTACACGCTCACGGTCGCCGGCATGTTGCTGGGCTTCGCCCTCAACGCAGTGCTGCTGGTCGTGTTCGTCACCCGCATCAACAGGAATTTGCGCCAGCGCGACGCGCATCTGGCGGCGCTGCGCCAGCACGCCGCCGAGCAGGATCATATCGTCCGCATGGGCCTGCTGGCGTCCGGCGCAGCGCATGAGCTCGGCACGCCGCTCGCCTCGCTCTCGGTCATCCTCAGCGACTGGCGCCGCATGCCCGATCTTACCGCCGACCAGGAGCTTGCCGAGGATCTCACGGAGATGGAAACCTCGCTGCAACGCTGCAAGTCCATCGTGACGGGCATTCTGGTGTCGGCCGGCGAGGCTCGCGGCGAAGGATCATCGCCGACGACGGTAACGGCCTTCGTCACCGCGCTGGTCGAAGAATGGCGCGACGCCCGCTCGGCGCGCACGCTCTATTTCACCAACACGTTTGGCGAGGACGTCGCGATCGTCTCCGACATCGCGCTGAAGCAGGTGATCTTCAACGTGCTCGACAATGCCTATGAAGTCTCGCGCGAGTGGGTGGAGCTGGTCGCCGAACGCGAGGGCGACAATCTGGTGCTCTCGATCAGCGACCGCGGCCCGGGCTTCGCGCCGGAAATGCTGGCGCAGCTCGGAAAGCCCTATCAGTCGAGCAAGGGCCGTGCCGGCGGCGGGCTGGGCCTTTTCCTGGTGGTGAACGTGGTGCGCAAGCTCGGGGGCAGCGTGACCGCGGAGAACCACAGGAAGCGCGGCGCGACGGTACGCCTGACCTTGCCGCTCGCCACACTCGCGATCGGAGGCAGTTTTGACGCCTGACCGTTCGCTCATTGTCGTAGAGGACGACGAAGGCTTTGCGCGCACGCTGAAGCGCTCGTTCGAGCGCCGCGGCTATGAGGTCGTGCTCGCCGCCTCGATCGAGGATGTCCGGAAGGCGCTCGAGGACCGATCCTTCGGCTACGCCGTGGTCGACCTCAAGCTCGGCGGTGCCTCTGGGCTCGCCTGCGTCGAACTGCTGCACAGCCACGACGAGGAGATGCTGATCGTGGTGCTGACGGGCTTTGCCAGCATCTCGACCGCCGTCGAGGCCATCAAGCTCGGGGCCTGCCACTACCTCGCAAAACCTTCCAACACCGATGACATCGAAGCCGCATTCACCAAGGCCGAAGGCAACGCCGAGGTCGCGCTGGACGTGCGGCCGACCTCGATCAAGACGCTGGAATGGGAACGCATCCACCAGACGCTGATCGAGACGGATTTCAACATCTCGGAAGCGGCAAGACGTCTGGGCATGCACCGGCGCACGCTGGCACGGAAGCTCGAGAAGCGGCCGGTGAAGTGAGCGGTTCGCCGCGCGGGGAGGAAAACGTTCACCCGGGCTGATGACCTCGCCGCCAGGCATCACTAGACTGCCGGATGCGGCGGTTGACGGCCGCCGCTGGGCTGCAACGATCCAAGCGAGGAGACCGCCCCGTGACAATGCTCGTCGAGCGCCTCGACTCGCCCGCCGCGTCGTCGCGCGCGCGCGACCAGCGCGATATCGAGACCGTTCAATTTGCGCAGGCGGCACTCGAAGCCGGCAAGAAGGAGGGCCTGCAACTGGCGGTACGGGCGCGGTATATCGCGCTGGCCGTCATCGCCTGTCTCCTGCTGGCCATCAACCCGGCTTGGGAGCAGTTGTACTACGTCGTGCTGCTCGGCCTGTTCGCACTGATCGGCTGGGCCCAGGTCAGGGTTGGGCGGGTCGGCGTATCGCGGTCGGAACTGGCGCTTTTGTTCTGCGACCTTGCGCTGCTCACATTCGTCATCGTCGTCCCGAACCCATTCGGCACGACGCACTGGCCGGCGGCGATGCAGTACCACTTTGGCAACTTCATCTACTTTTTCGTGCTGCTGTCGGGCGCCACGCTGGCCTATTCCTGGCGGACCGTGGTTGCGGTCGGAACATGGACCGCAGCGCTCTGGATCATCGGCGTGGCCTGGGTGTGGTGGCAGCCCGACCACGATCCCGCGCTGACCGCCCGCATTGCGGACGCGGTGGGCAGCGATCACAGGCTGCTCGCGCTGATCTCGCCGACCGCGATCGGATTCGGCATCCGAATCCAGGAAATCGTCGTCTTCATGATCGTGGCCGTGACGTTGGCGCTCGCAGCCAGCCGCAGCAATGATTTGCTGATCCGGCACGCCTCGGTGGAACGAGAACGCGGCAACCTTGCGCGCTACTTCTCACCGAATGTGGTCACTGAGTTATCGAAGCACGACGAGCCGTTGAAGCAGGTGCGCACGCAAGACGTCGCGGTGCTGTTCGTGGACATCGTCGGCTTCACGGCCTTTGCCGATGCGCGCACCCCGGAGGAAGTCGTGCGGACGTTGCGCGAATTCCACGCATTGATGGAGCAGGAGGTTTTCCGCCACGACGGCACGCTGGACAAATATCTGGGCGACGGATTGATGGCGACATTCGGCACGCCCTTCGCAGGCGAGCGTGACGCCAGCAACGCGTTGCGCTGTGCCCAGGCCATGATTGCGGCGGCGGACAGCTGGAATGCGCAGCGAACGGCGTCCGGCGAACCGCCGATGCGCGTCAGTTTCGGCCTGCATTACGGGCCGGTGGTGCTCGGGGACATCGGGCACACCTGTCTGGAATTTGCCGTGATCGGCGCCACCGTCAACGCCGCAAGCCGCCTGGAGGCGCTCACGCGCAGGCTCGACTGCGCGCTGGTGGCAAGCAACGATCTCGTCAGTCGCGCCAAGCTGGAACTCGGCAGCGCAGCCGAAACATTTGCATCGTTGATCGCCCAGGATCCTCAAGCGATCCGCGGACTCGAGCGGCCGATTGCGATCTGGACCCAGCCGCGCGCGACGCTGTAGGGAAGGCTCGAACACGTATCCGAACAAAAAGCCCGGCCAAACGGCCGGGCTTTCGATTGTTTGCGAACAACGCCGCGAAGCGCTTACGCGGCCTCGTCGGCGACGGTGGTGTCGTCGCCATCGGTGTCGTCGGTATCGGCCTCGGCATCCGCCTCGCCTTCACCGTCGGTGGCTTCCGCCTTGGCGTTCGCGCGGCGCGGGCTCTTGGCGAGCTGGGCCTCGATCTCCTTGACCGCTTCGGTCTCGGTCGAGTGCTGCACCACCGCGATCTCGCGGGACAGACGATCGAGCGCCGCTTCATAGAGCTGGCGTTCGCTGTAGGACTGCTCGGGCTGCGATTCAGAGCGATAGAGGTCGCGCACGACTTCCGCGATCGCGACGATGTCGCCCGAATTGATCTTCGCTTCGTATTCCTGGGCGCGGCGGGACCACATGGTGCGCTTGACGCGGGCACGGCCCTTCAGCGTCTCGAGCGCCTTCTTGACGAGGGCGGGCTCGGACAGCTTGCGCATGCCGACGTTGGCGACCTTGGCGGTCGGAACGCGCAGCGTCATCTTGTCCTTGATGAAGTTGATGACGAACAGCTCGAGCTTCGCGCCTGCGATCTCCTGCTCCTCGATGGCCAGGATCTGGCCGACACCGTGAGCGGGATAAACGACGAATTCATTGGCCTTGAAGCCCTGGCGCTGGGTCACGACCTTCTTTTCCTCGACCTTCGGCGCGGGCGCAGCGGCCTTCACGGCCGGCTTGGCAGCAGCGACGGGGGCCTTGGCGGGGGCGGCAGCAACAGGAGCCTTCGGAGCAGCGGGAGCCTTCGGAGCAACGGGCTTGGCAGCGGGAGCCTTGGCAGCAGCAGGCTTGGCAACGGTCGCTTTCGCGGCCGGTTTGGCAGTCTTGTTAGGCATTGCGCTTCTTTTGTTCTTCGAGGACTTTGCAGCCGGCGGCGCCTTGGCGGCGGTCCGACCCTTGGATGCGCTACGGCTGGCCGCGGCGACTTTTTTGGCCTCCTTATGGGAAGCCCTCGCTGAAGTACTCTTTTTACGCGTTTTCTGTGACACAGCCTGCGCGCGGAAACTGCCACGCCCCTGTTCGACATTTGGTTTCACGGGAACCCAACGGGGCCAACTGGGCTGACGGGGGTTCAGCTTAATGTGCTCAATATAGCACATTTCCCGCAAAAATCAATGATTTAGGGGTCTTGAGGGCTGGTTTTCGGCGCTGCCGAAAGTATTAGGGTTAAGTTTGGGCCGGAATTTAGTCTCCGGAGCCGGGGTTCGGAGAAAAATATTTCTCGAACTTGCCTTCCATCCCGTCGAATTCCTTCGCGTCGTCGGGTGATTCTTTCTTCTGGGTGATGTTCGGCCAGCTCTTGGCGTACTGGGTGTTCACTTCCAGCCACTTTTCGAGGCCCGGTTCCGTGTCCGGCTTGATGGCGTCGGCGGGGCATTCCGGCTCGCACACGCCGCAATCGATGCACTCGTCCGGGTGGATGACCAGCATGTTGTCACCCTCGTAGAAACAGTCGACCGGGCAGACCTCGACGCAGTCGGTGTACTTGCACTTGATGCAGTTTTCAGTGACGACGTAAGTCATCCAACGCTCCGAAAAGCTCTTTTAAAAGTCGCGGCTTGCGTAGCGCGGATGGCTCCGCGCTGCAAGGTCGGGAAGCCCCGATCATGACGGCTTTATGTGGTTGATCGACCAAGAAATGAATACGAAGCGCAATTAATTGCGCTTTACGTCGCCGAGCTCTTCGTGCCGAGCTCCTCGTAGAGCACGCGCGCCGAGGCGGCATCGCCGCGGCGCTCGTTGAAGCCGGTCACCTTCAGCACACGCACGGTGCGGTCGAGCGCGACGGTGATGACGTCGCCGAGCTTGATCGCATGGCCGGGTGATTTCTCGCGCGTGCCGTTGATGCGGACATGGCCTGTCACAACGAGCTCGGCGGCGGAGGTGCGCGCCTTCACCACCCGCGCGTGCCACAGCCATTTATCGAGACGCTGCCGCTCGGTGGTCGTGGGATTACTCCTTCCGACCCGCGAGTTGCTCCTTCAGCGCGGCGAGCTTGGCAAACGGAGAGTTCGGGTCCGCGGGGCGATCACGCTCCCGCGGGTTCGCGCTCGATGCGTAGGGGCGCAGCGACGGACCGGACTCGCGATCCCGGCGGTCGCGGCCCTTGTCACGGTCGCGGCCACGATTGTCGCGGCCCTTGTCACGATCACCGCCGAACTTCTTGTTGTCGCGGTTGCGATCGCGATCCTTGTTGTCGCGATCCTTGCCCTGGAAGCTGCGATTGCGGTCGTCGCGGCGCTCACCGCCCTCGCCGCCTTCGCGGCCTTTGCGGAAATCTCTGCCGGCATCGCGACGATGGCCGCCGTGACGATGACGCTCCCCGCGCTTCTCGCCATCGGCCGATTGCGCGGCCTCGCCCTCAGCGGACGCAGCGCCGGCTTGAGCGCCGGCCTGCGGACGCTGGTTGTTGTGGCGCTGATGACGATGGCGCTCGTGGCGCGGCTTGCGATCCTCGTGACGGCCACCGGGACGCCAGACTTCGATCAGCTCGGGCTCGGCGGGCGCGGCAACGGCTTCAGCAGGCGCAGCGGCGTCGGGCGAAGCGATGGCTTCCGTTGCAGCGGTCTCGGCGGGAGCTGCTTCTGCTGCAGCCTCTGCGGGCGCCGCAGGCTCTTCCGCCGGAGGGGCGATGCCGGGGGCATCTTCCGGCGTGACGGGTGCTTCGGGCGAGGCTTCGAGCGCCGGCTCCTCGTGAGCGGGCTCGTCGTGCTGCTCCATGCCGGGCGCGTCTTCGACAGTGACGGCTTCCGGAGCGACTTCGATCGCGGCGTCGGTCGTTTCAGCAGGCGTCTCGGCGGAAGCCTCAGCAGCCGGCGCCTCCGCAGCAACAGGTGCCTCCGCAGCAGCAGGCGCGGCCGGCTTCGGCGGCAGCGGCGGGCGCTTCTCCATGCGATAGCCGAGCGCGCGCAGCACCGAGGCGAAATCCTCGCCGGCGGAGCCGGTGAGCGAGGTCATCGCCTGCGTCACCACGAAGCTGCGGCCGTCGAACGCGCCGGCGGGCTTTTCGCCGGGCGAATTCTCGCGCCATGCCAGCGCCGGGCGGATCAGATCGGCAAGGCGCTCGAGAATGTCGACGCGGACGGCGCGCTCGCCGGCCTGCTTGTAGCCGAGCACGCGATAGGCATCGCGCGGCAAGCTCTTGTCGACCGGGAACGAGGTGCGGCCGGACGAGGCCAGATGCTGCGCACCCGACAATGCCGAGAGATCGACATTGTCCTGCTTCAACGCCCACAAGAGCGCGGCCAGCGCACGCGCGGCGGGCTTGAGGATGCCGGGGAAATAGATGTGGTAAGCGCCGAAGCGGACGCCGTATTTGCGCAGCGTCGCGCGCGAGGGCTGGTCGAGATCCTTCAGCTCGTTCGCGATCTTCGGGCGCTCGAGCACGCCGAGCGCCTCGACCAGCTGATAGGCGATGCCGCGGGCGATGCCCGTGACGTCCTCGGCCTTCGACAGCTCGAACATCGGGCCGAGCAGCTTTTCGATATGGGTCTTGAGCCAGAGGTCGAGCCGCGCCTGCACTTTGTCGCGGGGACCGCCGGTCAGCCGCTCGTCCGAGATGATGCGGATGCGCGGATGCAGCGCCTCCTCCGCGGCGACGAGGCGCGCCACGGCGTCGCCGGTCCAGCGGATGGTGCCGTCCGACGTCAGCACGAACTGGTCGTCCGGCGCGTTGCCGAGCTTTTCGGCGCGCGCATTGATCTCGCCGGCGAGCACCGCTTGCGCGGCAGCCTGCAAGGCTTTCGCATCGGAGCCGGCTTCCGCCGCATCCGGTGCAAAGGTGAAGCCATCGAGGCGGCCGATGACATGGCCTTCGACGATGACTTCGCCGGTCTTGCCGATTTCCGTATTCAAGCTCGTGTTCTCCCGCAGGCGGCGCATCAATACACTGGTCCGGCGATCAACGAAACGCTCAGTCAAGCGTTCGTGGAGCGCATCCGATAATTTATTTTCGACCTCCCGCGCGGTCCCCTGCCAGCGTTCGGGGTCTTTCAGCCAGTCCGGGCGGTTGGCGACGAAGGTCCAGGTGCGGATTTGCGCGATCCGGGCCGACAGCGTGTCGATGTCGCCGTCGACGCGGTCGGCCTGGTCGACCTGGGCGGCGAACCAGGAATCGGGGATGCAGCCCTTCTGCATCAGGAAGCCGTAGAGCGTCGTCACCAGCTCGGCATGGGCGGCGGGCGAGAGCTTGCGGTAATCGGGGACCTGGCAGGCTTCCCACAGGCGCTCCACGGCGGCCTTGCCATGCGCGATATCGCGCACCTCGCCGTCGCGGGCGGCGTGGTCGAGCACGCGCATGTCTTCGGCGATCGGCGCCCGCGTCAGCGTGTCGTGGCCGGGGGCGAGGTTGAGCGAGACCTGGAGCGCGCCGAGGGAGGAGAAATCCAGCTTCGAGTTGCGCCATTGCAGCATCTTCACGGGATCGAAGACGTGGTTCTGGAGCGCGTTCACCAGCTCGGGCTCGAACGGGCCGCAGCGGCCCGTGGTGCCGAAGGTGCCGTTGCGGGTGGCGCGGCCGGCACGGCCGGCGACTTGCGCGAACTCGGCCGGCGTCAGGCGACGGAACTGGTAGCCGTCGAACTTGCGGTCGGAGGCGAAGGCGACGTGGTCGACGTCGAGATTGAGGCCCATGCCGACGGCGTCGGTGGCGACGAGATAGTCGACGTCGCCGTTCTGGAACATCTCGACCTGCGCATTGCGCGTGCGGGGCGAGAGCGAGCCGAGCACCACGGCCGCGCCGCCATGCTGGCGCTTGATCAGCTCGGCGATGGCGTAGACCTCGTCGGCGGAGAAGGCGACGATGGCGGTGCGGCGCGGCTGGCGCGTGATCTTGCGGTCGCCGGCGAATTCGAGCTGCGACAGGCGGGGCCGCGTGATCATGGACACGCCCGGCAGCAGCCGCTCGATGATCGGGCGCATCGTCGCCGCGCCCAGCAGCAGCGTCTCGTCGCGGCCGCGGCGGTTGAGGATGCGGTCGGTGAAGACGTGGCCGCGTTCGAGGTCGGAGGCGATCTGGATCTCGTCGACGGCGAGGAAGGAGACATCGAGATCGCGCGGCATCGCCTCGACGGTCGAGACCCAGTAACGCGGGTTCTTCGGCTTGATCTTCTCTTCGCCCGTCACGAGCGCGACGGCCTCCGGCCCGACGCGGGCGACGATCTTGTTGTAGACCTCGCGCGCGAGCAGGCGCAGCGGCAGGCCGATCAGCCCCGAGGAATGCGCGAGCATCCGTTCGATGGCGAGATGGGTCTTGCCGGTGTTGGTCGGACCGAGCACCGCGGTGACGCCGGAGCCAGGCGCGCGCTCGGAAGCGAAGGGGGAAGGAGGAAAGGCCATGTCCAGCTTATTAGGTAATCGCGATTTTGGCGAATGTCAGTGCTATCTGGGGCGGCGGGGTGCGGGCGCGCGACACTCGCGCAACTGTCTCACTTTGCGACGCTTTTCCCTCGCGCTTTAAGCTTCGGAACGACTCTAGAACGAATCGCGGCCGAATCGCTGACTCCCCCCGGAGTCCCGTTACGTTCACGCAACATCTCGCGGGGCCCTTGTTTCCTGCGCACTAGATGGAGTTTTGGGCCGTCGCACAAGCGACGATTTGGGGGCGGAATTCCTTAAGTTGGGGATGGCGCGGAGTCGAATCAGAATCGGGACGGAGTCAAATGGATTCACGGCAAAGCGGCGCCCCAACGCAATCGCGCGAAAACAACCCCATGCACAGTAGAAAGGGCCTTGCGGCCGATGGCGCGGTGGCGGCGGGTAAGCCGTTGATGTAACGGGGAATCGCAGCGCAGCGCTACTGCGTCTTCGCTACCCGTGGCGGCTGCGCCGTCGTGATGAAGCTGGTCGCTTCCAGCATCGCCGGTCCGAGCGGGGTCGGAACCTTCAGCCAGAACGGCACCAAAATCCTGGTGCCCGCGACCGGGGCGAGCGCGATCTCGATGTTGCGCTGGGCGGCGAGGTACTTGATCACGGGGCGGTCGGGGATGTAGCCGGCCACAGGCACGAAATAGAGCGCGCAGACCACGACCGGGCCATGATAGCCCTTCTCCGCCTTCACGGTCGCCATGCGCTTGAAATCGAGCCTGAGCTCGTAGCGCATGCGGCCGTCGAACACCGGCGCGCTGCCGTGGCAGGCCTCCGGCGACAGCGGATCGCCGGTGCCGGGGACGCGGACCAGCGAGGCGGTCATCGGATCGAACACGCCACGGCGATGCGCATCGGTGACGACGATGCGATCGGGGTCGACCGGCGGCTCCGGAATGATGCCGAACTCCTTCACATTGCCCTTGTCGAGGGTGATGTGGATCTCTTCGGTCTTCTTCGAAGTGGTGGTGGAGGCCTGGTAGGCGGAGGCGACCAGCGCGCCGTTGACGATGCGCCCCTGCGAGGCGCCGGTGCCGGACCCGCCCGCGAAGGATTTCAGGATGCCGGTGGTGCCGCCGGAGGCCGCCGCCGAGAACACATCGTCCTGGATATCGATGTTCCAGGCGCCGCGGCCGACCGGAATGCCTGATAGCGAGGCCTCGTATTGCGCCTCGAGCTTGCCCTGCGCCGCGGCCGGCGCGGCCCCCCACGCCAGCATCAGCCCGCTGATAGCGGCCAAAGCCAGCCTGCCGGCCGCGCGCAGCCGGGGCGGAAAGAGGGTGAGCGTGTGCACGAGACGATCCAATCGGGAAGCGAGTGGTTGTTACTTAAGCCAGTTGCGGCGCTAAGCAATGCATCCAGGCGCCAAAGCCAGGGAACTCACCGGACTATTCATCGGCGATTGCGCCGCTTTTGTGATGGTAAGACGCTTCAAACACTGCCGTTTTGGTGATTGGCCGAACCCGCGGGCTGCGATACCTCTGTCCGCCCATTCCGCTGTCATACCCCGCGAAAGCGGGGTATCCAGTACGCCGAGACGGATCTGGTGAGGCCGAGCTCTCAAACGCCGGCCTCTGGAATACTGGATCGCCCGGTCCAGCCGGGCGATGACACCTGTTGCGTGGCATGAAACCCCGCCCCAAATCCTTGACTACCCGGCCCTCACCCCCTATACGTCCGCCCGCTCCCTGCAAGGACACAGAATTAGCCCCCGTGGCGCCCCGAATGGCGGCCGCAATCGTTGGGGGTTCGAAACAAGGATTTTTGCCATGTCTCGCCGCTGCGAACTGACGGCCAAGGGCCCCCTCGTCGGCCACAAGGTCAGCCACTCCAACATCAAGACCAAGCGCCGCTTCCTGCCGAACCTGGTCAACGTGACCTTCATCTCGGAAGCGCTGGGCCGCAACGTGCGCCTGCGCGTCTCCACCAACGCGGTGAAGAGCGTCGACCACAATGGCGGCCTCGACACCTTTCTGCTCAAGGCCAACGCCGACGCCCTGTCGCCGCGCGCCCTCGAGCTCAAGCGCGCCATCCAGAAGAAGGTCGGCGACGCGCCGGTCAAGAAGGCCAGCTGATCCAATTCCAGAGTTGGGCGGGGGCTAAGTTGCGTCGCGTGGCGTAGGCTTAGCCGAGTAGAATTTTGCGTTGCGGCCGGATCGAAAGATCCGGCCGTTTTTGTTTGTACGAAGACTTTTGACCATTTGCGTTTCAAGTTGTGAGCCACAGCTCAGCCCTTCTATGTATTGGCCTGAGCTCGTGTTAGCCTTGCGCAAATAGCTTCACTGTGAGCTCATCGGTGGCACGAAGTGACCTCCTTCTTTCAATAGTTCGCGCTGGTGCTACCGGCGATCGGGCAGCCTTGCGTTCATCTGTAGAAGCTGCCGTTGCAGAAGAGCGGAGCAAGAACCACCATGTGCTGGCCGATCGCCTGCAAAGAGCGCTTTCAGCCGTCACGATCACACCGCCCGCCAACGTAGCATCAGCGAATTCTCAGTCCGGCAAAGACAGCATTATCGAAACTGTCCCGCGTCGGCGACTGGAAGAATTGATCCTGCCTCTTCCCGTTTCCCAACAAGTAAAGCAACTCATCGAAGAACAACATCGAGCGGACTTACTTCGAGCTCACGGGATGCAGCCGCGACATCGGTTGCTGCTGTCTGGTCCTCCGGGCAATGGCAAGACCTCAATTGCAGAAGCTGTCGCAGAGGCTTTGGCGGTCCCCTTTTTCACTGTTCGATACGATGCGCTCGTTGGCTCGTTCCTTGGCGAAACTAACACGCGTTTGGCGCGACTATTCGACTACGCTCGCACTGTTCCTTGCGTCCTGTTCTTCGACGAATTTGACTCGATCGGGAAAGAGCGCGGGGATAGCCACGAAACCGGTGAGATCAAGCGAGTAGTTTCCTTCTTGCTGATGCAAATTGATCGTTTACCGAGCTACGTTGTAACGGTCGCCGCTACAAACCACGCTGAATTGCTAGATCGAGCAGTATGGCGTCGCTTCGAACTTCGCCTCGCAATGCCTTTGCCATCCCATGATGCGCTAGCAGCTTTCTTAGACCGCCAATTTGAGACTTGGCCAGAGAGTGCCGGCCTATCGGCGAACACCTTAGCCAGCAAATTGGGGGTCATTAGCTTCGCGGAAGCTTTGGATTTCTGCCAAACGGTTCGACGACGGCACATACTTTCACTCGCAAATCGCGAGCTGAAGGATATTCTACGCGAGCAAGTTGAATTATGGACATCAAGGGTTATTGCTACGCCAGATGCCTTACGACCCTCAGAAGCCGCTTCTGCGTCTAAACAGTCCAAGAGACGTCCCAAGACGGCGATCGGGCGGCGGAGGAGGACAAGCAAGACGCTTTGATCGGCAAGCACAAGCGCAGAACCACGGGCCCGTATTTTCTCGACTACAGAATATTCTTAGCCGCCCTGACGCGATCCTTCAGCTCCGATCAGATCCGAACTCCTTAGCCCCAGAACGGCTTCTTGTATTTGAAGTCACTGGCTCGGTGCAGAACTTCGCCAAAGCAATCCAGCGCATCGAAGGATTGGAGTTTGCCGGTGAAGAAGAGCTTGAGGCCGACGACTTCGATACGAGCCCCGAGTTCTATTTGCTTGTCCCTCAATTGGGCGCACTGCAGCAAATCGTTTCACTTTGGGAGCTTTGGGTACGCGAGGGTACCGTCCCAAGAAATTTCACGCCTTGGAGAGACCTATTCTTACAGCTTCGCACTGTTCGCCCTTGGGGGCCCTCCGATCGGGTTTCCCGTGAAAATCAAGAATACTTCCATGATCTCGCGGACGGGGCACCAGATGCCGAACTGTTCAGACTAGAGATTGAACTAGTCTTCAGAAATTCAATCGAGGCGTCGCGATCGACTGAACGCGATGCTCGCCAATCCATTGCGACCATCGGAGGAACGGTCGTTCATCAAACCTATCGACCTGAATTCGCGTACCACGCCGTCCTAGTTGAAGTTCCTGCGACAGAAGTGCGCCGTATCGCTGCGCTCGACCCGACATCGCTCGCCGGCGCAGATCCTATTGTCGCAATCACTCCCCAGAGCATCGGAACTGCTATTGATGTCGCTGATGAGGTGATCTCAGAAGGTATTGCGCGACCTGCCCCCATTAGAGAGCGGCCGATCGCCGCCGTCTTCGATGCGATTCCCGTTCAAGCCCACCCATTGCTTGCCGATCGGCTAAGAATCGATGACCCTGACGATCTTGAGGCTCGTGCGGTTGGCCAGCGTGTACACGGAACGGCGATTGCTTCATTGGTTGTTCACGGCGACCTGAACGATGCACCTTCACCCTTAAGTCGTCAGATCTACTTTAGGCCCGTAATGTATGCGCCTGCGTTTGGCGTAGAGAGATTTGACGAAAACAGACTTGTAGTCGACGTAATCTTCGAAGCTGTCATACGCATGCGAAGCGCTGGCGGGGAAGAAGTGATCATCGTGAACCTATCTCTTGGTGACACGACCAAGCCCTTCTCTGGAAAAATATCTACGTGGGCTCGTGCACTCGATTACCTATCCTACGCGTACGGCATACTCTTCATCATAAGCGCAGGAAATTGCGGCCGCGCGGTTGTTCTAGAGGACTTTCCCGATGAGGCGAGCTTCAGCGCGGCTCCGCTCGAGACAAGGACCCAAACTACTCTCGCAGGCATCGACGCTGTGAAGGCCGATCGCCGAATCCTCGCTCCTGCCGACAGCATTAATTCACTGACGATCGGGGCTTGGCACTATGACTCCTCGCGGGAGACTTTTAGGGGTGCGACACCCTTCATACCTTTCGCCGGTATGGAGATGCCAAACTTCTCCTCTAGACTTGGACCCGGGCTACGACGAGCAATTAAGCCCGAGGCTTTATTTGCTGGAGGCCGAGAAAGGGTTAGGATTGAGCCCGCGTCTTCGCCCGTGAACCTAGCGCCACATCCCAATCCTAGCCGTTTCTGGGGGTTAAGAGTTGCGGCTCCGTCGCAAAATGGGACGTTAGGAACGCACTTCACGATCGGTACAAGCGCTGCCGCTGCTCTGGCTACCCACTCTGGACACCGGATATTCGATGCTCTCGAAGAGGCCTACCCGCAACTCATCCAAGCGATGTCGCTAATCGAGCGCGCCGTTCTTCTAAAGTCGTTTCTGGTCCATTCTGCTTCCTGGCGCGGAAGTGAAGTGTTTGTTCGTGCCGTCGTCGACCCAACATCGACGCTTCATCATGAACATTGGCGGCGCGAGGTTAGTCGCTACTTGGGCTTCGGATTTGTTGACCCTGATAATGTCGTTGCATGCATGAATGACCGTGCGACCCTGTGGGCAACAGGAACACTGGGTCCGGAAGAGTCTATAATCTTTGATCTGCGCGTACCCCAGTCACTTTCTATCTCAGCTGCTGCGAGAGAAATACGCGCCACACTGGCCTGGTTTACCCCTACCCGTCCAGGACACTTGGCTTATCGAGCGGTGAAGCTCAAGATCGATTCACTCGAACGAAGTTCTCTGCAATTGACCGGCGTGACCACTACGTCAGATCAGCCGTCCAATAGCCAGTCTGAAAGTGGAACTGTCGTTCATCGAAGATGGACTAGCTCACAAATCGGCGAAGCGGAGAACGGGGCGACAATTCCGATCCAAATTCAAAGAGAGCGAGATCAAGCGACACCAATAGATGAACCAATTCCATTTGGCTTGGTGATCACCATTGAGATGCCCGGAGAAGCTCAAATATATGAAGAAATTCTCACAAGCATCCAAGTGCGACCGAGAGTACCGATTCGCGCACAAGTGTAACTAAAGCGATTTTCACCGAACGGACTTTAAAATCCGCTATACTCGCCCCGGTAGCATCACCCGGAGGCGCACGCCGTGGACCACGCACCCAACCGCGACCCGAAGAACCTCGTCATCTGCTGCGACGGCACCGGCAACGAGATCTCGGAGAACATCTCCAACGTCCTGAAGCTCTATCGCTGCCTGCGCAAGACCGACAGGACGCAGCCGCGGCAGATGGTGTTCTACGATCCGGGCGTCGGCACGGTGACGAAGCCGTCGACGTGGCACCGGATCAAGGCCGACGTCAACCTGGTGCTGGGGCTCGCCACCGGCTACGGGCTCGATGACAACGTGCTCTCGGCCTATTGCTTCCTGGTCGAGCATTACGCGCCCGGCGACAAGATCTATCTGTTCGGGTTTTCGCGCGGCGCCTACACCGTGCGCGTGCTGGCGGGGCTCATCCACAAGATCGGGCTGATCTCGCCGGAGCAGGCGAACCTCGCAGGCTCGGGCCTCGTCGCCTACAAGCAATATTCCGGCACCGGGCGCGGCAACGATATCTCCGACCTCCAGAATGTCGATGTCGACGACCAGGGGCCGCTACCGCAGGGCACCTTCGACCTCGCCGCGCAGTTCGCGCGCATCACCTCGACGCGCTGGCCGACCATCCACTTCATCGGCGTGTGGGACACGGTGGCGAGCGTGATCGTGCCGCGCGCCGACCGCCTGTTCTTGCCAAGCCTGGAGGAGCTCGCCTTCACGCTGCGCAACCCCAGCGTCGCCATCTTCCGCCAGGCGATCGCGATCGACGAGCGGCGCTGCATGTTCCGCCTGAAGGTGTACGAGGAGCCGCAGGAGTACTGGAGCAACCGCTACGTGCCGGACGAGAAGAAGGTGCCGCAGGACATCATGCAGGTGTGGTTCGCCGGCGTGCACAGCGACGTCGGCGGCGGCTATCCGGAGGCGGAGAGCGGGGAATCGAAATATCCGCTGATCTGGATGATCGACGAGGCCGCGAAGGCCGGGCTGAACTTCAACCCGCGCACCGTGAACCAGCTCGCCTGGGGCATCCAGCGCAAGAACTCGCCGTTCCAGTACGTCCCGCCCGCCTACACCGGCAAGTCGGGGAGCTTGCACGATTCGATGAGCGCGGCCTGGCGCGTGCTGGAATTCATTCCGAAGAGCGCAAAGTACAAGGAATGGCCGGACAGGAAGGTGGTGCTGGGGTTCTACATCCCCGATTGCGAGCCGCGCGTCATTCCCGGCGGCGCGCACGTGCATGAGAGCGTGCTGAAGCGCATGGCGGTGGAGCCGGACTATCATCCGGTGAACATGCCGAAGGAGTTCGTGACGGTGCCGATGCCGGTGGCACCGGGGGTGGATCCGGCTTCGCCTCTCCCGGTTGCGGGAGAGGCCGACGCGCTCGAAGAGCGCGGCGGGTGAGGGCTCTTTCCTCTTGGGGATTATCCCGTTGCGGAGGAAATAGCGGGTGGAGCACCCCGCTACCTCCGCATTCTCCGATCGGCGCCACTTTTCATTAAAATTCTCCGCCCGGCCTTAGCCTGATCGCATCACCTCCGCCGGCATCATGTCAGGCGAGACCTCCGCAAGAACAGCGGAGCAGGAGGACACGTGCCACAGCATCCGCGAAAGTACGCCCGTGTGAAGCCGGCGGGCCTGGTGTCCCGCCAGGCCAAGATCATCACCGACCCGCGCGCGCCTGTGATCCCGTGCACGCTGATCGACTATTCGCCTGGCGGCGCCTGCGTCGATCTCGGCGGGCAGGTGAACATCCCCGACCGCTTCGAGCTGCTGCACGTCAACACCAAGAAGCGCTGCCGCATCGCGTGGAAGCGCGGCACGCGGGTGGGCGTGGTGTTTTAGGCGCGCTGAACAGGCTGCTTTTCAAACGCATCGATGTGAGCCGAAGACGTCGCCAAGCACCCCGCTCGGCTCCCTCCCCCCTTGTGGGGGAGGGTTGGGGAGAGCGGTGGCTCAGCAAACGGTGCTGATTGGCGGCAACGGAATCGCGCTGGAGTCGATAGGGCGCGCCGTGTGACCACCCCTCTCCCTAGCCCTCCCCCACAAGGGGGGAGGGAACGCAGCGTGCGTGTCGCACGATCCCTCGCAACAATAACAACCTCACGCCTTTCGCATCCTGGCCTTCGCGCCCGCGACGATCTGCATGGCCACGCCGCCGATCCAGCCGAGGAACACCAGCCAGGTCAGCGCGTCGTGCGGCTCGAGGCGGAGCACGATGACGGCGACGGAGGCGAGCGCCGTGAGCGTGGCGCAGAGGGTGCCGGCGGAGCTCAGGAGCTCGGCGGCGTCGATATGACTGTGCGCGTCATCGAAGGGAAGTTGCGGCGTGTCGATGCCGAGATAGAAGCCGACGATGCCGAGCAGCATCATCAGCAGCAGAAAGCCCTGCGTGGTGAGCGCGGGTATCGCCGATCCGACATAGGCGCCGACGAACAGCCCGCACGCGGCGCCCGCCATCGCGAGGCCCAATCGCTCGAACACGTGAGCAGTCTTGCGAACACGAAACCGCATGGCGGACCTCCGTGATGCCGCGGATGGGTCAGAGGTTAGGCCCATTTTGGCCTGGGTGGAAGGTTAGGAGAGTTACGGATGCGCGGGTTCTGTGTTGCTCCCTCTCCCCGTTCCCCGCGGGGGCGCGACGCGCTTCGCTCGCGCGGGGAGGCGAAGACAGCTCACCGCGCCCCGAACGTGGTCTTGCCGAACAGCGCCTTCTGCGTGGACGGCTGCGAGCGCCAGTATTGCGGGGGCGCCTCGACTTCGCCACCGAGTTCGGCGGCGGCGTGCCAGCCCCAGCGGGGGTCGTAGAGCATGCCGCGGGCGAGCGCGACCATGTCGGCCTTGCCGCTGGCGACGATCTCCTCGGCGTGCCTTGCTTCCGTGATCAGGCCGACGGCGATGGTCGGCAGGCCGGTCTCGCGCCTGATCGCATCTGCGAACTGGACCTGGTAGCCGGGGCCGAGCGTGATCTTCTGCAGCGGCGAGACGCCGCCGGAGGAAGCGTCGATCCAGTCGACGCCGCGCGCCTTCAGCGCCCTGGCGAACTCGATGGTCTGCGCGAGATCCCAGCCGCCCTCGACCCAATCGGTCGACGACACCCGCATGCCGACCGGCTTGTCGTGCGGAAACACGCTGCGCACCGCATCATAGATCTCGAGCGGGAAGCGCATGCGGTTTTCGAGCGAGCCGCCATATTCGTCGGTGCGCCGGTTCGAGATCGGCGACAGGAATTGATGCATGAGATAGCCGTGCGCGCCGTGCAGCTCGATCGCATCGATGCCGATGCGCTCCGCGCGCTTTGCGCTGTCGACGAAGGCCTCGCGGATGCGCTTCAAGCCGGCAGCATCGAGCGCGACCGGCGCCGCCTCGCCCTCCTTGTGCGGCACGGCCGACGGCGCCACCGTCTGCCAGCCGCCCTCGCTCAGCGGAATGAGCTGGCCGCCGTCCCAGGGCTTCGCGCTGGACGCCTTGCGGCCCGCATGGGCGAGCTGCATCGCGATCGCCGTGTGCGAGTGTTTCCGCACCGAGCCGAGGATCTGCTTCAGCGCGGCTTCGGAGGCGTCGTTGTAGAGCCCGAGGCAGCCCGGCGTGATGCGGCCGATCGCTTCCACATGGGTCGCCTCGATGCAGAACATCGCCGCGCCAGACAGCGCCAGATTGTTGATGTGGGTGAAATGCCAGTCGGTGGGAACGCCGTCTTCGGCCGAATACTGGCACATCGGCGACACCACGAGACGGTTCTTCAGCGTCAGGCCGCGCAGCTTGATCGGGGAAAACAGGGCGCTCATGCGAGGGGGATCCGGGGATGGAGGGATGGAAGCAATTGCATGGAGTGTAGTGGGCGGATGGCGGATTGCGAGTTGCGCAGCGGGCATGGCAGCGCGCGGGGCCATGCATTGCCGCTGGACAACGGTTTCGTGTCCCGGACGCAGCGCAGCGCGCAGCGGTGCTGCTCGCCGGGGACACGAGAGCGCTATCAGGCGGGGTACAGCGAGGCTATTCCACCAGCGTGAACTGCAACAGCAGGGTGCGCTGGAGCAGCGAGAAATTATCGTCCGACACCATGGTCAGCACGGTCTCGCCCTCCGCCGTGACATGGGCGTCGATGCCTTCCATGTTGTCGACCTCGTGGCCGAGATCGGCCTCGAACAGCACGGGGCCGTCGACCACTGCGCCCGGCGCGATCGCCTTCAACGGCAGCGAGCGGATGCGGATGTTGATGCCGGTGAACCAGGAGAATTTGCGCTCGAGGATCAGCAGCTCTCCGGACGGCAGCAGCACCGCATCGCTGATGAACTGCTTGTCGGTGCGCCTGACGCTGAACTGGCCGGGCGACGGACCGCCGATCAAAAAGCCGATCAGGTTGCCGTCGGCATCGATGCCGCCTTCCGACATCGCGATCAGCGTGCCCGCGAGCGGCTGACCCTTCATGTCCTTCGGCACGAACACCAGCGCCTCGAGCCCCTTGTTGGTGGGCAGCTTGCGCAAGCCTGATGGCGTCGGCAGCACCTCGCCGCGGGCGCGCGTGCCGCCGCTGGCGAAATCGAAGCGCATGATCTGGTTGACGCGCTCGAGCCCGACATAAACGGTCGAGCCGTCGCGCGCGAGCGACTCGGTATCGTACCAGAGCCGCTTCTCGGTGATCGGCCGGCCCTCGGCGTTCAGCATCGGCGCGACCTCGACGTCGTCGAGCCCGACCATCCTGCTGCCGGCATAGCGGATGGCGCCGGTGAACCAGGCGCCCTGATCGGACAGCGCGAGGAAGCGCTCGCCCTTGTCGTCGAGAAAGCGCAGGCCTGACAGGCCGCCGAAGCCGCGATGCGGCGAAGTCAGGACGAGGCCGCTGCGATATTGCAGGGAGCCGAAGCGCACGCGCGAACGGTCGCGCGGCTCGAAGGACGGGATTGGCCGCGCGTTGACCTCGATGCTGGCGGGCGCGGTGACGGCATGCTCGGGCTGCGCGGGCCTGGCAACGGCCTGCGCTTGCGCGAGCCGAGGCAGAGCGAGAGTGGAAAATCCCGCCGCCGCGTGGCCAATGAAGCTGCGGCGGGATTGAAGCGTGCTCACGAATGCAGTTTGCGTCGCGGGCGATTGGCCGGTTGTGTCGGCGCCGTGTTGGTCTCGCTGAAGAGTTCGGCGAGCTTCTCGGTGATGGCGCCGCCGAGCTCCTCGGCATCCACGATCGTCACCGCGCGGCGGTAGTAGCGCGTCACGTCATGGCCGATGCCGATCGCGATCAGTTCGACCGGCGAACGGGTCTCGATCTCCTCGATGATGTGGCGCAAATGCCGCTCGAGGTAATTGCCGGGGTTGACCGACAGCGTGGAATCGTCGACCGGCGCACCGTCCGAGATCATCATCAGGATCTTGCGCTGCTCGGGCCGGCCGAGCAGGCGCTTGTGCGCCCAGTCGAGCGCCTCGCCGTCGATGTTCTCCTTCAGCAGGCCCTCGCGCATCATCAGGCCGAGGTTCTTCCGCGCACGGCGCCAGGGCGCGTCGGCGGACTTGTAGATGATGTGGCGGAGATCGTTGAGGCGGCCGGGATTGGCCGGCTTGCCGGCGGCGAGCCACGCCTCGCGCGATTGCCCGCCCTTCCAGGCGCGCGTGGTGAAGCCCAGGATCTCGACCTTGACGCCGCAACGCTCCAGCGTGCGGGCGAGAATGTCGGCGCAGGTCGCCGCGACCGTGATCGGGCGGCCGCGCATCGAGCCGGAATTGTCGAGCAGCAGCGTGACCACCGTGTCGCGGAACGTCGCCTCCTTCTCGTGCATGAAGGACAGCGGGTGATAGGGATCGGTGACGACGCGCGACAGGCGCGCGGGGTCCAAAATGCCCTCTTCGAGATCGAACTCCCAGGCGCGGTTCTGCTGCGCCATCAGGCGGCGCTGCAGGCGGTTGGCGAGGCGCGCGACGATGCCCTGAAGATGCGCGAGCTGCTTGTCGAGATAGGCGCGCAGGCGCTCCAGCTCGTCATGGTCGCAGAGATCCTCGGCGGCGATGACCTCGTCGAACTTGGGCGCGAAGGCGTGATATTCCGGCCCGCGCGGCTCGTTCTTGCCGTGCGCGTTCGGACGCGTCGCCTCGCCCGGCGTCTCGTCGTCGCCGAGCTCGCCGTCGTCGAAGGTGTCCGAGGTCGAGGCCTGCGCGCTTTCCATCGCGCTCTCGCTCATCTCCTCGCTGGAGGCCTGCGCCTGGTCGGCGCTCATCTCCTGCGCGGCGTCGGAATCCGGCGAGCCTTCCGCACCGGACTGATCGTTGTCGCCGTCCTGGTTCTCGTCGTTGTCGTCGTTGTCCTCGCTGTCGGCGTTGCGCTCGTCGCCGAGCTCGAGCGCGGTCAGCAGGTCATGCACGGCATCGCCGAACCTGGTCTGGTCCTCGACCACGCCGTCGAGCCGGTCGAGCCGCTTGCCGATCTTGTCTTCGAGAATGGGACGCCAGAGATCGACCATCTTCCTGGCGGCCGCGGGCGGCGCGAGGCCCGTGAGGCGCTCGCGCACCAGCATCGCCAGCGCATCGGCGAGCGGCGCGTCGGCGCGGTCGGTGATCTCGTCGAACTTGCCGCGATGGAAGTGATCGTCGAGCATCGCGGTGAGGTTTTTCGCAACGCCCGCCATGCGGCGCGCGCCGATCGCCTCGACCCTCGCCTGCTCCACCGCCTCGAACACGCCGCGCGCCTGCGGATTGCCGGGCATCAGCTTGCGATGCAGTTTTGCGTCGTGACAGGCGATCTTGAGCGCGATCGAGTCCGCGTGGCCGCGCACGATCGCCGCGTCGCGTTTTGTCATCTTGCGCGCGGGCTCGGGCAGCCGCGCCTTGCCGGGCGCGAGGCCCGGGCGCTCGGCCGCGAAGGAGACGTCGAGCTCGGGCGACTTCGCGATCGCCTTCAGGCAGGACGCCACCGAGCGCTTGAACGGCTCGGTCGGGGCTTCCTTGCTGTTGCGGAATTTGGAGTTGGAGGTGGTCATGTCACCTTGATCCGTCGCCCCGGCGAAGGCCGGGACGACACACCGAGAGGGAAATCAGGACAGCGCCACGTTGACTGCCGATTCCGGCAGCTCCGCGTTGAAGCAGCGCTGGTAGAACTCGGCGACCAGGGGACGCTCGAGCTCGTCGCACTTGTTGAGGAAGGTGACGCGGAAGGCGAAGCCGATATCGCCGAAGATGTCGGCGTTTTCCGCCCAGGTGATCACCGTGCGCGGGCTCATCACCGTGGACAGATCGCCATTGGCGAAGGCGTTACGGGTCAGATCGGCAAGGCGCACCATCTTGTTGACGATGTCGCGGCCTTCCTGGGTGCGATAGTGCTTGGCCTTGGCCAGCACGATCTCCACTTCCTCGTCGTGGCTGAGATAGTTCAGCGTGGTGACGATCGACCAGCGGTCCATCTGGCCCTGGTTGATCTGCTGGGTGCCGTGGTAGAGGCCCGAGGTATCGCCGAGGCCGACCGTGTTGGCGGTCGCGAACAGGCGGAACGCCGGATGCGGCTTGATCACCTTGTTCTGGTCGAGCAGCGTCAGGCGGCCGGAGACTTCCAGCACGCGCTGGATCACGAACATCACGTCCGGACGGCCGGCGTCGTATTCGTCGAACACCAGCGCGACGTTGTTCTGCAGCGCCCAGGGCAGGATGCCGTCACGGAATTCGGTGACCTGCTTGCCGTCGCGGACCACGATGGAGTCCTTGCCGACGAGGTCGATACGGCTGATGTGGCTGTCGAGGTTGACACGCACGCAGGGCCAGTTCAGGCGAGCGGCGACCTGCTCGATATGGGTGGATTTGCCGGTGCCGTGATAGCCGGTGACCATCACGCGGCGGTTGCGGGCGAAGCCGGCGAGAATGGCAAGCGTGGTGGCGCGGTCGAAACGGTAGTCGGAATCGACTTCAGGGACGTGAGGATCGACTTCGGAATAGGCCGGCACTTCGAGATCGCTGTCGATCCCGAACACCTGGCGCACCGACACCTTCATGTCGGGCAAACCGGAAACTTCCTCAACTTTGGACAGGGCGGCGGTCGTCATCAATCCTCCGAGGCCCCGGGCGGTCCCGAGACCAGTTATTTGCACGTTGGCTGCGGCTGGGTGCGGCTGCGAACCTATCAGAGACAACGTGCCGGCAGAAGCCCGCGCGCCAATCAAAGTTCCGTTGTCTTTTCATTTAGATAGGCAAGGAACGCGATTTTGGGAAGGCTGCCCTGCAAATCTCGCCCAAATTTCGCGCCGGACAGCCGCCTGCCCAAGCAAATGGCACTTTCTTCGCCCCGTCTTACTTATGTAAGGGTCTGAACCCGAATGCCCCAGCCCGTGACAGAGACGACGTGACGTCCTTCCTTGATCCCCTGATCTCCTTCGTCTCAGTCCATGCGTGGCTGGCTTATCTGACCCTGTTCCTGGCAGCGCTGCTCGAAGCTGTGCCGGTGGTGGGATCGGTGATCCCGGGCTCGACCATCATCCTGGCGCTGAGCGCGCTGGTTCCCGGCGGAGAGTTGAAGCTGCAATGGGTGCTGCTGGCGGCCGTCACCGGCGCCGTGCTCGGCGACGGATCGGCTTACTGGGTCGGGCATCGGCAGCAGCGCGAAATCCTCGACACCTGGCCGCTCGCGAATTACCCGCGCGTGGTCGAGGAGAGCGAGGCCTTCTTCCATCGCTTCGGCACCTGGGCCGTGTTCTTCGCCCGCTTCGTGCCGCCGATCCGCGCCTTCGTGCCGATTACCGCCGGCGCGCTCGACATGGCGCCGGCCAAATTCTACGCGGTGAACATCCCGGCGATCCTGGTCTGGGCGCCGGCCCATGTGCTGCCGGGCGTCCTGGCGGTTTCGGCTCTGCACCAATATGCCGGCCTGCCGCACCATGAGCATATCGGCAAGCACATCTGGATTTTCAGCGTCGTCGGCATCGCGATCGTGCTGGGGCTGGCGATCTGGACCATCCGCCGGAGGCACGGCAGCGTTGTCGCGGCGGCCAAGCCCCGAGGCTGAATTTAGCTAGGCTCCGGCCCTCCGCCCCGGCGCCGGCCCCACATACCGTGCCCGCGGCCGGATCAGCTTGCCGAACTGCAATTGCTCGCTGGCATGCGCGATCCAGCCGACGCTGCGGGCCATCGCGAAGAGCGCGAGCTCGCTGCCTGCAGGCAGGCGCAGCGCGTGCACGAGCACGGCGAGCACGTAGTCGATGTTGACGAACTCGCCGGTCGCCTCCGCAATCCGATCCGGCACCTCTTTCGTGAATTTGCGCGGTGCGCCGGCGCGCGCCAGCGCATTCAGCAACGATTGCGCACGGGGATCGCCGCGCTTGTAGACGCCGTGGCCGAAGCCCGGAAAACGCTCGCCGAGCGCAACGCGCTCGCGCACCATCGGCTCGACGTCGCGATCGACCAATGTCTTGACCAGTTGCGAGGCCAGCACGCCGGCGCCGCCATGCTTTGGTCCTTTCAGCGCAGCGAGGCCGGCGATGACGGAATCGTAGAGACTGAGCCCGGTCGAAGCCGCGCAGCGCGCCGTGAAGGTCGAGGCGTTCAGCTCGTGATCGGCGAGCAGCACCAGTGCACGGCGGATGAGATCGCCCGCATGCTTGTTGTCGGCAGCCCAGGCGCGCGCAATCTGCTGATGCAAGGCGTCGGATGACGGCTCGGAATTCAGCATCGTGGCAACGAGGAGCCGGACGATGCGCGCGCCGACCATCGCGCGGCCATCCGGCGCGCGGGTGAAGGCGCGGGAATCGGCGCTCGTCGCGAGCGCGAGCACGGCGATCGCACGATCGATCGGCGCCGCGCGTCGTGCAGCTTCCGCAATCGCACGCATCTCATCGGAGATTTTCGGCTGATTGTCGGGCGCGAAGGGATCGACGTCGGCGACGTCCCAGAGCAGCGTTGCGGTGTGCTCCAGCGTGTCGTTCTCGGCGAGATCGACGCAGTTCACGCCGCGATAGATGGCGCCTTCCTCGGTGATGGTCGAGATCTCCGTATCCATGACAGGCAGATCGGCATCGAAACTGCGCAAGCCCCGCGGCTCCGGCGACGGCACCCGACGCTCCTTCAGTGCGCGGACATCCTCGGCGCGGTAGCGGTTCTTGCGCGAGTCGGGCGTCGGCTCCGAGCGGATCAGGCCGCGGCTGACATAGGCGTAGAGCGTGGCCGGCGAGATCGCGAGCTCGGCCGCGGCTTCCCGGGCGGAGAGATACAGACCTTCAGAATTTTTCATATTGATTGATGTAATCAAGATTGATCAATCTGTCGAGAGGCCCGATTTTCCCACGGTGCAGTGCAAAAGGGAGATTTGGGCCATGAACATCCACCTCACCAAAAGCCAGATCGGGCTGGACGGCGTTCCCGCAGCCGAAACCGTGCTGAGCCATGTCGATGGCGAGCGCGGCGAGTTGATCATTGCCGGCGAGCATGTCGGCACGCTCGCCTCCGCCTCGAGTTTCGAGGGCGTCACCGCTCGGCTCTGGAATGGCGCCAGCCAGACCACGCTGAGCGAAGCCAATGTGCGGGCGAGCCTGGGGGCGGCGCGCGAGCGCGCCTTTGCTCGGCTTTCCGGCCTGCTGCCGACGACGCAAGGCATGGGGATCGTCGACGGGTTTCGTGCGGCGGTCGCGGGCTTGCGCGCCGAGGACGGCCTCGCGCATGAAGCGACCATCGTCGGCGCGTTTCCGGTTATCGCGGGCGCGCTGGTCCGGCGCGCAAAAGGGCTCGATCCGGTCGCACCCGATCCGAACCTCAGCCACGCCGCCGATACGCTGCGCATGCTGCATGGGCACGCGCCGGCCGCACGCGAGGTCACTGCGCTCGATGCCTATCTCGTCACCGCCAGTGATCACGGCATGAACGCCTCGACCTTCACCGCACGCGTGGTGGCCTCGACACAGGCCGATCTGTTCGCGGCCGTCACCGCCGGCTATTGCGCGCTCACCGGTCCGCTGCATGGCGGCGCGCCGGAGCCGGTGCTGGAAATGCTCGACGCGATCGGATCGCGCGAGCGGATCCAGCCCTGGGTCGATGCGGCGCTGGCGCGCGGCGAACGGATGATGGGCTTTGGCCACCGCGTCTATCGCGTGCGCGATCCGCGCGCCGATGTGCTGAAGACCGCGGTCGAGGCGCTCGCGTCCAACGGCGCCGATCTGCCGTTTGCCGGCGAGGTCGAAGCCTATATCCGCGCAGCACTCCGCAAAAAGAATCCAGAGCGGCCGCTG
Source organism: Bradyrhizobium sp. WYCCWR 13022 (assembly GCF_030435535.1). Taxonomy (NCBI): domain Bacteria; kingdom Pseudomonadati; phylum Pseudomonadota; class Alphaproteobacteria; order Hyphomicrobiales; family Nitrobacteraceae; genus Bradyrhizobium; species Bradyrhizobium sp. WYCCWR 13022. The sequence continues at coordinate 602,441 of NZ_JAUIZJ010000023.1, forward strand.
GAGACCAATGTCGAGTTCTTCACCGCGATCCTGCTCGATGCGCTGACGATTCCAAGGCAGGCCTTCACGCCGATCTTCGCGGTGGCGCGTAGTGCAGGATGGACCGCGCACGCGCGCGAACAGCAGCGGACGGGCCGGTTGATCCGGCCGAGTTCGTCCTATGTGGGCGCGATGCCGAAGCCATACGTTGCGTGATGAGGTAGCGCGGGTGGAACGAAGCGCTTTCCCTCTCCCCTTGTGGGAGAGGGGTTCTCTCCGCGCGAACCTCGCGCATCTGAATTCGCGGATGCAACCCCTCATCCGGCGCTAGCGTGAGCAACCGGCGACATAGGTAACAGATCAAACCGACGACATGGGTAACACAATTCTCGTTTCGTTCA